>DAITOK010000007.1:0-54051 GCA_036834125.1 Chloroflexota bacterium | reverse complement strand
GGAGCTTGCTAAAATCCGCAGCCGACTGTCACCTATGTACTCAGCCACCACAATTTCTATACAAGTTTTTTTGGTCGTGGTATGATATACGACATTAATTAGCGACCCGAGGGAAACGTGGGATTTTCAAAGGAGTCCGGTAGTTTGAAAAACAAAGTTCAGTGATGTTGATTTAGGGAGTCTGTATAATGACCAAAGAAAGAAAAAAGGAAATTATTACCCAATTTAGGCTTAAGGAAAGCGATAGTGGGTCTGTTGAGGTGCAGGTAGCTTTGCTCACCGAGAGGATAAATCGTTTAACAGAGCATCTCAAGCTATACCAGCAGGACCGACATTCTCGGCATGCCTTGCAAGGAGTGATAGGGCAGAGGAGGCGTCTTCTGAGCTATTTGAGCAGGACGGCGCCCGATCGGTATCGTTCTCTTATTGAGAGATTGGGTTTGAGGGAGTAGTATGTCGGATGTTTTCACCTGTTCGGTAGCAGGTAGGACTCTCAGTATTCAAGTAGGGAAATTTGCTCAGCAAGCTAACGGCGCTGTTGCTGTTCAGTATGGCAACACAGTTGTCCTGGTCACCGCCTGCGCTAGTTCTGAATCTCGAGAAGAGATTGATTTTGTGCCGTTAACGGTGGATTATGAAGAGAGGCTTTATGCAGCGGGCAAAATACCAGGTAGCTTTATCAGACGAGAAGGACGTCCTAGTGAGGAAGCGATCATAACAAGTCGGCTTATTGATCGTTCTTTGCGACCTCTTATCCCTAAGGAGTTCAATCGTGAAATTCAAGTTGTGGCGACGGTGTTATCTGTGGACCAAGAGAATGAGCCTGATATGTGTGCTCTTATCGGGGCTTCAGCAGCTTTAACCTTATCGGATATTCCGTTTCTCGGTCCTATCTCAGCTGTACACGTGGGTTATATAAACAATGCCATGGTTGTGAATCCCTTGTTGCCTCAAATGGAAGATAGCTTATTTGACTTGGTTGTGGCTAGCACTAAAGGGAATGTGGTGATGGTAGAGGCAGGTGCTAAAGAAGCTCCTGAGGAATTGCTGCTCGAGGCAATTAAGGTGGGATATGAAGCGAATCAAGAAATCGTCAAGCTTCAGGAAGAGCTACAGCGACTTTATGGCAAAGCTAAGATTGAGGTCAAACCTAAGGAGCTTGCTCCTGAACTTTTAGCCCAAATTACTTCTATACTTGATGAAAAGTTGAACCAGGTTCTTGATGAACCTAAGAAACAAGAAAGAGAGAAGGCGTTAGTCTCTCTTAAAGAAGAGATAAAGAATAAGCTTATTGGGTCTTTTCCTGAAAATGAAATCAATGCTGCTTTTGAGTCTCAGCTTAGGACTGCGGTAAGGAAAAGGATATTGGGGACTAGGCGACATATAGATGGACGCCAGCCTAAGGAAATTCGTCCTCTTAGTTGTGAAGTCGGACTCCTTCCTCGCACCCACGGCTCAGGGTTATTTGCTCGTGGCGAAACTCAGGTATTAACTATTACCACGTTAGGTTCGACAAGCCGTGAACAGTTACTGGATGGCTTGGGGCTGGAGGAGACGAAGCGCTTTATGCATCATTACAATTTCCCGCCATTTTCTACTGGTGAAGTGAAACGGATAGGAACGGTAGGTAGACGTGAGATTGGGCATGGCGCTCTAGTGGAACGAGCTCTTGCTCCGGTAATACCCCCAGAAGATAATTTCCCTTACACCATACGTCTGGTGTCGGAAGTGCTTAGTTCTCATGGGAGCACATCTATGGCTAGCGCCTGTGCCTCAAGTCTTGCTCTGATGGATGCTGGTGTTCCCATTCGGGCATCTGTAGCTGGGATAGCCATGGGGCTGGTTACCGGAAGCGACAAGGAATATGTTATTTTAACCGATATTGCTGGAATGGAAGATGCCTACGGCGATATGGATTTCAAGGCAGCTGGCACAGCGCGTGGACTGACGGCTCTTCAACTTGACATCAAACTACGGGGGATAGATGTTGACATCTTAGCTGAAGCTTTAAGCCAGGCTCGTGAAGCAAGGTTAGAAATATTGGGGAAAATGGCTTTAGCTATCAGTGCTAGCCGCACTGAGCTTAGCCCTTACGCTCCCAGGATGTATGAGATAAAAATTGACCCAAGCAAAATTGGCAGCGTCATCGGTCCTGGAGGAAGGGTGATAAGGTCTATTATAGACGAAACCAAGACAACGATAGATATAAAGAATGATGGTACAGTTATTGTTGGCTCTTCCAATGAAGAGTCGGCTCGGAAAGCAATCAAAATAATAGAGGATTTAACCCGGGATGTGGAGCTAGGGCAAGTTTACACCGGAAAAGTGACTAGGCTGTTCAACTTTGGTGCCATGGTGGAAATCTTGCCGGGAAAGGAAGGGTTAGTTCATATTAGCGAGTTAGCTGACTATCATGTGTCTCAAGTCGAAGACGTGGTTAAAGTAGGTGATGAGGTAATGGTGAAAGTCATTAGTATTGACAGTGCTGGTAGGATAAACTTGTCACGCAAGGCGGTATTCGAAGGACTCTCTCGTATACCTGGTGTCAAAGTCAAGGATTCATCTACTCCACGGCGTCACCGAGAAAAATTTGTTCGTCATCACGATAAAGGCGAACGGAGTAGACAGCGTGGAGATTATGAGAAGTAAATTTAATTGACGGGGGTGTGAAGTGGAACCTATAAGAGTAGTTATCAATGGTGCTTTAGGGAGGATGGGACAGGAGGTGACTAAAGCTGTGGTTCGTGACCCGGAATTAAGGGCGGTGGGTGCTGTGGAGAAGGAAGTAACTCAACAGTATCTGCCTTTGGCTGAGGCTTCTCAGTTAATACCTTTTTCTTCCAATCTAAGCTCACTTTTAAAGACCTGTGATGCTGATGTAGTGGTGGATTTCACTAATGCTGAAGCTTGTATGGCAGCAGCTCGAGTTACTTTGAAGCAAAAGGTGAATATGGTTATCGGCACAACTGGTCTCTCTGAGGAGAACCTGGCTGAAATTGAACAACTAAGCCGAACTTATAAGGTGGGAGTAGTGGTGGCACCTAACTTTTCACTGGGGGCAGCACTTTTGATACAGCTATCGAAAATTGCAGCTAAGTTTTTTGAGTATGCCGAAATTATCGAAATGCATCATGAAAAAAAGGCTGATGCTCCTTCGGGAACTGCTATGGCTACAGCCAAAGCAATGTTACAAGTGCGAGATAAACCCTTTGTATATCCCGTGGTTGAACGTGAGGTGCTCAGCAATACTCGGGGAGGGCAGATGGATGGTATAGCTATCCATAGTCTGAGGTTACCGGGGTTTATGGCTGGGCAGGAAGTTATATTTAGTGGAGCTGGCGAAACTCTAAGCTTACGCCATAATGCCATGAGTCGGGAGTGTTACATTCCCGGCGTGATTCTAGCGATTAAGAAGGTGGTAAGACGCAAAGGGTTAATCTATGGATTAGATACTTTGCTAAAGCTATAGAGTACTATGGAAAGGTTCAACATAGCTATTATTGGGGCTAACGACGTTGTTGGGCAAGAAATTATAAAGATACTCGAGCAACGGAAATTCCCTGTGGCTTCTATCCGAATATTAATTCCTGAGCATTCTTCAGAAGTGAAGCTCCTCTTTAATCACGAAAGAATAGAAACAAAAAAGGCGAAACCGGAGGCGTTTCGCGATGTAGATATTGCTTTTTTCTGTGCCGGTGACGAGGTTAGTCGGAGGTTATCGTCTTGGGCTGTTGAAGCTGGATCTGTGGTCATTGATAATAGTGCTGCTTTCAGAGCAGACCCTGCAGTGCCTCTAGTGGTCCCCGAAGTCAATCTTGAAGACATTGAATGGCATAGAGGAATAATCGCTAGTCCCAATAGTGCTACAGTCCAGATGGTGGTGGCGCTTTATCCGTTGCATAAGGTCAACCCTATAAAACGAATTGTGGTAAGTACTTATGAATCGGTATCAGGTAGTGGTGGTGCTGGTTTAAGAGAATTGACTAATCAAGCGCGGTTAGTTTTAGAAGGACGTCGCATTTGTCCTCATGTCTATTCTCACCAAATAGCCTTTAATATATTGCCAGAAATAGGCGTCTTTTCAGATAATGGATATACCAGAGAAGAGCAAGCACTTGCGGAAGAAATGCGGAAAATACTGCATACGGAAGACATAGCTATTTCGGCTACCTGTGTTCGAGTCCCTGTTTGGTTCGGGCATTGTGAATCAGTTAACGTAGAATTTAGCTCGTCTACCACCCCCGAAGAAGCAAGAAAAATTTTAGCTCAAGCTCCGGGAGTCAGAGTGCTTGATGATCCTACTGTCAGTTTTTTTCCTCAGCCTTGGGCGGCAACTGGGTCAGACCATGTATTTGTAGGACGAATCAGGAAAGACGTCTCGCAGCCAAATGCGCTGGTTATGTGGATAGTGGCAGATAACGTACGTAAAGGAGCGGCACTAAACACCGTGCAAATTGCTGAAGAAGGGATAAAAAGAGGGTGGATAAGTCCTAGGAGAAGTCTCGTCGGTTTGGATAGTAAACCAGTGGTTCTCCAAGAAAGTCTTTGAATCTGGAGGTACCGGTATGTTTGGTCGTGTACTAACGGCTATGGTGACGCCTTTTGATCCTCGAGGCAGGGTTGACTATCAACAAGCTAGAAGATTGGCGTTGGCTTTGCTAGATTCGGGTAGCGATGGTGTAGTAGTGTCAGGTACCACAGGAGAGTCTCCCACTCTGAGCCGAGACGAGAAGCTACGCCTTTTTGCAGAAACCAAGTCCGCGGTAGGTAATCGTGGGGCAGTGGTAGCTGGCACAGGCAGCTATAATACGAAAGAAAGTCAGGAATTAACTAAAGAGGCGGAAAAAATCGGTGTGGATGCTTGTCTATTGGTAGTCCCCTATTATAATCGGCCAACCCAGCAAGGTTTATGGGAACATTTCAAAGCCATTGCCCAAAGTACGGTACTACCTTGCATCTTATATAATGTGCCATCACGAACGGTCACTAATCTCGCTGCTGAGACGGTAATAAAGCTAAGCCAAATTGATAACATCGTAGGTGTTAAGGAAGCTAGTGGCAATTTCGGGCAGATAGCTGAGATCATTCAAGGAACAAGGAAAGGTTTCTTGGTCTACAGTGGCAATGACAGCGATACCTTCCCAATTCTTGCTTTAGGTGGGTATGGTGTGATTAGCATCGCTTCTCATCTGGTAGGGAAGCAGATAAAGAACATGATTGAAAAATTTCTGAGCGGTAAGATACAAGAGGCAGCAAAAATTCATCGTCAGTTGTTACCGCTGATGAATGCTCTGTTCATTGTTTCCAACCCTATGCCTGTCAAGTGGGCTTTAAACTATGTTGGTTTTCCGGTGGGTAAACCTCGCTTGCCTCTGACTGAACTTGATGAAAAATCAGCTGCTACTGTGCAAACAACACTTAAGAATTATAAGATAGATTTACCTATTCCTCGTTAGACTCTGAATGTGTGATTTTCTAATTCCGAAACATTACGTACAGTGGGAACGTGTCTGTTCCTGCCAGTTAAGAACTCCTGAATTTATCCCTTTTGGGGATTTCGGGAGTCAAATTAAGCCCTCTTTTCGATCACCTGTCTTCTATCCGGTCCAACAGAAACGAGGGTAATGGGGCAAGAAAGGAGAGCCTCAAGGCGAGATATGTAATTGCGAGCTCCACGTGGTAGCTTTTGGAAATTTCGAATGCTACTGATGGATTCTTGCCAGCCATCTAGTTCCTCATAGATGGGTTGGCATTTCTCCAAGGTCGCGATATCGCAGGGGAAAGAAGTTAAGATTTCATTTTTGAATTTGTAGGCAGTGCATATTTTAATTGTGGAAAAGCTGTCGTAGATATCTAGGTGGGTTAAAGCTATCTCAGTCAGACCATTGACCTGAACACTAAACCGACCTGCTACAGCGTCGAACCAACCACATCTCCGTGGCCTTCCTGTGGTCGCACCATATTCATGAGCTTTTTGCCGGATGAAGTCCCCAATTTGGTCTTTGAGTTCTGTGGGCATGGGTCCAGCTCCTACCCTGGTGCAATATGCTTTAAACACGCCTATGACACGGTCAATTTGCCTCGGTCCCAAACCCACTCCGATACAGCCAGCTCCGGCTAAAGGTGAGGACGAGGTCACATAAGGGTAAGTACCAAAGTCAGGGTCAAGCAAGGCTCCTTGGGCACCTTCCAGTAAAACGAGCTCTCCTTTTGCCACTGTCTCGCGAATTATAGAGCTAGTTTCCCGAATAAAGGGAATTAGCTGTTCCGCATAGTAACAATATTGCTGGTAAATCTCCTCTAGGGATAGAGGCGGCGCTTGATATACCTTGGTCAGAATAATATTTTTGAGCTCTAGAGTAAACTTCAACCGATTTAGAAATACATCCTTGTCTAATAGATCTCCCACGCGGATTCCTAAGCGAGCTACTTTGTCGGAGAAAACAGGGCCAATGCCTCTGAGTGTAGTGCCTAGCGCTTCTTTACTGCGCCTTTCCTCTTCCAGTTTATCAAGGAGAGTATGGTAGGGCATAATCAAATGAGCGCGGTCACTAATAAAAAGCCGACTTGTATCAACGCCATGCTTACGCAGGTCGCTTATTTCTTTAAGAAGTACCGCTGGATTGATGGCAACTCCATTACCGATAATGCAAGTCACTTGGCGATAGAAGATACCTGAGGGGACTAGGTGCAGTCGGAACTCTCCATAAGGGTTAATAACAGTGTGACCAGCGTTATCTCCCCCCGAGAAACGAGCTACTACCTGTGCTCTCTCAGCCAAGAGGTCAATTACCTTTCCTTTGCCTTCGTCGCCCCACTGACTTCCTACAACAGCTATAACAGCCACTTAACCACCTTTTAACCTTTCCCTTGCTTTCCTAGGTAAACTAACCTCTGTACCACAGTGATAAAGACAAAGATGACTAGAATACATAGAACAATGAAAACCCGATTTATCAGCAGCCCTATTGCTAATACTATAACCCGTTCTGCTCTGGTAAACAAGCCGACTTGACATTGCAAGCCAACTCCCTCTGCTCTAGCTCTTATATAGCTGATCAGGAAAGAGCCAACCAGAACAGCGATAATAAGTACAAGCGCGATTTGCAAACCAGTTTCTTGGCGTATATACCAAATCAGGAGACCGGAGAATACTGCGGCTTCAGAAACTCGGTCGACTGTTGAATCTAAAATGGCGCCAAATTTTGTAGTTCGCTTGGTGATGCGAGCTAAGGCTCCATCAAGAAGGTCAAATAAGCCTGAGACCAAGACTAAAATTCCTCCAATAACAAATTGTCCTGTAGCGATGACGCAAGCTGCCGCTATGCTCAGAGCCAGGTTCATAAAAGTTAAAGTGTTAGGGGTTATCCTGCTTTTGCTCAAAATCCTGACCGCGGGATTGGTAATCGAGGTGGCTAAGTTCCGTCTAATATCTTCCAGATTCATGCAAACCCTCTGGCTAAATCGCTTCGCGAAAAATCTGGCGACTTTCTGAGTTTAGTTTAATATTCCTTTATCTTGGAGGAATTTGACTACATGTTTTAATCGCTCTTCGTCATTCCACTCGCCGATTTCACAAACTTTTATTATTCCTGCAGGTAAGTACCTAGCTATCATTTCCCAATCCATATTGCCTTTCCCAGGAGCATGGTGGTCAGAGATGCCCCGAATATCATGTAAGTGAATGCCGATTAGTCTGTCTTTAAACCGTGAAAGCCATTCTTCATGCAAACTAAACCCGAGTTGTTGTTGAACTCGAGCATGTCCTGCATCATGCCAGTAGCCCACTACGTTTTGTGGTGCCCCGTTAAGCAGCTCCGCCATCTCGTCTATATTAGGTATCTCGTTAGGATGGAATCTGGTCTCAAGTCCAAGCATTATACCTTTTTGACGGGTGTATTCACTGAGCTCCAGAAGGCTTTTCCTTGCAGCATCGAGGTAACGAGGAGCTTGTGATGTACGCTGATAAACCAGTTTTTCTTTGACTTGGCTATATTCTGTAGTTTGTGTGTAGTCTCCTTCACAGAGCTGATACAGTTTATCCTGCAAACTCAGGTCAACTGGCACTTCACCCATATGAAGAACAATAGCTCGGGCACCTACACTTGCTGCTAGGTCAATCGTTTTTTTAGCAAAGCTAACTGCTTCTATTCGCTCGCTCTCGTCCAAGGAGCTTAAGGAAAGGCTACTTGTAGGGATTCCTTTAGATGACGGTATTGCTGGACAAGGAGAATGGATGCTTGAAATAGGGACTGAGGTTTTAAGAAGCTCACTAAGCATTGCTGAAGAAACTAAAGTATTTGGCTCTATGTGAGTAAAGCCTAATGCTCTAGCTTTAGCAACAAATTCTGCCATGTGGCTAAACCTACCTTTAGCCCACATGGTAGAGAGGGAAACTTCGAGCAAGTTATAGCCTTTCTCAGACGTACTCAGCTTCTGTAATAGGTCTCATACAATTTGTAATATGCTTTGTTGCAGGTTTGTGTTTGGGGCAAGAGTGTTTTTTATCCCTTGATTTTAGCTGATTCTAACTCAGGTAAAGTGATAGGTTCTTGTTGCTCTTGTCCCACGATAAATTCTTCAGTTCTTATGCGGGCTTCTTCGTCGGAATACTGAATCGGTGGGGATTTCATGAAATAAGCTGAAGGAGCAACTATAGTCCCGCTCAAGCCACGGTCTAAAGCCAGCTTGCAGCATCTAATAGCATCAATAACTACCCCGGCTGAATTGGGACTATCCCAAACCTCTAACTTCAACTCTAAATTCAAGGGCACATCGCCGAAAGTACGTCCTTCCATCCTTAAATAACAGAATTTACGGTCGGCTAACCAAGGCACATAATCACTGGGGCCAATATGGATGTTATCGGAACCAATATCATAATCTAATTGTGAGGTAACAGCATTAGTCTTGGAAATTTTTTTGGATTCCAGTCGCTCGCGTTCCAGCATGTTTAAGAAGTCAGTATTACCGCCAAAATTCAATTGATAGGTTCGCTCTAGCTTGACTCCGCGGTCACGGAAAAGCTTGGTTAGTACTCGATGAGTGATGGTGGCACCAACTTGGGACTTGATATCATCACCGATCACAGGTAATCCACGCTCGGCAAAGCGATTTTGCCAATAAGGCTCACGAGCAATAAAGACAGGTATACAATTGACAAAGCCACAGCCGGCGGTGAGTACTTGCTCTACATACCATTTAGTCGCCTCCTCGCTTCCTACAGGTAAGTAGTTAACTACCACATCTGTTTTGGTCTTCTTAAGGATCTCTACAATATTAGCAGTGGAACCTTGCGCCTTGGTGATAATTTGAGATAAATATTTACCAATCCCATCATGGGTCATGCCTCGCTCAACTCGAACACCTGTCCTGGGTACATCGCAGAATTTAATTGTGTTGTTTGGTTCAGTGAAAATAGCCTCGGCTAGATCTTTGCCGACTTTGTTTTTGTCAATGTCAAAGGCAGCTACGAAGTTTATATCAGATATATGATAGCCTCCGAGGTTAACGTGCATTAGTCCGGGGATAAATTCATCTTCTTTGGCATCTTTGTAGTAACATACTCCTTGGACTAATGAAGAGGCACAATTCCCAACACCTATGATAGCTACGTTTATTGTTCCCATTTTTCACCTCTACGATAAGTATAAATGTAGATACCGAAAAACCGCTATCGCGTTAAACCTTACCTATTTTACATCTATGGTTACTAATGTCAATACTATCAAGAATAGTCCTAGCAGGAAATCAATATGGCTATTCAGTCTTTTTCAGCTCTCCCATCAGTTTCAGTAGTCTTGCTCCTCGCTCAATAGAATCATCGTAATGGAAGCTGAGTTCGGGTGTGTGTTTCAATTTTAAGTGTATTGCCAGTTCTCTGCGCAAGAATCCTGCGGCGTGGTTTAAACCTGCCATCATATCTTCCTTGCTCACTTCGTTACCCAGTGTACTAACATATATTTTGGCATGCTTAAGGTCAGGAGAAAGAGACACTTCTGTCACCGAGATAAGTTTGCTTAATCTAGGGTCGTTTACCACACGCTCAAGTAGCTGGCTAATTTCCCGCTGGATTAGTTTGCCTGTTCGTTCGCTTCGTCTGCTCATTTGAGTCTCTCATTTGGTTCCTGTGACGAACCTCGTTTTATCGTGTCTGCCAGCTAGTTTGTTCTTTCTTTCCGGTAAAATTCAACAATATCGCCGACTTGAAAATCGGTAGTCCCTTCTGCACCCAGACCACATTCCAGTCCGGCAGTAACCTCGGTGACGTCATCTTTGAACCGCCTTAAACTTGAGACTCGTGATTCACATACAAGTTTATTCTGTCGCAATATTTTGATCTGGGCGTCCCTATAAGCTTTCCCTTCCACAACATGAAGGCCAGCCACCTTGCCTAACTTGCCACTGGGGAAAACAGCTCTCACTTCAGCGCGTCCGCAAAGCACTTCAGCATACACTGGCTCAAGCATCCCCTTTAATGTCTTGTCCACGTCTTCTATCAGTTTGTAGATTACATCATAGTTTTGTATGCTCACACCTTCTTCCTTGGCTAATTGTGTTGCTCCAGGTGCGGTAGAAGTGTTAAAACCGATGATAATGCCTTTTGAGGCTGAAGCTAAAAGCACATCACTTTCCGTGATACTCCCACTAGCGGCGTGAATGATTCTGGCTATTGACTTCTCCGTGCCTAATTTTTCGATGGATGTTCTTATAGGTTCGATACTACCTTCGACATCTGTTTTCAGAATTATGTTGAGCTCTTTTATTTGTCCATCGCTTATTTGACTAGAAAGAGTGCTTAAACTTAAAGCAGAGCGTGTTTTTGGTTTTTTGCGTTTTTCAGCAAGGCTACGTGCTTCGTGCTCAGTGCCGACCACCATAAAAAGGTCTCCAGCCTTTGGCACTTCATTCAAGCCCAAGACTTCCACCGGGGTGGAAGGTTCAGCTTTGTGAACGTGTTTTCCTATGTCATCGAACATAGCCTTTACCTTGCCCCAAGTGCTACCGGCTACTACAATATCGCCTCGTTTAAGAGTACCCTTCTGGACAAGGAGAGTAGCTAAAGGCCCTCGAGTCTTATCTAGCCTAGCTTCAATAACTACCCCGTCAGCCGCGCCTTCAGGATCAGCTTTGAGTTCTAATATGTCAGCAACTAGAAACAAGTTTTCCAATAAATCCGGTATTCCTTTTCCTTGCTTGGCTGATATAGGTACGCAAACAGTGTCACCACCCCATTCTTCTATAATCAAACCTAGGTCGGCAAGCTGTTGTTTTATGCGTTCTAGATTAGCATTAGGTTTATCAATCTTATTGATAGCCACTACAATGGGTACCTTAGCGGCTTTGGCATGGTTTATAGCTTCCACAGTTTGCGGCATGACGCCGTCATCGGCGGCTACAACTAAGGTCACAATGTCGGTTACTTGTGCCCCGCGGGCTCTCATGGCAGTGAAAGCTTCATGACCTGGTGTATCTAGAAATGTGATTTTGCGTCCATTCACTGAGACTTGATAGGCACCAATGTGTTGAGTAATTGCTCCTGCTTCGCGAGCAGCTACATTAGTTTTTCTGATGGCATCAAGGAGAGTAGTTTTGCCGTGGTCAACATGTCCCATAACAGTAACTACGGGAGGGCGTGCTGACAGCTTCCCCTTTACCTGTTCTTTTCTGGTGAGCAGAGTACTACGCTCCTTTGCCCGTTTAACAGAATAGCCGAAGCCTGAAGCTGTAGCGCTGGCAGTATCAAAGTCGAGGGTCTGATTAATATTAACCATAATGCCTTTGCGCATAAGCTGCTTGATTACTTTTACCGGCTCTACTTTTAGGAGATCAGCTAGCTGCCGCACGGTTATGGAAGGCGGGAGTTCAATTTTGGGTGTAGTTTCTTTCAATTTCGGTCTGCTGTCATCCAAATTTAGCTCCTCTCCACCAAGTTCCTGCTGTATTCAAGTAAATTTTGTTTGTTGGCAGCAGGGATTTTTGTTCTTAGCGCATAATCCAGCCGGTTTTTCTTTAGTGCTAACTCCCAGCAAGTTTTTTGGGGACACAAGTAAGCACCCCTGCCTGATTTCTTTCCAGATATATCTACCTCCACTGCTCCATTCTCAACACAGACTAAGCGAATCAAAGTCTTCTTTTCTTTAACCTGTTTACAAGCTATGCAAGTACGCTGAGGTAAGTGCTTATTCCTCATCTTCTTCTGTAACAAAATACTCATCTTCTTCTTTATATCTTAATACTTTCCCCTTTTTCTTGCCTTTGGTTCCAGTTTTTGCCTTGCTAGGTATTTCTGCTTTTACTTGTTTCTCCAAAATATCCTCGGCAAAGCGAATTTGTTTCTCTTCGGGTTTTTCAGGTGGAGTTTCGAGTTCTGATGGAATCAATGCCGCTAGGTCCTTTACTTCAATTGCTTCAGCTGGCTCTGTTTCTGTTTCACCTGGTTTCTTTTCCTCAACCTCAGGTAGAATGGCTTCCATCACCTCAGTTTTTCGTCGTGGTGGAGCCGTAACAACTTTTTCTGCCTCTATAGCGGAGACGCTTTTTATATCAATCCGCCAACCTGTAAGTTTCGCCGCTAGTCTGGCATTTTGTCCCTCCTTACCTATAGCCAGGGAAAGTTGCTTGTCTGGGACAATTACAGTAGCTGTCTTTGTTGCCTCATCAATTCTAATGTTTGCCACTTGTGCTGGGCTTAGGGAGTTGGAGATAAATGCCACAGGGTCAGCATGCCATTGAATAACGTCTATCTTTTCGCCATTTAGTTCATTAATGATGCTTTGGAGTCGTATGCCACGTGGGCCAAGGCAACAGCCTACAGGATCAACATTCTTCTGGGTTGTTGTCACTGCCACTTTACTTCGATAGCCTGCTTCACGAGCTATGGCTTTTAGCTCCACAATTCCATTATGAACTTCGGGGATTTCCAGTTCAAAAAGACGGCGTATCAAGTTAGGATGGGAGCGCGAAATTATTATTTGAGGCTCTTTGCTTCCTTGACGAGCTATCTCAAGCAGATAAAATTTGAGTCTCTGCCCTTTGTAATAGTGTTCATTGGGCACTTGTTCACTGGAAGGAAATATTGCCTCTGTTCTATTCAGTCGTACGTAGATTCGTTTAGGTTCAATAAATTGAATCGTTCCAGTGACAAGCTTTCCTTCTTTATCAGCGAGTTCTTCATAGATAATACGATGTTCTGCCTCCCGCAGCCGTTGCAGCACAACGTGTTTTGCTGCTTGGGCCGCGATACGACCAATATTTCTCGGTGTACATTTTATGGCTATTACATCACCGACTTGTGCTGTAGCCCGTAATTTTCGAGCTTCTTCAATGGAGATTTCACGGTTTGGGTTCTCAACCGATTCAACTACAGTCTTTTGGATATAGAAATTGATTTCCCCGCTTTCAGGATCAACTTTTACTACCACGTCTTGGTCTCGAGATAATGTATCTTTTTTATATGCCGAGGCCAGTGCCGATTCCAAAGCAGCCAAGACTACCTCTTTAGGCAAATTCCTCTCGGCTGAAAGCTGAGTAATAGCAGCCTTAAGCTCTGTTTTCATCTTCCCATTCTCTTTTACTTTCTATACTATATTCAATATTTAACAAAAAAGTGGGCATCACCCACCTTTCGCTTGGAAGCTTTTTATTTAATTTAACATATTTAGACCAAAAATGCAAAATTTCACCTTAATCGCTTATAATAGGCAACCATCAAGTTTCGAGGACGGAGATGTTAGCTTTGGAAGGTATAAGAATTTTGGATTTGTCAAGGCTGATCCCAGGTAAGTTCTGCACCATGCTTCTGGGGGATTTGGGTGCTGAGGTGCTGGAAGTTGAGGCACCGGAAGTAGCTGAGTTAAGGAAGTCGTGGCAATTTTCTCAAGGGGAGGAGAGCGAAAAGAGAGCAGCTTATTATGCTCCCAATCGTAACAAGAAAAGCATTGTGATCAACCTTAAATCAGAGGCTGGACGAGAGGTATTTTACCGCCTTTCTCAGCGGGCAGATGTTATTGTCGAGGGTTTCAGACCAGGGGTTGTCAAGCGCTTAGGTATAGATTACGAAACGATAAGTAAGCTAAATCCTAAGGTCGTTTACTGCTCGCTCAGTGGCTATGGTCAGGATGGGCCTTACCATACATTTCCTGGACATGATATCAACTATATAGCTATGGCTGGTATCCTGGGGCTAATCGGGTCTAGTGAAGGCCCTCCCGTTATCCCCTTGAATCTGGTGGCTGATTTCGCTGGGGCGGCTTTGTACGGGGCTTTGGGTATTTTGGCGGCTTTAATGGCGAGGAACAAAACAGGCAAGGGGCAACATGTGGATGTAGCCTATCTAGATGGAGCAATTTCTCTCATGACGTGGTTCAATTGTGGTTACTTTTTTGACGGGTCGGTGTTAAAGAGAGGGGAATCTTGGCTTCACGGTGCCTATCCTTATTATGGAATATACGAAACCAAAGATGGTAAATATATTACCATCGGTTGCCTCGAACCACATTTTTGGGAGAATCTCTGCCGACTTTTGGGTAAGGAGGAATACATATCCTATCATTTTGCTATCGAACACACCTTTCATAGGCCGGAAGGTGCGAAGTGGGACGAAATCCGCTCTTTTTTGAAGCAAGTTTTCCTAACTAAGACAAGGGATGAATGGTTTGAGCTATTGAATCGTAACAATATTCCCGCCGGAAAAGTTTATACACCAGAAGAGGTTTTCAATGATCCTCAGGTGCTTCATCGCCACATGGCGATAGAGATAGAACATCCCACTTGGGGTAAGATAAAGCAAGTTGGTATAGCTCCTAAACTGTTAGACACTCCGGGTAAGGTGAGGAGTTTGTCGCCTCTTCCCGGGGAACATACTGATGAAGTATTGCAAGAACTAGGCTATAAACAGAAGGAAATTGATAGTTTACGACATCGAGGTGTAATATTTTGAAGGAGTTTGAATATGGCTGAAGAATGTATTTTTTGTCGAATTGTGGCTGGTGAGCTACCTAGCACCATAGTTTATCAAGATGAAGAATTTTTAGCTTTCAGAGATATTGCTCCCAAAGCTCCTACACATGTGCTAGTTATACCCAAAATGCATATTTCTTCTTCTGCCGAGCTTAAAGAAGGACAGGAAAAACTTGCCGGACGGCTTATAATCATAGCTAAAAACTTGGCTGAGAAAGAAGGGATAGATAAGAAGGGATACCGTTTGGTGATAAATTGTGGTCCTGAAGGAGGACAGGTAGTCCCGCATCTTCATCTTCACCTTATTGGTGGCAGGAAGTTGGATGCCAAACTCGGGTAAGTCGCTCACTAGGTGTTCGAGAAGTCGTAACACGCATATCTCTAGTTCGACGATTGCAGAGACCTCAGTTTAGCTATCAGTTCATCTACGACTTCATCCGGAGTAGATGCTCCAGCGGTAATGCCAATGCGGTGTTTTCCTGCGAGCCAGGAGTCATTGACCTCGTCTGCCGTTTCCACTAAGTGGGTTTCTACTAATGGTGAGCATATTTGAACAAGATGCCTGGTATTGGCACTATTATGTCCCCCTACTACTATCATGAGTTGGCTCTTGCGAGCCAGTCTTACGGCAGCCTCTTGCTGGCCTCGTGTTACTTTACATAAAGTATTAATAATGCGTATTTCCTCAGCTTTGGGGCCTACCTTGTCCATAAAGTGTTTGATAAATTCGATAAAATCTGAATAAGTTTGGGTCGTCTGGGAGATAATACCCACGCGCGATAACGGTTCTATCTCGTCCAGATGCTCGACGTTGAGGGTAGCTATGCCTTTACCTCCTGTCCAACCTAGTAATCCTTTGACTTCGGAGTGTCCTGCCTCGCCGAATATGATAACGTGAAAACCAGCTTCGCTTAATTCGTTGGCTCTCTTTTGGGCTTTACGAACTATGGGGCAGGTGGTGTCAATGATGGTAAGTTGACGGGCTCTGACCTCAGACAATGTGGTTGGGTCTGTGCCATGAGTAGTGATAGCTAAAACGCTGCCTTGGACCTGGTTGAGACGGTTTACGGGCTTTATTCCAAGGTTGGCTAATGTTTCCACTAACAAGCGATTGTGTGCTAAAGGCCCCAGCGTTTCTATTCGTCCATATTTGTTAACCGCGGTCTTCAAGACCGTGATAGCTCGTTTGACTCCAAAACATAGGCCCAGTCTCTCAGCCTTCTGAATCGTTATGTTTTCCATACTCACCCTGATATTCAGGCGGCAAAAGCGAAGCGATTTCCTGCATTACTTGTGTGGTTAACGATTGCATTTGTGCCTTGTTCATCGCACCATAGGTTGGAGGCAGTTTAAATGGTCTACCAATATTGACAATCACCTTTGGACGTTTCCATAGCCAGCTTATACCTTTGATCCTGTCTGTGCCAATAATGCCAACGGGAAGAATAGGGACGTCCATCTTCGAGGCTATGACTGCAGAGCCTACTTTACCCCTTCTGAGTTTGCCATCATGGCTTCTGCTGCCCTCTGGGAACATTCCCACGATCATTCCTTTGTGCAGGGCTTCTTGGGCTTCTTTGAGCATTCTTTGTTTTTCTCCAATCTTGCCTTTACGGTTTATGGGTAGGGAGCCTGCCCAGCGCAGCCAAAACCTGAGGAAGGGAGAGCGAAAAAGCTCTTCCTTTGCTAAGAAATTAATCCAACGTGGGGAGCTAAACAAAAGGAAAAACGGATCGAGGAGATGAACATGATTAGCTACCAGAATCAATGGACCAGTTAAGGGTATATTTTCTCTTCCTTCAAGTTTCCAGGAGAAAAGCGCACTGAATAAGGGTCTACATATGGTTAGAAGAATTTTTTGGGATAAGGTCATGTTTTTACTACTAGAGTGTATATCTTGTTTACAACTTGCTCAAGGCTAAGGTTTTCGGTGTCAATAATTATGGCATCCTCAGCCGGTTTAAGAGGTGAGATAGTTCTATGAGCATCCATTTCGTCTCGTTTCTGTAAATCAGCGAGGACATCCTCTAAGCTCGAATTCTCTCCTCGTTCCAGCAGCTCCTTATAGCGACGTTTAGCTCTCTCTTTTGTAGATGCAGTGAGAAAAATCTTTAATTCTGCCCGGGGTAAAACTACCGTGCCAATATCCCTACCAGCCATCACTATCTTTCCTCTCTGGGCTAGTTTGCGTTGTTCTTGCATCAATGTTTGGCGTACTCCGGGTATCTTCGCTACTAAAGGGACAAGTCTTTCTACTTCAGGGCAGAACAAGTTGGAGGAGACGTCTTCATTGTCTATGAAAGGAGAGAGGTTACATCCTTTTAAAGGAATAAAATTAAATTTAGTGCTACTAGCCAATTCACAAAGTTTGTGTTCATCTGTTGGAGGGATCCCCAATTTGATGACCTTCCAAGTAAACGCCCGATACATCATCCCTGTGTCGAAGAAAGCATATCCTAACCTTTTTGCTAGCAGTGAGCCGACGCTGCTCTTGCCTACTGCTACAGGCCCGTCTATAGCGATTATCTGTGGTTTCAAATTTCCCTCCATAATATCACTCTTAATCAGGCTGTCAAAGTTCTAGGACTGAGCTCAAAGTCGTCTTTTCGCAAAGCTAAAGACAGATAGGCAAAAAGATTACTCAATTTTACCCGAAAACTGGGAAAAGGTCGCTAGGTGCCAAAACATACCACTGAGATTATACAAAAAAACTTCGCAAATAAAGGTACGCTAGCTTGTTGACGAGGATGTTGGCATAGTCTATACTTTAAACAAGGATTACGAATGAGGTAAAATGAGCACAGGTTTTGAAAGGTTTTCCGAAGGTGCTCGTAGAGTTCTGAGTCGAGCTCAGACAGAAGCACAACGCCTAGGCCACAATTATATTGATACTGAGCATATATTGTTGGGGATAACTGGGGAAGACTCAGGCATCGTGGTAAAGGTTCTCAGTAATTTTGGTGTCTCGATGAGCAAGATACAGGCGGCTGTGGAGTTTGTGATCGGAAAAGTCGAGCGCCGAACTACTGGTGGAGACGTTGATCTTGCTCCTCGAGCGAAAAGAGCTATCGAGTTTGCGGTAGACGAAGCGCGCCGTCTTAACTCAAGCTACATAGGTGTAGAGCATCTTCTGCTTGGTTTGCTGCGTGAGACTGACGGGGTAGCGTGTAACGTATTAGAGAGCTTTGGTATCACTTTGGAGCGAGCACGTGAAGAAGTTAGTCGAGTTATCAGACAAGAAGCTGTACGAGCTCGCAGCGCAGGTCGTGTTGTGACACGCACACCGACCCTAGACCAACTTGGGACTGATTTAACTGCCCTAGCTCGGGCAGATAAACTTGATCCCATTATTGGGCGGCATAAAGAGATCGAACGAGTAATCCAGATACTAAGTCGCCGAACTAAGAATAATCCGGCACTTATCGGTGAACCAGGTGTTGGTAAAACAGCTATTGTAGAAGGATTAGCCCAGCGTATAGTAGCTGGGGATGTCCCTGAGGTGTTGCAAGGTAAAAGAATAGTGGCATTAGACATAGGTGCTCTGGTAGCGGGGACAAAATATCGTGGCGAGTTTGAGGAAAGGCTAAAGAAGGTTATAGAGGAGGAAAAAGCTGCTGGTAACTGCATCTTATTTATTGACGAAATGCAAACTATCGTCGGTGCTGGAGCTGCTGAGGGTGCAGTTGACGCCTCTAACTTGCTAAAACCTTCATTATCGCGTGGTGAGATTCAGTGTATTGGTGCCACTACTTTGGATGACTACCGCAAGTATATTGAAAAAGACCCAGCTTTGGAACGACGATTTCAGCCTGTCCTGGTAGCTGAGCCCACCGTGGAAGAGACCCTAGAAATATTACGTGGCATTAAGCACAGATACGAAGAATTTCACCAATTAGAAATAAGCGATGAAGCTCTAAAGACCGCAGCTACCTTAGCTGCAAGGTATATTCCGGACCGCTTTTTACCGGATAAGGCTATTGATTTAGTAGATGAGGCTAGCTCACGAGTACGCATCAAACGAGGTAGCGCTCCTATCGGTCTAGGTGAGGCGAGGAAGGCTCTGGAAAGCGTCCGCAAAGAGAAGGAAGCAGCTATAGCAACTCAACAGTATGAGTACTCTGCAGAATTGCGTGAACGAGAGCTTCAGCTTATGGAGAAAATCGAGACTATGAAGAAAGAGTGGCAGGTTAAGCAGGAACAAGGTCGTCCTGTGGTCACTTCGGAGGATATTGCCGAGGTAGCCAGCATGTGGACAGGCATACCGGTAGCGAAGTTGACTGTTGATGAAACCAGTCGTCTTCTCCAGATGGAGGAGGCTTTACATCGCCGTATCATTGGTCAGGATGAGGCTATAAGCACCGTAGCTAAAGCGGTAAGGAGAGCTCGAGCTGGGTTGAAAGACCCCAGGCGTCCTATCGGTGTCTTCATGTTTTTGGGTCCTACCGGAGTGGGTAAGACCGAGTTAGTAAGAGCTCTTGCCGAGTTCATGTTTGGCAGTGAAGACGCCTTGATCAGGCTCGATATGTCGGAGTTTATGGAACGACACACTGTCGCTCGCTTGGTTGGAGCGCCGCCAGGTTATATTGGTTATGAAGAAGGTGGTCAATTAACTGAAGCGGTAAGGCGGAAGTCTTATTGTGCTATTCTTCTCGATGAAATTGAGAAGGCACACCCTGATGTGTTCAATATCTTACTCCAAATTTTCGATGATGGTCATCTGACTGATGCCAAGGGACGAAGGGTTGATTTTCGCAACAGTATCATAGTTATGACCAGCAATATTGGTAGCGAGCTTATTAAGCGTCATATGACCCTTGGTTTTGCTGCTCATATTGAAGGTGAACGGAAAGAGCAGACGGAATACGAAAAAATGAAGGAGAACGTTCTCGAGAAGGTAAAGAATGATGGAAGATTCCGGCCTGAGTTCCTTAACCGTATTGATGCCACAGTTGTATTCCATGCTTTGAACAAAGAACATATCCGCCAGATTGTGGACTTAATGCTCAACCAGGTTATCGTTTCCCTTAAAGAAAAGAACATCGCTTTGGAAATAACTGACGAGGCTAAAGATTTTATAGGTAAGAAGGGTTATGACCCTGATTTTGGAGCTCGTCCTCTACGTCGGACGATACAGACCTTAGTGGAAGATCAGCTCTCTGAAGCTTTATTACGCGGAGAATTCCTGCCCGGAGATACGGTAGTGGTGGACTGTGTCAATGAAAAGATAGTAATCAGGCCTTTGGTAAAAGAAACTGCGTAAGTAAATATTATGACGAGAGAAGTAATCGAAGCACCGCTACCCGGTAAGATAGTACGTGTGGAGGTAAAGGTTGGTAATACAGTTGAGGAAGGCGGGGTGATTTGCATTATAGAGGCTATGAAGATGGAAAACCCAATTCTGTCTCCAGCAAAAGCCTCAGTTGTAGAAGTAGCGGTGTCGCCAGGACAGGTAGTAAAAACCGGGGATAAGTTAGCCGTAATTGAGTATTAATCGCCTTGGCCAGCGGATTTGAAATCTAGTAATCAGGGCAAATCCAAATCAAAAAGTATCTTCATTTGTCAACAATGTGGCAAGGAAAGTCCCAAGTGGCTAGGACGCTGCCCCGATTGCCAGTCTTGGAATAGCTTTGTAGAAACCAAGGCCGTCTTGTCTCGTGTCTCCACCCGGCCTCACCCTGTTGAAAACAAGCCCCAGGAACTTTCTCTGGTAACCAAGCAGGATTTTCCTCGTTTTCAGCTTGGTTTTGCGGAAGTTAACCGGGTTCTTGGAGGTGGCTTAGTTCCTGGCTCTCTGGTGCTTGTCGGCGGTGAGCCAGGTATCGGCAAGTCCACACTTTTGCTCCAGATCGCTGCCATGATGTCCAAAGATGGCAATTCCGTCGCCTATGTCTCAGGTGAAGAATCTATCAACCAGGTTAAACTGAGAAGCGAGCGTCTCGGTATAGAGGGAAAACGGATATTCTTTCTCTCGGAGACAGACTTGTCTGTTGTATTGGAGTGTCTGGATGAACTTTTGCCTCGATTGGCAATTATTGACTCTATCCAGACCATGTATTTAGAAGATGTAGCTGGAATGCCGGGCAGTGTTTCTCAGGTGAGGGAATGCACTTGGAGATTAGAGAGATGGGCGAAACGGAAGAACATCCCTATGTTCATTACCGGACATGTCACTAAAGAAGGGGCTATCGCCGGTCCCGGAACATTGGAGCATATCGTGGATGTCGTGCTTTACTTCGAAGGAGAGCCCTTTAGTAGCTACAGGGTCCTGCGCAGCGTCAAGAATCGTTTCGGTTCCACTCATGAGGTTGGGATATTTGAGATGGGCGATAAAGGACTAACGGAGGTAGATAATCCTTCTCAAGTTTTGTTATCGGCATATAAAGACGGGACTACTGGCTCAGTAGTTGTACCCACCCTGGAAGGAAGCCGTCCTTTGTTGGTGGAAATTCAAGCTTTGACTACTCTCAACAGTTATACTCCACCCAGGCGCATCGCTAACGGCGTTGACTTCAATCGGCTGCTTTTGATAATCGCTGTGCTTACCAAGCGCGCTGGCTTAAAGCTTTTCAACCAAGATGTTATCGTCAACGTTACCGGTGGCTTGAGGGTCAGTGAGCCCGCTGTTGACTTAGGAATTGCCTTGGCTGTTGCTTCCAGTTTGCGGGATGCTAAGCCGATTTCAGGCTTGGTTGCTTTTGGGGAAATAGGCTTGAATGGAGAATTGAGAGGAGTGTCACAGGTCGAAAGGAGAGTCGCCGAAGCTATCAGACTAGGCTTCAAATTCTGCCTTATGCCCAGACTACCTTCCAGCATTGCCAGTGAGCTGAAGCAATCTCTTCGCTCTGCAGACATGCGCCTCATTGAGGTTGGGTCAGTAGCTGAAGCTCTCAGGGTAGGACTTGCTAGAGAAGGCAGGATGCAAAATGGAAAAGGCGAAAACACGGAGCAAGAATAAAGGCGATAGGTTGGGCGCCATCATAGTCGCTGCCGGAGCCAGCCGCCGGATGGCGGGTACAAACAAGCTGTTTGCTCCTCTGGGCAGGAAACCGTTGCTCGCCTGGCCTGTGGATACCTGTCAAGGATGTGGTTTGATTCAGCAAGTAGCCTTGGTATTGAACGACAAGGATTTGACCTTGGGACAGCAATTGAAAGAAGAAAGAGGTTGGTCTAAGGTTAGTTTGTGTCTGGGTGGTGCACGGCGTCAGGATTCGGTGCAGCAGGGACTAAGGCACATAAAGGATTGTGATTGGGTCATGATTCATGATGGAGCTCGACCTTTCTTGACTCCAGATTTGATTGAGGAGGGGCTCAAGGTCGCCAAAAAATTCGGAGCTGCTGTGGCAGCAGTGCCGGTCAAAGATACTATTAAGCTTGCTGACAGCGATCATGTGATTAAGGAAACTCTTCAGCGCGACAGGTTATGGGCAGCTCAAACCCCGCAGATATTCGGCTTTGATACTATCACCAGGGCTTATAAGCACCTGCCTACAGAAATTACCGATGATGCCACTGCCGTGGAACGACTGGGATATAAGGTACAGCTTTATATGGGCGATTATAAAAACATAAAGGTGACCACACCTGAAGATTTAGCATTAGCACGCATTATCGCAAGGGAATGGACACAAAGAAATTAAGGGTTGGTATTGGCTGGGATAGCCATCCGCTGGTTTCGGGACGGAAGCTAATTCTGGGAGGCGTTGATATCCCTTATGACAAGGGCTTATCCGGATGGAGCGATGCCGATGTAGTGGTTCACGCCATAATAGATGCGTTGTGTGGTGCTGCCGATTTGGGTGATATAGGCACTTTATTCCCTCCCGGAGAACGAGAGTATAAAGATATTTCTAGCCTTGTATTGCTAAGCAAGACGGGTGAACTGCTTAAAGCCAAGGGATTCAAGATAGTGAACATTGATGTCGCCATCATTGCGCAAAGCCCCAAGCTTACCCCGTTCATTCCCGAGATGAGAAAGCGCATCGCTCAGGCTTCAGGCATAGACCCACCACAGGTGACGCTCAAAGCTACAACCACTAACGGTCTGGGTTTCATCGGCAGAGAAGAGGGTATGGCTGCCCAGGCTGTGGCTCTAATTCAGAAATAGTGGAGCGTGCAAAAGCTAGGAAAGACATAGAAAATTTGGCTGTATCTTGAGAAACTGGACAGGAATTGGTTAGCCCAGACTATTCGGTTACCACCATTTCGTAGCTCGGCTTGTCCTGTTTCCACCGGATTACGAACTTAACCTTTTTACCCTCTATTAAGTGTCTTTCGCTCTGGCTACACAGCTTCCTGAAGTCCGCCGATTCCATGAAGGCTCTGAGAAGCTCGAGCCTGTCCTCAAGATTTTTGTCTTCTTGCCCGCTTTTCATAATATTGACTTACTGCGTTCCAGAATTCCTCTCGGGCAACGGTTTCTATGCAATGCGAGAGGCTGGGCAAGAGTTCAATGCCTTCCATGTTCTAATTTGTCCATTAAGCGGTGACGATGGTCAAAACTGTCAAGTTTTGACCGCGCTTGTTAATATCCATTATGGACATGTATTCAAAATTTATACTGAAAATGGGTGATTTTTCATGGCTAGGCCAACGAGGTTACGCTGCGTTTCTCGGTTGCCCAATGTGGGCTTTTTCAAACCGGTGGGGATGCCGGTGAGTGTCTTACAGGGCGTTCGCCTTTCACTGGAGGAAGTTGAAGCTATCAGTCTCAAGGATTTGGAGGGTTTGGAACAGGAGGATTGTGCGCAGCAGATGCGGGTTTCCCGTCCCACTTTTCATCGGATATTGGAGTCGGGCGGAAGAAACTGGCTGACGCTCTGATCAATGGCAAGGCAATTCAAATTGAAGGCGGCAATTTCGAACTTGCGCAGCGTCGCTTCAGATGTGGCAACGATGGACACGAGTGGGATGTGCCTTTTGAGGCAATGGTGCAGAGGGTTCCTCTGTCCTGCCCAAAGTGCCTGAGCCGAATATCCAACCTGCTCCTTTGCCCATGTTTGGTTGTGGCAGAGGTTTCGGCAAGAGATTTCGAGGTGGCAGGCAGTGGTGAAAAAACAAAGAGGGAAAAAGGAGGTGATAAAGATGCCTAACGGATATGGTAAGGGATTTGGCAGATGGGGAGGAGGACTGCCGAGGTGCGGTTATTTCCTCAGTGGAGCCTGGGGTGCACCTGTGTGGCCAGTTCTGCGCCTGTTCCTTACTATGGTGCCTGTCACAGCTTTCTACTGAGCCAATTACCCTATTCCCAAGCCGGACCTTATGGTCGACGATGACTCGTGAAGAAGAGCTGGACTTGTTGAGGAGCCGAGCCGAAGCGATCAAAGAAGAGTTGGAACAAATAGAGAGCGAAATAAAAGATCTAGAATCGGAATAAACCGGAAAGAAGGTGCAGTATGAAAATTGCAGTGTCGGCGACAGCTCCTAATCTGGATGCTGAGGTGGACCTGTGTTTTGGGAGATGTCGATATTTTGTCATTGTTGATTCCAAAACGATGAAATTTGAGGGGTTGGAGGACCCCAACATTGCAGCTTCTCCGGTGGAGCAGGCATTAGCACGGCTCAGATGACTGCCTCCAAGGGGGTGGCAGTAGTTCTAACGGGCAATTGTGGCCTAATGCCTATCAGACCTCTCGGCGGCAGGCATTCAGGTAGTCACGGGTGTTTCGGGCAGGTGAAGGATGCTGTCGAGGCATACAATGCAGGTAAGCTGCAGCCGATGAGCCGGGAGCAAGAGATAGAGATGTTGAAAAACCAAGCCAGATGATGACACAGCAGCTGAGCGAGATCCAGCGTCGTATTGAGGAGCTGGAGAAAGGAATATGGGATTATGCCGAGAGGAGATGGCACAGGTCCTTATGGTCAGGTCCGGAGACTGGCAGGAGGCTGAGACGTGGTGGTGGTAGGGGCAGAATGGGTGGAAATCGTGCGGGCAGGGCCAGGTGCCAATTGCGTTTGCCCGAGTTGTGGAACAAAGGTCCCTCACCAGGCAGGTGTTCCTTGCTATGACCTGAGTTACCCGAAATGTGGAGCAAAGATGGTTCGGGAATAACAATGGTAATCTCTTCAGGGAATTTGCTTCCGGTTAAACCCAGCTTAGAGGATACCTTTGTCCACATCAGCGGGACGAATTTGGAGTTAATGCTTCTTGAAAAGGGAGAGCGATGAGATGTGGAAGGGTGACCTGCGAGGTATCTACTGGATCGAGGTTAAAGATATGAAGACTTACTACCTGAAGCCTCCGGCAATTAGCTGGGATTGTTTTCCCCTTAGCCTGGATACTGGCTTTCTGCTTGAGAAACCCTCGAGACTTCGCGGAGCTGGTATCTGGACTTCTTGCTCTAACCATCCTTTTCAGCACCACGGCTGCTGAGGCTGTGGCGATAAATTTTGAACTGAGGCTAGGTTCTCTGGAGAGGTTAGTTCTGGCACCTATCAGCCTGCCTGCGGTGCTTCTGGGTAAGATACTGGGGTCATTTTCGGCTTGATTATGACGGCAGTAGTGACGCTAGGTTCAGTAGTTATTCTGGGACTTGAGCCCAACTTGCCACATCTCATAACAATCATCATCCTTTCTCTTCTTGTCTTTTCTTCTCTGGGTGCTCTATTATGCGTCTCAGTGAAGGAAGTATTCGAGGCTCAGACTTTGCTCAATCTACCCAGATTTGTGATGATATTCCTTTGTGGTGTGGTCTATCCTATTTCAGGCATGCCAATAATACTCAGGCGCTTTGCCTGCATACTGCCTCTGACTTATACTGTTGAAGGGGTGCGCCAATCTTTGGCTTAGTCCAAACTGGCAATATTGCTCTGCATGTTGCAGTGCTGGCAGCTTTTGGTGCAGTTTTCATTTTCCTAGCCACGAGGTTGCTGGCTAAGAGGTTTGCCTGGTTAAGCAGCTAGTGACAAGGCAAAAACAGGCTTGGGATGCGTGAGGCACAATGATTATTGTTGGTCTGACCGGCAGCGTAGGCACGGGCAAAAGCACGGTTGCCAATCTCTTTGGAGAGATGGGGGCTCATGTAATTGATTGGGATGAACTGGCTCGGAAGGTAACCCGTCCGCATTCCAAAGCTTGGGAACAAATAGTGGAGCATTTTGGGAAAAGTATCCTGAATGATGACCTTACTATCAATCGGCGGAAGCTGGCAGACATAGTGTTTTGCGACAGGGAGAAGTTGCGAACACTGAATGAAATAGTGCATCCCGAGGTGATCGAGGAAGACGAGAAGATTACGAGTGAGATAAAGAGCCGCGATCCTGATGCTTTGATTATTAAAGATATTCCGTTATTGTTTGAGCTCACCCACCCTATATATCTGGATAAGATAGTGGTCGTCTATGCCAGTGAGCAAACTCAGCTAAGACGGCTGGAACAAAAAGGGATGAGCCGGGAGGATGCCAAGAGAAGGATAAAATCGCAATTTCCTCTTGAGAAGAAAATGAAATCTGCGGACTTTGTTGTCAATAACGATGGTCGGCTAGAAGAAACTAAGAAACAGGTAGAGGAAATATATTCTCTGCTGAAGCAAACAAGCGTCCGATGAATTCAAGAAGGATTATCAGAAGGAGGTACTCAAGTGAAGCAAGTCGAGCCAAGCTTGAAGAAGCCTTGAACAAAGTACTTGTCCCGGGGTAATGCGAAGCTTGGTGCAGATGAACTTGGTTCGGAGCAAAGAGGTTAAAGATGGCAAGGTGAAAGTGACCTTAGCTCTACCGCTATTCCTACGGAGTATCATGAATGGCTCAAGCAAAAAGTGACTACAGAAGTGCATGAGGTAGCTGGTGTGAACGAAGTGACTGTGGAACTGGTTGAGGCTAGCCCCAAAGAGCTTAATGAGATTGGGAAAATAGTAGCAGTAATGAGTGGTAAGGGTGGGGTCGGCAAGTCTGTCGTAGCTAGCCTACTGGCTACTTGCTTTGCTCGGGAGGGCAAGGATGTGGGCATCCTCGATGCCGACATCACTGGTTCCAGCATCCCCAAGATATTCGGCTTGAATGCTCGCCCGACTGGGAGTGAAACAGGCATTCTGCCTATCTTATCCAGGTCCGGAATTGAAATCATATCCATGAACTTGCTTCTGCCCAGTGAAGACGAAGCGGTTATCTGGAGGGGTCCTCTCATGTCCAAAGATATACGGCAGTTCTGGGAAGAAGTTCTCTGGGGCAAGCTGGATTATCTGATTATAGATCTGCCGCCGGGTACAGGCGATGCCGCGTTGACAGTGTTACAGGCAATACCTATCTCAGGCGTCATTGGTGTTTTCACTCCCAGGAGTTGACCGAGATGATAGTCAAGAAGGCAATGAAGATGGCACAGAAGATGAATGTTCGTGTTCTGGGGTAGTGGAGAACATGAGCTATCTCATATTGCCGGACACGGGTAAGAAACTGGAGATCTTCGGTAAGAGCAAGGGAGAGGAAATGGCTAGAGCATCCGGCTCCCCTTCTGGGGAGGTTGCCAATTGACCCCGAGTTAGCCAGGTTATGTGACGAAGGAAAAATTGAGAAGTATAATTCTGATGCTGTGTCGGAATTCTTTGCCAATGTGGTCAAAGCTTTAGGTGACTAGCGTATAATAGTAAAGTTGACAGGCAAGCCACCCGCCTGTTCAAATCCTTCTTGGAGGGCATGACAAAATGGCAGAAAAATTTGACGAATTACTCAAGGAACTGGAGCAATCTGTTATGGAGGACATGAGAAAGGTCTATACAGAAGTAACGATTGACCACTTTCTCAACCCCAGAAATCTGGGTCAAATGCCTAACGCTGATGGATTTGGCAGGATAACAGGTCCCTGCGGGGATACCATGGAAATATACCTCAAGGTGAGAGATGGCAAGATTATGAACATTTCTTTCTGGATGGATGGCTGCGGCACTACTATCGCCGCAGGTAGTATGGTCACAGAGTTAGTCAAAGGTAAGAGCATTTCGGAGGCTCAGAAGATTAGCCAGCAAGATGTACTGGAAGCTTTGGGCGGGCTTCCGGAAGATAGTGTCCACTGTGCTCTTCTAGCTGCCAATACGCTCAAAGAGGCAATCAAGGACTACCTCACCTCTAAGAATGAACCTTGGAAGAGAGTTTACAGAACCCGGTGAGCCTGAAATGGGTGGGCAATTGAGAGTAATTAAGCTCGGTTAGCAAGGTGTGAAAAAAAGAGACAGTCTGGAATTGAAGCCTATCGGGATAATCCATTCGCCTTACAAGGATAGCAATTCAGCGCCTTACCAGGGCTGTGGAAGTGAGGAAGTTTCCCAGATAGAGGTATTTGAGGAATTTGAGCAAGGCTTACAGGATATCGAGGGATTTTCCCATATTATCGTCATTTATTGGTTTCACAGATCCGAGGGCTACCGCCTGCTAGTTAAGACACCCTGGGATGATAAGCCGCATGGTCTGTTCACTACTAGGTCGCCGCATAGACCTTGTCCCTTGGGGCTGGCTGTGGTGCAGCTGGTGAGCAGGGAAAGAAACCTCCTCAAGGTCAAGGGACTGGATGCGATAGACGGCACGCCGCTTTTGGATATCAAGCCTTATATTCCTGAAGTAGACGGCAAGCCAACCGCTAAAGCTGGCTGGCTTGAAGGTAAACTAGGAAAGGAAAGAAGCTGACAGCAGCTCATATCTTGATATTACTCGCCACGGGGGCAGGCGCTGGTTTCGCCAGCGCACTCCTGGGAATTGGCGGCGGTTCCATCATGGTGCCTATCACCTACTGGCTCGTGCAGAGCATGGGCGTCTGCCGTGATGCAGCTATAATGACAGCTTTCGGCACAAGCTTATTGGTGATCTTACCCACAGCCATAAGCGGTGCCTGGAGGCATAACAAGAAAAGAGCAGTTCGCTGGAAAACAGCTCTTGTCTTAGGCTCGGCTGCTCTGGCTGGAGCCATCGTTGGGGCTACGTTAGCGGCTCACCTCCCCGTCCAGGTGCTTGAGAAAGGTTTTGGAGGGCTGGTTCTGGCTATTGCCATATGGATGGCTCTGGGAATAATGCCAAAGTCCAGACAAGGACATGAAGAACCACGGGAAGATTATGGAATTGTGGCAGCTTGTGGCTTTCCGATAGGCATGGTAACCGGGTTGACTGGACTTGGTGGCGGAGTACTGATAGTGCCTGTGCTGGTCTTGGCATTGAATTTTCCCATGCACGTTGCTATAGGAACTTCGGTGGCGTCAATAATACTTACCAGCCTCGGAGGCATTGCGGGCTATATCCTGAATGGATTGGGGGCGCCGAACCTGCTGCCCTATTCCGTAGGGTACATAAATCTGCCCATAGGGCTATGTCTGGCGGCTACCAGTATACCCATGGCTCAATTTGGAGCCCGAACAGCCCATGCTCTGCCGGCTAGAATTCTGAGGTACACGTTTGTTGCCTTTATAGTGTACGCAGGCTTGGAGATGCTCGGCGTGTTCGGCTGGATATATGGTCTCTAAGTGTCAAAAGCCGCCAAAAGTCGGCGGCATCGTGGTGGACAGTGGCCTACCAGAACACTCGGCACACAGGTCTCAGGAAGCTGAACTGAGCCGAGTAAAGGCAGGTGAGAAGCAGTATCCCGAGGATTATCAATATTGTGGCGCCCACTGGACGGGAGTACTTGGCGTACCGTTCCCCGAGGGTTGACGTTACAGCAAAAGCGGCGGTGCCGAAGATAACCGCGTCGTCAAGCATGAAGAAGAAGACATAAAGTAGTATAAAGGCGTAAGGTTGGAATGTGGTTATGCTGGCTTGGGCTAATGCGCCGGTGAAAGCGGTGGGAATCATCCATGAGCATGCGAACTCGATGGTATTGACCGCAAATGCCAGAGCTATAATTCCCGCTATGGTGCCCACCGTTATAGGGGATGCGACGATCCTCTGTGCTTTGGTCATCGTCTTTTTTCGGGATTCTTCGTCGGTAACTTTGCACACGATGGCACCTTTTGTTTCGATCGTTTCTTTTACCTGCAAAATGCCTCCACCCAGCGCTATCAATCCAATCATAATGGTCACCGGCTTGACATAGCCCAGATTGCCGATAGACCGAAAGCCAGCATACTGCATCGTCATGAATATAAAGTACAGGATTCCTGAAGCCAGAACAAAAGCCCCGACGATAAGCCAGATTCTTCTTCTATCCCGTAAGGTCACCACCAGGGATACAAGGTAAACAAGCACCCACATGGCGCAGGGGTTGAAGCCATCCACAAGCCCCAGAATTACTGCCAAGGTTAAAAGAGAATAATGTGCAGGGTCAATTTCTCCGAAGAAGGGCAATACGATTGTATTGTCGGGTTCCTTACCTGGCGATGGCGGGCAACTCCCAGCCAGACATTTTTGTAAAGCGTCCTCAATCGTTTTGCCCGTCGTTTCGTTGGATACCCAGCCACCATATATCCAGCCTTCAAGCTCTTCGCTTGTCGAGATGGTTATGACTGTTATGGGAAACTCCGGTTCATCCTCTATTTCTAGCTTTGAGAGCATCTCCTGCAGTAAGGCATATTCCTCGGACGAAGTGGCGTCGTGTTCAATGAATGGGATTGCTGGGTATTCCTTGCGTAGCTTGTCATTGAATGGTCTTTGTTCGTCGCAGTGTGGGCAACCGGTAAGATAAAAGAAGTGAATCTCGAGCCCTTCACCTATGCCTGCCGTTCCCCGTGTGGTGACTCCGACAAGTATGCCCAGGACCGCCAGGGAGATAATCAGATATCTCCTGAAACGGTCCTGGAAGGTGTTCCGCAAGAAATTAGTTACTCTTGTATACACTGCCATGTATTGCCTTTAGATGGTCTGTATCGTCGAAGATGCTTGCACAGAAAATGATACCATTTCGAGCCACGCTTGCAAGTTGGGCTGTCACGCAAGGCTAACATTTATCCTCTGCAGCCCGGGAATATGCACGATGTGCAACCGGCTACTTCAAGATATAGGTCCTTAACCGATTTGTTACCAGCTATATCAGACACTATCACCCTGATTGTAACTATAGCGCCGCTGTTTGGCGCGACCCAAGCAATCATGGAGCCATCCTCCGAAGTCTCTGTGATTTCGCCGTGTGTGCACGTCCATTCATATGACAAATTCACGGGCACATCTGCTACAATGCATCGGATATCATACTTCTTTCCTTGCCCAACTTTGTAAGGCAAAGTGGTGGTCTTCAGGTAGCAATGTCCATAGCGATCCTTGGAGATATTCAGCGCTTGAATAGTCGGCGGCTGCCCTGTCACCACGCTGATAGGTAGCGTCCTGGTAACCGAGGCGCCATAGCTGTCCCTAACCGTAACTGTTATGTTATATATGCCAATTGTCTGGGGAGCAGTCCAGTTCACAACCGTGCCTGTGCCAGAGAGCGTGCCGCCATCGGTTGCCCACTCATAGCTTAATTCATCACCGTCGGGGTCACCGGCATTGCACGTCACCTGGAGATTGTCTGAGGGGGTAGTCCATTCACCACTGGCTGTCAGGTTGTTGATAGTCGGCGGTTTATTGGTTCTCACTGTGATAATCACACGACGTATCGCTGCCCGACCACGATTATCGCTCACGATAGCTGTGACATTGTAGGAACCAGTGGACGAAGGAGCAGTCCAGGTAACTGCGGGCCCCTGCCCGCTTATTGTGCCTCCGCTGGGTGACCATCCATAGATTAGTCCATCGCCGTCGGAACCGGTGGCATTACATACAATTTGGCATGTGCCACGGGGCAGGACTTTATTCGGGTCGGCTTTCAACTCAATTATGACGGGCCCTCGGTTGGCTAATACTGTGTAAACCAGAACTGTAACCAGCACAGCTACCGCAGCAACTGCCACTGTTAACAGAATGTTCTTTTTGTTCATCCTTCTCATTCAGATTCGTCTGTTGTCTCGTAGCTTTGTCGTGAATGGCATCTTGCAGCGTCACCCAAATTCACATGATGAGCAAGCCACCACTTCCAGAAACACGCTCTTTCTGACCCAATTGAGTAATACGTCGAACACCTTGACTGTAACTGTAATGTAAGTCACCGCATCGGGAGCTGTCCAGTTAATTGTCGCACCTTCCCCGGAAATACTGCCACCTGTACATGTCCAGTTGTAACTCAACGTGCCATTGCCGGTAGCATCGCACGTAATGTTGTAGCTCTGTTCTTTCCCAACCTTATAGCCCCTGGCAGTTTGTTTCAGATACTTATGGTCGGCAGTAACGGTCAAGTTGTGGATAACTGGCGGAGGGCCATTGGATGCAATGAGGACTGTAGATGCCGTGGCGGTCGCATTCAGGCTATCTTTGACCACAACTGCGATATCGTACATGCCGACTTCTGCAGGAGCAGTCCAGTTTACAACGGCGCCCGTGCCCACAATGCTGCCCCCCGTCGCTGACCAGCTATAGCTTAACAAGTCACCTTCGGGGTCTGAAGCGTTACAAATTACCCGGATACTGCCTAGAGGCTCTGTCCACTCCATCTCGCCTTGCAGACTGCTGATAATTGGCTTACGGTTGACTGTGCAGGATGAAGCCAGAGCTAACACCAAGGCTGCTATTGTTAGCAGACATTTTTTCCTGTCCATTAGTCTCTTCAAACTGCCCTCTTTTGTCTTCGTTCTGGAGATATCCCGTAATATATTACCACTTTTGCATCGAATTTGTTAAGGACATCTGCTGGCAGTGTGACATCGCTTCCGGCGGGGTCTATTCGAGGCTAGCGAACCAAAATAGTTCGGGCAAGCCACGCGCCCTAGAGACTGATGCGTGTGCCGGCGTTATTGAAAAAGAAAGCTTCGCCGAATCTTTGAGCCATGATAGCTGATGCTGCCAAGCCAGTGCAATGTGACACACCGAGTTTCTGGACGCCAGAACGCAACAATTCGGCAATAGTGAGCTCTATTCTTTGGGGTGAGGCGCTAACAAGATGCGTGCCACCGATAACTGCATAGACTCGCTCTATGCCGGTTAGCTTCTGGGCATGCCTTATGGTATTGATTACTCCCCGATGGGCACAACCCAGGATTATGATCAAGCCTTTATCAAACTTAATGAAAAGCGCCTGGTCATCCAGCAGTGGGTCAGGTCTGAATTCGCCTTTATCTTTGATGTGCAGAGCAGGGTCGATCTTTTCGTATTCCATAACCATAGGTATTTCGCCACTGGTGACAATATTTTCGCTTATCCATACTGGCTCTCTGGTTAAATTAAAGGAGGCTCCCACTGTTTCGGCTGCTTCCCTGGCAAAAGGCACGCCAATATATTCCATTGTCTGTTCAGGTCGCCTGGCATACTTCAGTGTCCAGATATCAGGATGGGCGATGATTTCGACCTTTCTCTTCAACATCTTCAGGATATATAGCAAACCGCCGGTATGGTCAAAATGACCATGACTGAAGATGATTTTGTCAATTTGTGATAGATTTACCCCTGAAGCGATAGCGTTATAAGCTGCCGATAAGCTCTGTCCTGTATCCAGGAGGATTGTATGGTTATCGGCTTCTATCAGGATGCTGAGTCCCCATTCGGCGAGAAGATTGGCTCTGGCGGCAGTATTTTCACTGAGCGTGGTGAGATGGACTGACATATTATGTAGTTCTCGCTAAGTGGTCACGATTACCTTCACTTTATCTCCTACTGTGGCACCCAGAAATTGGCAAGCGTTGCCGTCCCTCAGCGCTATTTCCAAATAGCCACTGCTACCCACAATAGCCATTAGCCCTTCCTTCTGCGCATAGTAATCGCTGACACCTTGGATACGATAGTCAGCCACATCAACCGTTACATTCTTTCCAGGCAAATCGCTGTTTCTAACGTTGGTGATTAAGTTGCCGAAGTGGTCAATATGCAAAACCTTTCCAACCAAATTACCCTCTGAGTCGAGATATGGCTTCGGTATAGGAAAGATATGAAGCGAGTTGATTTTCTCTCCAAATTCGTAGAGTGAGATACCTAGGGAGAGACCGGCAGCTACGGGAGCAAAGATATCTCTGCCATGGAAAGTTGGGCTAACCGGATGTCGCCAGAAGCGCGGATCAGTGATAGCCGCTGCCTCCAGCCCTGTTTTAAAGACTACCTCTGTAAGTTCGCGACCAGGTTCGTCCAGCGAGTGTTCATCAATAGCAAATAGATCTGCGATGACGTAGCTGAGAATGCCATTGTCGGGGGCGACAAAGATAGCTGTAGGTGTTTTTAGTATTATTCCGTGCCGTTCACTGCCGACGCCAGGGTCAACGATAGCCAGATGGACTGTCTGTTTGGGAAAATAGCGATAAGCAGTGCTCAGTATAAAAGCAGCCTGAAGTATGTTCTGGGGCTCAATAGAATGAGTGATATCTACAATATGAGCTTCAGGGTTGATGCTTAAGATAGCGCCCTTCATAGCACCCACATAAGCATCGTTATAACCAAAGTCGGTGGTCAAGGTTATTATGACGCTCATGTGAATCAGGACTGGGCAACGACTAAAGTAGCCAAAATTACTAGTACAATAGCTAAGATTATGGTCAGTTTAAAAAGGGTACTTTCTATCCCTCGTCTGGTTCGATATACTGAATCAGCTTGTCCGAAGATCCCCCCTATTCCTCCGCCACGTAGCTGAAATATAACACTGGCAGTTAACGCTATTGCTACTAGTAGCTGAGCCACTAAAAGATAAGTAGGCAATTTATTTACCTCCTAACTCATGAATAATAATCTCTCTTACTATACCAGGGTTAGCTCTCCCTTTGGTAGCTTTCATTACTTGCCCTACGATGAACGTCAGAGCTTGCTGTTTGCCCGAAGTATAATCTGCTACCGCTGTGGCATTATTAGCTATCACTTGTTTTACCACTTCTCTTATTTCGCTAGCGTCGCTAATCTGGCTCAGCTTCTTCTCTGCTACAATCTCGCCGGCTCCTTTGCCAGTGTGGAACATCTCTTCCAGCACTGCTTTAGCTACCGGTCCGCTGATGTCGCCATTATCTACTAGGGCAAGTAATTTTGCTAGCCGTTGCGGAGTTATTTTAACATTTTCTATTTCAGTATCGGTAGCGTTAAGTAATCGGCTGAAATCTCCTAAAAGCCAGTTACTGACCATCTTGGCTTTGTTAGTGCCTGTTAACTTGACGCAGTTTTCAAAATAATCTGCCATAGCTTTGGAGTTGGTTAGAATATTGGCGTCGTACAAAGGCAAGCCGTATTGACTCATAAACCGGTCTCTTCTCGCTTCAGGTAGCTCGGGGAGCTTGGCTTTGATTTCCCTGATCCAGGCACGATCCAAAACCAAGGGTGGTAAATCTGGTTCCGGAAAATACCGGTAATCGTCAGCGTATTCCTTGGTTCTCTGGGTTACCGTTATTCCTTGTTCTTCTATCCATCCTCTAGTCTCCTGTACCAGTTGCCCGCCTTCTTCCAGCACCTTTATCTGCCGCTTGGCTTCGTATTCCAGGGCTTGATAGACTGCTTTGAAGCTGTTCATATTCTTGACTTCTACCTTGGGCAGAAGCTTCCTGCTATCCGCTGGTCGTACGCTTATGTTGGCATCGCATCTGAAGCTGCCTTCTTCCATATTGCCGGTAGAGACTCCGAGATAACGCAGGATATTCCGCAACTTCATCAGATAGTCGCGAGCTTCTTCAGGCGAGCTTATTTCCGGCTCGCTCACAATCTCCATCAAAGGCACCCCGGAGCGGTTGACATCTATCAGACTATAATCTCCCCTGTGCCACGATTTGGCGACATCTTCTTCCAGATGTACTCGGGTGATGCTGATTTTCTTACGCTTGCCGTTACTATCAATAGTCAGCCAGCCGCCTTTTCCGATAGGGGCATCGTATTGGGAAATCTGGTAGCCTTTCATTAAGTCCGGATAGAAATAGTTCTTGCGGTCGAATTTGGTGTATTCCGGGATGGTGCAGTTTAAAGCCAGAGCAGTCATTATGGTGTATTCCACAGCTTTCTTATTGATGACGGGCAGAACGCCAGGTAAGCCCAGGCAGATGGGGCAGACAAGGGTATTGGGAGGAGCGCTGGCATAATCAGCGCTGCAGCTACAAAACATTTTACTTTTGGTTAGTAGCTGGGTGTGAACTTCTAGGCCGATGACGATTTCGTAGTCCATAGCTAGCTCAGTATAGCAAGGGCAACAGACATGGGCAAGGCAGGGTCAAATTGACCCGCAGGTTGAAGCATTGGTAAAATTGAATTTGAGGGGATATAGCTCAGTCGGGAGAGCACTGCGCTCGCATCGCAGGGGTCGGGGGTTCGAATCCCCCTATCTCCACCAATTCAAAACTGATTACGTCTTTTCACAGACTATCCACATACCCTACTACTTTTGACTTCAAGCTTGGTACGGTTTACAATGAAGAGACCAGTGCCCCTGTAGCTCAGTTGGATAGAGCAGCGGTTTCCTAAACCGCGTGTCGGGCGTTCGAGTCGCCCCAGGGGTATTTTTGATATAATTAGCTAGCTTCAGGGGTGTAGCTCAGCTTGGTTAGAGCAGCGGTCTCCAAAACCGCAGGTCGCGGGTTCGAATCCTGCCACCCCTGCTAGGAAGTCAACATTCACAGCGGAGAAAGAGCTTTTCGAGGGCACAGTGCCGAGGTGGTGGAACTGGTAGACACGCCATCTTGAGGGGGTGGTGGGCGAAAGCCCGTGGGAGTTCAAATCTCCCCCTCGGCACCATGATTAATTCCCCTATTTTGTGGTGAAGTTTAGCTTGCGGGGGCTGGAAAAAGGCGGTAAAATCTATCCTGGGCGGAAGTAGTTCAGCGGTTAGAATGCTTCCTTGCCAAGGAAGAGGTCGCGGGTTCGAATCCCGTCTTCCGCTCCAATATTTAGCAAGTTCTTATGGCGGTGTAGCCAAGTGGTTAAGGCAGGGGTCTGCAAAACCCCGATACGGCGGTTCGAATCCGCCCGCCGCCTTTCTCCGAGTCAGAAATCCTAAATCTCAAGCACTAAATCCTACGCAATATCACAGCCTCAATGACCCAAAAATTCCAAACTCAAGCTTGCCAGTTTCTGTATTCCGGTATTTGATGTTCAAGTCAGCCAGGAAAAGAAAGACACACATAAAAACAGAGACTGGTTTTGACTGGATCTCTGGCACAGTTTACAATGAAGGCGAGCCGAGGTGGCGGAATGGTAGACGCGGCGGACTTAAAATCCGCTTCCTGGAAAAGGAGTGTGGGTTCGAGTCCCTCCCTCGGCACCAAGCTGCTCCAAAAAGATTCCAGCACCGTGGCAAATAACCCCTCTAGTCCCCTTATTTTAAAGGGGAAGTACAAGAAATCCTGTTAAGGTAAGAGACCTTGCTGGGTTAGCACCGCCTGAATCGAAGTTGGAAAAGCGGTCAGAAGTTCATAACCCCATTAAATCCCCCTTATCTTAAGGGGGAGATATGAATTCCCCCTTAAGGTAAGGGGGGGCAGGGGAGTTATGAATACGCCGCAAGCGGCAGTGGCTCGCAAAGCTGGTACTCTTCTATCATTGACTTATGTGCTATTGAGCAATTATACTTTCGTGAGGATATGAATGGAGGCAAGGTATGGCAGATAGCGAGAAGGTAGCAGGAGCAATACAAGCAACTGCAGGTATGGATGATTTAGCGAAGAAGTTGGTAGCGGAAATGGTGGCGGGGAGAATTGTTAGCATCAAACCTCAGTATGATTTCACCACCGAATTGGGCTTCGCTTATCCCGCTGCTGAGCAAACATTGAATATCAAAGGGCAGGAAGTAGTGACACTGATGGAATCCCTGACCGCTAAGGGCATATTGAAAAAGAGTTTCTTCGACCGACTCATCCGTTGCCAGCGCTGCAAGTCTATCAATCTCAGACCCAGCTCCCATTGCCCGAAATGCGGCTCGGGATACATTGTGCGGGGTCGGATTCTGGAGCATTTCGCCTGTAAGTACGTGGGCGTGGAGGAAGAATTCACAGCCAAAGGCAAATATATCTGTCCCAGGTGTAAGATGGAGATGCGGACACTGGGCGGTGACTATCAGAGCCAGGGAGTGCTGTATAAGTGTCGCGATTGCGCTGAAATATTCAACGTGCCATTCCTAAAATGGCGCTGTTTGAAATGTTCCACTCTGGCTACCGAAGATGAGGTCGGCGAGGTAATTGTGCATACTTACACATTTGATGAATCGAAGAAGAATTGGCTGGAGTTTGAGCTTAAGCCCAAAGCTAAGTTCGTGGAATTCCTGCAGCGGTATAGGTACGAAGTAAAGGAAAATGCCACTGTCAAAGGAAGGTCGGGGGCGGAACACACCGTAGATATGCTGGCGACTAGAGACGATGGTGTCATCGCTCACACTGTCGCCATTGATATTGAGATTGCACGGGAGCAAGTAAGATTGGACAGGATATTCGACTTTGATGTTAAAGCTTACGACAGTGGCATTCACGACAAGATATTGATTGCTATCCCGGGGCTAGATGAAGACGCCAAGAAATTTGCCGCTTACCAGAGGATAAAGGTGCTTGAGCCTGATGATTTGGCTGTATTATTGTCTGGCAGTCCGGGAACAGGTCAGGAGAGAGCCAAGGAGCCGTTTGTATACAAATCAAAATCAGACCTTATCGAGTACCTGAAGAGACACGGCTACACAGTCAGGGAGAATGCTGAGGTTAAAGGGCGGTCGAGCGCTGTCCATTATATAGAGATATTGGCGACCAAGGATGAGGGTATCATCACTCACCGTGTGGCTATTGGCACAGCGGTGGATGACAAGCCAATGGGGTTGGAGTGGGTGTTCAATTTCGATGACAAGGCTTATGATGCTGGAATTCTGGACAAGGTCTTTATCGCTGTTCCCGGGCTGACCAAGGAAGCCATGCAGTTCGCCAAGCGCCAGGGGATCAGGGTGTTCGAGGTGGCACAACTGTAGCTGGGAATAGGGAAGGTCCTAGATTGCCATGGGTGGTGTACGCTAACAGCCATCTCCGGCGAAGCCAGAGCAAGCCTAGGTTTCCAACCAGACCGCACAAAGTTGTACGGTGCCGTTGTGTATTGGGGTGTCTAGCTTGGTGTCAGGGCAGCAGGTACTGGTGGCTTTCTCCAAGAGACACAGGCGGTGTTACGGATATGTCCCGGCTTTTCGCTTCTGGTTTTCACTTTGCCAGAGATTTCGGCTCTAGATTCTAGACTTAGCTAGTTGTATCCTCTCGTGTGTTTGCCTTCAGGTACAGATTTCCCATTACGTACGGGTGATTGACACGTGCTTAGCTTCAGTTATACTTATTAGTGTATTCAATATTATTCAAGAACATTGCTGGAGCTGAACCCAGAACAAGAAGGAGGTGAGACTGGAGGTAAGTTAAAGTACATCCACAGAAAGAGCTTACCGGGGCTGAATCCGGAAAAATAAAGAAAGGAGGCAAAAGAGCTAAAAAATGAAAAGGTATCCGATATTCAAGTGCCTGCACCGTGGAGAGAAGGGCTTCACCCTGATCGAACTGTTAATCGTGGTCGCCATCCTGGGTATTATCGCAGCCGTAATCATCCCCAACCTGGGTGCATTTATGATCACCGGGCGTCTGTCGGCAGCCAACTCGGAGATTGAGAATGTGAAGACTGCGTCCATGGCTTACTACGCTGAGAACGAGGCTTGGCCCGCAGACTCAGACGAACTTGAACCATTCCTAGCAGGCAACCTTACGGGCTCCTATACTTTTGACACTGCGTGGGGTTGGATTTTGGAGGGCACAGGCTGGCAACAATATGGCCTTGAGTGGTCTGCTGGTTCATCTGGCGAAGATGGTTATCACGGCAAGTGGGTTAGACCGTAGTAATGTAGTGAAGCCGGTAGAAAGTTAATTGGCAGGGACTTACCGGCGGGGTTACAGAAAGCGGCTCCGCCGGTAAGTTTTTTGTTGGCGGTCGGAAGCCTCACGGGCTGGAAGAAACTTTCAAGATTTCAGCCAGGGATGGCAAAGCCAAAAAAGCAGAGTGACAAATCGTACGACGACGAGCGTCATCTGGCAAGCGTGCGTGGATGGGGAGTGGTGTGGTGGGTGGTTCCAATTACAAAAAGGCCATAACCCCCTTGGTCCCCCTTATCCTAAGGGGGAGACTGGTTGCCCTGAATTATGAATCCCCCTGTTACGGTCACCCTCTTAGGATAAGAGGGGGCTAGGGGGAGTTACGAAGTCAAGGAAGTAACCCCCTCTTATCCCCCTTACGCTAAGGGGGAAGTGAGAGTTCCCCTTACCTTAAACGGGATAAGGCGTAGTGTCAGGCTTTAACCCGTATTGGAGGGCATCGGGCGATGGACAGCACGACCTGAAGGGTAGCATCGAGTGTCGGTTTGAAATTTGAACTTTTGAACCTATCCACGCAAACAGGCTATACTTTTATCTTGCCGATGAGCTTTTCCACTTCTTGCTTGTCGTTGCAGTAATCTAGCACGGTCTTGCCGGTGATGATGCCTTTGAGGTAGAGCTCGACTAGGGCTTCGTCGAGGGAAATCATGCCGATATCGCGGTGGGTACGGATGACGTTGGGCAACTGGTAGAGCTTGCCTTCGCGGATGAGGTTCTTAACAGCCGGGTTGCCGAGCATGACTTCGACAGCGGCAACTCTGCCAGAGCCGTCGGCACGGGGCACAAGCACCTGACATAAGGCAGCCACAAGCAGAGAAGCTAGCCGAACCTGGGCTAGGTGCCGCTGGTGAGGTGGGAACAGGTCTATTATTCTCTCCATAGCCTGCGTGGCGCTGGGGGCGTGACCGGTAGTCAAAATGAAGTGCCCGGTCTCAGCCACGGTGAGGACGGCGTCGGCGGTGTCCGGGTCTCGCATCTCGCCGACCAGGATCACATCCGGGTCCTGTCTCAGGATATGCTTGAGAGCATTAGCAAAAGATAGGGTGTCAGTGCCTAATTGGCGCTGGGTGACGGAGCATTTGATGCTCGGGTGAACATATTCGATAGGGTCTTCAATGGTAACCACTTTGCGGGTCTCGTGCGTGTTCAAATGATGGATCATAGCTGCCAGCGTGGTGCTTTTACCGCTGCCAGTAGGTCCGGTAACTATTACCAGTCCTCTGGGCTTCAATGCCAGCTCCTTGCATATTCGCGGTAATTCCAATTCATCAATGGTAGGTATTTTGGGTGGCAGAAGACGCACAGCCAAGCTGATGGAGCCACGCTGCTGAGCAGCGTTGCAACGTAGACGACCGACATCAGGCAAGGTGTAACCGAAGTCCAGCTCTAGCTGGCGGTGGAAGCGTTCTCTTTCCTCAGGCGTGGTTAGCTGTAGAAAAGCTTCGTTTACATCTTCGGGACTTAGCGGAGTAACACCATCTGCTGATACAAGAGAACCATCAATACGAAATATAGCCGGTGCCCCGGCAACTAAATGTAAGTCACTAGCCCGTCTTGTTTTACCTAACCGAAGTAACGAGAAAATATCCATCTTCCCTCTTTCCCACTCAGCGTACTTTTAAGAATATGGTTCCTAACTCAAGCATAAGAACTATCTTCATTTGTTATTACAGCATATTTGAGTATATTTACAGACAGTGTAGGTTTTTTTTGTCTCCAGTGTCAATATCCCAATGGTAATAGTAAGAAAGTCCTAACTAAGCCATTCAGACAAATTCCGAATTACAAAAATCTAAATGACAGAGTCCAAATTTCAAACGGGTGCATAAGTCTGTAGTCAGCCTTCAGTTGCCAGTGGACTGTAGTGCGACCCTTTAGGATGTGTTACCCTTCGCACGAGGCTGAAGTCTCGCACCATATTCCTTGTGGTTTCCTTGAATCTCCATTTACACTCCTGCCAATTTCATCGCGACGGTATCAAGGTAAACTCGGTACCTAACACTCTATGTTTGACTTCGCTAAGACCGGTCTTGAGAAAGGGACTCAGGGAGATTATTTAGAGGAAAAATTTGGTGGAGTCTGATGTTCAGATGCTGAAGCTCAATGTTTGGCTAGGTTCAGGGCTCAACATCGGGGTTTATTTCGCTAGGGAAAGGTCAAAAGTCAAGCCGGTTTCAGCGGAGGTGATGGAATTGATCCAAACTCGGGAGAATATGGGGGCATTGGTTATATCTTTCAACGCTCTCAGGTCTCGAGCATAGTCAAAAATATCATCCTCATCTGAAGCCTCTCCGGTCACTTTTATTGCGTTGCCCGTGTGACTGATGCTGGACAGGGTTACCTTATTTCTTGCCAGTTTCTCGATTTGGGTTAAGTCTTCGTGAAACCTAGCCCGTCCCCGTTCCATCGCAGTAATCATGGCGTCCAGCTCGCCAACGGTAGCCTGCAAAGAGTCAACCTGTTTTCGCAATGTCGTTACCTCACCCTGTTTTTGAAAAGCCTTAGTCTTAACGGCAGCCAGTTCTGAACGCAATTCTTCGGTATAAGCGCGATTATACTGGACGAAAATCATGCCGAAGACAATCAGACCGATGGCGATAACAGTACCAACAGGGATAAGGACTCGGGCTATGGAGAAGCGTGGAGGTATATAAGCCTCAGGCAGGGCATTGAAGTTCACCACAGAAGAATTTGGCCTTTCCTTTTCCATGGGCAATTCTTTGAGGGCGAGCCCGATATTGACCATGAATTCGGAAGGGTTGAAGCCCTCGGGAACTTCTACAGGCGAAGGCAATGGTGAGACCGCATAATTTGCTCCACCCACCACGGATGGCCAGTGCTCCTGCGCTTCTGCCAGTTCGCCGGAGACAAACACGGGCACAGTAGTATCTAAAGGCTTTTCCAGATGTGTGGAATTATAGAACATCACGGTTCGGTTAAATTCTTCAGAAATGAGCGGCAGCTTTTCTTCCAGGTATTGAGACTCCCCGGGCAGTGACAATCTGCGAACGACCTGTGGGCATCTGTCGGCTACGACCATAATATCAAGGTGGTCTAACCGGGCGTTCACAATGATGGCTCTGGGCTCGTTCGGGATTCGGCACAGCGCTAAAGGAGCCAAATCCATAAGATATGCTCTGACGCCGGCTTGTCGCAGTGTTCGCACCAGAGCATCCACCAGATTTCGGGGGAAGGTAGCCAGGAAAACGCGGCACTCCCCCTCGGAGGTGGAAGGCAGGCGCTGATATGCGAAGTAAACCTCTTCTAAAGGTGTGGGTATCGTTCTCCTTGCCTCACGCTTCACAGCTTCGGGAAGTATGGCGTCAGGCAGTTGAGGCAGAGTTATGATGCGATACAAGGAATCATGTCCACTTATGGCGGTGATAACTTTATCTGCCCGTGCTCCCGTCTGTTTGAATAGCTGCTTGACCTTGTCAGCGACCTGAGCTTCGTCAAGGATAAGCCCCTGGCTAACCATGTTAGGCTCTAAGGGGAGGCTTGCCCACTTATCTATCTGCTTGCCCTTCATCACCAGCAAGTTAATGCTGGTGTCTCTGATGAATAATGTGGTGATGCTCTTAGCCATGCCTGTTTATCCTCTAAAGCCGTAGACATTCAAATTGATGATAGCTGTTGTTTGCTCACTGATATCCATGCTTATGCTCTGTATCTCAGCACTCCATGGCCGCCTGAAGTCGTCTCCTGTTCTCAGGGCGTAAATAAACTTAAGGACATTCTCGATGCTGCCCTCGACATTTACTGCAAACGAGACAACAGAATAGGCGACAACCCCTGCTGTCCTGGTGCCGGGTGTGGAGAGGCTGATTGAGGTCAGTTCCAAGTTACAGTCCTCAGCAATTGCAAATAGGTCTTCGCCATATTCAATGCTCTCCACTGACTCAGGGAACTCGACTTTACTGCTGTCAAATAGTGATTGAGCTGCGCTCAGCTTGTCTTCCAGGTCTTTCTTACTATTGGTAAGAGTCTGCAGAAGAGTCTGCTGCGTCTTTATGTCTGTTCTCAACTGCTTCTGCTCTTGAGCTTGCCCGATGTAGGTTCTTACCAGCATACCGAAGACAACGGCGAAGACGACGATTCCTACGACCAGTAATGCCTTCTTACTTATTTTCATCACTGACTCAGCTTTTTCCGACTCTCTTTTCCAGTGTCGCACCGAATCAGAGGGCTATGTTCATAATTTCTGCTCTCTTACGCTTCGGCTTTGCCTGGGATGAGTCTCGTTCGGCTGGCAAGCCATCTGATTTCATCGTAATATACCATCATCTAGAAGGCTTGTCTAGGGGTGCAGTGACCGTGTAGGATACATTCATACAGAAATTATCCGCACTTTTGTCCCTAGTCAGAAGAGCTTGATTGCGTAGTTTGTGACAATGCTGCCCGTGGTCAGGTCGCTGCGGAAAGAAAGAACCATGTAGACCAAAGTGTAGATTTCCGCAACGTTGTTGTAGCCTCTCTGGGTGATAAGTGCTACAGTAGCTGACGTATCATAAGGCAATATGCAGTTAGTGGGCAAGACGAAAGTGTCAACGTCCAACCCATCGGTACTTGTCATTGGCAAGGCGTTGGAATAGGAGTTGAAAACATTGTTCGTGGGGTTGCCAGTGCTATTCAACGCCTGGCCGTTTACCCTTATATAGCAATTGTAGTAGTGCGCATCACCTTCACCGACATGATAGGTTATGTGGCTCTTATCGTTCTCGGTGATAACCGGGGGAGCCAGAAACCCGGTGATGGTGAAGGTTTCTGTGTCAGGGCTGCCACCAGCACCAACATACAGGAACTCGTCGTAAAGATAAAGCTGGCGTTGGGCAATAGCCGGGCTGCGGTAGAAGATAATCAGTGACCAGCCGGCATGAGTCCACTGGTACCTGCTCTGATAGCTGCTTTCATCGGGCTTCTTGTGGGCTGGAGTAGCTAATGGATAGCCTGTGCTCTGACCTGTCGGCGAATTGTCCTGGTTGTAAAGGGCAAACCAATAATAGTCCGAGCCTGTGCCTGACCTTCTCAGGTTTCTCACTGCGTCAGCATGCCCCAGGGTAAAGATAACCGAGCCAGTACCAGTGGATTTCATGGCATTTTCGATATATTCGCGGACAGTCTGCCCACTGGTGAGATTGAGGTTGGTGATATCCTTGAAGCACGAATAAGCCCAGGAGTCGGACGAGCCACTAGCGTCACTTGTATTCTTGAGCTGTACTCTGTCGGCGGTTACTGTTTGGGCATAACTGCCAACGCCGAACTTGACCTGGTTGATTTTGGAATTGGCTATAAGTTGCTCTTTTGTTCTCTGGCTGTAGCGCAGGTCGGTAATAGTTGCCCAGGTCCAGCCAGTCGGCCAGGTAGATTTCCAATAATAGTAATAAGGGTCTATCCACCCTGACCAGTAGAGATAAACCTTGTCTATCATAGCCTCTTCGGGAATCTTTCCCGGGGGCACCAGACCCGACGGAGGAATTGATTCAAACGGGATCCTGGTGACATTGCTGGTAGTTTCCATGTAGAGCCTATCTCTGGCGAATCTGTCATCGCCACTTACGGCTGTTGCCTTCATCAATGTATTGCCGGCGATAGCGTAATCGGCTGATATGGTGCCCTTGAGCCTGCGGAACTTGGTCTTGGCGCCATAGGCTTCAATCTCGACTTCGTCAGCTTTCGACTCGATTTTGTACAGTCGGATGCTGTCATCCCAGGTATAAGTGACCCCACTCACTCCGGTGGTATCCACCCAGGAGAATACAAGCTCGGGAATTTGCCCCGGCTCTGGTCCCGTGTACCGGAAGGTGAAGGTTACTACCATGGGTGGTCCAGTGACGACGCCGGGGAAGTTTCTGAGAAGAGGCTGAGAGCTAAATGTCCAGACCACAGCCTGCCCTCCCTTGTATGGGGAAATAGACGGGGGACTGTAAAAGCTTTGCCCCTGAAGGCTACAACTGCCGCTATACTCGCTATACTCAAAGCCAGGTGACAGCCATATCCCGATGGTCTTGACCCTCAAGCTGTCCCTCTCCGACGTGGTTGCCCAGTTAAAGGACATCTTGATCACATAGGTAGCAGCAGTGCTGCTGGGATAGCCGACTATGAGCAGCTTCTCATTAGTAATAATCTGCCTGGCTGTGCTTGGGCTCGGCGTGCTAATATCCTTGGGTATCCAGACGTTCTGGATAGTAACTATCACATTTCTGTTATTTACCGATGGTACATATGGGTAAGGATAGGAGGCGGAGAAATCATACGAGTCGTAGTTGGTACCGAGTAAGGCTTGGAGCTTGTCATTCTTGATGTGAAGCAGGGCATCTTCGACACCAGCATCGGCGGCATAAACCTTATCAATCTTTTGCTCGTATGTCCGACCGGTGTTCACGCCGGTCCCCATAAGATTCAGTGTGGGGGCAATGATGACTGAGCCTATAAGGAGCAGCAGGAGGGTGACAACCAGCGCCTGCCCCCGTTCATTTCTTATCGCTCTTCTGGCTATGGTCTTCATCGTTCCTCATTCCCCGTGATGCTAAGTACAAGTATATAGCAATCGTTCGTAGCGTCAATCACCAATCGGTAATAGTACGAATGTCCTAGAGAGGCGGGTATCTGTGAAACTTGGAAGCTGACTTTCACAGCCTGAGGCAGCTCGGTCCTTGTCCTTGTTCCTGATGGTTAGTTTGCCGTTCACGCGCGCCGGCCCTAGGCCCGAAGTCAGTCGGCTGTCTTGCTCTCCGTTTACAAGTGGTGCGTTTGCGGGACAATTTTTACCATTGAGGTCTATCTTGGTGTCGGAGTTATAGGTGAGTTTGCCTTGGACATCCTCAGAGTAGCGCGTGACCAGCTGAGTCACATTCGGCCAAGCTGCGATGGGCGCGTTGTACACAGCTATACATCCCTTGCATTCTTGGGGGATGCTCCTGTAAGCGTCGCCATTGTAGTCATACGCCTTTCCGCATACCGTCTCATCCCCACATCCAAGTGGACAAGCGAGCCCCAGGTTTCGAAGGTCATTTTGGAGATCCTGCACGTCTTTATCGTCAAGGTTTTCCTGGATAGTAATGAGGTGGTCCATTATGCTGAAACTTGTAACAACGATATACGCCTCTATTTGGGTTGCATTGCCTTCCCCGGTGGCAGTTGACATGATACGGTAGGTGTTGCCGCCCAGGTATTCTATGGTAACCACAACGCTTTTGCCGTTAATCAGAAGAGGAGCGTGGCTGGGCTGTGGATAAGTATATTCGTCACCGGGGGTTGTCAGGTTAGCTACCTCGGGTACCTGATTCTTTATCTTCCAAATGGCATCCTCAATTCCGGCATCAGCGCTGTAAAGCTCGTCAATGTTCTGCGCGCACACTCGCCCAGACTTAATGCCGGTGGACATCAAGTTCAGGACAGGCGTGATCATGAGCATCACGAGAGTGGCAAGTAATGCGTGTCCCTTTTCACCCGTCATCGCTTTCTTCAGAATATTTATCATGGTCTCACCCCCCCAAAGTACCGGACTCTGCCATATCGGTAGTATAGTCGTCGCCCTTTAATATGTCAATGCAGGTGGACTGGCTGGTACTTTTGTCATATTATTAGTCGCTGGAAAAAGCAAGAATCCCTCGCCTTTTCTAGTACTTTTTGGGGATTTTTTGAGACCCGGAAAATGAATTGGAGATTAACAAAATCCAGGTGGCAAATGAAGATGGCAGCCGGCATTTGCCGGCCAGCAATGCCGGTGAAGAGTTAGCACCGCATGGTCGCCAGATTTTGGTGGTTGCCCGATTCACCAGGCTGTAAATCAGGCGACTGCATTTTCCCATTCAGGTTTTGAGATTGTTCGGGGCTGCCTGAGCTTACGAAGGGCTCGGGCGTTTGGGATTGATGGCTGGCGCTACGGTTTGGGTACGAATCTGTAGACTCTAGGTTCGCTCACTGCGTGCTTGCCAGTGCCCACTGTGGCAGTGACAGTGAAAATAACCCCCTTGGCGATGCTGAGCGTAGCAGATTGTCCACCCGCAGTTATGGCAGCATAGGCAGACTTGCTTTCCGATGTCCAGCTACCCCTTGCGCCGCTCCCGCCAGCCGTAATGGTGATATTGGCTCCCGGGGTGGTTATGTTCCAGCTCCAGCCACCTGTAATCGCGCTGTAGGTGGCGCCGGTGGTGGCAGTGAGCGAGACACTGCCATTGGTACAGGTTATCCTGCCGTTGTCAGGCTTCTCCCCGCCAGTAATCACGAACTTACCATTAGCAGGCAGGTTAAAGGTGCTGCCCCCGCTGACTTTGCAGTTGGTTTTAGTTTTGTCAGGGTTAACAACTTCAAACACAGGAATCCTACCAGTCTTTGTTAGATTAAGCACATTATTGACATAATGCTTTCCTCTGAGCCCAGAGCTATTCAGGCTAAACACAACTTTGTGCCTCTCATTGCTGGCAAAGTCGTTCCACTGCAAGATGAGAGGGAAACCTGAATCACCAGTTATGGTCATGTTTTGAGCGGAGTATACATAAAGGCTAACCCAGAAGCCTGCCTCGTCCACTTCTCTGACGGCGATCATATGGTTACCGCTCCGAGCGGTATTGGAAGCTATCTGGAAAATAAGCAGCGTAACAGTCGTGGTGATGATACCGACAAGCCCGATAGCTATAGACAGCTCGAGTAAGCTAAGCCCTCTCTCATTTTTCTTTAGAATTTTCATGATTTTCTTCAAAGTCCCTACCCCTGTCTGTTACCGGTCTGTTTTATAGCCTTCCAATGTGATGGGTACACCGTGAGCCCAGTACGTATTATTGTTAATAAAGGTATATATTATTCTCTCCTCACCGTTCGGTTTTTCGTACTTAATGACCAGTGCTATCTTCTGAAGTCCCTTGTCCGTGGGGTTTAAACAATTGTTGTCCACCGGACGGTTACTCTGGCTGTCCCAAGGTATTCCCACTATATCGCTAACAATTGCACCTGTGCAGTTAACGCTCCAGATAGAATATCCTGCAGGGATGCTGCTAATTTTTTGATAAGTTGGTTTGTAATTGTTGTTTGGTGACGCACGGTTGTAAGGCTGATTTTTGACATACTCCATCTGCCTTCTAGCCAAGCTTCCGGCAGTAGTTCGTTCATCAGCAACAACGAGAACCCTGGAGCCGGTAGCGAGAGCACTCATAAAGGCGACGCTGAGTATTCCTAACAGGGCTACGGCTATCAACACCTCAATAAGACCAACGCCTGGCGACTTGCCCTGAAGGCCTCTCTTTATTTTTTTCGTCAGCTTTTTTGTGGCTGCCATTTTCTCTACATAACCTCAATAAATGTCTGCCTGACTGTAGATGGAGTACATAGCTAGCATCATGGCCAGAACAATGAAACCAACCACTAGTCCCAGAATTATAGTTATGGCTGGCTGAATAAGCCCCACAGCCGTGGTGGTCTTATCATTGGCTTCAGCTTCAAAGCTGTCAGCTACAGTAACCAGTGTATGTTCAAGGTTACCGGTTTCCTCACCGACTTTGACCATTTGTGTCATCATAGGCAGGAACAGACTTCTCTTTGCCATAGGTCGGGATAAGCCTTCGCCTCTGATTAACTCTTGCTGAACGGCGGTGAAGTTCTCATCTACAACCGTATTGGTGATGCTGTGCGCAGTTATGGATAAGACTTCGGGAAGAGGCAAGCCGACCCTGATGAGCAGTGCCATGGTTCGGCAGCAACGGGAAAGTTCGCTGAGTTGGATAATGCGTCCAATCAAGGGCAAGCGAAGTAGTGTTTTATCGAGGCGGTATTTCCCGGCTGGCGTTCTGGTATAGGCATAGGCTAAAGCCGCAACAATTACAGACGCGAGAATCAAATATATTCCAAACTGTCGAAGCCAACCACTGAGGTCTATGAGTATTTTAGTAAGCTTGGGTAGCTCAGCTCCGACTTGAGTATACAGACCCATAAAAGTGGGAAAAACGAAGGTAATCAATACACCCACCACAGCAATGGCTACGAAAACTACGAGGATAGGATAAATCAAAGCATTTGTTATCTTCTTCTCAGTGGTGACTCCTTTCTCTATGTAGTCAGCCATCTGTCTGAGCACTATTTCCAAATTACCACCTTGTTCGCCAGCAGCGATTGCCCGATAGTACATTGAGGAGAATGCCCGTGGGTGTTTGCTGAGAGCTTTGGACAGCGAAGTGCCGCCACGGATGTCCGAAGCGACTTCGGCAATTATCTGTCTCAGGGTCTGATTGGTTATCTGTGCTTGTAACAAGTCCAGTGAGGTAGCTATATCAGTGCCTGATTCCAAAAGGAGAGCTAGTTGACGCGAAAACATAACTATTTCAGCCGGCTTGACGCGAGCAAGAAACGCCTTGAGTTTTTCTGTGTTAATCAAGGGACGAACTTGCCTAAGGCTGAGCACTCGATAGCCAACGTAGGACAAAAGTTCGGTGGCTGCCTGCTCGTTGGCAGCCGAGACCTTGCCCGTAATAGTCTTCTTATCTTCTTCAGCGTAAGCTACGTAAGTAAAGTCCATTTATCACCTCTTCAACGTCTAATCAGTAAAATAGGCGTTGCGTAATACCTCAGAAGGGGTAGTAATACGTTCCTTGACCTTACGCATGCCGTCTTTGAGCATAGATACCATACCTTCCTTGAGCGCCTGAGCCCGGATCTCGCTGGCGCTGGCGCGATTACAGACCAAGAGCCTTATCGGATCGCTCATAGTGAGGATCTCAAAAATGCCCGTGCGTCCCAGGTAGCCGGTATAGGAGCAGGACTTACAGCCGGTGCCGTAGAGGAACTTTGTTTGTCTCTCGCCCATCTCTTGTTCATAAGCCTTTTGCTCAACTAGGGGAGCTTCGATAAGGCGGGCGCAATCAGGGCAAATGCGGCGTACCATTCGCTGGGCAACAACGCCGATGACTGCTGAAGCTATTAGGAAAGGCTCTATCTTCAGGTCGAGGAGACGGGAGAGTACGCCGGCAGTCTCATTGGCATGGATAGAAGAGAGCATGAGGTGCCCAGTAAGGGCTGCCTGGACAGCTATGTTAGCTGTTTCGGGGTCACGTATCTCACCAACCAGTATTACATCAGGGTCAAGGCGAAGAATGGACCTCAGTCCACTGGCAAAGGTGATGCCCGCCTGTTGGTTGACCTGAATCTGGTTGATACCATTAAACCGGTACTCAGCAGGGTCTTCAATAGTGATGACGTTGGCGCCCTGGGTATCCAGGGCGTTGATGGAGGCATAGAGAGTGGTAGTTTTGCCGGCTCCGGTGGGACCGCTAATCAAAATCATGCCGTAGGGAGCTTTGAGCATATTCTGATATTTCTCCAAGCAATCAGGCAACATACCGAGTTCTGACAGTCCCAGGGTAGCCAGAGATTTATCCAGTAGACGCAGAACTGCCATCTCACCCCAGACGGTCGGAGCAGTGGCAACTCTGACATCTATCTGTCGCCCTTTTGTCTCAGTAGAGAATTGGCCATCCTGAGGGCGGAAATGGTCGGCGATATTCAATTGAGCCAGGATCTTAATTCGCGAGATAAGTGCTCGATGTACACTCAGCGGCAAAGACATGGTGTCTTGAAGGGTGCCATCTATGCGGTAGCGTATCCGCAATCGGTGCTCTTCAGGTTCAATGTGAATATCGGAGGCGCGGGCTTTGACAGCTTCATCAATTAGCAAGTTAAGCGCTTGAACCAGAGGCGTATCAGCAGTAAGGGTGGTGACAAGCTTCTCATCGGTCACTTCTTCTGGAACAGAGATGCTGGAAACGTGCTTTTCAATTTCGCTATAAGCTTTATAGTTGAAGTCAATAGCATCTCTAATTTCCTCGGCGCTGGCAGGTGTGGCTTTGATTCTCATTCGGGTGTGGGCAGCAAGAGCTTCCAAGGCAAAAATATCTGTGGGGTTTGCCATAGCCACTTCTAATGTCCTGCCGGATATGGTGAGAGGTATGGCAGTATACCGTCTAGCCATCACCTCAGGAATCAATTGTAATGCTTCAGGCTGGGGCATCTGCCTCAGCAACTTGGTGCGCTTTTCTACTCTGGCTGGTTTTTCGGCTGCCTTGGCTGGTAATTCTTCAACAGTAGGTTCAGCCGCAGCTTTCGTGCCTAGCCTTAAGATCTTTATGCGCTGGTGCTGGGCAAATCGTTCAGCCTCGGGAGAAAGGTCGGTGGATACCACAATGATCTTCTCATCCACGCCTGTTTCATAGGCTTTGGTGTCAAAGAGCATGACTCGCTCCAGACTGACCTCCTTCTCACCATCTAGGAAATCTATACCCAGCCTGCGTTCAACCTGACCGTTTTCAGTGGAAGCTAGTAGGTCGAAGGTATATTCGACTCCAGACCGACCCTTAACTTTGACATTTTCTTTTACTTCATAGCCTCGGTTGGTTAGGGATTGGATGAGTTCTCCTCTCGTGGCAAAGAGGACTGGTTCCTCAGTCTTAAGTGGCTGCACAGGTTTTGCGGTGAATAGTTGTCCAAATTTTTTCCCATCAATGACTTTTATCCGTTGTTTCAGAGCTATTTGTCTCGTCTCCTGACTGAGGTCAGGAATGGCGATAAGAATGCGGTCAAGTATTCCGCAATCGTAGGCTTTATTGGCAAGACTGAAGATAGCGCCTATTTCTGCCTCTCTGTCACCGCCAGAAACTATGCCGATGGCAATAATAAAGCGAGTAAAGCCGTCGTCTCTTTGAGCCAGCATATCAAAGGTGTGCTGAATCCCGGATTTCCCAATGAGCCTGGCACCCTCGGCGACAGAGTAGCCCTGCTGCTCTAAATACTCTTTAATCTGTGCTTTTAATCCTGGGTTAATTTCTACTTGCTGCATCTCACCGTCCTTTTCAGCACTCCGAGCAAACTGTAATTTTTCTCGTCAGCTAAAGTCAACGTTACTCACTGCTTCCTAATCCGTACCGATTATACTCAATGCTTACACGTATACCCCTGTGTGCGCCGAACATAAATACAATTTAGCATGTCTTGGGGGTTTGTCAATAGGACTTTTGGGGGATATCCTTCACGTGTGAAAGTTGTTTATGTTTCCAATATCGGCGAATTTTACATTGGAATTTTAGAGTCGACGGTTTAACCGAGCAATGAGGAATTTCAAAATCCAAGTGCCAAAAATAAAGCCCAAATGACAAAATCCCAATGGCAAATGCTGAGGTTGCACGATGAATTAGCATTCCCAGTTTGGGACTGAAGGTTTGAACCTTTCTCTATAGAAGGCTAATTTAGATGTCCTTGAATTCGTCAAGAGTTCTGCGGGGTTTTACTTCGGGCGTAATCCAACCACTGTGTAAAGCGAGAGCCACAGCATGGGCTCGATCGTTGGCATTGAGCTTACGAAGGATAGCGCTAACATGGTTCTTGATTGTCTGTTCACTGATGGACAAAATATGCGCGATTTCTTTGTTAGAATGTCCCTCAGCAATGTAGGTGAGAATTTGCGTTTCCCTTTTAGTGAGGGGGGCTGCTACCGCTTGCATAGTTCTGGTGAAGCCACGAAATTGATTCAGGACCTGTTTGGCAACTCTGGGTCTGGTGAACAGAGATTCGTTTATGGGGTATTCGCCGCTGTAGGCACGTCTTATGGTGTTGGCTAACTCATCAGCGGTAGCCTTTTTACTTAAGCAACCGGCGGCGGCAGTTTTAATAATCTCGAAGAGTTCCTCGTCGCTGGGGTCGGGACTCAGGACTATGACTTTGGTGGTTGGATAATACTGGGCGATTTTTCGCCCCAATTCAATTCCGCTGAGGCTAGTTAGGTCGGAGCCAAGTAAGCAGACATCAGGAAGATTAGCTTCAATTAACTCCAGTGGATTCTGGGTAGGGTCACATTCCAGCACCTCGAAGTCCGGCTGACGAGACAGAGTCTGGCGCACTCCAGCTCGGAATAACGCTTGTTCATCAATTATCATTACTTTAATTTTATCCATCAGCTATCTCCCGGTGCAGCTTGGCATCTTGACTGCGACCTTCTTATTTTAGTTCCACAACCTTATCGTACAACGTAAAATGCGGGATGTCAAATTCATATTGTGAGGCTGGAAAAGTTAAGATACATATGCGACATTAGGGGGTAATGGGTCACGGTGCAAGAGCATATCCTCTGTTTAGTAGAATACGGGGATTTTATAGTAGGAGGTTTCAGGATATGCTCTTCAGTCTCAGCAGGTTTCAAGGAAGCGAAGTAGCACAGCAAAGGATGAAGATACTCAACTTCTACGAGGAATATGGGAGAAAGCCACTAAGGAGGCATTTGGAGCAGACAGGAAGGTTATCAGCAGGTGGAGAAAGAGGCTTAGGAAAAGACACAGATTCTTTTACCAAA
>DAITOK010000006.1:0-56014 GCA_036834125.1 Chloroflexota bacterium | reverse complement strand
GGTTTTGACATAGTAAAGCATCTGCGTTTTCCAAAAGAGGATAACATCCTTTTCATCGGTGTAAACTCTTTCGTAGATATTGTTGTGAAAAGGCGTTGAATTGAAATAGATTGAGCCGCTTTCGGTAAAGTAGCGACTGAAAAACGAATAGAGTTTGTCAAAAAGTTCGTCTCTAAACTTCGGGTGGTTTATTAGCGCTGTTTCAATATCTTTTTTGAGTAGGTCTTCAATTTTGCGGTAGTAATTTGATTTGATCTTCATCAAATTGACAAAACCGCCCTGGCCTTCAATCTTGGCGCCGATAAATACATCCTGTAATGCTTTGTAAAATTTTTGTTCTTTGGTCATAGTGATTATTTTACCCTGTGAAATAAGATTTGAGCCGCTTTTTTATAAAAAGTTTTCCGTAATGTGTTTTGAAATATTTTTCTCTTTTAGTTGCATCTTCTTATTTCAAACAGGCTTCGTAATAAATGAGTTCTAAAGGTCTTCTATTTCTTGTCGATTTAATAAGTCCTTTTCTATGTTGCTCAAATCTTACTTTCAAATTTTTAGTAAAACCTGAATAAAATTGCCCATCCTTTTTACTTTGTAAAATATACGTATAAAACATGGAAAAACTGAAATTATTTCACAGGGTGAATTAAATCATCTAAACTAACGCCTAACGCTTTGGCGATCTTTTGGGCGGTGTCTATTGTCGGGCTTTGTATTGCGCCGGATTCAATTTTGATAATCGTATTATGGGAAATATCGGCGAGTTTTGACAATTTGTCCTGCGACAAACCCCGTTGTTTTCGCAACTTCTTTATGTTCTTGGCAATTGTGGATTTTTTGTTTGGCATTATGGTATGATAGTATTAGTATTAAAATACAACAACTACCTTATAATCAAATGACTAACACTAACATTATAATACACAATTTGATCTCTTTTGTCCACAACCGTTGAAAGATTGGATTTTATCCGCTCACCACGCTGAAAAACTGGCTTCGTCAAACGATTTTGATGAAATCAAATCGTTTACGGAAAAAATTGGAACGAACCGCCGCCTGCTGGACAGAAAACTGTTTTTTGATTTTCAAAAACCCTTTGATTTTGTGCCGAAATATACGGAAAAATGCGAGTCCGCCAGAGGACGGATAAACTCCACACCCGCCGCAGGCGGGGCAAGCGAGCAAACAAACTGCCCGCAAAATCCGCAATGTTTAAGTTGGTCGGGGTGAGTGGATTTGAACCACCGACCTCATGGTCCCAAACCATGCGCGCTAGCCGCTGCGCCACACCCCGACCAAAAACCCAAGACATAATAACAAGAAGTCCGCTAGCAATCAATGGAAGACCAAAGAAGGGCTGTTTGAAAAACTAGGAAGGGCACTCGCAGAGTCTTTGAAGCTTTTCCCAATCTCTGTCAACCGCTTGCTGAAATTCGTCCACCAAAACTTCGTTTCCCGGACGTAATAAGTGAGCAAATCTGCCCTGTGCTTTAAGCCACTCAACAACGGGTTTTTTTTCGGCTGGTTTATTATTTAACCGCCAAATTCCATGGTCAACCTCGTATAAAGGCCACACACATGTTTCAGCAGCCAACTTTGACAACGCGATAGTATCCTTTGGGTCGTACCGCCAACCTCGAGGGCAGGGAGCGATTGCATTAAGAAAAGAAGGTCCATCACAAGCCACTGCCTTTTTAACCTTGGTCATTAAATCGCGCCAGGCATGAGGTGCTACCTGAGCTACATAAGGAATGTTATGTGCCGCTACTATGGTGGTCAAATCCTTTCGATTCTCCTGTTTCCCTAAAAAAACTTTACCTACGGGCGTAGTAGTTGTCCAAGTGCCTTTAGGTGTGGCACCGCTCCTTTGGATTCCGGTGTTCATGTAGGCTTCATTATTAAGGCAAACATAGAGAATTCTGTGTCCCCGCTCTAGGACACCACTTAACCATTGGAACCCAATATCATAGGTAGCCCCATCACCAGCGAAAACAACAAATTTAATCCCTTTATCTTTCACTTTACCTTGCTTAACCAAACTTCGATATGCGGTTTCCACTCCAGCAATAGTTGAGGCAACATTTTCAAAAGCATTGTGTATCCATGGAACACGCCAGGCAGTAAACGGGAATACCCCTGTACTCACTTCCAAACAACCCGTAGGCGAAGCTACAATCACCGGGTCGCTGATGGCATGCAATACCTGACGGACAATAATTGACTCAGCGCAACCAGTACACAGCCGATGTCCAGGAGCTAACTTGTCTTCCTGATTACTGATCTCCTTAAGATTTATTTTTGCTTTTTCTGTTGCTGTCGCCATGTCACTAACCTATCGTTAATCTCTTAACCCCAAATAACGGAAAATAGGCCCTGCCTTACCAGTCCTAGCAATATCAGCTAAATCCTGAAAAACAGTGCAAATTTGTTCTGGAGTCGTATCCCGTCCACCCAAACCGTAGATATAATTAACCAGTTGTGTATGTATCCCTCTTAGATATAGAGCAGTGGCTACATCAAGGAAAACTGGAGCAACCTCGGCACCAAAGAAGGCAACTCTCTCTAAAACAGCCACAGCTTTTTTGCCTCTCAGCATTTCAGCCACCTCTTCAGCAGGAAAGGGACGAAAACAGCGTAATCGCAGCATGCCAGCCTTAATGCCGTGTTGGCGCATTTTCTCTACTGCTACTCGTGTTGCCCCGGCAGTTGCCCCCAGAATAACTATGGCTATTTCGGCATCGTCTAACCGGTAAGCATCAACTAAGCCATAATAACGACCTGTTAGATTTCCATATTCTCGACCGATATCCGCAACCACCTTGGCTGCCTTTCCCATTGCTTCCCACAAAGGACGCTTGTGTTCGAAGTAGTAATCAGAAAAGGCACAAGCCCCATAAGTTACTGGATGCTCAATATTAATTAAGGGATAAACAGGAATGTAGACACCTATAAACTTCCTAACTTCCTCGTCGGGCAAAACCTCCACCGGTTCCAGTGTATGACTGAGGACAAAGCCATCAAGGCAGGTCATTACCGGAAGTAAAACATCAGGGTGTTCGGCGATACGCACGGCTTGAATAGTATTATCGTAGGCTTCCTGCTGCGTCTCAGCATATAATTGAATCCAGCCAGCGTCTCGAGACCCCATTGAATCATCGTGGCTACACAAAATATTTAACGGGGAACTGAAAGCTCTGTTAACAACTGCCATAACGATAGGCAGTCGCCAGCCCGAAGCAATCCAAAGCATTTCCCACATAAGGGCTAATCCAGGACCACAAGTAGCAGTCATGGTTCTAGCACCAGCGGCGGCGGCACCGATACAAGCACTGAGCGCCGCATGTTCACTTTCAACCGCAATAAACTCAGTATCCACCAAGCCATCAGCTACAAATTCGCTGAACGTCATAACGATTTCAGTCTGTGGAGTAATTGGATAGGCGGCAACAACATCGGGGTTTATTTGACGCATAGCCTCAGCTACAGCGTTATCCCCTTCTAGTGCCTTTACTTTGCCTTTAACTCGAAATGACCCCATTTATGTTTCTTTTACTGCCAGAACTTCGATTCTTCTTCCATGGTAATGGCTTGGCGAGGGCATTCGGATGCACAAATACCACAACCTTTACAGTGTTTTAGGTCAACACCGACAAGCTTAGAATCTTTTACTATAACACTGCTATCGGGGCAAAAAAGCCAACAGAACATGCAATGAGTACACTTCTTGAAGTTGATAACCGGACGAAAAACTCTCCAGCTACCGGTTTCATACTCTATACTGTTGCCAGCCTCGATGACTAAAGTTCTTATTGGCAGTTTCTTCCAGTCTTGCTCAGATATTTTTATTCTGTTCGCCATTTATTGTACCCTTGCTCAAGAGCCTGAATATTAGCCTCGACCACACTTTCCTTCATAGTGGCTCCGAGTTTTTCTCTCACGACAGAAACTAACTCCTTTTTATTCATTATGTTTCTCGCTCTGAGTAATGCTCCGAGCATAGGAACATTTGGGATGTTTTTACCCAAAGTGTGAAGTGCAATATCCGTAGCGTCAATTGTAGCTATCTTCCCTCGGTTATGACCAAGCTTAGAACGCACTTCAGCTGGAGAAAGTGGGGTGTTGATCACCAGGATACCGTTTTCTTTTAAACCTTCCGCGATATTGACAGACTGTAGAAGAGTAGGATCCATCACTACGACAACATCAGGGTTTGTGACCAAACAATGGGGAATAATAGGCATGGAACTAATGCGAGCATAGGCACGAATAGGAGCGCCCATTCTTTCTGCCCCGTAATCAGGTAAGGCCTGGAAATATTTACCTTCTTTTCCTGCCGCTTCAGCGAGTAGTTTAGCTGCCGTAACTACTCCCTGACCGCCTCGACCGTGAAAACGGATTTCAATAGTTTCAGCTGTTGTCGTTGCCATGACCTTATTATCAAAACTGCCCCTGAAGGGACTCGAACCCTTGCACCTGGCTCCGGAGGCCAGTGCTCTATCCTCTGAGCTACAGGGGCTGACAATGCAAAAACAAAGTATGTAAGATGATAACACAAGGCAAATTCCCTTTGCAATGTCCTCTATCAAATGCTTTGACAGCTATTACTTCGCCATAGTATCATCACGCAAGCCACAATAATCGAAGAGGAAAACAGAATGCTTAACGCCTTGTGGATAGTGTTGTTGGGAATGGCAACCGTCTTCGCTGTTCTAGGAATTTTGCTCCTGGTCATGACCATTCTGAACACACTCATTAAACCCAAAGACAAGGAAGAAAAAGAGGATAAATAATGAACCCAATTACAGGTGAATTCTTTGGGTTTCTTGCTTTGAATTGGCAGTCCCTGGCAATGCTAATTATCGGCGGTATTTTAATATGGCTGGGCATTGCCAAGAAAGTAGAGCCGGTTTTACTCGTACCTATTGGTTTTGGATGTTTACTAGCTAACATGCCGTTAGGTGGAGCGGCAGAAACAGGCGGATTTTTGGCTATCCTAAGGGAAGCAGGCATCCGTACCGAGATATTTCCTCTGCTTATTTTTATTGCTGTAGGAGCCATGATTGACTTCGAGCCATTCCTGCAAAGGCCCTATACTATTTTTCTTGGCGCTGCTGCTCAATTTGGCATTTTCGGCACTTTCTTTCTGGCTTATTTACTAGGTGACGGCTGGCTACATATCTTGGATTTCAGTTTGAAAGATGCAGCATCTATTGGCATCATTGGCTCTGCGGATGGTCCAACATCAATCTATGTGGCGACTACACTCCAATCTAAGTACGCGGCTGCTATTGTGGTAGCCGCCTATTCATATATGGCTCTGGTACCAATAATCCAGCCACCCATAATAAAGGCAATGTGCAGCAAGGAAGAAAGGGCTCTGAAAATGCCCTCAGTTGCAGGAACAATTTCAAGGAGAACGAAGATATTGTTCCCTATAGTCACTGCACTTGTTGTAGGCTTGATTTGCCCCAAAGCCACTCCGCTTATTGGCTGTCTCATGTTCGGCAATCTGCTGCGAGAGTGCGGAGTAGTGGAACGGCTTTCTTTAGCAGCTCAAAACGAATTGGCTAATATTGTGACCATCCTACTGGGTCTTACTGTAGGAGGAATGATGTCCGGGGCTGAGTTTCTCAGACCTGAAACTATCTTAGTATTCATCTTAGGCATAATAGCCTTTAGTTTGGATACTGTGGCTGGAGTGCTCTTGGGCAAGGTAATGTATGTCCTATCCGGCAAGAGGATTAACCCCATGATTGGTGCCTGTGGCATTTCCGCTTTCCCGATGTCGTCCCGCGTCGTACAGAAACTAGGACTAGAAGCTAATCCGCAGAATCATTTATTAATGCATGCTGTGGGAGCTAATACTGCTGGACAGATTGCTTCGGTAGTAGCTGGTGGCGTAATGCTTATGTTGGTGCCTATGTTCACCTGAAGTAGCATATCAAAGTTTACCGGTTTTTACTCCTGTTTTCTTCGTTTAGAAGACAGTTTAGCCGCTCCTGAGCTGCTATTCCATAGTGCTCCAGCCAGGCAGTCAATATTTCTTGTACAGGAACATCAATACGGTGCCCATGGTCCTTAAGGTATTCGATGTGCAGTCTGCCATCACGGTTGTGTGTATAGAACAAGGCATGGTGCTGACCATCAAATTCCACTGGAACTATCTGCTTTTCCCGGCATAGATTGAGGTCGAAAGCTGGTGTGGCTTTTATCCAGTTTCCATCTATATATAGTTCTGTGTAGCCATGATAACTGAACAGATTAGTCCCCATAACTTCAACTATTCTGGGTGAAGCAAGGTGGTTGCGAATGTCAGCAAAGTGTAACCGTGCCGGGATACCTACGGCTCGGGCTAGGGCAGCCAAGACAGCGGCTTTCTCCACGCAAAATCCCTTTCCTCTTTTCAGCGTTTCGCTCGCCCGGTAATTTTCAAAAATCTCAAGTGGCACCAGGGGGGTATATGCAATCCCGTCTCTCACCCAATAAAACAGACTCTTTGCCTGGGCAGCTGTACCAGCAACACCTTTTGTTAGATTCCGTGCTTTGTCTTTTATCAACTGGTTATCACAGTCAATCGTGGCAGTAGGCTTGAGATAATCTTCGATATTAACTGTTACTTCCTTCATTTTGCCTCCGAGGTTAGATTTTATCACCACTAACCAGCCCAGCAAGAAAGCTAAAGTAAAGTCATTCTCACAGTAGATGATATAATACCAAAGGGAGAGGTGACCGAGTGGTTTATGGTGCCGCTCTCGAAAAGCGGTCTCCGATTGTATCGGAGCGTGGGTTCGAATCCCACCCTCTCCGCGGAGAGGTGCTGGAGTGGTCTAACAGGCACGCCTGGAGAGCGTGTGTCGGGGTTCCCCGACCGTGGGTTCGAATCCCACCCTCTCCGCCAATAACAATCACTGGACTACGCTTCAAAGAAACCACATCCTTTAACCGCAACGATTAACTACTTAAATAGTCTGATTGCTATCGCACTTCACAATTTTTGGAGTAACCTGTCTTCAACGATGTTCCACCTGAAAAGTTCACACCAGACTGCTGCTGCAAACACCACAAGTTGCAAAAGGTTATGATTTCTTATAGGCTTATTTAGAGAGGGGTACTTTTATTCAGGCAGAAGCTTTATAGCTCCTCGTGATAACTCTTGTGAAACTATACAGTTGCTTCGGGTGGAGTAGGTGACAATGAAACAAAGCAAGGGGATTGATAAAGCCGGCAGTCTGGCTAATTCTGATTTGAATCTATCTGCTCGAGGAGAGGTGGTTGAGAAACATTATCGTGACCTCTTGGCTTTAAGTCGAGTCTCAGCAGCAATCAGTGGTCTACTCGATTTAGATTCCATCCTTAAAATTGGTTTGGATAATGTACTTAGCATCATAAATGGGACGGTTGGAGGAATAATGCTTCTTGATGAAGCAACTCAGACGCTATCCTACCGCGTTCATCATGGCTTATCCGATAAATATGTTCAAGAGATGCGCCTTAAACTCGGTGAAGGTATCGCAGGGAAGGTAGCTCAAAGTGGTAGGGCAGTACTCTTAGAGGATATTTCTTCAGAACCCGATGCTGCTAGATTTGACCTGATAAGCTCGGAGGGTTTAAAAGCTTTTATCAGTGTCCCCCTCCGGGCAAAAGATAATGTCCTAGGGGTGATGAACGTTGCTAGCTATGTGCCACGTCGCTTTACTAAAGAAGATGTGCATCTTTTGCATTCAATCGCCGATCAACTTGGCATCGCCATCGAACAGGCGATGCTGTATGAGCGGTTGAGAAAAGCTCGGGAAAGACTGCGCAAACTGGCGCGACAAAACCTTGTCGCAGAAGAGAAGGAACGCAGAAGAATCGCTCGTGAACTACACGATGAAACCAGCCAATCACTGTCTGGAATAGCACTCCAGCTGGAAGCGTTGATAGAAATGTGCACAAAGTCTGGCAATCAAGACGCCCAGCTTATCGCAGGGCTCAAGAAGGTCCAAGCGCTGACAGTTCAAGTACATAAAGAGGTGAGCAGGATAATTTCAAATCTCCACCCTACTGTGCTGGATACACTGGGATTAGTTGCAGCTGTTCGCCAGCATGCCAAAAACAGTCTTCAGCCTTTAGGTATTAATGTCACAATAGAAGTTAAAGGAACTGAGCAGCGCTTACCTCCTGATGTAGAAACTGCCCTTTTCCGTGTTGTTCAAGGAGCTATTGGCAATGTGACCCAGCATGCTAAAGCCAAAAATGTTTCCATTGTTCTGGCGTATCAACCTGACGAGTTCTCGCTCAGTATTACCGATGACGGGCAAGGATTTGATGTCGCCAAACTCACTGATGTAGAAGAAAATGGGCGAGGCCGTGGATTGTTCAGTTTGAGAGAAAGGATTGGCTTTCTTGGCGGTACCAGCGGTGTTGTGTCTAAGATTGGAGCAGGAACCACAGTTTGGGCGAAGATCCCAATAAGTCAAGACACTAGATATGGCGAAAATAAGAGTGCTGGTAATTGATGACCATGTCATCGTACGTGATGGTATCTGTGCCTTGCTCGCTCTTACTGGCGACATAGAAGCAGTAGGCGAAGCTACTAATGGCAAAGATGCCTTGGAGATGGTCAGGAGGCTGATGCCTGATGTGATACTCATGGATATCTCAATGCCTATTATGGACGGGTTGGAAGCAACTCGTCGAATACATAAGGAGTTCCCACAGATAAAGATAATAGTACTGACTCAATATGAAGATAGAGAATATGTTCTACCTGCTATTGAAAGTGGAGCTAGTGGTTTTATCAGTAAAACAGCGGCATCCGTAGAGCTTACCTCAGCCATTCGGGCGGTATATCGTGGAGATTCCTTCTTATCTCCCTCTGTAGCAAGACTCTTAGTGGAAGACTATCGCCAGATAGCGAGAGCAGGAAAAAGCACAGACACATCTGAGCAACTAACTGACAGAGAAAGAGAGATACTAAAATTGCTAGCGGAAGGATATTCTACTCGTGAGATAGCGCAAATGCTGGTCATTAGTCCCAAAACAGTAGAAAGACATAAGACCAGCCTGATGGCAAAGCTGGACATTCACAACCGACTCGACTTGTTTAAATATGCTCTGCGCAAACGCATTGTCAATATCTGAGGTCGGTACCCTATAATCTCGGTAGCGCTCCTTTCGTCGCCCGTTTTCGGCGTCGCGAACTGCCACACACATAAATGAGCTTGTTACACCCCTACAATTGCGGTGATTTGCCGTCTCTTTTTGGGGTGAATACCTCTATTTGTTCGCGAAGTGTGTGCTTATACTGATACTAAGCCAACGAACATTTCTCAGGCACCAAGTTGGCAAGGGGGCAGAAAGATGCAAGTTGTCAACAAAATTCTGCTAATAGACGATGAGCCGGAGTTTATTGGCGCGCTGCGAGCTAAATTGCAGGCAAAGGGTTGGCAGGTAGTTACCGCAGGTAGCAGATCAGAAGCCGAAGAAATGGCACGGCGTGAAAAACCGGACTTGATTATTCTGGGCACCATAATGCCACGTGGCGACGCCTTTCTCCTCCACCAGTGGCTGAAGCAAAGTTCTACTTTTAAGGACGTGCCTCTCATAGTGGTTGATGCCCCAGTGGAGAAGCGCCTCACCAAGGGCTGGCGTATGGATGAAGGACTCAAGCTGGAAGCCGAACAGTATTTGATCAAGCCAGTTGAATTAGCTTTCTTGGTCGCCTGGGCTGAAAAGTTCCTAGACAAGACCCTCAAAAAAATCAAAGTGTTGGTAGTGGATGACCATGCCGTGGTCAGAGAGGGAATTCGCGCTCTGCTTAGTCTGCAAAAAGACCTAGAGGTAGTGGGTGAGGCTGTTGATGGATTGGATGCCATTAACAAAGTTCAAAATCTTATGCCCGATGTCGTGGTGATGGACATAGTCATGCCCATGATGAGCGGGCTTGAAGCAACGAAACGAATAACTAAAGAATGCCCAAAGACGAAGGTTTTGATTCTAACCCAATATGATGAGGAAGAAAATATGTTCGTTGCCAAGCAGGTAGGAGCTTACGGATTTATTGCCAAGAGCGCTGCTAGTACCGAACTTTTGACTGGTATAAAGACAGTTGGCGAAGGAAGATACTTTCCTCGGTCTTTTGCCTATGTATCTGCCAATTGGCCAGAGGGTATAGACAAGAATAAGTAGTCCTTTCTTGAAAACCATACATTTACCTGCCGGGTGATGAAGTAGGATGGATCGGCAGCCAGTAACCATTACACTGAACGGGCGAGAGGTAAGTGGTCATGCCGGGATGACTATTCTGGAACTGGCAAGAGAATCAGGCGTAGACATTCCCACCCTCTGCCACGATGCTAATTTAACTCCTATTGGAGCCTGCCGCGTGTGTCTAGTAGAAGACGAACGAAATGGCGCCCTATTGGCATCCTGTGTTGCCCCTATAGCGCCCGGCATGATAATCAACACCTTCTCCAGTCGTGTCATCGAGCGTCGCAAGACAATAGTGAAACTCATGCTCTCCAGCCATCCTGATTCTTGCCTAGTATGCGACAAAGGAAACCGCTGTGAACTACGCAAGATTGCCTCAGACCTAGGCATTGGATTGCTGGAGTTAGAAAAGCTTCCTCAGATAGCTACTATCGAGGAGGTCAATCCTTTTTTAGAACGAGATTTGAGCAAGTGCATACTCTGCGCCAAGTGTATCCGAGCCTGCCAAGACTTAGTAGTCGAAGGTGCTATTGACTACTTCCAGCGAGGTTTTGCCACCAGACCAGCGACGCTGAACGATTTGCCTCTGGAAAGCTCTGAGTGCACTTTTTGCGGAACCTGTGTAGCCCTGTGTCCCACGGGTGCGCTAACTGAGAAGGAAAAGCCTTACAGAGGAACAACCAAAACCACTGTCCAGACCACCTGTCCTTTCTGCGGTTGCGGTTGTAGCGTCTGTCTGGAAGTAAAGTACGGACGAGTAGTGCGAGTCACGCCAGGTAGCGAAACAGCTGTGAATAAAGGCACGCTTTGTGCAAGAGGAAGTTATGGCTACGACTTTATCCATAGCCCCGACCGTCTGCTCAAGCCTTTGGTCAACGTAAATGGCAAATTTGAGGCGGTGTCCTGGGAAGAAGCTTTAGAACTAGTTAGCACTCAGTTTTGCCAGATAAAGGACGAATATGGCGGAGCTAGTCTCGGCGTCTTGGGCTCTTCTAAGTGCACCAATGAAGAGAATTATCTCCTGCAGAGATTCGCCAGAACTGTCTTAGGAACGAACAATATTGATAATTGCAGCCGTCTGTATAGCGCTGCCACCTGCATTGGCTTGGGAGCCTCTATTGGCATCCCTGGTACCACCAACTGCCTCAATGATTTAGAGCGTGCGGAAGTCATATTAGTCATCGGAGCCGATCCCAGTTCCTCAGCTCCAGCGGTCAGCTATGCCATAAAACGCGCTGTCAAACAGCGCGGCGTCAAACTGTTACTGATAGACATTCGACGCACTAAGCTTTCTTTGTTTGCTCACCTCTGGCTTCGCCCAAAGATTGGTACTGATGCCGCACTCATAAATGGGCTAGCTAGAGTGATTATTGATGAAAACTTGCTCGACGAAGAATTTGTCAGCAGAAAAACGGACAACTTTGAAGCCTTCGAGGAAAGCTTGAAGAGATATACCCCGCAGTACGTCGAGACAATCACCGGCGTTCCCAGTGAATACATTTGCGAAGCCGCTCGATTATATGCCAAGGCTAGCCAGGCAGCGATTGTCTACGGCACAGGAATCACACAGCATCTGAGTGGCGCTAGCAGTGTGAAAGCTTTGGCAAACTTGGCATTGCTGACGGGAAATGTTGGTAGGAAGGGAGGTGGCATCTATGCTCTGCAAAAAGAAAACAATGCACGGGGTGCTTGCGACATGGGAACCTTGCCGAATTTTCTCCCTGGCTATCACAGCATCACGGATGCCGAGTCCAGGAAGAAATTTGAAGAGCGCTGGCAGACAAGTCTACCGGCTGAAGCCGGGCTAACGGCTTTGGAGATGATGGAACAGGTGAAAAGGGGAAAGATAAAAGGCATGTACATAGTGGGTGAAAACCCTGTCTTGAGTTTGCCCCATTCTAAGCTCATTCGGGAAATCCTGAGTTCACTGAAGTTTCTCGTAGTACAGGACCTGTTCCTTACGGAAACAGCCAGGTTTGCAAGCGTAGTATTGCCGGCGGCAAGCTTTGCTGAAAAAGATGGTACGTTCACAAATTTCGAAGGGAGAATACGAAATGTACAGAAAGCAATCAGTGCCCCAGGTGAAAGCCTGCCAGACTGGGAAATAATCCTGCGTCTGGCTGACAAGATGGGTATCCACCTCCCGTATTCATCCCCCCAGCAAGTTATGGACGAAATAGCCGAAGTTTGTGAACTGGGCTCCTATAGTTTGTACGAAGCCGTTAATTTCGCCGATTCAGGAGAGAGGAACCTCGACAAAGCTGAGTCTGGTAGCAGTTGGGCGGTCAGCCGCATACACGGCAGTCAATTTCCCAAAGGTTTTGCTCGCTTTTGCCCGGTCGAGTATAGCCTGCAACTGAAGTCCAAGAAAGGCTACCCCTTTATATTGGTGAGTGGCAGTATGGTCGGTCACTTCGGTACGGGCTCGAGAACTTCCCGGTCTGCTCGACTCAGAAAATTTTGGCTAGAAGCTTTGGTAGAAATTTGCCAGTCTGATGCGAAAAAACTAGGTATCGCCGACGGCGAGAAGGTGAGAATAATCTCGCCTACCGGTGAAGTAATAGCGAAGACCAGGACTAGCGATAGCCTGCCTGAAGGGATGCTGTTTATGCCAGCATCATTTCCTGATGCAGCAGTGAACGAGCTATTCGACATAGCGCTAGATTCGGAAACAAAAACCCCTTCATTAAAGGCGTGCAGCGTCAGGATAGAGAAAATCTCTCCACAGTGAGAGAACCAACTAGCTTATGCGGAAAAAGCCGAGGAGGACGTGAAGATGGAGAAAGAAATGCCGACTGGGCAAGTGGATTCAACACGGATAAATGAGCTTATAACTGAATACAGTAAACAGAAGTGGCCACTAATACCACTGTTACAGAAGATCCAGAGTGAGCTCGGCTACATCCCTCCCGAGTCTATACCTATCATAGCTAAGAATTTGCGACTCTTTCCCAGTCAGGTTCAAGGCGTGATCAGTTTCTACACGCAACTTTATACTGAACCGCGAGGCAGAAAGGTGGTTAGAGTCTGTCGAGGCACAGCATGCCATGTACGAGGTGGCAAAACCATACTGAAATTGGTTAAACAGCGCCTAGGTATAGACGAAGGCAAGACCACCCCTGATTTGGAATATACGTTGGAAACAGTTGCCTGCATCGGTGTTTGTGCCCTTGCTCCCAACATAGTGATCGCCGACCGTGTATATGGTCACATGAACCCCAAGAAGGTGGAGCAGTTACTCAGGAGATGAGAGGATAAAGAATAGCATGCAAAGCCATCACATTATTTTCGTTTGTCAAGGCACTGGATGTCTTTCCAGTGGCTCTGATGCCGTTTACGAGGCACTTAGGGGGCAAATAGCACAACAAGAGATAAGCGATGTCGAAGTAGACTTTACGGGTTGCCATGGTTTTTGCGAACAGGGTCCGAACGTGGTCGTTGAACCAGAAGGCATCTTTTACACCCACGTCCAACCCGAAGACGCTGCCGAGATTGTCTCGTCCCATTTGCGAGATGGCAAACCACTGGAACGTCTTTTCTACCGTGATCCTGTAACTGGTAAGTCCATACCCTATTATTCGGAGATAAATTTCTACAAGAAGCAGCAGCGTGTGATCTTGCGCAACTGTGGACAAGTCAACCCCGAAAAAATTGAACACTATATCGCACGCGGTGGTTACCGGGCACTGAAAAAAGCGTTCTCCATGACGCCCGAACAGGTCATCGAAGAGGTCAAGAAATCTGGACTTCGAGGACGAGGGGGAGCCGGCTTTTCCACCGGGCTAAAGTGGGAGTTTTGCCGGAAATCGCCTGGAGATAAGAAATACGTCATCTGCAATGCCGACGAAGGCGACCCCGGCGCCTTTATGGACCGCTCTATCCTGGAAGCAGATCCTCACTCAGTCATTGAAGGGCTGACTATAGCTGGATACGCCATAGGCGCACAGGAGGGCTATATCTATGTGCGTGCTGAATATCCTTTAGCCGTAAAGCGTGTACGTGTCGCTTTGGAGCAAGCTCACCAGAGAGGCTTTTTGGGAAAGGATATCCTAGGCTCGGGCTTTAATTTCGTAGTCCATATCAAAGAAGGTGCCGGAGCTTTTGTTTGTGGTGAGGAGACAGCACTTATGGCTTCGATTGAGGGACGACGTGGTATGCCACGTCCTCGCCCTCCTTTCCCAGCCCAATCCGGTCTAGAAGGGAAACCGACCACGATTAACAATGTCAAGACTTTAGCATCTATCCCTGTCATCATTGACCGTGGAGCTGAATGGTTTGCTGGGATCGGCACAGAAAGAAGCAAGGGCACAGCAGTATTCGCTATTACCGGCAAAATTGCCAATAGTGGTTTGGTGGAGGTGCCGATGGGCACTCCTTTGTCCACCATCATCTTCGATATCGGTGGCGGTATTCCGCGTGGCAAGAAGTTTAAAGCCGTTCAGACTGGTGGACCTTCAGGTGGGTGCATTCCTGCCCGGTTTCTCGATTCTCCGGTAGAATACGAAACACTGGCTAAACTGGGGTCCATCATGGGTTCGGGTGGCATGGTGGTGATGGACGAAACCACTTGCATGGTGGAAGTAGCTAGATATTTCTTGAGCTTCACCCAAGCAGAATCTTGCGGAAAATGTGTCCCTTGTCGCCTGGGAACCAAACAAATGCTAGAAATCCTGACCAGGATCACCCAAGGCAAGAGCGATGAACAAGATATAGATACTCTCCTCACCATAGCCAGAACGGTCAAAGAATGCTCGCTCTGTGGTCTGGGACAAACCTGTCCTAACCCAGTCCTTACTACCTTGGAGTACTTCAGAGAAGAATATGAAGCTCACATAAAAGAAAAGAGATGCCCGGCTGCTGTATGTGATGCTCTTATGGTATCACCGTGTCAACATACCTGTCCGGTGGGGATTAATATTCCCAAATATGTAGCGCAGATCGCTAAAGGTGACTATCTAGGAGCTATAGAGACAATAAGAGAACGTAATCCTTTTCCAGCTATCTGCGGGCGTATCTGCCACCATCCTTGCGAAGGAAGATGCCGGCGCGGTGAACTTGATGAGCCTGTAGCTATCAGGGCGCTCAAACGATTTGCTGCTGATTGGTATTTTGAGCATGCTGATGAACTACCTGCTCCAGAACCCTTCCCGAAAACCCGCAAACAGAAAGTAGCAATAGTAGGCGCTGGACCTACCGGGTTATCGTGTGCCTACTTTCTGGCTCAAATGGGTTATCCGGTTACGGTCTTCGAAGCTCTCCCTGTAGGTGGCGGTATGCTTTCAGTAGCTATACCTGACTTTCGCCTGCCCCGACATGTTATCGAGAAAGAAATAGACTACATTATCAAGTGCGGAGTGGAGATAAGATACAACCGACCCGTCAACGTAAATTTCACCATAGAAGACATAAGAAATAGCGGTTTCGACGCTGTTTTCATCGCCGCAGGAGCGCAGAAGAGCCAGAGCATCGGCATACCAGGAGAACTGGAAGACATTGAGGGTTTCTACTATGGTCTGAGATTTCTCAGAGATGTAAAAGTTGGCAAGCCCATCAAGATCGGACGCCGTGTAGCTGTCATAGGTGGTGGCAACGTGGCTCTGGACGCCTCGCGTACAACCCTCCGGTTGGGTGCTGAAGAAGTGAGCATTTTCTATCGTCGCTCGCGGGAAGAAATGCCCGTCACTGAAGTAGAGTATAACGAAGCTGTGGCGGAGGGTATTAAAGTCAATTTCCTGGTCAGCCCCACGCGCGTGGTAAACAATGATTGGAAGGTAACTGGTTTGCAGTGCGTCCGTATGAGGCTTGGAGAGCCTGATGCAACTGGACGCCGCCGTCCTGTCCCTATACCTGGTTCAGAGTTTTTTGCCCCAGCAGACACGGTGATTGCTGCTGTGGGACAGGCTCCTGACCTGTCGTTTTTACCACCGGATAGCGCTCTGGAGCGCATTCGCTGGGAAAGACTGGCAGTTGATGAAAACAAACTAGCTACTAACATCCCCGGTGTATTCGCTGGCGGAGACTTCGTCTCGGGACCGGGCATGGTCATAGATGCCATCGCAGCCGGTCGAAGAGGTGCCATCGCTATTGATAAATTCCTGCACGGTGACGCCTCTCCAGTCTACATGTACGACTTGAAGCCTAGCATTGTTGAAGAGGAAAAGGTTGAGGAGGAAGAGACAAGCTGGGAACCGAAGTTCAGGCCGGAAATACCCCGTCTGGCTGTTCCCGAGAGAAAAGTCAGCTTCAAAGAGGTGGAGCAAGGACTTTCCGACGACGAAGCGAGGCGGGAGGCTAAACGATGTTTGAGATGTGACCTGGAAAAGTAAGAGGCAGAGGACAACTATTGGCATCAGCATTGTCTATTGATGCCAAGACGCCACTATCATTGGGAGGTTGAGTATGAAATCTATTACCAAACAAAAGCCTTTTCAAGAGATCCAGCAACAACTGGAAAAATTTGACCGAGTCTATATCGCTGGCTGTGGCACATGTACCACGATGACCAAAACAGGTGGCAGGGAAGAGGTTTTGGCGATGAGAGAGCGTCTACAGGGGCTGGGAAAGTTGGTGACTGGCTGGATCGTTATTCCCACTGCCTGCGACGAGATGACTGAGGCGGCTGTCAAACAAAACAATGGAGCCATTCAGAATGCCAATTGCATCTTGGTTTTAGCATGCGCTTTAGGCGTGCATAAGCTCAGCACTTACATTGACAAGCCGGTTTTTCCTGGACTGGATACCCTCTTCATAGGCGTCGAGGAGAGCCCAGGTTGTTTTCAAGAGGTCTGTGCTCAGTGTGGTCAATGTGTCCTAGGGGAAACTGCCGGCATTTGCCCTTTGACAGCATGTCATAAGGGCTTACTGAATGGACCTTGTGGCGGTACAAATAATGGCAAGTGCGAGGTAGACAAAGACAAAGATTGTGCTTGGGCTGTCATATACCAGCGTCTAAAGGAACAAGGGCGTCTCGATTTGATGCGCAAGTACTACAGTCCGCGAGATTACAATGTGGCGCCCAGACCACGAATCACCAAGGTTATTTGAAGGAGGAGCTATGGCACGGAGCTTTAGGGAAGTTCTTAGGTCGGGAAAGTTCATCGTGACCAGTGAGATCAGTCCGCCGAAAGGGACAAACACTGAAAAGATGCTGCACCATATTGACCTTCTTAAGGACAAGGTGGATGCTTTGAATGTCACCGACCACCAGAGTTCGGTGATGCGTTTCCCATCCATTGGTGGTTGCCTCGCCATCAAAGAGCGTGGGGGCGAGCCGATACTGCAGGTGACCTGCCGCGACCGTAATCGCCTCGCCCTTCAAGCCGAGCTCTTATTTGCGTATACGAGAGGAATAAGAAATGTGCTCTGTCTAACCGGGGACGCTGTTATTGTGGGCGACCATAAGGCTGCTAAGGGCGTCTTTGACCTGGATTCTGTACAGTTGTTGAGGGCAATTCGGCAGCTGGAAACAGGCAAAGACCTGGGAGGGAATGACCTAGATGGAGCAGTGGAGTTCTGTGCCGGAGCCATAGTTACACCTGAAGCAAATCCTATTGAGCCTCAGTTGGTCAAATTTGAAAAGAAGGTCGAAGCTGGCGCCGAGTTCTTTCAAACCCAAGCTATCTATGACCTGGATAAGTTTGCCAAGTTCATGCAACATGCCCGGCAGTTCCCGATCAAGATACTAGCGGGCATCATTTTGCTGGTGTCAGCAAGGATGGCAAAATATATGACCGACAATGTGCCAGGCGTCTTTGTACCCCAGAACTTGATTGATGAACTAGCAGCTGCTCCCAAAGGGGAGGCACTGAGCAAAGGGATAGAAATTGCAGCTCGGACCATTGCCACCATAAAGAAGGAATCTATGTGCGACGGTGTCCATGTCATGGCTATAGGTCGTGAGGAGTTGGTTCCCGACATCTTGAAAGCCGCTGGATTACTTGCTAGCTAGTACCTGGGAAAACCAAATTTCGTCCACGTTAACAGACGAATAGATAATACTCAGGGTTACCTCCATCGCCTCATAAACAAACTTAAGCAATTCGACCAAATATGTGGTGTCTCTTACCTAGTGCTTCCTCGTGTGACCTGCAGAATCTTCATATCTGAACCAAAAAAATCGGGTGAGAGGATTTGAACCTCCGACCACCTGAATCAGCACCTACGACCCACGTATCACAATACAAAACTTCACATTGCTTCAATTTGGAGGTTCAGTAGCATTGGCAAAGCCATTTTGTTCGCAAGGCTTCGCCATTTCAAAGCACGCCACAGACGCTCTACATGGAGGTTATCCACAAAATTCCAGGTGCGATTTCAACAGCATACGCATTCCTATATAAGTCCGTGCATCAACAGAAGGCTTCTATCCGGTGCCGATGATGAAACACAACTGCGCAAATATCGCCAAGAGTTTATTCGAGAAGGTCCCAGCCTCCGACTTGGCACTGCCATTTGTTGTTGTCCCCCACAGCAACCACTGTACCGTCCCTCTTAAGCCCCACTGTGTGAAGCCCGCCAGCAGCGACCTGGATAATATCCGCCCAGCTGCCGACGTCACACTGTCTAGAAGCGTTTGTTCCCACAGCAACTACAGCACCAGTACCTAGACATCCCACCGAGTGCCAACCACCTCCAGATACCTGCATAACGCCCGTCCAGTTGCCAACGTCACATTGCCCATATTGGTTATCTCCCACAGCAACGACAGTACCATCGGGCTTGAGCCCCAGCGTGTGACGATAGCCCGCAGCAATGCGGATGATGTCCGTCCAGTTGCCAACGTCACATTGCCCATATTGGTTATCTCCCACAGCAACGACAGTGCCATCGGCTTTCAGTCCTACCGTGTGATAGCTACCTGCGGCAACCGCAATGATGCCTGTCCAGTTACCAACATCGCATTGCCCGGATGCGTTGTTTCCTACAGCGACTACGGTACCATCTCGTTTCAGTCCCACCGTATGAAACCAACCGGCAGCAATCTGGATGATGTTTCTCAAATCACCAACGTCACACTGGCTGGAGTCGTTGTATCCTACGGCGACAACAGTCCCATCAACCCTGAGCCCTACTGTGTGATATTTGCCAGCAGCTACCTTGATGATAGTCGTCCAGCCAGTCACATTACATTGTCCGTAATCGTTGTTTCCCACAGCAACAGCGGTGCCATCGGTCTTAAGCCCCACCGTGTGCTCGTAACCTGCAGCTAAGTCATATCGCCTAACAAAGTTGGCTTGTATGGAGCAACTGGCGTTTAGCACGATGTAGGTTTTAGCAGCGTATACATTGCCTACGGTGCCTACGTCACCAGTCCAGCCGCCAAACAAGTAGCCAACATCTGGAGTTGCCTCTAAATTCACAACCGTTCCGGCAGGATAAGTAAAATTCCCTACTCCGGGCTGCTTCACCGACCCTCCGGCGGTACTCATTATGATTAGGGTGTAAAAAGAAGGAGGCTTCGTTTCAGCACAGCCTACTACTCCGCTGATCAAAGCTACCACGACCAGAAGAACACTAACTTTCGACACATAGTTCCCTAGGCTAATCTTCATTTTTTGACTCCCGTCCTCATGATCATCTAACCGGTTACAATACAACAGCCTTTTCGGTGCGACCTATCCCAACAAACCCGGGAATTTGCCAAAGACCGATCCGATTCCTTACTCTCGTCCATCTAGCAACCTGTTTAGCTTTAGTTGAATATAGTCTAAGAGCACACAGCTTCTTCGTCAATCACCCATTAGTAACCGTACCTTCGTAATAGGAAATTCGTCATCCCTTTGGTCGTATGAGCACCCAGGAATTCTATGCAGGAAATCCCATCGCTAGAATCTGAGGGCGACCTGCCGTAATGCGGGGACCCTTTCCAGCAGTGTAACCTATGCTAGCTGAACTGGACAGTAACGAAGGTTGATGATTTCGCAGCACCAAGAAGTGATTGCCTAACCGAGCCCGAAACGCAAAAATCGGGGTGAGAGGATTTGAACCTCCGACCACCTGAACCCCATTCAGGTGCGCTACCAGGCTGCGCTACACCCCGTCGCCACGACTTCGCTTAATATGTTATCATAGTGAGCGCGGTAAAGAAAACTTGTAATCATAGGTGATGACTCTTGGTTAAAAAACAGAAGAAAACTACCCCTGAGCGTATCCCTGCCAAACGCCAACTCTCCAAATGGCAGCGCCAGGAAAAGATACGCCGAATCGTAATCATCGCTGCGATTGTGTTCTTAGTTGGTATTTCAAGCTGGGTAGGTTATGAATATTATCAGGATTATAAAGCTAGTGCCGCCCCTTGGCAGGAGGTCATGATTAGCGTGAACGGCGTCAATTTTACCATGGAATACTTCGTAGACATGTTTGATGCTTTCACCCGTATTGCAGGATGGAACTCCAGTGTCCTCTATACGTACGGTGGCTATCTAGCTAACATGGTCGCCGACCAGATCATTGATTCAGAGCTCTTGAGGCAAGGGGCGAAAAAGGACTTCGGCATTGAAGTTACCTCCTCCGAGATAGACGCTAAGCTTAAAGAGAGCGGCTGGCCCGGTAACAGAGTCTATCGAGACATGGTTGGCAGCGCCCTATTGCAGGAAAAGCTGGGGCAACGCTTTGGCTCGAATATCACCAGCAGCATGGAGCAAGCTTGGATTCAAGTGATGCTTGTGGAAAGCCAAGAAGTAGCCCACGAAGTGATAGGCAAGATCAGGGGTGGCGCGAATTTCACAGCTTTAGTCCCGGAATTTTCCTGCAACTCCACCATTGAAGGGGATCTGGGTTGGCTGCCTCGGGAGTTAGTGCCAAACACCTTGATTGCAGACGTGGCATTCAGTCTTGCGCCTGGCAACGTAAGTCAGCCCTTATATGATGAAACGGCGATAAAGAGCGTAGGTTACTGGCTAATAGAAGTGACCGAAAAACAGGACGAACAAATAAGAGCCAGAGCTATCTTGCTGGGCAGCGAAGCGGAAGCGGAGCAGATCAGAGCCCAATTCTTGGCTGGCGGAAACTTCAGTGCTCTGGCTGGAAATTACTCTCAGCATGCAAGTAGAAACGCGGGTGGCGACCTTGGCTTGCTGAAGCGCGGCGATATGGATAGCACAGCTTTCGATAATGTTGCCTTCAATATGACACTCAACAAGCTAAGCCAACCGGTAAGAGATACCTCCGTCGAGACTGCTGGTGGCTACTGGCTGGTGATGGTTGTAGATAGAGGCGAGCGTGACCTAGACAATACAACTAAGGAAAAATTGATAGACAAGCGCTATAACGATTGGAGAAGGGAATCGGCAGAAAAAAGCAAAATCGAAACCTATCTAGGAGCAGACAAGATATGGTGGGCTGTAACCAAAGTTCTGGAGAGGAGGTGAGGCGCTATGAAGAAGTTCATTGGCGTTGGCTTGCTTGGATTGGGAACTATAGGCGGTGGAGTGGCTCAGGTTCTAGCCACCAAGGCAGCCAATCTAACTGAACACGCAGGTTTTCCCTTGGTTTTGAAAAAGATACTGGAGATTGATACAAGCAAACGCTACCCGCCAGAACTCGGACCGAACTTATTGACCACACATCCTGAAGAAGTGTTAGCCCATCCCGAGATAGATATAATAATCGAACTGATTGGTGGTGAGCATCCCGCCACGGAATATATCCAACAGGCTATCACCAATGGCAAGCATGTAGTCACAGCTAACAAAGAGGTAATAGCTAAACACGGATACAAGTTATTCTCTCTAGCTAAGAAACATAATGTCGACCTCCGGTATGAGGCAAGCGTGGGCAGCGGTATACCGCTGATCGTTCCCTTTCAGCGGGATCTTGCTGCCAATAAAATCTCGGCTATCCGTGGTATCCTTAATGGCACTACTAATTACATTCTCACCCGAATGGCACAAGAAGGACTCGACTTCGTTTCAACACTAAAGCAAGCCCAGAAATTAGGCTATGCTGAAGCCAATCCAGCCAAAGACATAGAAGGAATAGATGCCGCTTATAAACTGGTCATCTTATCTAACCTGGCTTTCGGAGCTAGATTTACCCCTGAAGATGTATATTGCGAAGGTATAGCCAATATTGCTGCTCGAGATTTTTTGTATGCCAAAGAATTTGGTTACGCCATAAAACTTTTAGCTATCGCCAAGAGGGACGACAATAAGGTAGAAATGAGGGTCCATCCCGTCTTTATCCCCAAGGATTTCCAGTTAGCTAAGGTAGACGGAGTCTATAACGCAGTCGAGGTAGATACTGACTTGGCGGGCAAGCTAGTGTTTTACGGGGAAGGAGCCGGCTCGCTCAGAGCTGCTAGCGCTGTTGTAGCTGACGTATTGGAGATAGCCAGAAATATTTATCGCGGTGTAGTAAGCGTTCCTGAAATAAGACTAGACCGTCGTGTAACTGTCAAGCCCATAAGCGAAGTTACAACACGCTACTATATAAGACTTAACGCACCAGACCGCCCAGGTGTTCTAGCCCAAATTTCCAAAGTGCTGGGCGACAACTCTATCAGCATCGCATCGGTCATCCAAAAAGAAAGCGATCCACTAGCACAAACTGCCATAATAGTCATCATGACCTATCCTGCCAAGGAAGCAGCAATGCAAAAGGCTCTCAACGAGTTAAAACACTTACCAGTGGTCAACGAGGTCAGCAACTTTATCAGGGTCGAGGAATGAAGCAGGGTGTCTTAAGGCGATACTCCAATTTCCTGCCAGTCACGCCATCCACCCCTTTGATCACACTCGGGGAAGGCGACACTCCATTGGTCAGATCACAGGTTCTGGAAAAAGAGCTTGGCTGTGGCGAACTCTATTTCAAACTGGAAGGCTGCAATCCCACCGGCTCTTTTAAAGACCGTGGCATGGTAGTGGCGGTAGCTAAAGCGGTGGAACGCAACAGTCAGTGCATCATCTGTGCTTCTACTGGAAATACCAGTGCCTCAGCTGCTGCTTACGGTGCTAGATTCGGGCTCAAAACCATTGTTATTATTCCGAAAGGAAAAATAGCTGTGGGCAAACTTGCCCAGGCTCTTGTTTACAATGCCCAAGTCATCGGCATAAAAGGCAACTTTGACCAAGCACTTAACATAGTACATGCTTTGACCGAGAAATATGCTGTGACATTGGTGAATTCCTTGAATCCTGATCGTATCGAAGGGCAGAAGACAGCTGCTTTTGAGATTGTAGACGACTTAGGAGACGCTCCTGATTATCTTTTTATCCCAGTAGGCAATGCTGGCAACATTACTGCCTATTGGAAGGGATTTGTCGAATATTATCGCGCTGGCAAAGCCAGCCATACTCCGAGGATGATGGGCTTTCAGGCGGCTGGTGCAGCTCCTATAGTACTGGGTAAGGTGGTCAAACGACCAAAAACCATAGCCACCGCTATCCGTATTGGCAACCCTGCCAGCTGGCAAAAGGCGATAGCTGCACGGGATGAGTCAGGCGGCATTATTGGTAGCGTTACTGATGAAGAAATCATAAACGCCTATAAACTGATGGCAACTAAGGAGGGTATTTTCGGTGAGCCAGCTTCGGCTGCCTCTCTGGCCGGCCTTATCAAGCTAGCTAAAGAAAGAGACTTCTCAGATAAACGTATAGTCTGCGTGGTAACAGGCACTGGACTAAAAGACCCCTCTGTGCCGGTAAAGTATGCCCGATTGCCGATAGAGCTCCCTGCCGACTTGGCGAGTGTTGAAGAGGTTTTAAAGCTACCGCGATGAAGAATCACAAGGCTGGGAAATTCAGAAGTCAGTAGTGGGGGAATAAAGATGAGATGGCTTATCGTTGCTAAACTCTGACTGTTGATCGCTTTTGTAGTCAGAGCTTAGAAATAAGGAGGTAAAGGTATGCCTAAAATTGTTACTGCAGATGTGAGGAAATTTAGTCAGCACTATCCCAAGGTTGCAGCGATCGTGACTGCTAGCGCTGGCAACAAAGATGCTGCTATGACTGCTGCCTGGCATAGCTCGATCTCTCTTAAACCTCCTCTCTATGGTGTCGCTCTTACATCTAAAAGGTTTACCTACCAGCTTATCACAGAAAGTCGTGAGTTTGGCATAAATTTTCTTCCTTTTGATAAAGCTCCCCTGGCAGCTGCTATCGGCGGCGTCTCGGGACACCAGCTAGACAAGTTCGAACAATTCAATATTGAAAAGGAAAAGTCTGTGAAAACGGCAGTACCTATTTTGAAAGATGCCTATGCTGCTTACGAGTGTAAGCTAGTGGACAACAGACCGTATGGCGACCATATCTGGGTAGTTGGCGAGATCGTGGCTGTCCACTACCTGGATGAGGCATTTACCCCGGAAGAAATTATTGACCTCAATAAGATAAAGCCGCTTTTTTACCTCGGTTCTGATTTCTATGCTAGCGCAGATAAGAACAGCACAAAGCATATCAAGAGAGGAATTTGAATCAATTAACGGAGCGAATTTATACGGGGGTAAGGTCAAATGGTTAATCAGGAGAAAATTAAACGGGCAATGGCAACCATAATAGAAGCCATTGGAGAAGACCCTACTAGGGAAAGTATTAGGGATACACCACAAAGAGTAGCTGAAATGTATGCTGAGCTCTTTTCAGGTTTGGATATTAACCCTAGTACCGAACTAGCCGTGGACTTTGAGGAAGGTTACGAAGAGATGGTGATTCTAAGAGACATTCCTTTCCATTCCATGTGCGAACATCACCTGTTGCCATTTTATGGGGTAGCTCACGTTGGTTACATTCCTAGCCCTGGTGGTCGAGTAGTAGGGGTAAGCAAGCTTGCTAGAGTGGTAGAAATCTGCGCCCGACGCCCTCAACTTCAGGAAAGGATGACCAAGCAAATTGCCGACGCTATCTTTGAAACCTTGCAACCCGACGGTGTAGGTGTGGTCATTGAAGCAGAACATCTGTGTATGATTATGCGAGGCATAAAGAAACCCGGGACAAAAGTAATAACTTCAGCGGTGAGGGGTAATTTTCGCAGTAAGGTAGCTACTCGTAACGAATTTTTGTCTCTAATTCAAGTTAGGTAGTTACTCATGTCGCAAAGATTCAATGGGGTCGAGCTGTGCTGCCCGCACAGCCGGGTATAAACCAGAGACAAGCCCAACAAAAATCGCTACACCAACTGCTAATCCGACTGCATCGCTTGGCAATTTTGCGGCAAAAGGGAAACCCGCATTTGTTGCCACAACGGACATCACTTTGACTATGACCCATCCCAAGCCCACCCCCATAGCACCTCCGCAGAAACCCAGCGTCGCAGCTTCAATAAGAAACTGAATCAGAATATCCCGTCGTTTAGCCCCCACCGCCTTGCGCAGACCAATTTCCTTGATGCGTTCAGTAACTGAAACCAGCATGATATTCATGATCCCAATTCCACCAACAACCAAGGATATGCTAGCTATGCCAGCGAGAACGAACTGAATTATATCCAGCACGCGAGCTACTTGACGTGCTACAGACTCTACAATGATGACTCTGAAATCATTGCTTTCTCCCTCTCTGATATTGTGACGGAGCCGCAACAAATCTGTGATATCCTGCTTCGCAATGCTCAATTCGTCGCTGCTCCTTACCTTGACGCTGATTATGTCCACGCTGTTTCCACGACTGCTCGTCTGGGATGTAGCCAGGGTAGAATAGTACGTGGACAGCGGAATATAAACCCTCATGTCTTCCACTCCGAATCCCATACCTCGACTCTCCAGCACACCGATAACCTGAAATTGACGACCACCAATCCTAATGCTCTGACCAACAGGATCCATCTCACCAAAAAGGGTCTTGGCTACCTCGCTTCCCAGGACAACTACTCTAGACCTCGCCTCACAATCAAATTGAGTAATGAATCTCCCATACGCTACCGCATAGTTGTTCACTAATTCAGCCTGCTCAGTTACTCCTGCTACGAATGTGTTGCTCAGGCTTTCCGCACCCGCAGAAACCTGTGCATATGTCTGTGTCATCGGTGCCACCTCTTCCACCGACACAACATACCGGGCAATTGCCTCTGCATCTGTTAACGTCAGCGTTGTCTGCCCTCCTAACCCAGCTATTCCGAGTTGTCGAGGTGCAACATATATTAAGTTAGACCCTAAAGTAGCGAACGACTGTTGCACAAGCTCCTGTTGTACACTACCTAGCGAAAGGACAGCTATGACAGCCGCCACACCGATCAGGATGCCCAGCATAGTCAAAACTGACCTCAGCTTGTTACTGAGCAAGGCTTGAATAGCAGTAGCGAGGCAATCCCACAGCTTCATTACGCTGACTCGATTTGACCGTCACGAATTCTAATAGTTCGCTGAGTATACGCAGCGATATCTAACTCATGTGTGACCAAGACAATGGTCATTCCTTGCTCGTTCAATTTCTTGAAAATCAACATAATTTCCTGGCTAGTTTTCGTGTCCAGGTTACCTGTCGGTTCATCAGCCAAGATAAGCGAAGGATTGTTCACCAAAGCTCGAGCGATAGCTACCCTCTGTTGCTCTCCCCCCGCTAACTCGCTTGGTCTGTGATTGATGCGATGCCCCAACCCGACAGCCTCCAAGACTTCCAACGCTCTTTGCCGTCGGTTGCTCACGCCGGCATAAATAAGTGGCAGTTCCACATTTGCCAAAGCCGTCGCCCGCGGCAGCAAGTTGAAGCTCTGGAAAACAAAGCCTATCTTCTTGTTCCTTATCTCAGCCAGTTGATTATCGTTAAGCTTGTCTACCTCGATGCCTTCTAAGCGGTATTTGCCCGAAGTGGGACGATCCAGACAGCCGATGATATTCATCAGAGTGGACTTGCCTGACCCAGAAGGACCTATGATGGAGACCATCTCGCCGGACTCGATACGGCAGCTAATGCCCCGTAGAGCAGGCACATCCACCTTCCCCGTCTTGTAAACCTTAGTTACGTTCTCAAGCTCCAGCATCGCCTATCGTCAGTCCATATCTGTAAAGAAACCACCAGTCTGTGTCTTGGTTGTAGGCAATACTATTGTCTCCCCTTCGTCCAATCCCAACACCACTTCAGTATTTCTGCCGTCAGACAGTCCTAAAGCGATTTCCCGCTCTTCAGTTTTTCCGTTTACAAGTACCCAAACCTTGGGGTTGTCTAAACTACCACGAATAGCCCTGTTCGGTATCACCAGTACATTGTCACGACGCTCAATGATGACTTCAGCGGTCGCGGTCATACCATCCCTGAGCCCTTCCGAGGTACCTGCCAAGGTTATGGTGGTGGCATACGATACTATGCCAGCCCGAACTGTCCCTACCAGAGAAACAAAAGTCACATTGCCCTTGATCTCCCTATCAGGCAAGGCGTCCAGCAGGATATTTGCTTCCTGTCCTATTCTGACCAAAGCCACATCTATCTCATCAACGAAGCCACGCATTTCTATCGTGCTTGGATCAACAATTGATGCCGCAGGCGTGGCTAATGCCGCCGTCGTGATTTCTTTTCCCTTACTTATAGCAATGTCAATTACCACTCCACCAAACGGAGCCACTATTGTCGCCTTTTCCAAATTTAGCTTGGCAGTTTGCAAGTTGAGTTCAGCCACCTTCAAGCTCAGCTTCGCTGCTTCCAAATTTGCTTCGGCTTGACTTACCTGTTGCTCATAGACCTTCTTCAACGTTGTATTAGCGGCAGCGGCTCTCCAGTTAATCAAAGCGACCTCATACTGTGCTTGAGCTGCGTTTACTTGCTCTCTGGCAATTTTCACCTGCAACTCAGCTGCCCTGACGCTCGAATTCAGAGACGGGGCATCAAGTCTGGCTAATATCTGCCCTTTTGTCACGTTTTGCCCCCTCGCAACCAGCACCTCCGTCACTGTACCAGTGACACCGAACGATAGATACGCCTTGTTGGGCATTTCCAGATTGCCATCCACGAGCACGGTTTTCACAATGTCACCCCGAGTGACCACCGCAGTTGGCAATGTCGTTTCAGAACTCCTGCTCCTAGTGAGCACAATGGGAAGTACGACGCCAGCACAAACCACACAAATCGCTATTATTAACGCCAGCTTTCTTTTCATTTTTTCAAACTCGCTCCTCTATACTTGGCCAGACCGCTTATTATAGCAGCAATTCGCGAGTTACTCACACAAACAACACACTATCTGTCCTCGTCGGACGCCTACTTTGGCCTGCTTTTGCCCTTCTTCTTGACTCCAGCGCTCGCTTTGCTGTCTTTGACCAACTTCACAACCTCATCAATTCTGCTGCTCACGGTGTTCAGTATCTTTTCGGCTGCTTCAACCTGGATGAGTATGAGCCCTAACCCTCCTAGATGCCCGAATACCAGAAATCTGTCCCCAGCACCCATTCTGAGTTCTTTTCGAGCCTCCACTGGTATCACCAGCTGCCCCCGGGGTCCCAGCACAGCAGTACCGAAACATCTGCCTATCACACGATTGTCCTTTTCTGCCATCTTTTACCTCCTGCGCAAGCGAAGTCTGCATTGTATGATTTCTCTTATACCTCTGTCAAATCAGAGCAACCGAATTAGCCACTCACACCATCGCCCTATACCTGCGCTAGCCGAGCCTGCCGTTACATAGCATCCGCTAAAATATAAACCTTGCGGCTATCTCGACCTCTAGCCGAAAAACACGATAAAATTAGCTGCCTACACTCCGTGTAAATCTCACGTGTCTTGGCTATGGAAAAGCTTATTGAGGGTGCAAGCAAGCTGGGAATAAGGCTCAATAGCCAACAGATCCGGCAATTTGAGTCTTACTACTCTGAGCTAATTGAGTGGAACAAGAAAATCAACCTCACCGCTATAACAGATTACCAATCGGTGCAGATAAAACACTTCCTAGATTCATTGACCATTCTCCTCGCTGTGCCTGAGAAAGAATTGGCAAGCCGCGACCTTAGCATTGCAGACATAGGCACAGGGGCAGGCTTCCCCGGACTACCGCTCAAAATCGTTTTCCCGCAACCTAGGCTGGTTCTGATCGAACCTACAACAAAAAAGACGGCTTTTCTCCAGTACATTGTCTACAAACTCAAGCTAGACAATATCGAGGTGGTCAACAGCCGAGCCGAACAGGCAGCCCACCTACCACAATACCGTGAACAATTTGCACTGGTTCTCTCCCGCGCCGTCGCATCCTTGCCAACTCTGGTCGAACTAACCTTGCCCTTTTGCCAAGTCGGTGGCAAGTTCATCGCTCAGAAGAAAAGAGATATAACCTCAGAAGTGAACAGCGCCGAGAAAGCTATTGCCAGCCTGGGCGGCAAATTGAGCCAGACCAAGAGAATAGAATTAGAAGAATTCAGCGATGAGCGTTGCCTGATAGTTATTGATAAAATATATGGCACACCAGACAAATACCCCCGTCGTGCGGGTGTGCCGCAACAGCGACCACTATAGGAGGTGGCTACAAATGTGGACTAGAAGATCCAGAATGTTCTATTTCAGTTTTCCTCCCTTCGGGTTCTGCTTCCACGGCTTTAGACCATTTCCCAGCAAACAGGAATACCTTGAGATGCTCCAGGAGTACAAGAAGGAGCTGGAAGAGGAGCTGCGGGAAGTAGAGAAGGAAATCGAAGAAACCAAGAGGAGCCTCTAGAATATTACAAGCCAACTAAATTCAATCCCATGATGCTGGAAGATGTCCAGAGAATAATTCAAAGCCAGGCAAACTTCATCATCGAGCAACAGCTTCCTTCAGGCGCTATACCTTGGTATCAAGGTGGTATAACCGACCCCTGGGACCACGTGGAAGCCGCCATGGCTCTGGATTTCAGCGGTCGGTTCGATGAAGCTAGACTGGCTTATGAGTGGATGCGCAGTAACCAGAATCCCGACGGAAGCTGGTATTTTAGCTATGACAACGATAAACCTCGCAACCTGACCAAAGATACAAATTTCAGCACATATATATCAGCAGGCTTGTGGTTTCACTACCTTGCTACTAGAGATTTGAACTTTCTGCGACATATGTGGTCCACAGTAGAGAAGAGCGTAAGCTTTGCCTTGAGTTTGCAGCAGCCTACCGGTGAGATCTACTGGGGTCTGAGCGAAAACAACGAAGTTTGGCCCGGGGCAATCCTAACCGCCTCAAGCTGCACCTGGTTCAGCATTAGATGCGCCACAAAGATTGCTAAGACGCTGGGAATAGACAAGCCAGGCTGGAACAAAGCATGCCAGAAGCTAGCTGAAGCTATCCGAGACCATCCTGAACGCTTTGACAGACTGGGTGAAGACAAAAGCGGTCACGCCATGACCTGGTATTACCCTGTCCTCGTGGGATTACTAAAAGGCAAGCAAGCACAGGAACATATTTCAAAAAGGTGGCAAGATTTCATCATAGAGGGCTGGGGATGCAGATGCTTTGCCGACAGACAGTCAGTATGTGTAGCTGAGACGTTTGAACTTATTCTGGCTCTAACCAGAATGTCAGCCAAGGATAAAGCCAGAACGCTGGTGGATTGGGTACTCCAATTCCGAGATAGCGATGGCGTGTTTTTCCGCGAAGTATACTGGCCACAGAGAGAAATAAGACGGTCAGAGCTTGAGCCACCGATTCCCGAAAAGAATACCTGGACTTCTGCCGCAGCCATATTGGCTTTGGTAGCTTTATGCAAGGCAAAAGCTTTTGTCTGAACATGGCTTACCATCAGAAGAATTTAGGGTTCGACATCAAGAGGATCCCACTGAAGGCTTCATTGCTGGAAGACGACCCTGACGATTTCGTAGGCTACGAGGTGCTCATAGATTTCCTGGAGCAGCGGGCATTATATGAGCTCGACGGAGACATTGTAGAAATTGGTGCTTATATGGGCAGAGGCACCGCCAAGCTAGCTAAGTTTACCCAAAGATATGGCAAGAAAGTTTACGCCATTGATGTCTTCGACCCTGGTCTGGATAGGACCGTGAGCCAAAGCGGCATCAGGGCAAGCGATGTCTATCAGGCTTTCCTTAAGGGTCGCTCCATGCTCCAAGTTTACCAGGAGTCAACTCGAGGCTTGCACAACGTGGTAACTATCAAAGCAGACTCCAAAAAGGTCAAATTTCCTCAAAACCAAAAATTCGTTTTTGGCTTCATTGACGGTTGTCACCAGCAAGCCTATGTAGAGAACGATTTCTATGTCATCTGGCCACATCTCGTTTCGAGAGGCGTACTCGGTTTCCACGATTACAAATTTGATGATTGGCCAGAAGTGACCAGAGCCGTTAATAAGTTGCTTCGCATGCACAGAGCAGAGATAAGCGAAGCATACGAAGTAGAGGGAAAGTATAACATCCTGTCCCTTCTGCTGATTAAGAAATAGAGGTCGCCAACGAGTTCCAACACTGGCATACCTGCGTGTCAGACCGCAACAGCCATTTGTGATTTGATTGTTACGGCGTTATAATAAAAACGCTATGGAAAAGGGTACCTGGAAAGTTAAGACTGGACTGGCACAGATGCTTAAAGGCGGGGTGATTATGGATGTGGTCACCCCGGAACAAGCCAAGATTGCCGAGGAGGCGGGTGCCTGCGCCGTTATGGCATTGGAACGCGTGCCAGCCGATATTCGCGCTGCTGGCGGCGTAGCCCGCATGGCTGACCCCTCCATCATCTTATCCATAATGGAAGCAGTTACCATCCCGGTCATGGCTAAATGCCGCATCGGTCACTTCGCCGAAGCTCAGATACTGGAAGCCCTGGGCATTGACTTCATTGACGAATCTGAGGTGCTCACACCCGCTGATGAAAGCCACCATATCTGGAAGCATGATTTCAAAGTTCCTTTCGTCTGTGGCTGCCGCGATTTGGGAGAGGCGCTACGTCGGATTGCCGAAGGGGCTGCCATGATTCGCACCAAGGGGGAAGCAGGAACGGGCAATATCGTGGAAGCGGTCAGGCATATGAGGGCAGTCCAAAATGGAATCCGCCATCTCCAAACTTTGCGTGAGGACGAATTGGTGGCAGAGGCTAAAGCTCTGGGCGCTCCTCTGGAGTTGGTAATGGAGGTGCATAAGACGGGCAAGCTACCGGTTGTCAACTTTGCTGCCGGTGGTATAGCCACGCCGGCAGATGCTGCCTTAATGATGCAACTGGGAGCTGAGGGAGTGTTCGTGGGTTCCGGGATTTTCAAGTCCAGCGACCCCGTCGCCAGAGCCAAAGCTATTGTCAAGGCTACCACACATTACAATGACCCGTCTATCCTGGCTGAAGTATCTAAAGGTCTGGGAGCAGCCATGCCCGGCTTGGATATAAAGACCATCCCGCAACAAGAATTACTGTCCCCCAGAGGATGGTAACGTGAAACGGTTTATACGTATAGGATGCGAATAGTAATCACTGATGATTTAGCTGCGCTGCTTGACATATTGCCGCCCCATATCCGTGAGCCGCTCTACCAGCAACCTGACCGCAGTGAGCTTCTAGAGGTAGTTTTAGATTTAGGACGTCTCCCGGAAGCTCGTTTCCCCCATAGGGAACTGGTGCTTAACTCGCAAGAAGTAACCCAGGCTGACATTGACTATGTTGTTGCACGAATCGGCGAATTCACCGGGGATAATCGCGCCGGCATCAACCATACCCTGCACCGCATCTCAGCCATACGCAATAGACATGGCGAGATAATCGGTTTGACCTGCCGTGTCGGCAGAGCCGTATTCGGCACCGTCAAGATGATTCAAGACCTCATTGAATCAGGCAAGAACGTCCTCCTTCTGGGACGACCAGGCATAGGTAAGACCACCATGCTGCGAGAGGTAGCTCGCGTGCTGGCAGACGACTTCAAGAAGCGGGTCATTGTTATCGACACATCTAACGAGATTGCTGGCGATGGCGATATTCCCCACCCCGCTATTGGACACGCTCGGCGAATGCAAGTGGCTACTCCTGCTGAACAGCACGCCGTCATGATTGAAGCCGTTGAAAATCACATGCCCGAGGTCATCATCATTGATGAAATAGGCACTGAACTGGAGGCGCGCGCCGCTCGCACCATCGCTGAGCGAGGAGTGCAGCTGGTGGGAACTGCCCATGGCAACACTCTGGAAAACCTGATCATGAATCCCACGCTTTGCGACCTCATTGGAGGTATCCAGTCGGTTACTCTGGGCGACGAAGAAGCCAAACGACGTCACACACAAAAATCTATCCTTGAGCGTAAGGCGCCGCCCACCTTTGATGTGGTGGTAGAAATCGTTGATTACTACAAAGTAAACATTCATCCCAATGTCGCTGAATCGGTTGATGCTCTGTTAAGCGGACGAGCTCCCAAGACCGAGCTGCGCTGGATGGAGGAAGATGGTGAGGTAAAGAAGGAGGCAACCACCTCGCCCGTCACATGGGAAGGCAAGGAGGAAGAAAAACCTCCGGAGAAAACCCTCCGATTCTACCTCTTTGGAGTCAACCGCTCTCGACTGGAGCAAGTTGTCCGCGAATGGAGAAAAGACCTCAAATTCGTCACCGACATCAGGCAAGCTGATATTTTTCTGACCACCCGAACTTATTATCGTCGCAAAGCCCAAAAGATAAGGGACGCTGAGGCACTGGGCATACCGATTTATGTCCTGAAGAGCAATAATCCATCCCAGATGAGGCAGTGTCTGGATGCTCTTTATCCCCGCAGTGAAGCCCAATCTGCCTACGTTCGTCATCTGCAGCGTCTCCTAGCCGGACGGCGCGGTTCCAACTCTGGCAACTGGAATCTCCAGACTGGCAGCACCAAGATGTCGAGGTAATCCTTGAGCCTGTTTATCACCTTTGAAGGGGGCGAAGGCTGCGGCAAAAGCACCCAATCGCGACTCTTGCTCAAGAAACTTGAGCAGCGCAACATCCCTGCGATACTGACTCACGAACCAGGCGGCACCAGCCTAGGTGATGAGCTCAGAAAAGTACTTAAGAAAAAACAAGCCCACTCCATTTCCCCGGAAGCTGAACTCCTTCTGTTTGCCGCATCGCGAGCCCAACTGGTAGCCGAAGTGATTCGCCCCGCCCTCAAAGATGGTAAGGTGGTCATCTGTGACCGCTTCGCTCACTCCACCGTTGTTTACCAGGGTTATGGACGAGGACTCGATTTGAGCCTTGTGAACAGGATCAATAGTCTGGCTACAGGAGACCTCAAGCCCGACCTTGTCATCCTCCTTGATATTTCGCCTGAGCAGGGGCTAGCCCGAAAGCGAAGCTTGCAAGACCGCTTTGAACTGGAGGACTTATCGTTCCACCGGCGGGTGAGGCAGGGATATCTCAAGATGGCAGCAGCCGACCCCGACCACTGGCTGGTAATTGATGCTTCTCTGCCCAGAGCCAGAATTGCTCACATTATCTGGCACAGGGTTAGTCAACTCTTGCCTTCATCTGTTTGATTCGCCTCTTGCCATCGTGCACAAAGCGAAGAATGTGTCGCCATGATTAAGCGAAAAGTCACTGTAGCTCTGAGTGGTGGCGTAGATTCCTCCGTGGCTGCTTTGTTGCTCAAGCAAGCGGGGTATGAGGTCACAGGCATACATATGCGGCTCTGGGATTCGCCTCAGTCCGAGTATCAGGCGCAGCGGGCAGAGGATGTCTCTCGCATTCTAGGCATTCCTTACCACCAAATTGACCTACGAAAAGAATTCCATCGCTGCGTGGTGGACTATTTTTGCCAGGAGTATCAGCAAGGGCGGACTCCCAATCCCTGCGTTTTCTGTAATCGTTATGTAAAGTTTGGCTCTCTTCTCGATAAAGCTCTCTCACTCGGTGCCGATTATCTAGCTACTGGACACTACGCGCGGGTGGAATACTCCCAAACCAGGCATCGCTTGCTCAAAGCCGCGGATGCCCGCAGAGACCAATCTTATTTCCTTTATACGCTGACCCAGGAAAAGCTTGAGCATATCTTGTTTCCTCTGGGCGAACATAGCCGGGACGAGGTTAAGCGGATAGCCAAGGAAGCCAGATTGCCCGTCGCCGCCAGGTCTAGCCAGGATATTTGCTTCATCTCAGAGAAAAACTATGCGTCTTTTCTCAGCCGGAGATTTGCCGCTCTGCCTGGCGATATTGTGGACTCCCGAGGCAAGAAACTGGGTCAGCATCGGGGAATAGCGTTTTCTACCATTGGCCAGAGGCATGGGCTGGGGGTAGCTTCAGGCAAGCCTTTATACGTCACAAGGATAGAGCCCGAAAGCAATACGATTGTGCTCGGTCCTGAGGAAGAACTCTACAGCCAGAAGCTTACCGCTCGCAATGTCAGCTGGATATCAGGACAGGCACCGGAGCAGCCTACCACAGTCAGTGCAAAGATACGCTACAAGTCGAAGGAGGCTGAGGCGACAGTTTTTCCTCATGGCGACTTTCTTGAAGTCCATTTCGCTCAGCCCCAAAAGGCAGTTACTCCGGGGCAAGCTATTGTGTTCTATAATATGGATGAAGTTCTGGGAGGTGCAATTATTGCGTCCGCCGAAAGATGACACCCCTCTTAAGACAAGAGGGGATAAGGGGGGTTATGAGCAGGAAGATCTTGGCTCGATTTCCCAACCTCGATCACGAAAACGAGCTCAAATCGCAGGGCTATGAGCTTATCGCGGGCATAGATGAAGTTGGGCGGGGGGCTCTGGCCGGACCTGTGGTGGCCAGCGCTGTTATCCTGCCCCATCCCGCCAATTTGCCTTGGCTTGAGCTGGTTCGGGATAGCAAGGAATTAAACTCCAAAAAACGGGAATCCCTCTTCGACTTGATTAGCAAGGAGGCAATAGCTGTGGGCATTGGCATCGTTCCCCCTCAAGTGATTGACTCCATCAATATTCTCAAGGCTACCAAGCTGGCTATGTTGCAGGCGGTGGAAAAACTGCCCAAACAACCGCACTTCCTCATTATCGATAGAGTAACCTTGTCTCAATGTCCCATCCCTCAAAGAGGCATAACGAAAGGCGACGAACTCTGTCTCTCCATCGCCTGTGCCTCCATCGTAGCCAAGGTCACCCGAGACCGCATAATGCGGGAATTTGACCGGATTTACCCTGGCTATGGATTCGCTCAGCACAAAGGCTACGGCACCAAGAACCACTTATCCTGCCTGTGCAAGCTTGGCCCTTCGCCAATCCACCGCCTCTACTTCGCCCCTGTCAGGAATATCATCGCCAGCCAAAACTCCGGCTCTTTAGCTCCGGGTCATTCTGAGCCCTTCCCTTTTTGTGATTCTGACCCTTTGCCTCCTTGTCATTCTGAGGGAGCGAAGCGACCGAAGAATCTCGTTCAGGGTGAGCTCCGTGAATAATCAACGGATAAACCAACAAACCAAATAGAACCCAGTTAACCGTCAACGGCCTGGTCTGGCCGCTCGGCAAGGTCAAAAACAAAGTGTGCCACTGGCAACAATTTCTTGTGGGAAAATGCCCTACCCACACATGTCTTCCATTAGCGGTTGGCTGGTGGTACAATTGAACTGAAAGGAGGCAAGGAAATGGGGGAAAAAGAGACAAGCGGACGGAGAGAATGGAAGAAACCTGGCGACAAGGTAGTGGCGAGAGACAGGAACACTGGCGAAATCCTCTGGGAGTATACTGTCAAGAAAGTGGTTAGGTTGGCTCAGCCTCAACGTTACGACTCCGTGAGAGGAAAGGAAGAATTTGACCCACTGCTGATTCTCGGCGAGCACAAGGATGGTAATAAAGAACTCTGGTTTCCCTACTGGATTGCAATTAATGGCAAGTGGCGATATGGGCAGTTTGCTCCTCTATTCAATGAAGATATTTTGCTTGAACTACTCGAACAGGCTATCAGACAGGACTTCTTTAGCAAAACATTCTTGACAAGCCTACGTAAGGAAATAGAGGTGGCCCTAAGCAAGTAGCGATGGCCCAGCCAGCGGATTTGAGAGAGGCATTGAAATTTTGCCAGATGTGTAAGCAATCGATTGAATTTAGGGAGACAATTTCTCAATGAAAAAAGCATTCTTAATTTTGCTGGTGATTGTCTGCCTTGCAGTTGCAGTTTGAAATGCTTATCTACTCTTTACTAACCAAGCTGACCGTCTCGTGGGGTGGATTGTACTTGCGGTAAGCATCGGGGTTCTAGTCTGGAATATATCTGTCTTGAGAGCGTACAGGATAGGAGCAGGAACTGTCGTTGCTGTTTTTCTTATTGTTGCACTTATAGCGATGACCGTAAGTGCTTTTGCGGGAATTGAGCCTTTTGCTAAACTCAAGAGCAGAATACTTGATGGTTTCCGTAGCACAATTTCTAGGTACGATGTTGAAATACCAGCTCAAGGCACAATAACGATTGACGATTGGGAGATTAGTCTAGAAGGAGGCGGCTGGAAAGGTTCTACCGTGACTGTAAAACTGACGATTACTAACCTCGGACGAAGAAGATACTTCGGTCCTGACATATACCAACCAGGACCTCAGATTGTCGCTATTGACAGCACTGATAAATTTGTGTTTCCGCACTTCGAGACCAGTAGTTACTACAAGGAGTTTTACCCGAATGAAAGTTGGGCTGGAACTCTTAGGTATGAAATGAGCCCATATTGTGGAAGAACAAGACTCTATATGACAAGATATACCTATACACACAATGACTATCTATTTGACCTAGGTCAACCCAGGAGGTAACTGTATCCTGTGCGTCGGCTGATGACAGTGAGCCAGCCTCAAGCTATCCAAGCTTCACCGAGCTAGCAAGTAGTATAATTAAGATAACTTCAAACAGGGTAAACTCCGTGAAAAAGAGAGTGATGGACCGTCAGGAAGTCGGTAAGCTGGGGGAGAAGGCAGCACGGAAATTCCTCAAAAAGCGAGGTTACCGCATTTGCGAGACGGGCTTTCGCTGCCGTCATGGGGAGATTGACATCATCGCCCAGCAGAAGGATTGTTTGGTCTTTGTCGAGGTGCGCACCAAGAGCAATCTGGACTTCGGTACTCCTGAGGAATCTTTAACGCAGGCTAAGAAAGACAAGCTCATCGCCTCCGCCCTAACCTACGTGACCACCCACCAAAATCTTCCTCCCCAATGGCGAATAGATGTGGTGGCTGTCGAGCTCGACGAGAAAGGCAAGACAAAGCGCATCAAGCTGATTGAGAACGCCGTCGAGAAAAGCGCGAGGTTTACATGCTAGCGGGTGATGCAATTCTGGTGCCCACCAGATTGACGGAAAAGGTTTGCTCGTAACTCCCCAAGGCCCCTCTTATCTTAAGAGGGGGTCTTTGCCCTGTGACCCTTCAGGCTCACGCCACATTCCCAAAGACCAGGTTTGTTAGCGAGACCCTTCAAAGTGGTGTCATACCCGGCACAAGCCTAAAGCCTCACACAACGTCTGGGAACAGTATTCCGGCTATTGAGTAAATGCAATGCGTCGTTACCAAGGGGTGTTTAGATTACTCTCAGGTAGGGCTCCAACACCTCGGGGATTAATACTGTGCCGTCGGGTTGCTGGTAGTTTTCGAGCACGGCGATGAGAACTCGTGGTAAAGCTAGTCCGGAGCCGTTGAGCGTGTGAACAAGCTGCGGTTTAGCACCGGGTTCTGGACGATAACGGATATTGGCGCGGCGGGCTTGAAAATCGCCGCAGTTGCTGCAAGAGCTCACCTCCAGCCATTCCCCACAACCAGGAGCCCACATTTCAATGTCGTAAGTCTTGCAGGCGGCAAAACCCAGGTCTCCGGTACATAATTGCACCACGCGGTGAGGTATATTCAGCTTGCGGCATATGTCTTCGGCGTCTGCGACCAATTTCTCCAGCTCTTCGTTGGAGCTCTCAGGAGTGGTAAGCTTATAGAGCTCGACTTTATCAAACTGGTGCCCTCGCTTGATGCCCCTGGTATCTGTGCCAGCCGCCATCTTCTCCCGACGGAAACAAGGTGTATAGGCAACGTAGTACAGAGGCAAGCTATCAGCATCTAGTATCTCATCACGATGGAGGTTGGTTAACGGCACCTCTGCCGTGGGTATAAACCAGAAGTCGTCTTCTTCGTCGTGATACAAATTATCGCCAAACTTGGGCAAGTTCCCCGAGCCGACCATGCATTCCCGCTTCACCATGAACGGAGGATAGACTTCCTGATAACCGTGCTCCCTGACATGGACATCGAGCATGAATGAGATGAGTGCCCGCTGCAAACGTGCCCCCAGCCCTTTGAGAACATAAAACCTGGTTCCCGAAAGCTTCACCCCTCGCTGGAAATCTATGATGCCCAGTTTTTCTCCCAGCTCCCAGTGAGGCAACGGCTTGAAAGGGAACTCCTTTGGTTTACCCCAGCTGCGCACCACGACATTATCTTGTGCCCCTTTGCCCAAGGGTACGCTGGGATGAGGGATACTGGGCATCTCCAGAAGCAATGCATCAAGCTTGGCTTTAACCTCTTTGGTCTCCTGCTCAAGAGACTCTATCTGGTCCCCCCACTGGCGCATCTGGGCAATGAGCTCGGCAGCTTTTTCCTTCGCCTTGCCTACCTGCTTGCTAGCCTGATTATGTTTGGCACGCAGTTCCTCCATCTCACGGAGTAAGCTACGATAGCGCTTGTCTAGCTCAAGGACACCATCAAGAGCAAAGGTAGCACCTCTTTTCTCTAAAGCCTGACGGACGACTTCAGGTTCTTCACGAATAAGTCTAATATCCAGCATATGTATCTTTCTCCTTGCTCAGGCTTCGGACTTTCCCTTAAGCTGCGGGAAGAGTATCACCTCTCGAATAGATTGCTGATTGGTGAGCAACATCACCAGGCGGTCAATGCCAATCCCCAGACCTCCAGTCGGTGGCATACCGTACTCCAGAGCTTGCACAAAGTCCTCGTCTCCAACTTCGATCTCCTCATCGCCAACTCGCTCCTTCAATTGCTGGCGAAACCTCTCCCGTTGCTCCACAGGGTCGTTAAGCTCTGTGAAAGCATTGGCAACCTCTAAACCCGCCACAAAGCCTTCAAATCTTTCCACCAACCGGTCATTACCTCGCTTCCGTTTAGCGAGAGGAGATGTCTCTACCGGGTAGTCCAGCAGGAAAGTAGGCTGAATAAGTTTAGGCTCGACAAAGGTGGCTATCAGTTCTTCTATGAGTTTGCCTCGCCCTTTCTTGAGATCAACCTCCATCCCCAGGTCAGCCATCCGTCTCCGCAGCGAATCTGCATCGGGATAGTCCTCAAAATCAATGCCGCTATAGTTCTTTATCGCCTCGCGAAGGGACAGCTTTTGCCACCGGAGACCAAAATCAATAGCGTTGCCTTTGTAAGTAATCCTGGTTGAACCAAGAACTTCTTGGGTAACATAGGAGAACATTCCCTCTACTAATTGCATCATATCTTGGTAAGCGCTATAAGCTTGATAGCACTCGAGCAAGGTGAACTCAGGGTTATGTCGGGCGGAAATTCCTTCATTGCGAAAGGCGTGCCCTATCTCATACACTCTGTCAAAGCCTCCCACGATCAATCTCTTGAGATGTAACTCCAGAGCAATTCGCAAATAAAGGTCTTCATCGAGAGCCTCGTGATGCGTGACAAAGGGACGAGCCATTGCTCCACCGGCGTGAGGTTGTAGCACAGGCGTCTCTACTTCCATAAATCCTTGTTTATCGAGAAAACTTCTTACCGCTGCAATAATCCTACTGCGCAGGGTGAAAATTCTTTTGCTCTCCTCATTGGTAATCAGGTCGAGATATCTTTGACGATACCGTTTCTCGATATCCGCCAACCCATGCCACTTCTCGGGCAATGGACGCAGAGATTTACAAAGTAGAGCAAAATCAGACACTTCCAGAGTCAGTTCACCGGTTTTTGTACAAAACAGCTTTCCTTCCACACCTATGATGTCGCCGATATCAATATCCTCGAGCAACTCATATTTCTCTTTACCCAGCACGTCGTAGCGCAAGGAAAGCTGTATCTTGCCTGTGCCATCCCGAATGTCAAAAAAGGACATCTTCCCCATAGACCGCCTGGACATAATGCGACCGGCAAGTGATACAGCTAGAGCCTTCTGTCCTTGCTGTTCGAATAGAGCACGGGCATCTTGAACTGTATGAGAGGGGCGATAAGAATGAGGGTAGGGGTCTATACCACGAGCTCGCAGTCGCTTCAGGCTATCCAGTCGCTGCTCAGTCAGACGCTGTATTCTCGAAGTCATCAGGTGTACACCGCCCCAAGATTTCTTTGGCTTCCTCTGCCAGATGTCGGGGCACCATTATCTTCACCTCACCCAGCCCATCAATCGTAAGCCCGTAAACTAAGCCAGCGCTTTCGTAGCGCAGAAGAACTGGTATGCCTTCGCTCTCCAGCCGTCCCTTGATAATTTGCGCTTCCATGTACCTGGCTGTACGAATAGCGACCAATTCGGGCATAGCTTCGTCTTCGCTATTTTAGCAGAAACCTTTGAACCGTTGCTAAAAAAAGCATGTTTATATAAAATTTGCGACGTTGCTTCAAGAGCAACATAATAATAAAAAAATACTTGAAGGAGGGAAGGTGATTTGTATGCACTCGGAAGACATCTGCTACTAGAACTAAAAATCTGCAATAAGGAGGTGCTCGATGATTTAGATTATCTTAGAGAATGTCTTTATGAGGCTGCCATTCAAAGTGGCGCCACGGTAGTGGGCGAATCGTTCTATCACTTTTCCCCTCAAGGAGTGAGCGGGGTGGTCAACATTGCTGAATCTCACATCGCTGTTCATACCTGGCCAGAATATGGATATGCTGCCATAGATGTTTTCACCTGTGGCACCAATGTAGACCCAGAAAAGGCAGCAAAGTTGATAGTACAGAGGCTAGGAGCACAAAGCCACTCCTTAATCGAGCTCCGCAGAGGAATTATAGAAGACAGTCAGGTTAGGTGTACCAAATGAAAGATGGCGACCCAGACAAACACAATTGGTTTTCTGACCATATTAGTCCTGACCTCACTGCACTCCATAGGATTAAAAAGAAGGTATATTCAGGGCGAACTAAGTTTCAGTCTGTAGAGATTATCAATACGGAAAGCTTGGGCATTTGCCTTGTTCTGGATGGCAAAATTCAGTCCAGCGAGGCAGATGAGTTTATCTATCATGAAGCCCTGGTGCACCCGGCTATGTTGACACATCCCCAGCCTGAAAAAGTCTTTGTTGCTGGTGGAGGCGAAGGTGCCACGTTAAGAGAAGTTTTAGCGCATAAAACCGTGAAAAAGGCGGTGATGGTTGATATTGACGAAGAAGTTGTGAATCTTTGTCGTCGTCTGTTGCCTTCCTGGCATGAAAATGCTTTAGATGATCCCAGAACAGAGCTTCATTTTGCCGATGCTCGAAAATATTTAGAGGAGACTAACGAAAAATTCGATGTAATCGTTATTGACCTGGTTGACCCTCTAGAGGAAGGACCAGCGCGTCTGTTATATACCCGGGAATTCTATCAAATAGTGAAACAAAAACTAAGACCAAATGGCATTATATCAGTGCAATCAGAACCTTCTGAGTGGGGGAATTTAGAAAATTTCACAGCAATTACTAATACTTTGAAAAATGTCTTCTCCATAGCTCGCCCTTACCAAGTTCATGTTCCTTCGTTTTTGAGTTTATGGGGCTTTGTGGCAGCTTCCCAAACACTTGACCCTTGCCAATTGAGTCCTGAGGAAATTGATAAGAGAATTTCCACCAGAATAACCAAAAAGCTGAAATCTTATGATGGGCTTACCCACCAAGCGATGTTTACCATCCCCAAGCATATCCGCCAGAAGCTGACTACCTGCAAGAAAGTCATCACCGATAACAAGCCTATCTCTGCTTATTAACCTTCCAACACAATTAGCAGCCTGCTCATCTTTAACTTATTCTTCTCAACGATGCTTGCTCAGTGACCGCTTTGAGAGTACCTCGGCTGCCCTTATCACCGGTACGGCGAGAGTTGTCTGTTGTGTTAACGTCTGCAGCCGAAGCAGCCTCTTCCTGAAGAGCCGCCAGTGGGCATTCGTGCCTTGGGAGCATCTGTCCAGCCAAGGATATCTTCCATTCGCTTGCGTATACTTGTCGGTATGCCCGGAAACTCAGACCAGGTTTCACTCTGAGCCATCAATTTGCTTACCATTTCGTATCCTCTGAACGATTGCTCCATTGCATTTTGGACAGCTTCTTTCGCTTCCTCAGGCACGGTATCATACAACTCGGCCAATATTTTCAGGTGTGTGGAAGTTGCCTGCGTCACCAGCCCCGCCACTGCGGTCAGATTCAAACCCTCTTCCTCAGCAATCGGGTAAATCACCAGCGCAAAGGTCGCCGTGTCCTCGAATTCGCCTAAGGCGTCTTTCAACTCCTGCACATTCACGGAACTAGCCTTAACCCGCAGTTGGATTCTGTTCAACTTTCCTTCCAGAGCAGCCAGGTTCATTTCAACCGCTCTGACCCTGTTATGCCAAGCCAGATCGAGTAGGGCTTTTTGTTGCCCGTTCTCAGACATCTCCCTGGCGTGGGCTATGGCTGCCCGTGCCGTCTCCGGCACCCTGTCGTAGAGCTTATCCAGAACATAAAGATGCGTTGCCGTCGCTTCAGCTACTTGTGCCGTGACATTCTCTGCCACCTGTTCTCCACTACACGCCTGCTCCATCCAAGCCAATGCCCTTTCTAAAACATGCTCGTACTCTTCCACAGCCTGCTCCAGGTTCTGCAAACGCTCCCTCTCAACGAGAGTTTCCATCTCCCTGATTCGCCGCTCAACAAAGGTCAAGGCTCGTTCCATCTTCATAACATCATCTCCCGGCAACAACATCATCACTTGCTCAGTGCTGAGCTTCACTGGGTAGAGAGTATCCCCAGGCAGAGTATCGCGGGCAGCATAAACGACGCCTCCCCCTGCTGCGGAAAGCGCTAACGCAAATACCAGAATGATACTTCCGATACTCATACTAAATCTGCCAACACAAGGTATCTGCTTGCCACGATTATCATACCAAGATCGCCACCATTTTGCCACAGCTCATGCTTTGGCACCGTCTGCTGCGCCACCCAGGTGTGGCCTTTCTTTTTAACTTACCTCCCAGGGAAACGACCCAGTGTACTAATGGATGTCATTAAAGCCCACAACGGTTTCGTATTCACGGGGTAATTTAAGTCGGGCAGATTATATTCTTCGAAACGAAGCCACAGCACTTGTTACAAGCTTTTTGTGAAATTCTGAATGTCTGGTCGCACAAATCTTGGCGCTGATTCACACCAGTCAGCGGTATACAGCAGCGTTCGCTTCACCAAGGCAGCAAGACAGACTCTCAACACACAATATCCTGCGCTCGAGGATTTCCACGAGATAACGCAGTTAGTCAGAAACAGAACCACCAAGATTGCGATGGTCAAACACAGAGATGACAGATCAGCGGACTATTCTTCCCGGCTAGGTCGCCCTTCCTGCACCGATCGTAGCACGGTGCTATATTGCCACCGAAGCTACACTAGTTGACCTGAGATACTCACAGTGCTCCAGATTGCTCAATTCTCCGAGCCCTTTGTTTCCTCCTGGGCAGCACCAGCCTCTGTTTCTTCCTCACTCCCTTCTTCGGGCTCTTCTCCTTCTTCTTGCTCTTCCACTTTGGCAAGATACAGATGACTTGTGCTAGATTGCACCAGCGGCACCACCTTCGTCCCACAATACGGGCAATCCAGTCTAGTAGGCTGTCTTAAACTGAAGCCAATGCTAACTATCCCTATCACCGCCAACGCTATTCCCACAGCCATTACCACCCACCAGACCCTCTCCCCAAGATCAGGTCTTCTGAGAAACAGCCCAAGGACTATCAGTGCAGCACCCAGAGCCGCCCATACCGCTACCGTTAAGATATCGTATTTTCTATAAGTCATTCTCGACCTCCCTCTTTGAGACTATAAATTAAAAGTATCACCTGTCGCTGAGGTTGTCTAGCCCCAGCAACTTCACCTGGTTTTCCTAGGCTGCCTGTCATATATAGCGTCCCTTATTATGCCTTTAGCCAGGACTTGCCTGATGTTAGGGAAATTACGAACGAGCATGAAAAGATCAACGACCAACGCATAGCGTACTAATACCAGAGAGCCCTCAAGCAACCAGATGAACAACGGCAACAGACTAAACCCCACAATAATAGCCCCAGTGAATTTCCGCGTAGTAAAGAAAGGGATAGCTATTATGGCTAGTGTAACGAGCATTGCCTTGGGAGCTGACACCAAGAAGATCCCTATGATAGTGGCAGAACCTCGTCCGCCTCGGAAACCTGCAAATACGGGGAAATTATGTCCCACTATGGCAGCAAAACCGCTACCGAATACCCAGAGCTCCGGAACACCTAGAGCTTGGGCAATGATTACAGACCCTGCTCCCTTAGCAATGTCACAGAGCCCCACAAAGACGCCTTCATGAGTACCGATTTCACGCATAACGTTGGCGCCGCCCATATTGCTCGAACCAATAGTGCGTATATCTATGCCTTTCCTTATGCGAGACACGATGTAAGCAGTAGGAATAGAACCTAGAAGGTACCCGATAACTACGCTTAGAATACCTAGAAACATGTCCTAACTCGGTCAGGTAACGACTTATCTATCTCCGAGCACGCTAACCACGATCAGGCTGGGTCCCGTGTGCGTACCAATCACAGGGGTTGCCCGCGACAGGTAGATCGGGATTTGAGGATAATTGGTGCGAAATCTCTCGACCAACCTGTTGACTTCACCCAGGTAAGTGGCATACTCTACAGCCACGGCTTCGACGTTCTTAAAGCTTGTAACAAAGTCGTATAAACGCTCTATAGCCTTGGCTCGAGAGCGTTCTCGGGCATAAGGATATACCTCACCATCCTTGAGACCGATCACCGGGTTTATCTTGAGTAATGAACCAAGAAAGGCTTGTGCCTTGCCAATGCGCCCACCACGCTCCAGATACTCTAGAGTATCGAAGGCAGCCAGTATTCCGACACGCCCCATGGTACGATGGGCTACATTCAGCACTTCATCAAGACTGGCTCCAGCTCGAGCTGCCTTGGCAGCAGCGATGGCTATGAAACCCTCTGCCATGACTGCCCATTGTGAGTCCAGAACTTCCACGCGACATTTCTTTTTCATCAATCCCACAGCCTGCAATGCCACTTGATAGGTGGCACTGAGCTTAGAAGTCAGAGTGACAACCAGAATCTCATTTGTTTTCTCGGCAAGTTTATCATAGGCATCAGCAAAGGCGGCTGGCGGTGGCACAGAGGTTGCCGGCAATACTTTGCTAGTCTTTAATTTCTCATAGAACTGGTCAGGGGTCAGGTCAAGACCATCGCGATAGATATCGGTGCCGAAGCGTACCATGAGTGGAACTACAGTAATGCCAAATTCTTCAGCAACCTGAGGAGGCAGATCCGCAACACTATCCGTGACAATGGCTACTCTGGACACTCCTCCTACCCTACCTATCAAGTAGCATTATTTTATCGCCAGACAGAATAGCTGGAGCCTTTTGTGAACACGACACCATGTCTCAAGACACGTTATCTCAGACAATAGTACCTCTCAGGTATCTGTTGAAAAAGAAAATGGTTATCAGCGAGCCAATAATCATTTCCAGTCAGTTAGCTCAGCTTTCAGCAGCATACTTCCCAGCGCTACCAACCACAAAGAAAAGGCAATTCCCACACCTAAAATCCATGAACTTATCGTATCTTCCTGGCGTATATCACCTATGACCATTTTGGACAATAAATAAAGAAGACCAATCCCGGCTGTTACCAGCAGGGAATGGGCAACCACACGCCATCCCTTACGTGTCAAAAACCTCTTCACGAGCATCGTTTCATCCAATCCAAAATATATTATTAATAAATTATATCTTTATTTTAACACAGGCGCGATGAAAATAGCCCAAAATGACTATCCCGCCAATCCTTCGATATTCAATATTGTGTCATATAACTTGTCCGAGTTACTAGTACATCCTTAATAAGCAAAGCTTTGAAACAAACAAATAAGGCAAAAAGGAAAAAACGCCAGCCCGAAACGCCGACGCTCTTTTTCACTTTTCTGGTGGAGGCGGGGGAGAGTTGAACTCCCCGTCCAGAAGAAGGTTGCCAGAATATCCTACAGGCTTAGTCAGCTCCCTCATCTCGCCTAGCTTTCATCTGCTGACCGAATCCAGCCAGACCAGCCAATGTTTCTTAGCTGACCCTTATTGGCATCAGGATCAGCGCACCTCGATTTCCTAACACCTAATCCGAGCTTCGAGGAGAACCCAGGTTAGGCGTGAACCTTATACGTAAACCGGTTCGGCAGTTGTTTTTTGCCACTTGTTTTATGAGGTTAGTGGCACCTCAGCCTGCAATTCTGTAGGCCTTCCCCTGTCGAACCCACGCGCCCCCGTCTTCCAGCTTCGCCGCTGTCAGCTTCTCCTACGCTTCAGTTCCCGTTCCACCTCCCTTTCAATGTCCCGGCGGGCAATCGCTTCCCGCTTATCATACATCTTCTTGCCCTTCGCCACTCCTAGCTCTATTTTGGCAATCCCGTTCTTAATATACAGCTTAAGAGGCACTACAGTCAAACCTTTCTGTATTACCCTTCCGGCGAGAATATCAATTTCTTTTCTATGCAGAAGCAGCTTCCGAGGACGTGTTGGCTCATGTGTGTTATAGCTCGCAGGATCATATGAGGCAATATGGCTGTTATACAGCCATAGTTCACCGTTCTCAGGCTTAGCATAGGCATCGCTCAAATTTACCTTGCCCTCCCTAATAGATTTAATCTCCGAGCCCTTGAGAACAATGCCTGCCTCGATAGTTTCTTGAATATGGTAGTCGTGATAGGCTTTGCGATTAACAGTTATCACGCTGGAATCCTTTGCCATAAGGCAATTCTAGCATCATGATATAGAAGGAGCAATTTGGATTTATAGCCAACTATCAAATTGTTTATAATATTGACGTCTTGGGAGCAAGAAGAGGGGATTTCACATTTTCCGCGATTCACTCAGGGTATTCAATGCATGATACACGGTCTTTGCAGGATTACGTGAAATACCACTTTTCTTCCTGAAAGGAGCTACGCCATGAGCCACGCTGATAGACTTTATTGGTTTGTAACAATTTTCTTAGCAATCGCCGTAATTGCTGGCGGTATTATGCTAGCAATGCAGCACGCCCGAAACCAGCCTGTCGAAATTGCTCTAACTCAACCAGAGCTTCCGGAGTTTGCTGGGCAAGTTTACATTAGCGGAGCTGTAGCCAACCCGGGTATTTATATGTGGCATCAAGACGATACACTGGAGGCTCTCCTGCTCAGCGCTGATGTGGAAGCTGACGCTGACTTCAACCGCATCAAGATTTACGTTCTCCAAGAAGGCGAAGAACAAATCCCTCAGAAAATAGATATCAACCGCGCCGAAGCTTGGCTCCTCGAAGCCTTGCCAGGCATAGGCCGGGTGCTGGCGCAAAGAATAGTGGATTACCGCCGTGAGCATGGACCTTTCCGCACAATCCAGGACTTGCTCAAAGTCCCAGGCATCGGTCAACAGACATTGGGCAAGATAAAGGACTATATAACCGTGTCAGATTAGGAGTTTCGCCTTCTTACACTGGTCCGGACAGAAATTTTGTCAAACAAACCACCGGCACCTATTGACATTGCTCTGTAGAACACACTACACTTAGAACACTCGGGCTTCCAACGTTTGGCCTATCCCGCCAGTTCTATAACAGGCAGGAGACTGGCGGGGACTTGCTTTTATTGGCTGGGATGATCAGAGCTAAAACGAGTATCAAGCTTCTCAGAAGACTAGGCTTTGCCTTATTATTTGCCCCTGAGCTCATCACCACGCTGTTCGGGGCAGCCCTTATACTGGCAGCGCGCTACCTCTCCAGAAGACACGAAACCAGGCTGAACGACCGTATTTGCGAAATAGTCGAGTGTTATTCAGCTTGCGGGCTGTCTTCCCCTGGTAAGGTTAATCACAGATCTTCTACCATCGCCTCGGTTGGACGTCGTGCATATTGCCCAGACTATCCTTTGTTCCAGCAGGGTACACCTACTCTCAGCTCGGGCACTAATATTGCCCCATCGGTTTGGCAAGCCTGGCAAGCTATGCGGCGTCGCACAATACATCCTGCTCAGAATACTTTCAAGAGCATGTCTACCTTTGCTTGCGCGCCTGCCAAATCAGAAAATGTCATTTACCATCCAGGGAACAAACAGCCACTTCCCCTAGGCTATGAACAACCGAGTTACACTAGAGCTTATTACAATCGGACTGGTCTCTTTGCGTCCCAACGACGCACCTTATATCAGCTTCTAGAAAGAGACTTACCACTACAGCGCTACGGCACACCCAGAGCTGAACAGCCCACGGTCCAACACCATGCCTTGAACATGCCATTGCTTTTGCAGCGTTACGGCTCAACTGCATACGGTATGACGTCCAAGGCTACCCAACGCAACAATTACTACTACAGCGTGGTCTCAAGAGGAAACATCATCGGTGCCTAAGAACGATTGCCCTTTGGCTTATCTCTTTGCTTTCCTCCCGACTCTACCGCCGAGACCATTTCTTTCTCACACAGGGCTGCTCTGCAACATCTCCGTGGCATTCCCTGACCTGTTCAGGACTGCATTCGCCTGGTTTGCCCTTCAGCTTCTTCGGGTGTTCACATCCTGTCTTTCCCTCAGTTCGCACATACTGTAACCTCCTATCAGGAACCCACACTGGTCATACTCCCTGTGATTGATAGCACATTTGATAGACGGTTCGTCACGCACCAAGTGCTAAACTATCTTCCATCTGCCTGCTAGTCTGGATGCCAGGTCTTTTTACGGAAATAGCAATAATACATCCCCCAAGCGTAGAGCAGCAATGTAACCCCAAAATACGTGTGGACGGCAATCGGATCTAGAACCTGTAGCAGTTCGAAAACATCGTTGTGACCACCAGTCACTCCGCCCGAGTAGTTATAAGCACTATTTACCAGAGGCGACAGCACTCCGATTATCAAGATATTCAGCCACAACCATCTTCGCCGAGGTCTCGCTCCAACTATGATCAACAGAGCCACGAAGAACACAATGAGGTCGCAAAAATATGGGGCAGCGGTGGTGAACCAGGTTGTTGCACCATCCCAGCCAACGTAACCCCAATAGAGAACTCCATTGCGGAGCTCAGGCCAGAATACGAATTCTGTCACTTTAGCCCCCTCCATCATTGCCGCCAGGGCGTGGCTTCCTTCATGCCTGAGCGTGCCGATCGTCTGATAGACAGGATAAAGGAGACACCAGAGGAAATCTTTCTTCTTCATCTAGGCACCCTTGAAAGCCTACCCGCTATCCCATTACCTATCGGCATCATATTGCACTTGTAGCAGACAGTCAAGACAAAATGCTAAACTAGGCTGTAACATAGCTACAAGGGTTGGCGGGTTCAGTCATGTGGCTTCTCTATGTCAGCTGTGCTTGGGTTGCTGGAGTATTCCTTGGTTCAAAGATCGCTCTGCCTTGGTTGGCACTGCTTCTGGGATTCATCCCTTTCGCACTGATACCCTTCCTCCCCAGCCACAGGAAAACCTTAGTAATAGCTGGTTTATGCCTCCTGGCTCTAAGCGGCGGTGGACTACGGTTCTTGTCAAGCTTACCCGTAATCAATGAGCACTCTCTTTCCTTCTACAACGACAGAGGAACCGTAGAGATTCATGGCGTGGTGACAGAAGAACCCAACGTTCGAGATAGATATTGCCTGCTGACATTTTCTGCCCACCAGATAATTGTGGATGGTGAGGCAAAAGACGTGTCAGGAACCGCCTTGATCCGAGTACCTCGATACCCTGCCTATTATTATGGAGATGTGCTGAAGGTAACCGGAGAGCTGAAGGAACCTCCTCAATTTGAAGATTTTGACTACAGAACTTACCTAGCTCGCCAGGGAATTTATTCGCTCATCTATTATCCCAAGGTGGAACTCGTCAGTCGTGGCGAAGCCATGAAGCCTCTGCACTGGATTTACTCTCTGAGAACACGACTGTCCACTTCTCTAGCCAGAGCTTTGCCTGAGCCTCAGTGCTCGCTGGGTCAAGCCATCTTGCTGGGTTTGAGAGCCAACATACCAGATTCCTTGAGTGAAGCCTTCTCCCGAACCGGAACCGCCCATCTGTTAGCTATTTCCGGCTTACATCTCAGCATCATTATTGCTATCCTTGCCAGCCTGGGCATTCTAATCTTTGGACGGCAGCGTTCTCTCTACATCTGGCTAACTCTGGCACTTACCTGGCTGTATGCTCTCCTCAGTGGCATGCACCCACCCATAGTTCGGGCGACAATCATGGGCAGCTTGTTTCTCATAGCTGAATATCTGGGCAGACAACGAAGCGCCATCATTGCACTGGCTTTCGCTGCCGCCGTGATGGTAGGCATCCAGCCTCATATCCTGTGGAGTGTCTCCTTTCAACTCAGCTTTTTGGCTATGGCTGGGCTTGTCGTCCTCTATCCTTATTTCCAAACCCGGGGAAGAAAAGGGGTGGCTCGTTTGTTTCAGAACAGGGAAAGAATTGTGCCCATAGCCAGCGTGATAACTGACGGGTTGGCGGCAACTCTCGCAGCTACTATCGCCGTCTGCCCTCTCATAGCCTACAACTTCGGAATATTTTCTCTGGTTACCCTGCCGGCAACCTTGCTTTCTCTGCCCGCTCTACCCTTCATCATAATCACATCAGCACTGGTCGCCTTTGTGGGACTACTCTCTGCGTTTGTTTCCCAAATACTGGGTTGGCTAGCCTGGCTTTCCCTTAGTTACCTCATTGTTATCGTTCAAGGCTTTGACAGTTTGCCTTACTCCTCACTGGAAGTCGCCACAATCTCCGCCTGGCATGTCTGGGGATACTATGCTATATTGGCGGGAGTTATAGCGCTGTTCAGCTTCCGACATAAGCTAGCTGATTTTTCCTCTCAGTTGCCTTCCGGAATGAAGAAAGCAGCTCACAGCATTCCCAAACCTCACCTTGGTTTCTTTCCCAAGTGGCTCATCCCCCCACTCCTAATCATAGCTATCCTGGTCTGGTCAGTAGCTCTGACCATGCCCGATGACAAACTTCACGTCAGCTTTCTCGAGGTCGGACAAGGCGATGCCATATTGATTCGCACGCCCAGAGGTCAGGACATCCTTGTAGACGGTGGTCCTGATTCTCAAAGAATTGTGCTGGAGCTGAGTGAGAAACTCCCGTTCTGGGATAGGACGATAGACCTCGTAATCTGTACTCAACCGCAAGCTGACCACGTGACAGGATTAGTCGAGGTTCTGCACAGATACAAAGTAAACCAAGTAATTGACTCGAGCATACCTTACCAGACCTCCGTTTATCAGGAGTGGCTCACGCTCATCGCCGACAAAGACATCCCATACACGACAGCCCGCGCCGGACAAAGCATTGATTTGGGCAACGGAATCAGCCTAGAGGTGCTGAACCCTCCGGGAAGCTTGTGGCAAAACACCAGCCATGATGTAGATAACAATGGCGTGGTGCTGAGATTGACCTGGAATATGGTTAGCTTCCTGTTCGCTGCGGACATAAGACAAGAGATCGAATTCGAGCTTATTACGCAGCGAGCCGACATCAAAAGCACTGTGCTCAAAGTCGCTCATCATGGCAGCAGCACCTCCACTTCCCAGCAGTTCCTGGCAGCGGTTGACCCCCAAGTAGCTGTCATCTCCGCAGGCAAGAATAACCCCTATGGACATCCTCACCACGAGGTGCTAGAAAGGCTGATCAAGAGATTGGGCAAGGATAATATCTACCGCACGGACGAAAATGGCACCATCGAGTTCATCACCGATGGGGAGAGACTGTGGGTTCAGGTAGATTCAACAAAAGCTGTACACCAATCGCTAAAATAGTTCGACGCCCAAATTACACAAACACCTTCCTTTATATCACAATCTTGCCATCTTTCAGGAAAAGGATTCCGTCAACCCAGACCTCTCCACCCTTCCGAAGGTCGCATACCATGTCCCAGTGAATGGCGGACTTGTTTTTGCTCCCTGACTCGGGGTAACCCTTGCCCAGAGCCAGGTGGATAGTCCCGCCAATCTTTTCATCAAAAAGCGTGTTCTTGGTGAACCGCTGGATTCCTGGATTGGTGCCGAAGGCAAACTCGCCCACATAGCAAGCTCCAGCATCAGTCTCCAGCATCTTCAATAGAAACTCCTCGTTCTTGCCCGCCGTAGCCTTGACGACTTTTCCCTCCTTGAACCACAGCCAGACATCCTCCACCTCCCGCCCATAAGCGCAAGCTGGATAAGTGTACCGGATATACCCGTTGATGCTGTCTTCAATAGGTCCAGTGAAGATCTCGCCATCGGGAAAGTTCTCGTGTCCATCGCAATTTATCCACGTCCGATCCGTGACCTCAAGCTCGAGCTCGGCGTCTGGACCAATCACTCGAATTTGCTTCGCCTTGTTCAGCCAGTCAACAAGTCTTTGCTGCTCTTTAGAAATCTTCCTCCAGCACTGGATCGGGTCAGGCTCGTGAACCAGACACGCCTTGTAGACGAAATCTTCAAACTCTCGCAGGGACATCTCAGCATCCTGAGCAAAAGCCTGGGTGGGGTAGAGAGTCCCAGTCCAGCGTAATTCTTTCTTAGCTGCCCTCTCGAGCAACCTATCAGAGAGAGGACGCAGCGCCACTGCTCGACGGGATTGCCTGCCAGGGTCAACATTGGTCAGCCGCTTGGTGTTCGCATCCGTCCAAACCGTGATAGTGGCGTCAATTTCCTCCACCATGCCCTTCATAAACCGGGGCACATAATCCAGCTGAGCATCGCTGGCGTACTTGTAAAGCAGCTCCTCAGCATCTTCCAGCCCAACCTGCAGAAAAGGATGAGCGCCACGCTCCAGAACCAGTTGATACACAGCCAGAATCAATGGGGCTCCCTCAGGAGCACCACTTATCCGCACCAATTGGTTTGCTTGAACCTCTACCGAATAATCAACCAGAATCTTGGCTACAGTTTGCACTCTGGGATCTGTCATTTTCCCTCCTTTGATGTGGCTGTAAAATATGCTGCAATCTAGCAAGCATCATTGAAACCCGTCAACTTGCCACGCCTGATGGGAAAATAACCTTGTTGATTTGATTGCTAATATTACCGCGCCGTATCAGGCACGAAAGCTCAGCACAAGGCTGCACAAATTCTGGTTTTTTGTTAAGGTTGCCTGAATTGCACAATTAGAGTATGCTTTCAGGCAAAGTTCGCAGCTTAACCAATCAACAGACGGACGACAGGTACTGAGGCAAATCATGGTTAATCTGGACGATGCTTCGGTTTATCAGCAATTTGACAAATCAGGAATGCTCAACCATTTGCACGCCTTTCCCCAACAATGCCACAAAGCCTGGGAGAAAGTCCTCAAGTTTGAGCTTCCTCCCGAATACCGCGAAATCGCCAACGTCGTTATTGCCGGGATGGGTGGCTCTGCCATCGGCGGCGACATCGTGCGTGAGCTAGCGCTTGCCGAGAGCAAAGTGCCAGTCTGGGTTCACCGCGATTACGGTCTTCCATCGTTCGTCAATGAAAACACGCTGGTCATTGCCTCCAGCTACTCGGGTAACACCGAAGAAACTCTCTCAGCATTCGCTAAAGCGCTCAAGACACAAGCCAAAAAGCTGGTCATTACCTCGGGTGGCAAGCTCCAGAATCTCGCTGAAAGGAACGGCGTCCCTGTTTTCCTGATAGATTACCGAGCACCTCCCCGAGCCGCTTTTGCCTACAACTTCATTCCTCTCGTAGGCATCTTCCAGCGCCTTGGTTTGATTACGGATAAGTCGGCAGATTTACACGAAGCGACAGCAGTTCTTAACAGACTGTCTCTAGACCTCTCGGAAACCCGATCCCACGCCGCTAACACCGCCAAGCGGCTAGCAACCAAACTGTACGGGCGTATAGCAGTGGTTTACGGAGCCGAGATACTCTCGGCGGTAGCCCGCCGGTGGCAGACGCAATTTAACGAAAACAGCAAAGCTTGGGCGTTCAGTGAAAGCTTCCCGGAGCTCAACCACAATGCCGTTGTCGGCTACAGATTCCCCGCAGAAGCGAAGGACAGAATGTTCGTGCTGATGCTGCGCTCCCCTTCCGTCCATCCACGGAACCTCCTCCGCTACACAGCCACTGCTGACCTCCTCACCCAGGCGGACATTCCCTACGAATTCGTCGAAGCCACGGGCAAAAGCATACTGGCTCAGGTGCTCAGTCTAGTTTTGCTGGGCGACTACATCAGCTTTTACCTGGCGATGCTGAACCAGGTTGACCCCACATCCACAGACGCTATAGATTTCGTCAAACAATACCTTGCCCGCTCTTCCATTGCGGATGACTAGGTTGCTGCCTGTTCTTCCCTGTAAGCTCCGGCCACGTCATTACTTTACTTCCAGGGTCGTAAGGAAACTGCTCTATAGCGGGTTTTGAACAAGCTCTGAGAGGCTTTGTGGGAGGGGTTTTGCCCCTCCCCACTCTCCCAGCAAAGGAGGTTGGTGCTCGGCGTGCCGCTCTAGCGGTTCTAGCACACCGTCCTGGTGCCCTGCCGGCTAGGATTGAACTCTGCCAAAAACGATTGAATATCCCGCAATCTGTATCTGCGGTCGCCGCGAGAATTGATGCGGTAAGCCACGATCCTGCCCTGGTCGCTCCACCGCTTCAAAGTATTGGGGTGAATATGCAAAAGCTCAGCCACTTCCCTGGGCGTCAACATCTTATCCATCTGCTCATAATCACCCATTTCTCGCTCCATTTGTTACTTAGGCAACCAATTTCACTATAACCGACCTGATCTCACCAGACAATCACCCAAACGCATCAATCCGACCAGAAAATAGTACTAGGTAAAAAGTACGGGTTTTCCTTAGGCTGGGCAGATAAGTATGGTTAAGGTTATGGAAAAGTTAAGATACATATGCGACATTAGGGGGTAATGGGTCACGGTGCAA
>DAITOK010000005.1:1303-73888 GCA_036834125.1 Chloroflexota bacterium | reverse complement strand
CAAGGAGTTTCTTAAGTGTTACCTTGAAAGCAAAAGAAATGAGGTGATGTGTCACTAAGGTATTGAACGAGGACAAGAAATTGACCGAAAAAGCAAGAATACTTTATAATTGCCCTGTAAAGGCAACTTTTTATGCATGAAAGTTGCGGCGTGTTTGGTGTTTATGCTCCAGGCATAAACATCGCTCAAACGGCTTTTTTTGCCCTCTTCGCTTTACAGCATCGTGGTCAAGAAAGTGCCGGTATTGCTGTTAGCGATGGCAACGGGATAAGAGCGCATACCTGTATGGGGCTAGTTTCTCAGGCATTTACAGAAACCAATCTTGCTTTGCTCAAAGGCCATATTGGTATCGGGCATAATCGCTACTCCACCACGGGTTCAAGCAAACCTGCAAATGCCCAGCCCATTGTAACAAAATCAGATGGACTGACCATCGCCTTAGCACATAACGGCAATATCATCAATGCCAAACCGCTCCGTGATGAACTCCAGGAGCGTGGGTATCAGTTCCACACCAGCAGCGATTCGGAGGTCATCGCTAATCTGATTTTGGCTTCCCCTGGACATAACTGGCTGAAGAAAATAGAGTACGCTATGCCCCGCCTCCAAGGAGCTTACTCCCTGGCAATCCTGACTGAAGATGAACTTATCGCAGTTCGAGACCCCCTCGGGGTGCGTCCCTTATGCCTGGGAGCCATTGACAGCGGATGGTGTGTCGCCTCGGAGAGTTGCGCTCTTGACCATATAGGCGCCCAATTTATAAGGGAAATTGAACCCGGGGAAATAGTAACCATTGATAGCCACGGGATACACAGCTTTAAGAAGCCAAGCGACAGAATGGCTTTGTGCATTTTCGAATATATCTACTTCGCCCGCCCTGATAGCATCATCCAGGGTAAACTGCTTTACCCAGCGCGGCAAGCTATGGGCAGAATACTGTCTGAAGAATACCCTGTAGCCGCTGATTTTGTCATGGGCATCCCCGACTCCGCTACTGCCGCCGGGATTGGTTATTCTCTTGCTTCACATATTCCATACTGCGAAGGCTTGTTAAAAAACCGCTATGTAGGACGGACCTTTATCGAGCCTGAGCAAAGGATACGCGAGCTGGGTGTCCAGCTAAAATTTAACCCCCTTTCCCGCGTAATTGCAGGCAAAAGGCTAGTAGTTGTGGACGATAGCATTGTTCGTGGCACCACTACTCCGCGTGTAGTTAACTTGCTCAGGAAAGCTGGCGCCACCGAAGTTCACCTCCGTATCTGTGCTCCGCCAATCCGTTACCCTTGCTTCTTCGGAGTAGACATGGCTACCAGATGGGAACTTATCGCCGCCAGGAAAACCATCCCCGAAATTCGCGAACATCTCGGAGTGGATTCACTGGGATACCTCAGCCTTGACGGTCTGATTCGAGCTGTAGACCTCCCCCGTGATATCTTCTGCCTTGCCTGTTTTACCGGCGAATATCCCATCCCGGTCCAAATCGAAATGGACAAACTGGCTCTGGAAGTCCTTCCCAAGGAGAATCTTGTTGAAGCCGAGCACTAGAAAAGCTTATGCCCTTGCCGGTGTAGACATAAGCTTTGCTGACCAAGTAAAGAAAGCCATTGCCCAGCAAGCACGCACCACTTTCCGTCCTGAAGTGATTGGCTCAGAATTCTTTGGCAGTATGTTTCAGCTCAAAAAATACCGAGAGCCAGTCTTGGTTTCCAGCACGGATGGAGTCGGCACCAAACTCAAAATAGCTTCGCTTATGGGCAAGCACGACACCGTAGGGATGGACATTGTCAACCACTGCGTAAATGATATCCTCTGCTGTGGTGCAGAACCCCTTTTCTTCCTTGACTATGTTGCTATGGGTAAGCTTCAGCCCAAGCAAATAGAAGCCATCGTTTCGGGAATAGTCCGGGCTTGCCGACAAGTCGGATGCTCGTTAGTCGGCGGTGAGACTGCTGAAATGCCCGGCATATACTCAGAGGGGAACTATGACCTAGTAGGCTTTATTGTGGGAGTTGTGGAGAAGAAAAACATCATCTATGGCACTGATATTGTTCCCGGGGATATAATCCTTGGCTTGCCCTCTTCTGGCTTGCATACTAATGGCTACTCGCTGGTGCGAAAAGTCTTCGCTATAGATACAAACCCATCATGCTTGAACAAGGTCTACCCCGAGCTGGGCAAAAGCCTTGGTGAAGAATTGCTTCAAGTTCATCGTTGCTACTATCCCCAACTCAAGCCAGTCCTGCCTCTAATCAAAGGCATAGCCCATATTACAGGCGGCGGCTTTGTCGGCAATATTCCTCGTATCCTACCCCAAGGAGTCGCTGCTCGAATCAACAAGCGTTCCTGGAACATCCTGCCCATCTTCAAGCTCATTCAAAAACGAGGTGATATCGAAGAAGCGGAAATGTACCAGGTGTTCAATATGGGGATAGGCATGGCTATTGTTTGTGCGCCTCAGGAGGCAGATAAGATTGTCAAGATGCTGCCCGATGCTAAAGTTATCGGCGAGATAATAAAGCGAAAGAACAATGAAAAGGTGACAATAGAATAGGGGGTACTGTGCGCGCCATAATCAGCGTTTCAGACAAATCAGGGCTGATAGATTTTGCCCGTGGTCTCAAAGAACTGAACGTTGAGATATATAGTACAGGCGGAACCAAGAAGTCTCTGGAGGCTGCTGGGATAGACGTACATAGCGTCTCAGAGCTCACGGGATTCCCCGAGATCCTTGACGGTCGAGTGAAAACTCTGCATCCGGCTGTGCATGGAGGCATACTCGCCCGACGCGATTTACCCCAGCATCTGGCGCAGCTAAGTCAGAACCATATCCAGCTCATTGACATGGTGGTGGTCAACCTCTACCCATTTGTCGAAACAGTAACCAAGGCTGAAGTTTCACTGGATGAAGCGCTAGAAAACATAGATATCGGGGGACCCACCATGATTCGCTCCGCAGCCAAGAACTTCCCTTCTGTCCTGGTGGTGGTTGACCCGAGGGATTATGACACGATACTGGAGAAGCTGCGCCAGGGCAATATAGAGCTGGCACACAGGAAGCGCCTGGCTCAAAAAGCTTTCCAGCACGTAGCTCTTTATGATACAGCTATCGCCCAATATCTCAACGACGAACTCTTTCCGGAGGAGATGACCATAGCCTTAAAAAAGGCTCGTAGCTTGCGTTACGGCGAGAATCCCCACCAGCAAGCTGCCTTTTACATTGAACAAAATATCAAACAGCGCCAAAACGGCTTGGCATTGCTGGAACAGCTTAGCGGACCCGAAATTTCCTTTAACAATCTCCTGGACATAGATGCTGCTTTGAATCTATTGGCTGACTTCACTGAGCCCACTGTTGCCATAATAAAGCATAACAACTCTTGTGGACTGGCTTCATACAATGATTTAGCCGAGGCTTACCGCCGAGCTTTAGCCGGCGACCCTGTAGCCGCCTTCGGCGGTATAGTTGCCAGCAACCGCACGATCACCCTGGCTGTCGCTCAAGAAATAGACAAAACTCACTATGATGTTATTGTTGCTCCGGGATACCAGAAAAAAGCTGTTCAACTGCTGGGGCGAAAAGAAAGTCTGCGTCTGATTAAGGCAGCTCCTTACCGTTCTTCTTTGTCCGAATCCCGCCTCGATTTTCGTCAGGTACGAGGCGGTTTCCTAGCCCAAGTTCCGGACGCTATGACCGAATCGGAATTCAAACCTCGGATTGTAACCAAACGCCCGCCTAGCGAAGTTGAGCTCGCTGACCTCTTATTTGCTTGGAAGGCAGTCAAAGCTATAAAATCTAACGCCATAGTTATCGCCAGGGACAAGTCCTTGGTGGGAATGGGCGCTGGACAGCCCAGCCGGGTGGTGAGCGTTGAGATAGCTTTGAAACGGGCTGGCGAGCGAGCCAAAGGCGCTGTTCTTGCTTCAGATGCCTTCTTCCCGTTCCCCGACGGACCGGAACTGGCTATAAGACATGGAGTTACCGCCATCATTCAGCCAGGTGGTTCGGTCAGAGATAAAGAGGTAATTGCATTAGCTGACAAATACAATGTGGCCATGGTGTTTACTGGTGTCCGCCACTTCCGACACTAAGGCTGACAATACAAGACCCGAAGCCATGAACTTCGGACTTCAACCGTTTGCTATTCGTCTAAAATGTAGGTGTTACAACTAAGGTTCTTCCTGCAGGAGCAAGAAATGTTTATGATTAGCAAAGAAGCTATGAACAGCCTTATTTCCCTCAGAGATAAGATGGCTGATTCCAGGAAAAAGTCAGAATGTGTTGTTGCCTTGGAAAACATGATACGGGCAAAGGAATCGCATCTAGCCAGAGCGGAGTGGAGTTCTTGTTGCGGCAACATCTGTAATCTTGTGCCTCAGCTAGACACAGAATTGCGAATGCTCCAGAATATTTTAGAAGTTTTGCGGAAAGGAGATAGCAACAAAGCAGCTTTTTTGCTAGACGATTACATCGCCTTTTTGCAGAAAAGCTACAGCCTTGAACCTGATTAGTGGTAACAGATGGCTAGAGTAGTGCTGGTCATTGATATGCTTCGGGGGTTTCTGGAGGAAGGTTATCCTCTTTACTGTGGTGCGCGAGCTCGGAGCATTATCCCTAACATCCAAAAACTGTTGGCACAAGAAACAAGATCGGGAAGTAGGATTTTTTATGTGTGCGACCAGCACACGCCCGATGACCCTGAATTCAAAATGTTTCCTCGTCACTGCATTCAAGGGACTTCTGAAGCTGAAATCATACCGGAGCTTTCTCAGTATCCCGGTGAAGTCGTACCCAAGAAAACCTTCAGCGGTTTTCATGACACGCCTCTGGAAAGGAAACTGAAGGCGCTAAAGCCTGAGACATTGGTCATGTGCGGCGTATGCACCGACATCTGTGTGCTCCACACAGTAGCCGATGCGCGAGCTAGAGGTTATGATGTCGAGGTGCCTGTTGGTTGCGTTGCTTCCTTCGACGAAAAAGCCCATTTCTTCGCCCTGGAACATATGGAGAAGGTGCTGGGCGCCAAGCTTATTAAGCCTGTAATCGAGGTCCCTTCACCTCGCTTTGAAATTCCTGAGCCCTGGCTAAGCGGAGAAACCGCTGATATATATTTCGTCCGCACGGTGGAAATACTGAAGAGAGAAGGCGTCAACCCCGTAGCTACTATGGAGGTATTCCCGCGCCGGGACGGTATTCTTTGTGGCATCGAAGAAGTCAAAGCCCTGCTCGCCAAAGTCCTGCCCGAGAACAACCGTGAGGTCTGGGCATTATCTGAAGGCGAATCTTTCGACAAGAAAGAAGTTGTTATGCGCATAACAGCCCCCTATCAAAGCTATGGCACCTATGAAACAGCTTACCTGGGCATGCTTTCTCACTGCAGTGGCTGGGCTACTGCCGCTCGGGAATGTGTCGAAGCTGCGCGTGGGATTCCCATCATCAGCTTCGGAGCGCGCCATGTCCATCCTTCTGTAGCGGGCATCATGGAATACTCCGCTATAGTAGGAGGCTGTGTCGGCTGCGCCACCACTGCCGGTGCCAAGCTTGCTGGCATCAAACCCACCGGCACCATCCCCCATGCCCTTATCATTATCCTGGGCAACACCGTAAAAGCTAGCTTAGCCTTTGACAAACATATGCCTCCCGAAGTCCCGCGCATCGTTCTGGTAGACACCTTCGAAGACGAGGTTCGAGAAAGTATCACCGTAGCTAAAGCTATGCAAGGAAAACTGCAGGGTGTACGGTTAGACACCCCGTCGGAAAGAGGTCGGGTTACTGCTGAGCTGGTCAAGGAAATCCGAGCCTGGCTGGATCTGGAGGGATTCAAGGATGTGAAGATAGTGGTCAGCGGTGGGCTTGACCCGGAACGAATCAAATATTTCATAGGCGAAGGGGCACCTGTGGATATCTTCGCCGTGGGCAGCTATATCAGCGACGCCAAACCTATTGACTTCACCGCTGACCTCCACGAAGTAAATGGCAAACCGATCGCCAAAAGAGGCAGAATGCCTGGCATCACTCCCAACCCCAGGCTCAAGAGAGTCATGTAAACAGGAAACCCTTTGGGTTAATCTCATAGCATGCACCGCTTTTTCATCCCTCAGGAGCGAATAGAGGGGGACAAGGTTTGTATCAAGGGCAAGCAAGCTCTCCAAATTCACAACGTGCTCAGGGCAAAGCCGGGACAGAGCCTCATTGTCCTTGATAACACTGGCTTCCAATACCAGATCAAGCTTAGCAGCGTGGATAAGAACATGGTGAGAGGAGAAATCATTGACTGTTCCTTTTGCCCGAACGAACCGAAGGTCCAGGTTCATCTCTATCAAGCTCTTCTCAAAGGCAGTAAGTTCGAATTCGTCCTGCAAAAATGCACTGAGGTTGGCGTCGCCAGCTTTACTCCCATGCTTTGTGAACGATGCGTTTCTCGAGACATCGGCAAGACGCGCATGAGCCGCTGGCAAACTATCATCACTGAAGCAGCCGAACAGTCGCAGCGTGGCAAGCTGCCACTTTTGGAGCCGTTATTACCGTTTGAGAAAGCCTGTGACTCAGCCTTCGGTCTCTCTATGCTTCCCTGGGAAGAGGAAAGTGAGCTCGGGTTGAAGAATGTCCTTCGAGAACGAAATGCCACCACCATAAATATCTTCATCGGTCCTGAAGGGGGATTCTCTGCTCAGGAAGTTGAGTTTGCCCGTAGCAGAGGCATAATACCAGTAACGCTCGGCAAACGTGTCTTACGGGCTGAAACAGCGGCTCTGGTTGCCGTCACTCTTGTTCTTTATGAATGTGGAGAGCTCGGCAGCTAACCCAGGTGTTTTTTCACTTCCTCAACTATCCTGGGCAATATCTCGCCTGTCTTGCCTTGAATTAGATAATCCGAGACTCCTTCTTGTGTCAGCGGCGTCGGGTCAGCATTCACCTCTATTATCTTGACTTTCGATCTGTATCCTACTATCTCCAAACCCGCTATTAATCTGCTGGTGCGATATCTTGCCATTCTCGGCAGATTAGCAAAAGGATAAACTACCGCTGACGTGCCACAAATCAGCATCAGGTCACATTTCAAGGCTTCTTGTTCTGATTCTTGCATCACATCTGTGGGTATTGGCTCTGTAAAGTGAACCACATCATCTTTCAAGAGAGAACCGCACTTGCAACGAGGCGGAAGCTCATCCAGTGAAACCTCCTGCCAGGCAAACCTTGAGCCACAGGAAATGCACCTCACAGCGTAGACGCTTCCATGGTATTCTAAGACCCTCCTGTTTCCTGCCTTCTTATGTAAGCCATCAATATTCTGCGTAATTACGCACTTCAGTAGCCCAAGAGCCTCAAGGTCAGCCAGGGCATGGTGACCTGGATTGGGCTTCGCTTGCATGATATGCTCCCGAAATGCCCCGTACACCCCGTGCAATTCCACCAGTTCCTCCCAGTATGCTTTGGGGTTGTTCAGGAACAACGAATATCTTTGATACGCCTTAGCCTCAGCTTCTTTATTTGTAGTCCAGATGCCCTTGGGTCCCCGGAAATCAGGTATGCCAGATTCTGTGGATATTCCCGCCCCGGTCAGAGCGATAGCATACTTGCTTTCTGCCAAATCCCTGGCTGCCTGTTTGATTAAATCCTGCATTTACCTACACAAAAATCACACTATTTTGGCAAAATCCAGTCTCCCTGCCAAATCTCTTGTCACCTTCAATTCAAGTAAACCCAATACCATGTATCTCCACAATATCGCCTTCAATCTTTGCCTTAGCGCCGAGAAGTTCCTCGACCAGCCAAAGGTTTGTTTCCACATGCTCGGTAATGCATGGGATTGAATACCTGGTTACCCCGTCAGCCAAGGCGGCATAAAGCACAAGCTGGTCAGCGACATAGCGATCCACTGCTGCCCCAGTCTCGACATCCTCTACAAACCTCTCCGCCACATATCTACCTATGGATTCCGAGCTTCTGCCCGGCCTACCAGCTCTATCTGAGCCTATGCAACCGCCAGTGTCTGTCTCAGCATATATTGCCAGTGCGGCACCTTCTTGGAGAGAAGTTTCATCCTCAATTTCCTGAATTTGTGCCTTATAGCCGTGCGAGCCCAATACTTTGCGGCACTCCGCAGACATCCTCTGACTCACCCTCTTCTCTTTCAAATGCGAGGCAAGGGCTATGCCTTTGATGCTCAAGAACTCTCCTTGTTCGGTGAGATTCAACGGCCGCAATTTGCTCGCGGGCTCGACTCTGAGCTCTATGATGCCTCCGCCTCTGGGCACATAGCCAGGACGAATTATGTCAACTTCTGCCTGAACACCCATTCGCCTTAACAAAGGCAATAGGACGAATTTCATATGGTAAGCCGATGGTGCAAAATCCTGAAACAGCCCGCCTTCCAGTCTGAACTTAGAAGGCTTTTGCGCAAAGCACGCCAGTGGCAGAAGCGTCTGAGCCATCATGGTTGTTGAGCCTGCCGTCCCTATGTCCCAGCTATACTCCCCACCTCTGAATCTTTCCCTGGGTGTGTAGGTGATTTCTTTAGAACCCACCACAGCATTTTCCACCGCTGCCCGGCATAGCTCTTGACAAGCCTGTACAACCTTGAGATGCTGAGCCCTTAAGCCCGGATTATCCCTTTTTGCCCTGATATTCTCAATCCTTATTGCCTTGCCCAGCAGGCTCGCCAGCGCCACCGAATAGCGGACTATGGTTCCACTCCCCGACTTCGCCCCGCCATCTATGGTTATCATGCAGAACTAACCCAAACGCTCTTAGCGGTCAACAAGGTCTGCCGTTTGATTTACCACCGCCGGAGCCCCACACCAGCTTCCCCACAGCCACCATTCTCCGCACAGTCCCCGTCAGCAACCTGTCCGAACTAAAGATGCGCACCGCCAGCACCACCATCACCATCGTAAAAATGGCGGTGTAGGCAACGCCGCCGATTACCAGCGCGTAATTATCCAGCATCAGAGCCCGCATAGCCATCATAGGATGGGAAAATGGTATGGCAAATACCAGCACCCTTAATGCCACTGGAACAGTGTCGAAATCTTTAAACATGGTGGCAAACGTGGAGATCAGAGCCAAAAGGGTTATCGGAAAAACCATTGTCTGCGCGCTTCGGTAATTCTTAGCAAATGTTCCCAGGACTATACACAGCGAAAGCCCGGCTAAAAGAGCTACGAATAAGGAAATCCCGACCAGCAAATAATCCGCTGCGTCCAAATTCAACCCGAAATCCGCCAGATTTATATCGGATGCTTGGAACGACCTCATATAGCGTGAGAACCCAACCATATATATAGCCGCCAGTATCATTCCCACCAAAGCGCTACCCACTATCTTGCCAATGACTATATCTCTACGCCTTACCGGCAAGGTTAGTAGAGTCTCCAGTGTTTTGTTTTCTTTCTCCAGTCCCATAGAAGAAATCACGGAAGTCCCGGACAGGATTATGAGCATCATCACCACAATGGGAATGACGATAGATTGCGACATAAGCATATTTGCCACTGCACTTGGCGAAAGCCCCTCAATCGCCTTTCCTTTGAAGAATGTGGTTTCGACTCTTGTCGTCGGATTCAAGACCAGAATCGGGTCAGCTGAACCACCCTGCTCTATTAATGTACGGGATATCGCCAGATTCACGCCGGCGAGAAGCATCTCCAATGCCGCTGACGAGATGGAATCCATCATCCCTGCCCCTCTCATTACCCAGTAAACTTCTATTTCCCCTGGCTGACCAGCCTCAATCTTCTGACTGAAATCTTCCCGTACCACCAGAAGCGCAACACCATTCTTCTCCCTCACTTCATCCAAGCCCTCTTTGGCATCATTCCCATCATAGATAATCTTCGCCGCCTGTGTAATAGTGCTCATAGCAACTTCTGAGAATTCACCGCCATCCAAATCTACAACCCCTATGACTGGTTTCCCCTTTACAGCTTCCCCGACATTGCCAATCGTCTGCCCCACATATCCAAATACGAAGGCGATAACTATTATCGGGACCAGGGTTGCTATAGTGAATAACTCCTTGAATTCCTTCTTTACTATATTGCCAATCATCTTACGGATTTGACGAAAACCTCTTCTATGTTTCGAGCCTCATACTTTTGCTTGAGCTCCTCAACCGTCCCGCCGACGACTATCTTTCCATCGTTAATCAAGGCTATACGCTGACACAAAAGCTCCACCTCCAGCATATTATGGGAAGATAGCAACACGGTTACTCCAGCTTCGACTGACCTGCTTATTATCCTCCTTACTTCCTGAGCATTCACCACGTCCAGTCCCGAGGTCGGCTCATCCAATATCGCCAGCTTGGGGTTTGTCATCAAAGCTCTACCCACCAGTAAACGCCGTATCATCCCTTTACTATACGTATCAACTTTGTCGTTTATGCGCTCGCCGAGATTTGCTATTTCCACCCCTCTTTTCACCATACTCTGGAATTTCTCTCCCTCGCCAAAGAATTTAGCCATAAAATTCAGATACTCAATGCCCGTGAGATTCTTGTAGGCGCCTGCTTCCTCCGGCAGATAACTTATTATCTTCCTCACCTCGCCGGCATCCTTAGGCAGCTCATAGCCAAAGACGGTTATCGAACCGGATGTTATCTGAAGCAGCGTAGCCACAGTCCTCAACACCGTCGTCTTCCCCGCCCCGTTAGGACCAATGAGCCCAAACACCTCCCCCCCATTCACCTCAAACGAAATCCCCTTTATCGCCCTGAAGCGCCCGTAATCCTTGACCAGCTCCTTAACTTCTACCGCTTTCATTTACGACCCGTACTGAAGCAACCAAAGACTGAGTGTACACGCAGAGGAGGAGACTACCGCGTTCGGCGGCGCGGTAGCACGTCTAGGTTCGCATTCAGGAGAGCTTGCACTGGGTGTGTTCCACTCGCTATATCACAGAACAGCGAAATGGCCAGTTGGCTGCCCAACCTTTCTGGCGGAACAACAATATTCTGCTTCCTGCATCTCTCGTCTAACTCCCGCTGCTTCCCGCCGGGACGCCCCTTGAAATTAATATCCTCTTGCTCAAGTATCCAGTTTAGTGCGTACAGGATGTACTCCAAACTGTAGCCTGGCGGTCCTTGCGTTGAACTTTCATATGTCCTTAACACTTGCTCTACCTTTGCATTATGCCAAACATCAACAATGGCTTCCAGAACACTCAGTGCTTTTGCCTCGTTGAAACACACCTTACCATAGAAATCGATCGCAAAGTGGGCATGCTTCGGTGTGTACGAGTGCACCGGTTGCAGCGATGTTACGGTTCGGACTTTGAAGTCCCTTGCACTTTTGTGGTTTTCCGTTTTCAGTATCACCCATCCATTCGATAAGGTTACCCGGTCAAAGATCACCTTCCCCCGCCATTTATCTCCTATTTCAAACATTATTTCATTCCTCGGTCACTGCGAATTGGTTGAACCTGTATATCCGCACCACATTCACAGCACGTTTCTATGTTATTGCCCATTCCGCCTGGAACGGGACATTCATCCAGGCACAGTCGTGCTTTACATATGGGCATCTTATATACCACCCCTCTTTGCTTTCTCTTGCTTGCGCTCTATGCATCGTCAGTTTCGTACCTCCTGTTCTCCTACAACACTTTTTCATAAATAACGAGATACTGATGTGTTATGCTCAAGCCTTCGGTTGACGGCATGTCTTTCGTAGAATCCCGTTGTTTCTGACCTTGGGTTACAACTACGATCTCCTTTAACCACAAGTCATCAAAAGCAATTGAATCGACTATCTTCTTGGCAACGGGCTCTATATATCCGTTTAACCTTACATCCTGCGCTTGGATTACAAGAAAACCGCCTTTGTTTATTCCAGACAATTCCTGCTTTATGACTGTTTGTATTTTCTCTAGGTAGGATTCAACATCTAGACGCGAAGGACTATCAGCCAAGAATGATGATTTAATAAATAGTAAGCCTCTGCTCTTTTGTCCCTGTCGTTCATGGAAACGTCCTTCGCTCCGGGAGTGAGAAACAAAATCCACAGTCAAGTACCCGCGCCCACCTGAATACCTGTCAACTACATTCTTGTTTAGGCGTTTTTCAAAGTCGTCGTCGGGCAAAAGCCATACCGTCGTGGTCTCCAACTCCGGGAGTTTCCTCTTGAGGGAAAGTTTCTTTAATTCCGATGAAACTTCACCGTAACGGAGCATTTCCTCCCTTGCCAGCAACGGCGGCTGCGAAGGCCTCGGCTTTTCAAAAATCGGTAGATACTCGTGAGCGAGAAGGAGGAAGTTATTTCTTATGCTCTTGGCATACCAAAACCCGGTGGTCTTACAATTATGCTGCCGTTTAATTACCAATTCCTTTAATTTGAATCTTGATTCCAGAAAGACGTTGATCGTCTGAAAGCCTATGGGAACAACGTGCTTTCGCTGCCTCGTATCCCCGATGAGTATTGCACACTTTCCTCCAGGTTTAAGAACTCTATAGCTCTCTTTTGCTACCTTTTTCATCTCTTTCAGGAAGTCGTCTACTCTTAGGTTCGACAAATCGCCTTCAACCCCGGAGCTATAATTTATTATGCTGGCATACGGCGGGTGCGCACAAATTAGGTCAATGCTGTTATCAGATATGTGAGATAAATTCCGTGCATCCGCCACAAAGACTTTCGGCTCATAGATGGGAAACTCTCTGAACAAAACGTTTGGCGGCTGGAAATCTAGGTTTTCCAGAGTCAGGCGAATGCACGCGGGATTAATATCACTCGCTATGCATTGCCGACCCAGTAACTTTGCCTCAACCGCTGTCGTCCCTCCCCCAACAAAGTAGTCCAGCACAACATCGCCGGGCCGCGAATATTTCAGTATCACGTTGCGCGGGATATACGGTGACCAGTTCCCTCTATATCTCCCACTATGAGTAGCCCAATTTCCCCTCTGTTTAAAACTCCATACACTTGTGGTCTCCTCTACAAAGTTCTCGGGGGTCCAGAACTTCACGGCCTTAGGTTTCTCGAGAGCCGAGACGTTAACACCGTATGCGTCGGTAATGATCTTCTCCAGTTGCTTGAAGGCGACTCCGAACAGTGAACCAATCTCCGAGTCAGACACTCCACACTCTTTCGCTCTCAGTATGGCTTGTCTATAGTCTTCTTCTCCGTGAGTATCACGAATATGCTGACCCAAGTTGTTCCTAATAAGTGCACGGCATATCGGGCAACAAACCGCTTCCTTCCGCCTAATGAATTCGGTTACACTACTCACGCGCAGGTCTTGTCCAGAGATTCCACTACCTGATGACATTTTAGTTCTAGTATACACGAAATTTGGGTTTTAGGCAGCTACTGTCAAAACTGCCATGCTTATTAGGGCAAACGCTGGTGTATAATACACCGAGATACAAGATGGCTAGCTCAGGACAGAGGACGGGGGTTGCTAATCTGCCTCTGCATTATGGCAAGGTGCCACCGTGGCTATTCGGGCGGATGTGCCAGCTTGCCCGGGAGATCGCCATCGCCACCATGATGGAATTTGGCGTCCAGGAGATGCTGAGGCGGCTATCCGACCCCTACTGGTTTCAGGCTTTCGGTTGCGTTTTAGGCTATGACTGGCATTCGAGCGGCGTGACCACCACCGTCTGTGGAGCACTGAAAGAGGGACTCCGAGGGCTGGAAAAGGAGCTGGGCTTGTTTGTGGCGGGTGGCAAAGGCAAAACCTCTCGAAAAACGCCTCAGGAGATAGAGAATGCCGGGCACTTGCTCAAGATAAATCCTTCATCGCTAGTCTATGCTAGTCGGATGTCCGCCAAGGTGGATAATTCCGCCCTTCAGGATGGCTACCAGCTCTATCACCACAGCTTCTTCTTCACTAAAGATGGCTACTGGGCAGTGGTCCAGCAGGGTATGAACGAGAGCAACCGCTATGCCCGGCGCTACCACTGGCTGGGAGAGAGTGTCACGGACTTCGTCTGCGAGCCAGAGGCAGCTATCTGCACACAGGCTAGAGGTGAGGCATTGAATCTGGTAGCTTCGGAGAGCGCCCAAGCCAGGGATGTCATCACCCGTATTGCCAGCGAGGAGAAGCCCGAGAAAATCGTCAACGAGTTAAGTAAGCTCAAGACCCTAAACTTGCCCCGGCGGGCTCATATCAGCCTGGAAGATATTCATCCCGACAGGCTGAGCAAGATTTTCGTCACCACCTACGAGCGCAAGCCTGAGAACTTTGAATCTTTGCTCGCCCTGGAGGGTGTAGGACCAAAAACCTTGCGAGCCCTGAGCCTCATTTCTGAACTCATTTATGACACACCGGTCAGCCTTCGTGACCCTGCGAGCTACAGCTTTGCCCACGGCGGCAAGGATGGGTATCCCTACCCTGTGGACAGGAAGACCTACGACAGCAGCATCCAGTTCCTGGCGCAGGCACTGGAGAAAACCAAAATTGGCGATAAGGAAAAGCTCGAAGCCTTCAGACGATTGAGGGCGTGGCAATGAGACAGACACCCATGGCAGAGTTTGACATCTCAGCTTATGTTTCCCGAATCGAAGCTAACCGCTCAGTGAAAGACGCCTTGATGCACAGCCTGAAAACGCGCCGACCGCCTTACCGCATCTCAGTAACTGACTTGCTCAATCTCAAGCAGGCTTACTTCAAGAGGAAGTATCCTGAAATCACGCCACCTCTAGAGAAACGGCAGCTCATGTGGGCGGGCGAAGGCTTTCACAAGACATTCGGCTCGGCAGTATCCAGCGAGGAATACCTGGAGCAGTTTGTGGAAGTCGAGGGCATCGTAGGCAAAATTGATATTTATGAGAAGATCCCGGTAGAGGTTAAGACCACCTCGACACCCCTGGGTGATAAGGACCTGCTTCAGTACCGACCAGTTTATGTTGAGCAACTGGGTATGTATTGTGCCATGGTCAATTGCCACGAGGGGGAAATCATCATCTATCAGCGCGCTTCTGAGCAACTCTCTTCCACTCCACCACTGGTTGTCTACCATATTAGCTTTCCCGATTTAGAAGCAATCCGTAAAGAAATGCGGCGGAGGCGAGACCTCCTGGTACAGGCGCTAGTCGCCAACGACCCGAGCAATCTGCCAGCTTGCCCCTGGTTTGGCAGGCAGTGTGATTACTCACAAGTATGCGACTGCGCCACCACAACGGTGCCAGCTTTACATGAAATAGCCGATCTGGCCGGGGAGATTTACCTTGATAGCAAGACCTGCCAGCAACTGCTCGGCAAGATAGCTGAGGCTCAGCCCTCTCCACTATTTGGCATCAATGATATCGTCTTCCCCCGCAAAGCCTATTTTGAGCGACTGGAGCTGGGAAGAACGGGTCCCGCGGATGAAATCCGCGAAGAAAAACAGGAGTATCTCCGTTCTCTGGAGGAGCGAGGTTTCCAGGACGCCCTCCACGATTCGTTGCATTATGATGCCCCTGGTGGTGTGCAGAGGATTCCTGTGCGGCATTTGCCACTGTCCGATTTGGTGCAGGTCTGGCAGAATTCGCCCACCATCCTGCGCAACCCCAAGTTCTCCTCGCTTGTCGAGAGAGAACGCTTGCCCAGAGCCTTCCCTCATTATTTCCTGCGACTGGCGTTTGATTGTGCTCTGACCAATCACAATCAGGGCAGACTCGTTGTATATTATGTCAATGTCCCCAGGGAAGATGCCAAGCTGATGGTCTACGATGTGATCTTCAGAAAACTCGGCGACATTAAGGACGAAGCCCTGCGCAGGCTTGACCTTCTGGCAAAAGCCGAAGCGGCTTCCCAGCTTCCCAAATGCCCTTCCTGGATGTGCTCCTACTGCGACTATAAACTTGAATGCGGCGAAGGATAAGTGCTATAACAAGAGCATGAAATACAAAATGTTAGAAGGAAATAGCAGTCAGGGCGTCCTATAGGCAATTTTTCGTTCGAGGCGGTAAATGATTTCGCAGAAGCAAATACACGAAATAAAAAACAAAGCTATTCCCATACTCAAACGGCATGGTGTCGAGAGAGCCGCCCTTTTGGCTCAGTTACGAAAGGTGAGGCTACAGCTGATAGTGATATAGATATTTTGGTAGAAATCAACAACGACCTGAGTCTGCTTGATTTTGCCGCTTTAAAGATTGAGCTCGAGGAGGCGTTGGGCAAAAGTATTGATTTGGTGGAATACAGCACAATTAAACCGCTCATCAGGGAGAGGATACTGAACGAAGAAGTGGTCATCCTATGAAACGGGATATGAGGTTGTATGTAAAGGACATGCTAGAAAGCATTTAAGCGATAGAGGAATACATGCAGGCACTCACAGAAGAGAAATTTTACAAGACACGCCGGGTTCAAGATGCAGTTCTGAGAAGGCTCGAAATCATCGGCGAAGCAGCCAAAAAGATGGATGAAAATTTTAAAGGTCAATATGCCGACATACCTTGGAAAAAGATCGCCGGAATGAGAGATATTCTCACTCATGAATACTTTGGTGCCAATTTAAAAAGAGTCTGGCTGATTATTAAAGAGGATTTACCTGACCTTAAACTAAAGATTTCAAGGGTCTGGAACAAACTAAAGAACTAGAGAGGCAAGCAATGAATTGGTTGGATATAGTCATAATAATTGTGGCAGTGGTGTTGGGCTTTGGTGGCTTGCGACAAGGAATTATTCGGACAGCGTTCGGCATCGCCGGGTTAATAATTGGCATAATTCTAGCAGGGTGCTATTATGAGCCGCTGGCAGCACTGCTCTCTACCAGTGGTGCCACCTGGGCTAAGATAGCTGCATATGCCATTATTGTAATAGCTACTCTCATTGTCGCTGGCGTGGTCGGTTGGCTCGTGGCTAAGGCAGTACATTTCGCGGCACTTGGCTGGCTCGATAGGCTTCTGGGGTTTGTCTTCGGTATCGCTGTGGGAGCCCTGTTCTGCGCTGCCTTTCTCGCTATTGTATTGAAGTATTACCCAGGCTCGGTCAGTGTCATCAGTCAATCGGCAATAGCTAGGTTCCTAGTGCAGGAATTCCCGTTGTTGCTGGCTCTTTTGCCTGCAGAATTCGATTCCATCCGTGAGTTTTTTACCACGAGCTAAACAGACCTGGAGAAATCAAACCACCTTTTCCCGCTCGGACAACTACGTTTAGCACTTGTGGGTAGCCAGGAAAAGTTGCAAGCTTTTTGTAGGCGGAATCAGCAGATAACCTACTGACCTAGAACTCCGTCTAGAACTTTCTTGAGTTCTTTCTTTGGTCTGTAACCAATAACTTGCTGAACAGGTTGACCACCCTTAAATATAATCATCGTGGGGATGGAGGCGATGCCGTACTTGGCAGCCAACGGACCATTCTCGTCCACATCCACTTTGACAAAGTCTATCTTGCCCGTATATTCCTTTGCCAACTCCTCCAGGATAGGAGCAGTAGCCAGGCACGGACCACACCACTTAGCCCAGAAATCCACCATGACTGGCAACTTGGACTGCAGAATAAGCTTGTTGAAGTTATCCTCCCCTGTTATTGGTTGTATCATTTGCTTTCCTCCTTGCTTAAATTGCTACATTCAAAGAAAAGAGGTCAATGGCATTCTTCATCGTCTGCTCTGCCACTCTTGCTTCAGCAACTCCTTTGAGTCGAGCCACGGCTTTCATAGACCGCAAGACATCAGCAGGCTGAGATTCATAACGTTCTGCCCTGCCATATGTTACCGGGCAATCTGTCTCCAGAAGCAATCTCTCCAAAGGCACTTCCTTGACCGCCCGCCTATGTTCTTCATGATACTCAGCAGCAGGCGTGGCTGAAACAAAATAGCCGCTATTAATTATATCCTCTAAAACACTGGAAAAACCAGTAAACCAGTGAAACACAGCTTTGTTGACACGAGCGCTTTTGACCAGCTCGAGTGCGTCCTTCCAGGCATATCGGCTGTGGACGATAACCGGTTTGCTATATTTCTTTGCAACATTCACGAGCTGACGAAAAACTTCTTGCTGCAATCCCTTGGATGCTCTTTTCAGGACTCGCTTGTCATAGTCCAAACCTACCTCACCGATAGCCACTGCTGAAGCAATGTTCTCCTCGATGAACCGGAAATTGTTGTCTATCTCAGGAGCATCTAAGTCACCGAGTTCCCAGGGATGGAAGCCTAAAGCTGGATAGACAAACTGGTGATATTTCTGCGCTATTTCCAATGTTTTTATATTAGATTGGCGATTTGAACCCACAGCCACTATGCCAATCACGCCGACTTTCCGGGCTTCTTCTAGCCTCGAATCAAGATTTTCCAATTCGTCGAGGTGCGTATGAGTATCAATTAGCTTATGCACTGAGTCAACCCAGAAAAACTACAAGACCTTTTAGAGACTCGCTGTTAATTCAGTGACCAGCCATCGGACGGATCTATATTTTCTTTTCGGCTAACATAGCCTTGTAATAATTAAGCCCCTTCTCAGTGGGCTTGTAGCCGTAAAGAGCAAACCTGTCTTCGCGCTCCTTAGTAACTAGATTTGCCCCCACCAGCGCCCGCAACATCACTTCGCCGAAATACCCAGCCAGATTGAGATGGTGGTCAGGGACTGCTTTATTTGTTGCCTCATACTCACGGCAAATAGCAGCTAGTTGCTTAGCTGGCTCTCTCTCCAAGCTCTGCAACAGAGCCTGTATAGCCTCCGTCTTTTTCAATTCTTCAATAAAATTTTCGAAAGCACCCATACGATTCCTAGTGACATTAGGTCACAAGTTTCTTTCTGTTCTCAGCCATTTTTACCCCGTCCTTGACATTACTGGATGTAATTTCCTCGCTTCCAGCCGACCTTGTGAAAAATTTTTGCTAACTCCCGACATAAGTAGATTTTGGCAAAAGCGTCTGCAAATATTCACCCCTAGCTATAATAGGCGCCACTAACATATCAAAAAAGCCAAGTTTTCGGACAGCACACCTTATTTGCTCAACTTGCCTGACAAAAAGACTTAGGATAAAATGATAAGCCTCTGCACAGCAATACGTTTTTCTAAGGGCGTATTTTACCAAGTGGAATTTACCAGAGCAACCGAAGCGAGTCTCTTCCAACCAGGATTGGTAAACATGGAAACAAGGCATATAAAGCGGCTATTCGCAATATGGCAGTAATTTCCCGCAAAAATTTTTGCCACAAGCCCGAGAAAAGTTGACAAAATAAAAATAGGGTGTTAAACTTATTAGTTTGTATATGCTATTGCTTTCTTTGGATCTTGTCATATCACAATTTCTTAGTTAGCTATCTTCGAGACATTGCTTTGAAGAGTAAGCAGGTTCGTTTATTCTATGCTTCAATATAACTCAGTAAAGTCTTTTGCTAGATCCCCTGAGACTTTAGAAATACCCGACCTTATTCGAGTTCAGCTCGATTCCTTCCGTTGGTTTCAAGAGGAAGGACTGCGCGAGCTATTCGACGAAATCTCACCGATTCAAGACTATACCAACACACGAATGGAGCTACGCTTCATTGATTACGAGTTTCGAGAGCCGTTGTACTCTATTTCTGAATGCCTTGAGCGAGGCTTGACTTACTCTTCCCCCATCTACGTTACTGCACAGCTACTGGTCAAAGAGACAGGGGAGATCAAGCAACAAGAATTGTACTTCAGCGATTTTCCTTTAATGACAGATGCTGGTACCTTTATTATTTCCGGTGTAGAGCGGGTAGTGGTCAATCAGCTGACTCGTTTTCCAGGCGTCTATTTCACGTTAGAAAGAGACTCTTCAAGTGGAAGGGAGTTGTGTTTTGCCAAGCTTGTTGCTGAACACGGTGCTTGGCTGGATTTTGATACCTCTAATCGGGATGTAATTTCAGTCAAGGTTAGTGGCAAACGAAAGATACCAGTTACCACTTTATTGCGTGCCATAGGTTTTGAGAGCGACGAAACCTTGCTTTCCCTGTTCCAAGACATAGATAACTCGCCTGAGCACGCTTTTATCCGCTCAACAATAGAACGAGACCCATTGATTAAAAACAAGGCTGATGCCTTATTTGATATTTATAGAAAACTGTCTTCTGGTGAACCAGCTAGTCTTAGTAGCGCCCAGGCTTTACTGAATAATTTCCTGTTCAACCCACGCCGCTACAGCCTGGGCAAAGTCGGTCGTTACAAGCTTAACAAAAAGCTAGGACTAAATGTGCCGGGCAACTACACAGGGTTAACTCCCGAAGACCTGGTGCAGATAGTCCGCCGTATTATCGCAGTTAACCTGGGTAAAGAAGCCTCTGACGATATTGATCATCTGGGCAATCGAAGAGCCCAAGCTGTGGGGTTTCTGATACAGAAGCAACTTCGCGTTGGCTTGTTAAGGTTGGAGAGAGCCATTAAAGAGCGGATGAGTATCCTGGACCCCGAGGCAGCGACTCCTGTGGCGTTGATAAATATTCGCCCTATAGCAGTGGCTATAAGAGAGTTCTTCGGACGGTCGCAACTCTCACAATTCATGGACCAGACCAATCCACTAGCCGAGTTAACTCACAAGCGTCGTCTTTCCGCCATGGGGCCCGGTGGTCTCTCGAGAAAACAGGCTGGATTCGAAGTCCGCGATGTCCATCATTCCCACTATGGCAGAGTTTGTCCAATAGAAACACCCGAGGGTCCAAATATTGGGCTTATCGGCTCCTTAGCTACTTATGCCTCCGTGAACGAATATGGGTTTATAGAGACACCGTATCGCAGAGTCATTCACGAGGTTCGCAATACTGTAAAGGAACTGACAGGAAGAACCCTTAAGGAAGATGTAATAGATAATGAAGGCGAAGTAATAGCCGAGAGTGGCACAGTAGTCACCAAAAAACTCGCACAGAAGCTAGCTTCTCTTCCAGCCCGAAATATCAAAGTAATGCCATTTGTTTCTGACCAAATCGTGTACATGACAGCTGACGAAGAAGGTCAGTATGCTATTGCCCAAGCTAATGCCCTTCTCAATGAAAGAAACGAGTTTATTGATGCCAAAGTTGAGGCCAAGAAAGGTGACAGGTACTTTAAGGAGTCAGTAGACAAGGTCAACTTTATTGATGTCTCACCAAAACAGCTATTTAGTGCGGCGGCTTGTCTTATCCCGTTCCTGGAGCATGATGATGCTAACCGAGCTTTAATGGGTTGCAATATGCAAAGACAGGCAGTGCCATTATTACGTCCCGAATGTCCCTTGGTAGCCACAGGTATGGAAAAAGAAGTGGCTAAATATAGTGGGCAAGTGATATTTGCCCCTGACGATGGTGTGGTCACTTCAGCAACCAGTTCACAAATTGTAATCAAAACAGAAAAAGGTGAAGAGCACAAATTCAATTTGACCAAATTCGCCAGGACTAACCAAGGGACATGTATCAATCAGCGACCAATCGTAAACAAAGGCGACAGAGTTCAGAAGGGGCAGGTGCTAGTAGACAGTTTTTCCGTAGATAATGGACACCTTGCTTTAGGACAGAATATCATCTGCGCTTTTATGAGCTGGGAAGGGTATAACTTTGAGGACGCCATTGTTATCAGCAGACGGCTAGTTAAAGATGATGTCTATACGTCTGTTCACATTGAAAAATATGAGATAGAAGAGCGCGACACTAAGCTTGGTCCTGAAGAGATAACCAGGGATATACCCAACGTTAGCGAGGAGAGTCTTTCTAACCTTGATGAAATGGGGATCATACGTATTGGAGCTGAAGTAAAGCCCAATGACATTCTGGTTGGGAAGATTACTCCTAAAGGTGAAACCGAACCTTCAGCGGAAGAAAAGTTGCTGCGGGCTATTTTTGGCGAGAAGACACGGGAGGTAAAAGATAGTTCCCTTAGAATTCCGTCCGGAGAGTGGGGAAGGGTGATCAGGACTAAAGTCTTTTCTCGTGAAAACCATGACGAGTTGCCAGCAGGGGTGAACAAACTTGTACAGGTATGGGTAGCTCAAAAGCGCAAAATTTCCGTAGGTGACAAAATGTCCGGGAGACATGGCAACAAGGGTGTTATCTCTATTATATTGCCCGAGGAAGACATGCCGCTTTTGCCAGATGGCACGCCTGTAGACATTATTCTTAATCCTCTTGGTGTTCCTTCTCGTATGAATATTGGGCAGGTTTTGGAAGCCCATTTAGGTTGGGCAGCTCAAGTGCTAGGATTTAAAGCTATTAATCCCATTTTCGATGGCGCTGATGCTCTGACCATTGAGGATGCGTTAGCTAAAGCTTGGATCGTGTGGAAAGCCAATGCTGTTAGTTTCAGTCCTGAGAATCCTAGAGATGCCATAATTGACCAGAAAAAGGTTGAGGACTGGCTTGCTCAATATGGCTTTGATGCCCAAGAAGTAATGGATGACAGATACGTAGGTGCAGCTAGAAAAGCCTCTTTGTGTATATGGCTTGAAGAACTAGGCATAGGTGACAACCATCAACTTAGAACTCTCAGCGACCAGAAGTTGGAACAGATAGCACAAAAAGTTTATAAGGAACGCAAGCTCTATCCGCCGATTTTCGGCAAGGTAGAACTTCGAGACGGGCGAACTGGCGAGTTATTTGACAAGCCCATAACTGTAGGCTGTATCTACATGATGAAGCTAATTCACCTTGTCGGTGATAAGGTACATGCTCGTTCCACTGGTCCCTACTCACTAATCACCCAGCAACCCTTGGGAGGGAAGGCGCAGTTTGGCGGTCAGAGGTTCGGTGAAATGGAGGTTTGGGCGTTGGAAGCACACGGCGCAGCTCATACACTTCAAGAGATGCTGACAATCAAGTCAGACGATGTAATGGGACGAGCTAAAGCCTACGAATCACTTGTCAAAGGCGAAGATATTCAACAACTAGGCATTCCAGAGTCCACCAAGGTTTTGTTCATGGAGCTACGTAGCTTAGGTTTTGCTGTTGAGCTACTTAGTGAGGAGGAAAATGTCACAATTTGATGGCATTAATGGCATTCGAATAAGTCTAGCTTCGCCGGAACAAATCAGAAGCTGGTCTCACGGCGAGGTTACTAAAGCCGAGACAATCAACTACCGCACTCTGAAGCCAGAAAGAGACGGTTTATTCTGCGAAAAGATTTTTGGACCTGTCAAGGACTTTGAATGCCATTGTGGCAAATATAAGAAGGCGAGGTATAAAGGAGTTACCTGCGATAAATGCGGTGTTGAGGTAGCTCATTCCAGCGTTCGTCGGGAACGCATGGGACATATAGAATTAGCCGCGCCAGTAACTCATATATGGTTTGTCAAACTAGTGCCCAGCCGACTGGGGCTACTCTTGGATCTTTCCCCACGAGACTTAGAGAGTGTCATCTATTTTGCTCGCTACATTGTTATCTCTGTGGATGAAGAGGCCAGAGAAAAGAAACTTCGTCACCTTGAAGAGGAAATGAGCCGAAAACTCGTCGAACAAGAGGAACGTTTGGATAAGAAAATGGAGCAACTGGAAACTCAAGGTCTGGAGGAAGAACTCAAGATGAAAGAAGCAGACCAGATCCAGGCCAAATTTACAGAAAAGAAAGCAAAACTCGAAGAAGAACTAAAGGCAAGCATTACAGAGTTAGAAAATCTTCGACCGCTAAGATTGCTCAACGAGGAAGAATACAGGAAACTCAAGGAAAGGCATGGTGCTATTTTTGAAGCTGGCATGGGTGCTGAAGCTATTTTACAGATATTGAAACAACTTGACATTGATGCTTTACACCAACAGCTTCGTGAGCAAATCCGTGGCACATCAGGGGGATATCACAAAAGACTGAGCCAACGTCTTCAATTAGTTGAAGCTTTCAAGCTCAGTGGGAATAAGCCTGAATGGATGGTATTGACCGTGCTGCCTGTACTGCCACCGTCTCTTCGTCCTATTGTGCAACTGGATGGTGGTCGCTTTGTCATCAGCGACCTCAACGATCTTTATCGCAGGGTTATCAACCGCAACAACCGACTCCGCCGTCTCATGAAGTTAGGTGCTCCAGAAATAATTATCCGAAATGAGAAACGCATGCTACAGGAGGCTGTTGATGCTCTTATTGATAACGGACGGAGAGGGCGCGCAGTTACTACTGGTGATAAGCATGCCTTGAAATCCCTAGCGGATATACTGAAAGGCAAACAGGGTCGGTTTCGCCAAAACCTTCTTGGTAAGCGAGTTGACTACAGTGGTCGCTCCGTCATTGTTGTCGGTCCCAGACTCAAACTTCACCAGTGTGGTTTGCCACGCTATGTTGCCTTAGAATTATTCAAACCCATGGTTGTACACAAGCTAATGAAGAACGGGTATGCCAATAACTTAAAGAGCGCCCGCCGATTGGTAGAAAGAGGTAGCCCAGAAGTGTGGGACGCACTGTATGAAGTGGTCAAGGAGCGCCCTGTATTGTTAAACCGTGCCCCAACATTACATCGGCTGAGCATCCAAGCCTTTGAACCTGTGTTAATTGATGGCGATGCCTTCCAGATTCACCCATTGGTATGCACTGCCTTTAATGCCGACTTCGATGGTGACCAGATGGCAGTTCACGTACCACTATCTAGAACTGCCGTAAAGGAAGCTCGGGAACATATGCTCAGTGTTTACAACATGCTGCTGCCAAGTTGTGGTGAGCCGGTAACAGCACCGACCTTGGACATAGTCTTAGGATGCTATTATCTCACCGTTTCTAAACCGGGAGCCAAAGGAGAGGGTAGATACTTTGCCAGTTTCGATGAAGCCAAACTAGCTTACGAATTAGGCATTGTGGAACTTAATGCTGAAATTGTGGTGCGAGAGCCTTCACTTCGCTCGGACGGTGGCAGGATAACCACTACGGTGGGCAGAATATTGTTCAACGAGGCTTTACCGCCGGAGCTTCGTTTTTTCAACAAAGTGGCAGATAAGTCATCCTTAAGAGCGCTAATAGCTGACTGCATCCGTGTGCTGGGTAACGAAGGTGCAGCCGGCGTCCTAGATAGACTCAAGCAATTGGGATTCGATTATGCTACAAAATCCGGCATTTCCATAGCTATGAACGATATAGAAGAGCCGCCCAACAGGGTTAAGCTTCTTAAGGAGGCTGATGAGCAGCTTAGTCTTGTTGAGGAGCAGTTCAACCACGGCTTGATTACTGAGGATGAAAAATACGAGAAAGTCGTTCAGGTCTGGGCAGAGACTACAGACAAGATCACCAAAGATGTATCTCGTTCGTTGGATCCTTACGGTAGCATCTACATGATGGCAACGTCTGGTGCCAAAGGAAACATTTCTCAAATTACTCAGATGACAGGCATACGTGGATTGATGCAAGATCCCGCAGGCAGGATAATAGACTTCCCCATCAAGTCTAGCCTCCGCGATGGATTATCACCAATGGAGTACTTCATCTCCACACATGGTGCTCGCAAAGGATTAGCTGATACCGCACTGAGGACATCAGATAGTGGTTACCTTACCAGACGACTGGTGGATATTGCCCAAGACGTCATCATAAATGAACCGGATTGTGGCACTCATGAAGGAGTTTGGATATCTCGAGAAACCATTGATAGCTCTCTGCCCCCGTTTGAAGAACGGATTACTGGCTATTTAGCAGCTACCGATATTGTTGATCCCCACACAAATGCCATCATTGTCCAGCGAGATGAAGAGATTAATGAAGAAAAGGTCAAACAAATTGTTGAGGCTGGAATTACCCGGGTATATATGAGGTCACCTCTTACCTGCCGTTCTCGACTTGGCATTTGCCAGAAGTGTTATGGCAGAGACCTAGGTAAGAAACAACCGGTAAAATTGGGCACCGCTGTGGGAGTTATCGCTGCTCAAAGCATCGGCGAGCCTGGAACCCAGCTTACACTACGTACTTTCCATACCGGTGGTGTTGTCGGTGTTGATATTACTACTGGTCTGCCCCGCGTAGAAGAGCTTTTCGAAGCCAGAACGCCGAGTGGCAGCGCCATCATCTCTGAGATTGATGGTACTGTTGAAGTAACTCATACCGACGGGGAGAGCATAATCAAAGTCATTAGCTTTGAATCTTACCTCGATGAATACCAAATTCCGCGGAAAGCAAAGCTAGCTGTAGTTGATGGACAGGTAGTGGATGCTGGTGACACCCTATTTTCTCTACCAGAGAAGACAGAAGAAAAATTGCCAGTTTCTACTTCCGGTGCAGCGGAACAATCTCAAGCTGTAGTAGCTAGAGTAGGTGGTCAAGTTATAATCGAAGGCAAACGTGTCTATGTCAAATATGAAGAAAGGGAAGAGAGAGAATATAGCGTCCCTTACGGTGCCTATTTGCTGGTTCGCTCAGGTGACAAAGTCAAGGCGGGCGACAGGCTTACGAGAGGTCCTATTGACCCTCACGACATCTTGCGTATTATGGGCAAGGACGTAGTCCAACAGTACTTAATTGATGAAATTCAAAAGGTATATCGAGCGCAAGGAGTGACCATACACGATAAGCATATTGCTGTCATTGTCCGGCAGATGCTAGGCAACGTGAGGATTATTTCTTCGGGAGACACGAAGCTCTTGCCTGGAGAGCTAGTCAATCGGTTCGATTATGAGGATATAAACGCCAAGGTACTGGCTGAAGGAGGTGAACCAGCGACAGCTCAAGCTGCGCTCCTCGGAATAACCAGAGCCAGTTTAAGTAAGGATAGTTGGTTAGCTGCCGCTTCCTTCCAAGAAACCGGTCGTGTTCTTGTTGATGCTGCTATCAAAGGCAAGCTAGATAAGCTTCGCGGGCTCAAGGAAAATGTTATCCTCGGTAAGCTCATTCCGTCCCGGGTTCTTGCTCCAAGTCCTGAGGAGGGAGAAAAATTGCAAAGGTTAAGCCTTGAGAGCGGGGAGACTACGAACTTAGAATTAGAGAACCAGTAAATTTCCCTCATTAAATCGAGCAAAGGTTAGCGATGCGGCTTGTCTCAGGTAAAGTAACACCCGAGGATACCTCCATTGAACAAAACCTGCGCCCCAGACGTCTCAGTGAATTCATAGGTCAAGAAAAAAGCAAAGATAATCTAAAAATAGCTATCGCTGCTGCCAAAAAAAGAGGTGAGCCTTTAGACCACATAATGCTTTACGGTGCCCCAGGTTTAGGCAAGACTACTCTTGCCTACATTATTGCTGCCGAGATGGGAGTTGATATTAAGATTACTTCCGGACCAGCGATAGAGCGTGCTGGAGACCTGGCAGCTATTCTTACCAATCTACGCCAAGGGGATGTCCTTTTTATTGACGAGATACATAGGCTTAACCACACAGTAGAGGAAAAACTCTATCCGGCAATGGAGGATTTCGCTTTTGATGTGTTTTTAGGGAAGGGTCCAGCTGCTAGAAGTTTACGGCTAAGTTTACCCAGATTCACCTTAATTGGGGCTACTACTCGCTTTGCTTTATTGAGCCCTCCTATCCGTGATAGATTCGGTGCAGTATATCACTTGGACTTCTACGACCAAGCTGCAATTTTGGCAATTCTGGAGAGATCAGCGACCATTCTCGGGGTGAAAGCGGATAGGGAAGGACTGACTTTAATCGCGCAACGTGCCAGAGGCACACCTCGAGTGGCTAACCGGCTCTTAAAGAGGGTGCGAGATTATGCTGAGGTTATGGCAGACGGGGTGATCACTAAAGAAGTAGCATTGAAAGGGCTTTCTAAGCTAGAGATAGACTCCGTAGGTTTGGATGATATAGATCATAAAGTGCTGCATACAATAATTGACAAATTTGATGGCGGTCCTGTTGGTTTAGAAACTATCGCAGCTTCTATTAATGAGGATGCCGACACTATCATGGATGTCTACGAACCTTATCTTCTTCAATTAGGTTTTCTGGAACGGACACCACGCGGCAGAGTAGCAGCCAGACTTGCTTATGAGCACCTCGGATTGCCTTACAACCGAGCACCCAGAACATCGGATGCCCGTCAGTCCCAACCTAGTTTGTGGGCGCAGAAACACGACTAATCTGGGGCTATTTTGGGATTTCTAGCTCTTTTAGGTAACGATTACTGATATGCCCGGGCTTGCATCCACAAGGGCAGAGCAAAGCCGGACAAAGAAAAGAGCAGCAGTAGCCAAGCCCAAGAGCAAATATCGCCTCGGCTTGCTGTGATCACCGCAAATAAAATCACAAGCGGGGGGATTACCAAACTAATAATCTTATATCTACGCGCTTTGACGCGAATGAAAGCGATAGTGGCTCCAGCCAAAGCAATAAAGCTAATAACAATCCACAAGGCATTTGTTTGTAGCCTAGTTACCCAATCGCTGGCTAAAAGCTCATCTCCTCTGCCCAATGATGAAAACCAAGTGAATGTCACAAGCATAGGGGCGAGCATGAGTGAGACATATAGCCAATCACGCCTAGCAGTTTGTTTCATTATGTGGATAAAGACGAACAAAACCAGTGGGATATAAATAAGTGCTACTATCCAGCCCCAACCATAAGGAAGCGAAAGCAACAATATACCACTAACCACCACCGGCATCAAATAATACCCCAACCACGGGAAAAACCATATCGGCTTACCTCGCTGCCAACCATAAATTGCCATCCCAACTGTTAGTGCCAGTACGATTGACGCATAGATAACATTTTGCCAGTAATAGGATGTGAAGAGTAAAGCAACTAGAAGGTGAGGTAAGGCGCTGAAAACGGCTTCTTTCCAACTACCTTGAGCATGTGTCTCATAGATTTGTTCGGCGATTAGTTCCGGAGAGCCCAAGGATTGTACTGCTATTTTGCTTGCCTCTTCCTTACTTAGTCCTTTTTCTTCTAGTTCCTGAATTTTTTCTTCAAGATGTGTGTGAAGCTCTTCAGCGACGCCATCCTTTATAGTTTGGTCAATCTCGAGGCAATCTTTAAATTTGTTTAAATAATGACTTATATGACTCGCCATTTTAATCTCAAGGTGTTTCTGGCTGTAAAACTGCTTTAACTGCTTCAGAAAAATGTTGCCATGTAGCTAATCTTTTAGTCAGGACTTGCTGCCCTTTTTCAGTTATATAGTAGTAACGTCTTTGCTGTCCATTAGGAAGTACCTGCCATTTACCCACAATAAGATTTTCTCGCTCTAAACGATGCAGGGCAGGATAAAGAGTGCCTTCTTTGAAATGAAAATACCCGTTGCTCCTTTTCTGTAGTTCTTTTACGATTTGATAGCCATAAGTTGGCTCATGACTAATTATGCTAAGCAGCAAAGAATCAGTATTTCCCTTTAGCAGTTCACGACCATAATTCATCCTAGCACCTCACCAAAATATTAACTTTCTCTACTATAGCATCGGTTAACTACAATGTCAATTGCTTGTGGTGGCTGAGTACATAGGTGACAGTCGGCTGCGGATTTTAGCAAGCCAATAAAACCCTAGCTTGCTTGAACTAAACGATAGAATGATAATATACTATAGCACTGCAAGAGTATCATTTAAGGTTGATAAGAATGCGGATTACTGGGGGCAAAGTAAAAGGAGCTCATCTAAAAACTCTACCAAAACGTTCTGTAAGACCCACGACCAACGTAGTCAGACAAGCCATTTTCTCGCTTTTGGTGACCAGTACTACAAACTGGCAACATGTTCTTGATTTGTACGCTGGCACTGGTGCTCTAGGCATCGAAGCCCTCAGCCGGGGGGCAGAATGGGTTGATTTTGTTGACCAGAGAAAAAAATGCTGCGACCTTATCAAAAGTAACTTAGAAAAAACAGGGGACATGCATCGAGCACACATCTACTGCTGCAGCGTGAACAGGGCACTTACCTTTCTTGACAAAAGTTACGATATTATCTTTTTAGACCCACCCTACTCCAATCCTTGTGTAAACGATTTACTGACAAATTTAGCTAAGTCAAAATTACTGAAGGGAAATTGTACGATCGTAGTTTGCCACGCTAATCGCTTTCCCTTGAGCTCCCACTATGATGGACTTAGTCTTATCAAAGAGCGCCGCTACGGCGATACTTTTGTTTCCATTTATCAAAAGGAGGTTTAGCTATGCTTGTAGGAGTTTATCCCGGAACGTTTGACCCTCTTACCTACGGACACATGGACATCATTGAACGAGCTGCAGCGTTGGTTGATGAACTAATTGTCGGTGTGTATGAAAATCCTAGCAAACAGCCGCTTTTTTCTCTGGAGCAAAGGGTGAAGCTAGTAAAACAAGCAATAGTTGGACTGCCTAATGTTCGCGTTAAAGCTTTTAAAGGACTGACTGTGGATTTTATACACCAAGTAGGAGGAAAAGTGATGATACGTGGCTTGAGGGCAAATTCTGACTTCGAACGGGAATTTGAAATGGCGCTGATGAACAGAAAGCTAGCTCCTGACATTGAGCTAATTTGCTTGATGACTAGTTCTCAATACCAATTCCTCAGTTCATCTTTAATCAAGGAAGTAGCTAAGCTAGGAGGATGTCTGGATGGCATGGTTCCTGACCATGTAGCTGCAGCTTTAAGAAAGAGGTTTCCCGTGCCCGCTGGTCTTGCCTCTAGTACCAGCAAAAATGTAAAATTAACACCCAAAAGTTAAGGAGGTTAAAAGATGGCCTACAAAATTACTGAAGACTGTATTAGCTGTGGTGCCTGCGAACCAGAATGCAAAAATGAGGCTATACGGGAAGGGGAAGACATCTATGTCATTGACCCTGAAAAATGCACTGAGTGCGTGGGGTGGTTCGACAAACAGAAGTGTGTTGAGGTTTGTCCTGTAGATGCCTGCGTCCCCGACCCCAAGCACAAAGAAACGCGGGAACAACTATTGAACAAGTGGCGTAAGATATATCCCGGCAAGACCCCAACCACCAGTTAAGACACAGTTTTATCAAAACCGCACCTTTGAAGTATTCCTTTAGTGGCTCGGAGTAGGTTGTTATTCCCAGCCTATTACAAGGTGGTTAGCATTATTCAAAAGTCACTCAGCCTTGAGCAAGGCTGCGCGTGTATAGTATCCGACTGAGCTTGCGCCAACGACTTGATTGAACGCTAGTAATAGGCCATTGAATATCCATGATTAACAGTGAAAAACCATTTGCCGTAGATATCGGGGCAGATTCTTTACGTGGCTCAAGAATGACATTTCACTATAGGATCTTATAGCGACGTAGCAATCACCGCATCGGTTAGTTTGAGAAAATCCTTGCACCATCTCCTTACGAGTAGCGTATCCAGTGCGGTGCTGCGAACAGGGAACAAGTGTCCCGTCGGGCATCACTACAAGAAATTTTATGCCAGCTTGGCAATTTGGTATTTGTCCTTGTTCAAAGAATCTTAAAGTATCTTGGAGCGTAAGTCTTGGGTTAACTAGGGGTACACCCTGCTTTCTTAATACCATCAGTTCGTCAATAGCCTGACGCAGAATCTCTAAGTCCTCCCCGCTGTTCAGGCAATAGTCTTTGTTTCCTGTTCGCATCGGAGTATAGGCACTATAGGATATATCCACACCCCATTCAGCAGCCTTCTTTGCCAACGACACTATTTCTCGCACATTGGCTTTAGTGATAGCCGTGTTCAGGATAATATCCTGAAAACCGAGCCTTACTAACCTCGGTAAAGTCTGCTCCAGGCGTCTATAAAGACCGGGCCGCTGCCGAAACTCGTCATGCCGCTCGTCAGGAAAGTCAAGTGATACGGAAAACTGATTTACCCCCGCCTCACGCAATTGTATGTAATTGCTTTCGTTCAAGAGCACTCCATTGGTAACCAGTATCGCATATTGCACACCACCATCTTTAATAGCCTTAACCACGGCTGTTATATCCTTACGCAAAAGTGGTTCACCACCGGAAATCTGCGCTGCCAGCGGCTTAAGACGTTGAGTTAAAACTCTATATTCATCCGGGCTGATTTGCTTTTCATCCTTTATAACCCCTCCAAGGTCACAGTGAAGACAATTGCAGTTGCAAGAAAATGTTACTTCGTAAGAAACTACCACAGGATGGTTAGTTATATATCTGCCTACTATCCCTACAGTGAGCTTAATCCCTTGCAATAGAGAAATATTTGCCATTCTCTAGTAACACCTTGTTCCCCTCTAATTCTAAAGCCGTTTGGCCTTTTTGTAAGCAGCAGCCACAGCTTCAAGAAGAAGTGAGCGAAATCTCCCTTTTTCTAATTGAAGAAGAGCTTCGGTGGTGGTCCCGCCTGGCGAAGTCACCATGTTCCTCAAATCGGCAGGATGTTTACCGGTCTTTTCAACAGTGCGCACAGAGCCAAGTATAGTTTGTATTACCAATTCCTGAGCCATATCTCGAGGCAAGCCAATGTGGACACCAGCATCAACCAGTGCCTCGATAAAGAGAAACACATAAGCTGGTCCACTGCCGCTTAAAGCTGTGGCCATGGTTAAATATTTTTCGTCATCAACATAAATTTCTGTACCTAGAGCACCCAATATAGTCTGAGCTAAGCTTTTCTGCTTTTGTGTAGTTTCAGCAGTTGCTGTCCAGATAGTTATTCCCTCACCAATCTGTGCTGGCATATTGGGCATAGCTCGAACCACAGAGGAATGGTGTAAGCCTTGGCATAAACTGGACAGAGTAGCACCGGCTACTATGGACAGCACTAATTGGTGAGACTCTAATCCTTTTACTTCTGCCATTACTTCAGAGAGATTCTGAGGCTTCACCGCCAAAACAATTAAGTCAGCATTTGCCACTGCCTTCCTATTATCAGCCACAGTGCTGACTTTGTACTCTTTGCTCATCAATTCACGCCGTATTGGACTGATGTCGCTAATCACTATTTCCCGTGACTCCACCACCTTCTTAGCCAAAAGGCACTTAACCATGGCTTCCCCCATAGCCCCACCACCAACAAACACTATCCTTATCTTGTCTTTGCTTCCTTTTGCTTCCGTCATGACGCTACCACGATATTCACTACTCGTTTAGGAACATAGACGACTCTGATAAGTTTCTTGCCATCAATATAAGATTTCACTCGTTCTCGACCCAGTGCCAATTCCTTAGCTTCAACTTCACTTATAGAAGCAGGTACAAGCACTTTATCACGAAGTTTGCCATTTACTTGAATGACCAAGGTAACTTCTTCTTCCTTAGCCAGTTCCTCATCATATCCAGGCCATGGTTGGTTATGAATACTATAGGGCTGCCCGATCTTGCTCCACAACTCCTCAGCAAGGTGAGGCACACTGGGGGCAAGTAGAAGCAAAAAATACCTGATGGCTTCCTTCCACAGAAAATCCGAAACCACTCTACTTTCCTTAATCTTGGATAGATAGTTGCTGAACTCCATAAGACAAGATAGCATCGTGTTGAAGCGGAACTTTTCCAAATCAGTGGTCACTTCTTTGATTGTCCTATGAATTAAATGAAGGAGTTCTTTCTCAGCTTCAGGTTTGACAATGCGGCTAATGTAGTCCGTTGTGACTAAGCTCCAAACCCGATTTAGCCAGCGGCTAATGCCGACAATACCTCTATCACTCCATTCCCCACCAAGCTCCCAAGGACCAATAAACATAAGATACCCACGGACAGCATCAGCACCTAACTTAGCCACATACTCGTCAGGAGCAACCACATTGCCTCTAGATTTGCTCATCTTATCGCCACGATATATTATCGTCCCTTGATTGAACAGCCGAGTAAACGGCTCATCAAAATCAACCAGCCCTATGTCTCTTAGCGCCTTGATGAAAAAACGAGCATAGAAAAGATGCATAACTGCATGCTCAGCACCACCAGTATACAGATCCACAGGCAACCAATACTCGGCTTTTTCAGGATCGAAGGGAGCACTTTCAGTTCTGGGACTGGTATACCTCAAGAAGTACCACGAGGAGCACATGAATGTATCCATAGTATCAGTTTCCCTTTGTGCTGGACCGGAGCATCTGGGGCAGGTAGTATTTACGAAACTTGGGCAATATTTCAGAGGAGATTCCCCAGTGGGTTTAAATTCGGCATCGGGAGGAAGAAGGACAGGCAAATTTTTTTCAGGCACAGGGACTACGCCGCATCTATCACAATAGATTATCGGAATGGGTGCTCCCCAGTACCTTTGTCTGGAGATCAGCCAGTCCCTGAGCCGATAAACCACCGTCCGCTTGCCCAACCTTTTTTCCTCCAGTAAATCACAAATCGCCTCGTATCCTCGTTCGCTAGGCAGACCACTGAATTCTCCCGAATTCACCATCGTACCTGGCCCAGAATACGCTTGTGACAATTCTTCCCCTGCCCAACCCGGTGGAGCAATAACTATTCGCACGGGTAGTTTAAACTTCTTAGCAAATTCGAAGTCTCGTTCATCATGGGCTGGTACTGCCATCACTGCCCCTGTGCCATAAGTTGGCAATACGTAATCGGTAATCCAGATAGGCACTCGTTCGCGACTTAGTGGATTGATAACATAACTACCCAAAAAAACTCCAGTTTTCTCCCTGCCCACTGCCACACGCTCATATTCAGTCTGCCGCCGACACCAAGCAATATACTCTTCCACTTTAGCTCTATGTTCCGGGGTAGTTAATTTGGAAACCAAACGATGTTCTGGAGCCAGAAGGAAAAAAGTTACCCCGAAAATAGTATCCGGGCGGGTGGTAAATACTTTTATCTCTTTCTGACCATCAATCTCATGCTCCAGCCAGAATGAAACTTCGGCACCCTCGCTCTTACCGACCCAGTTCTTCTGCATTACCTTTATCCGTTCGGGCCAATCGAGACCACTATGATCCAGGAGTTCTTCAGCATACTTAGTAATCCTGAAAAACCACTGCTTCAATTCTTTCTTGGTTACGGGTGTGCCACACCTCTCGCAAACACCTTCCCCAACCACTTGTTCATTAGCCAACACTGTCTGACACCTCGGACACCAGTTAACCGGCGCCTCAGCCCGATAAGCAAGACCAGCATGATACAGTTTAAGAAAAAACCATTGCGTCCACTTGTAATACTCTGGCAGGCAGGTAATGACCTCGCGATTCCAGTCATATATTGCCCCTATACTCTTAAGCTGCCGACGCATATTCTCAATATTCTTCATCGTCCATTCATAAGGATGAACCCCCCGCTTGATGGCAGCGTTTTCCGCCGGCAACCCAAAGGCGTCAAACCCCATGGGATGAAGCACATTATAGCCTTGCATCCTCTTAAACCGGGCATAAACATCTGAAGGCGCCATAGCATACCAATGGCCTACGTGGAGGTCACCCGAGGTGTAAGGAAACATGGTCAGAGCGTAGAACTTCGGACGTTTGCTACTTTCAGTTACCTCGTAAATACGATTTGCTGCCCATTTTTGTTGCCATTTTTTTTCGATCTGCTGGGGATCATAATTCGGAGTCATTTCTCTAAATAACCTCGTACAAGTAGATCGTCTTAAAGTTTAACCTAAGTCCAAGTGAATTAAAAGCCCTTTTCTGCTACTGAAACCAGCAACTAGCATAAAGAGGAATTAAGGTTTGACCACGAGACTGACAAGGATTTAAAGCGTACTAACTGAATTAGGTAATTCTCGATACCAGGAATCTTGGTTATGTACCACTACAGGATAATCCAAATGCTCCCCACAAGGCATTTTACAACTTTTGCGAAGTCACTCGTGACCTGTAGGATACAAACTAAGGAGGGCTAATAAATGTAACAATAACCCTCTTTTTGCGGCAGGAAACTCAATTTCCCCGCTGCTATTCAGTTTGGCTTGTGAAACTCACACAAGCATTAAAACAGTCACGCTGTGCGTGACCTACTCTACTACACCCGCCTACTGCTATCTGAATTTAGGCTTTCTCTATTCTGAATACCTTCGTGCCACAGCTAGGGCAAACACCCTGGGTCGCCGGTCTCTTGTTCTTGAGCGTAACTCGGCGCGGATTTGCCATGTTCACCTTCTTCCTGCACTTCATGCAATAAGCTGTTGCCATTATTCTGCCCTCCTTTTGCTTTTACTTTACTTAAATTGTTACTACAATAGCAAAGCTTTGTCAATACCTTTTGGGGCTTTTACAGCAAATATTTCAAATTTTTCAGCTATTTGGCAACACTGCACAGGACAAAGGCTATTAAGTACTTGTTATACAAGGCTAGAGGTAGGGATTCTAGTTAGGGCGACAAGATAATAGCTGCAGTGCTGCACGGATTCGTTTCAGACATTTTTCTTTTCCTAATACTGCCATCGTCTGAAACAACGGCGGTGCCGCAGGACGCCCTGTGACAGCCACCCTGAACAAACCAAACATTTCCCCTGTACCTAAACTTAGCTCTGTAGCCAAAGGACGCAGGATACTTTCCAGTGTAGAAGTATCCCAGGTTTTTACCTGCTCTAGCTTTGGCAAAGCCATAGTAATAGCTTGAATAGCCAATTTGGTATCTAGTTTCTTACTCAAAAGCAGCCTGGTATCGTATTGCAGCTCATCGAGAAAGAAAAAGCTAGTAAGTTGAGGAACCTCAGCCAATGTTTTGGCCCGCTCCTGAACCAATGCCAGAACCTGGGTAACGTAATTTTTATCTAACGGGCGTTTTACCGATTCTGGCAAGTCTCTCTCTAGAAACAGTATGGCTTGCTGGACAAATTCTTCTAGGCTTAGTTTGCGCAAGTAAACCCCGTTCATCCAATCCAGTTTCTCTTTATTAAAGATAGCTGCTGCCTTACCAACCCTTTCTAGAGAGAAGTGTTTTATCAGTTCCTCCCGAGACAACAGTTCAGTTTTGTCGTCAAGTGACCAGCCCAACAGAGCCAAGAAGTTGACTATCGCATCCGGGAGATATCCTTGTTTTTGGTACTCCCGGATATTGGTAGCACCGTGTCTTTTGGATAATTTGGCACGGTCAGGCCCTAAAATCATAGGCAAATGGGCAAATTGTGGAGGTTGCCAGTTCAGCGACTGGTAGAGCAGGATGTGTCGCGGGGTACTGGAGAGCCACTCGTCGGCTCTTAAGACATGCGAAATAACCATCAGATGGTCATCCACTACATTAGCCAGGTGGTATGTAGGATAACCATCTGATTTGAGCAGCACAAAGTCGTCTAGAGTATCATGCCTGAACATCACCGATCCGTACACCAGGTCGTAGAAAGTAGTTTCGCCGTCAAGAGGTGTTTTGAAACGTACCACCGGAGTGATACCTGTTGCCTCTACCCGACTCCTTTCCTGCGGCGTTAAATTTCGACAATGACGGTCATATTTTGGTGGCTGCTTTCGCCTTGCTTGCTCTTGGCGCATTGCTTCCAATCGTTCTGGAGAGCAGTAGCATAAATAGGCATGTCCGGACTCCAGCAATCTATCGGCAACCTCGCGGTAAAAAGGCAACCGTTGAGACTGGAAATAGGGTCCTTCATCCCAGTCCAATCCCAGCCATCGCAAGCTATCGAGTATTACTTCAACCGCACCTTCTACCTTGCGGGCAACGTCGGTATCCTCGATCCGGAGAATAAATTTCCCGCCATGATGACGGGCAAAGAGCCAGTTAAACAGAGCAGTTCTAATATTTCCTACGTGAGGGTATCCTGTGGGGCTGGGGGCAAAGCGCACCCTCACAGATGTTTGCGATTCAAGCTGCATTGGCTGTATAGGGACTTCGCCCGACTCCAAGCTATTTAGACAGAATTTGCTGTATCTGCGTTAGCTTTTCTAAGTGTCTCTTAAGCCTTCGAGCAAGCTGTTCAACCTGCTCCAGAGCATTCTTCGAATCCTCTATTTCGGTTGCAATCTTGAACAGAATCTCGTCCCGTCGCTGCCCCAACTCGGCTTCAAAGCCACTCATCTTTTCTAACTCCGCTTGCGAAAAGTCAGACAACAGCCTGCCTTCCCTGGCTGCTTGTTCCTTGGAAAGTTCATCGTAAGACTTCATTTCACTGAGTTCCTTTCTTTGTATTGCTGTCAAATTCTATCACGAATTGCTCCTTCGCACAAGGTAGGTTGGATACGACCTTGCAGGCAATTCCGCATCCGTCTGACCATGCAAAATCCTGCCGATTCCTATATATTTAACAGTGGGCTGTTGTGGGGGAAACCAGATGCCTGAATTTAAGATAGTTTCGGATTTCCGACTTACCGGCGACCAACCCCAGGCGGTTGACAAGTTAGTTGAAGGGTTACAGAAAGGTTACCGGGAACAGACGCTGCTGGGAGTCACTGGCAGTGGTAAGACCTTCACTATGGCTAATGTCATTGAGAGAGTACAAAGACCAACCTTAGTTATTTGCCACAACAAGACGCTGGCTGCTCAGCTAGCAACCGAGTTCAAGGAATTCTTCCCCGAAAATGCTGTGGAGTATTTTGTCAGCTACTACGACTATTATCAGCCAGAGGCTTACGTTCCTAGTCTTGACCTCTATATAGAGAAGGAAACCGATATAAATGAGGAGATTGACAAGCTACGCCACGCCGCTACCAGGGCTTTGTTCACACGCCGGGATGTCATCATCGTCGCTTCAGTTTCATGTATCTATAGTTTAGGTGCACCTGACGAATATCGGAGCTTTACCTTGACTGTTGAAAAGAACAAACAGTACAAGCGAGACAAATTGGTCCGTCGTTTGGTGGATATGCAATACGAAAGGAACGACTATGATTTTAGCAGGGGTAAGTTTCGCATTCGCGGAGATACCCTGGAGATTCACCCAGCGTATGAAGAAACCGCACTGAGAATAGAGTTCTGGGGCGACGAAGTTGAGCGTATTGTGGAGATTGACCCTTTAACTGGCGAGGTATTGTCCTGCCTTGACCAGGCGGATATTTACCCAGCCAAGCATTTCGTTACTTCCCACGAAAAATTGATGGCAGCAATCGAGGATATCAAAGCCGAACTGGAGGAAAGACTGAAAGAATTAAGAAGCCAAGGAAAGTTATTGGAAGCCCAGAGGCTTGAAGCACGCACGAATTATGACATTGAAATGCTTCAAGAGGTAGGGTATTGTACTGGCATAGAAAACTACTCGCGGCATCTTCAGCGGCGGGCACCGGGAAGCACACCCTGGACTCTACTGGATTACTTCCCTGACGACTACTTGATGTTTATTGATGAATCACATATGACCCTACCGCAGATTAGGGGCATGTATCACGGTGACCTTTCTCGAAAGCAGACGCTAGTTGACTATGGTTTCCGCCTCCCTTCGGCTCTGGACAACCGCCCGCTTAATTTTGAAGAGTTCAACCAGCGTATCAACCAAGTTATCTACGTCTCAGCTACACCCAAGCCATATGAACGTGAGCGAAGCCAGCAAATAGTGGAGCAATTAATTCGCCCCACCGGTCTGCTGGAGCCGACTGTAGAGGTCAAGCCAACCAAGGGACAAATTGATGACCTTATTTACCAAATAAAAAGCCGCATAGCAAAGGGAGAGCGGTGTCTGGTAACCACGCTCACCAAGCGCATGGCTGAGGAGCTGAGCGACTACCTGAGGGAGATGGATATCAAGACCCACTACTTGCATTCAGAGATAGAAACGTTGGAACGAGTAGAAATCCTTCGTGACCTTCGTCTCGGCGTTTACGATGTAGTAGTAGGTATCAATCTCCTTCGGGAAGGGTTGGATTTGCCCGAAGTGAGCCTGGTAGCTATCCTCGATGCGGATAAGGAAGGCTATCTCAGGTCAGAGGAGGCACTAGTTCAGACCATGGGGCGTGCTGCCCGACATGTTAACGCTCATGTCATCATGTACGCAGACACCATTACTCAATCCATGCAGAAGGCGATAGACGAGACCAGACGCCGCCGACAGATTCAGGAAGCTTATAATAGAGAACATGGCATAACTCCTCAGGGAATCAAGAAGGCAATCAAGGACATTACAGAGCGAGTTCAAGTAGTAGCCGAAACCAGAGTTCCTTACAAAGTTACCCCTATGTCCAAGGAGGAAATAACCCGGCTCATCAAGCAACTGGAATCAGAGATGAAAGCCGCAGCCAAGAATCTGGAGTTTGAAAAGGCAGCCCTCATCCGTGACCGCATTATCGAATTGAGAAAAGACGAAGAACTATTCTCCCCCATAACTAGAAAATAATCCGGCAATCGCTTACAGAAGCTCCAGTTAACCCAAGTAACCCCTTTTCCTTGCCAAAACACACCGAAGGGACTAACCTTACCAGGACTAAAGTAATACGGTAGATAGTACAAATGGGTGATTGTAACTTTACTAAGGTGTGATTCATACTATAGTATGGTATATCCAAATATACTTGCTGGGCAAGAAACATGCCAGTGATTATCAACGACCAAACTTATTACAGGACCGCTGAAGTCTGTCGGATACTGGGTATCAGCAGAAACACCCTGTTCAGATGGTTAAAAGAGGGCACAATTTCTGACGTCGAATATCGGGATTGGCGGGGTTGGAGATTGTTCACCAAAGAGCAATTGGAGAGCATCAGAGCAAAGACTAACCATATTATCGCCGTAAGGTTGAAAAGCTGAGGAGGTAGCCATGAAACCAGCGAGAACCGCGGTCAAACGAAGGGATGAAGAGGAAGTATTCAGGATATTGGGCGAGGGAGCACCAGTGGGTCTCTGCATCATGCAGGATGGCAAGTTTTGCTACGTCAACCACAATTTCTCAATGGCTACCGGCTACACGGCAGAGGAACTAGAGGGGAAGGATTCATTAGAGATTATCTTTCCCGAGGACAGAGAGACAGTCAGAGAAAATACCTTAAAGATGTTGAAGAAAGAGCTCACCAAGCCTTATCAATTTCGCGTCATTCGTAAAGACGGCAGCATCATCTGGGTGATGGCGACAGTCAGATCAGTTCAGTACCAAGGAAAGCGGGCAATCTTGGGAAATTATATGGAAATTACCGAACGCAAGCAGATGGAAGACGCATTAAAAGAAAGCGAAGAGAGGTACAAGGAGCTCGCCAACAGCATTACCGATGTCTTCTTCGCAATGGACAAAGACTTGAAATATACATATTGGAACAAGGCATCGGAAATATTAACCGGAATTCGGGCAGAGGACGCTATTGGAAAATCCATCAATGAGGTTTTCCCCGACTCGCCTGGGTTGAGAAGAGCGATCAAAACATACCGAAACGTACTGAAAACACAACAACCCCAGACTTTTGTGAATGACTTCGATATTGGCGGCAGACACTATACCTTTGAAATAAACGCCTACCCAACCCGGAGTGGCATCTCTGTTTTAGCTAAGGACATCACCCAGCGTAAGGAAGCAGAAGAGGCACTACAAAACGAGAGGAACAAGCTGCAATCATTAGTAAGTGCCATAGAATACGGGCTTGTGATGGTGGATACAGAATACAACATTATCTATCAGAACGAACCCTCCAAGAAACGCTTTGGTGAACATCTTGGCGAGAAATGTTATCAAATTTTCGAAGGTCGAAAAAAAATTTGCGATGGCTGTCCGGTCGAAAAGGCGTTCAAGGACGGAAAGACTCATACTGTCGAAAGAAGAACAGTCATGCCTTCAGGAGAAATTATCTACTGGGAGAATACAGTTAGCCCTATCAGAGACGCCGCCGGCAGAATTGTCTCATGCCTCGAGATTGCCAGAAACGTCACCGATCGTAAGAGAGTGGAGGAGGCGTTACGGCAAAGCGAGGAGAACTATAAAACTTTGTTCGACAGCGCAGCAGTTGGTCTGTATGTCTTAGACGTTGAAACTATGACAGCAGTAAAGAGCAATCGAGCTGCTCGAGAAATGGCTGGCTTCGGTTCTGCAGAAGAGGGCGTTGGTGTAAATCCACTGGACTTTGTTTTCCCTGAGGACCGAGCGGAAGTCCTTGAGGTTGCCGTGAAGGAGTTTGAACAGGACTCGCGGCGAACCCACGAACTTCGGGTAAGAGGCAGAGATGGGCAACCGGGATGGATAAGCATTTCGAGCGCCAGGATTATGTACAAAGGCAAACCGGCCGCTTTGGTTTCTTTCAACGTCATCACCGAGCGCAAGAAAGCAGAGGCAGCCCTGAGGCAAAGCGAAGAACGGTACCGAGCTTTATTCGAGAGCGCCGTCATCGGCACGCTTGTCCTGGATCGCGAAACCATGAGAGTAATCATGGCTAACCGAGCCGCCGCTACAACGTTTGGATTTGCCTCCCCAGCGGAGGCGATCGGAGTAAACCCGCTTGATTTCGTTCCCCTTGAGGATAGGGATTCGATTCGCAATATCATCGAGAAGAGCCTGTTTGAGCGGGATTTACGACGTCCTTACGATATTCGGGCAGTGACAAAGGACGGCAGACAGATATGGATATATGCCACAGGGGCGCGGATTATGTACGACGGCAAGGTAGCAGCCCTAATCTCATTTGTCGATATCACCGAGCAAAAGATAGCAGAACAAAAGTTAAGAGATTCTGAAGAGAAATACCGAACCATACTGGAACAGATGGAGGACAGTTACTTCGAGACTGACCTAGCCGGCAACCTCACATTCGTCAATGATGTGCTGTGCCGCAGCCTAGGGTACTCAAGAGAAGAGCTAATCGGCATGAATTACAGCAACTTTACAGCCCAAGAGGATGTCGGGACTGTGTTTAAAGTTTTCAATGAAGTATACCGCACCGGCGTGCCTAATAAAGGATTCTCCTGGAAAACCATCCGCAAAGACGGTGTGCGAGTCTTTACCGAAACCTCTGTCTCCTTGTTGCGAAACGAGAAGGGAGAGATAATCGGCTTCCGTGGCGTGGGACGTGATGTCACCGAGCGCAAGAGAGCAGAAGAGGCGCTGCGACAGAGCGAAGAGAAGTATCGAGCTTTGTTCGATAGCTCGGTTATCGGCACGCTTGTTATTGATGCTCAAACCATGAGAGTGGTCATGGCTAATCAGGCTGCTGCCAAGATATTCGGGTTTGGCTCTCCAGAGGAAGCTCTTGCCCTAGGAATAAATCTTCTTGACTACGTTCCTCCAGAAGACAGAGAGCGAGTGAGGGAGACTATCAACAGGGAAGTATTCGAACAAGACCTGCGTACGACTCACGAGATTCAGGCATTAACCACAGCTGGTAGAACAATTTGGCTCAGCGCCACTGGTGCGAGGATTATCCATGAAGATAGGCTAGCAGGTTTAATCTGTTTTACTGACATCACCGAGCGCAAAGAGGCAGAAGACAAACTGCGGCGGTCTGAGGAAAGATACCGAACCATACTGGAACAGATGGAAGATGCTTACTTCGAGGTTGACCTAGGTGGACATCTGACATTTGTCAATGATTCGGTATGCCGCGACCTGGGATACACCAGAGAAGAACTGATTGGCATGAGTTACAAAAGGTTTACAGCTCCGGAGGATATCGAAAACGTATTCCGGGTTTTCAATGAAGTATACCGCACTGGCATGCCTAACAAAGGATTCTCCTGGAAAACCATCCGCAAAGACGGTGTGCAAGGCTTTGCCGAAACCTCTGTCTCCTTGGTGCGAAACGAGAAGGGAGAGATAATCGGCTTCCGTGGCGTGGGACGCGATGTCACCGAGCGTAGGCAAGCCGAAGAAAAACTTCGACAAAGTAGGGAGAGATATAGAGCTTTATTCGAGAGTTCCATTGTTGGGGCAGTTGTTGTGGATGCCGAAACCATGGAGATACTTATGGCTAACCAAGCAGCTTTGAAGATGTTCGGGTTTACCTCACCAGAAGCCGGCATAAATCTCTTCAGCTTCTCTCCTCCCGAGGATATACAGAAAAACTTCGAACTTCTGGTAAAGGAAGTGTTTGAAAAGAATACGCGGGAGAGCACTGACCTTCAAGCACTGACCAGAGACGGCAGAAAACTATGGGTAAATGTGACAGGCGCGAGGATCACATTCAAAGGCAGACCCGCTGCGTTACTGTCTTTCACCGACATCACCAAGCGCAAGCAGGTGGAGGAAGCACTCCGAACAAGCGAGGAAAAGTATCGGACTTTGTTCGATAACATGGTCACCGGCACGGTTGTTCTGGATGCCGAAACTATGAAGGTGCTGATGGCTAATCAAGCCGCCCTGAGAATGTTTGGCTTCAATTCTGCAGAAGAATCGCTCAAAGTGAATCCGCTGGACTTCCTCAGTCCTGACAAAAAGGAGAGGGTTCTGCAGATTGCCAAGCAGACTTTGATGGAAGGGAGCTCAAGAGAGGCCCACGATGTACGGGCACTGACCAAGGATGGCAGAGAAATATGGATAAGCACTTTGGCTTCGAAGATTAGCCACGAGGGTAGATTAGCCTGGTTAGTTTCTTTTGTTGACATCACCGAGCAAAAGAGGCAGCGCGAGCGGCTGATGATGACTGACCGACTAGTCGCTCTGGGCGAACTGGCTGCCGGCACCGCCCATGAACTTAACAACCCCCTAACAAGCGTTATTGGCTTCTCCCAGTTGCTCCTGGACAAGAACATACCTGACGATATCCGCGAGGATGTGAAACTCATCCACGAGCAGGCTCAGCGGGCTGCCAACGTGACGAAGAATCTCCTGACATTTGCTCGTAAGCACACGCCTATAAAACAGCGCTGCCAGATTAATAAGCTTATCGAAGACACACTTAAATTGCGTGCCTACGAACTTAAAGCAAACAATATTGAAGTGGTGAAACAACTTGCCCCTGACCTTCCCGAAGTGATGGCGGACGCCTTCCAGATGCAGCAAGTTTTCTTTAATATCATCATCAATGCTGAATACTTTATGATCGAGGCGCATAAACGAGGAACTTTAACCATCACCACGAAGAAGCTAGACAACACTGTACTGATTTCATTTGCTGACGATGGTCCAGGAATTCCGCCGGAAAACTTGAGGTGCATATTCGACCCGTTCTTCACAACCAAGGAACCAGGCAAGGGCACGGGGCTAGGGCTGAGCATCTGCCATGGCACAGTCACGGAGCATGGCGGGCAGATATACGCTGAGAGCGAGCCCGGCAGGGGAGCTACTTTCTTTATTGAGCTACCCATCACCGGAATATGACACTGAACAGGAAAGGAGTCGAAATAATGACGGAGAATGTTCTAGCGGACGATAAGATCGGAGGCAGCCAGCGGGAAACCCTGCTCATTGTTGACGATGAACTTACCATCAGGAAAATCCTGTGCCGGAAACTATCTGACGACGGCTATCAGTGCGAGGAGGCTTCTGATGCTGAGCAAACCTTAAATAAATTGCAAGCCGTTCCCATTGCTCTGGTTATTCTGGACATCAAGCTGCCAGGCAGACCAGGAACCGAACTTCTGCCACAGATAAAGTCAACCTATCCTGACACAGCGGTCATCATGGCTACAGCAGTTACCGACATGAAAACTGCTGTGGAGTGCCTGAAAAGAGGAGCTGATGATTATCTCACCAAGCCATTCAATATGGACGAGGTTTCTTTAGCTGTAGAAAGGGCTCTCGACAAAAGACGGCTACAGCTCGAGATCAGAGAGTATCAGACATACCTGGAAGAGAAGATCGAAGAACAGACCAATGAGCTGAGAAAGCTTTTTCTCGGTTCCATTGAGGCGTTGGTATCTGCCCTCGAAGCCAAGGACAAATATACTGGTGGACATTCTCGCCGTGTCACCGATATAGCGTTGGCTATAGGTAAGGAACTTGGCTTATCGCTTCAAGATATGGAAGACCTGCGCTGGGCAAGCTTGCTCCACGATGTTGGGAAGATCGCCATAGATCAACTTATCCAGAATAAGCCAGCCAAGCTGACACCTGAGGAATATGAACACATTATGACGCACACCCGTGTTGGCGCCGACATTGTGCGGCCGGTAGTTGGCGAGAAAATAACCCGGATAATTGAGCACCATCACGACCACTATGATGGCAGTGGACTTCTTCAGTTTGTAGCAGGCAACGATATACCACTGGGGGCGAGAATCATAGCTATCGCCGATGCCTTTGATGCTATGATCTCTGACCGACCATACAGGGCAGCGTTGTCTGTCGCTGATGCTATAAACGAGATCAAGCGTTGTTCCGGTACCCAGTTTGACCCCATGGTCGTCAACGCCTTCCTTAGAACATTTGGCGTGGCTGCGTAGATTTAAAGGCTCAAGAACACGGTTATGGTCTGATTCCTTTCCCAAGCATGAGAGACGCAATTCTACGAACTTGACACCAAGCTGACCGATGCTGATAATTCTGCCACTGTGGTAGGCGCGTTGGAACAAGATGTCCAGAAACTGAGGCAAAGCCTCAACGCTCTGCCTCAACCCCAGGTCGAACCCCCTCTCATAATAGTCAGCGGTTTGCCTGGCACAGGCAAATCCTTTTTCTGTCGCAAGTTGGCTGAACGGTTGCCTTTCGTTATCCTGTCCAGCGATACTTTGCGAAAAATCCTGTTCCCCTCCCCTCAATACAAAGAAAGTGAAAACAAGCGCCTCTTTTCCGCCTGCCACGTTCTCATCGAAGAGCTCTTGAAGAAGGGAATACCTATCATTTTTGACGCCACAAACTTGCTGGAACGCCATCGAGAATACCTGTACCGCGCTGCCGAAAGAGCCGGAGCAAAACTTGTCGTAGTCTGGGTTGAGGCTCCCCCCGAGGTGGTACAACGACGGCTTCTTGCCCGAGAAAAAGGGACTCTGCCTCGGTATGACTCAGATGCCGGCTGGGAAGTATATAATAAAATGAAGCCTCGCAGGGAGAAAATTTCTCGTAATCATTTTGTGGTTGATACCTCACAGGCCATTGCCCCCGCAGTTGATAAAATAGTGCGAGCGGTAAAGCGATAAGCACACCCCCTTACGCCTCTTCAATTCCCCGGTCAAATAGAGTAAAATAAATGTTTCAAAATTTATTCACTTCGGGTTGACAATGGAGATTAAGGTTATTGTTGGAGACGTGGTTCAGACCGAGGCTGACGCTATTGTGGTAAACCTTTTTGAGGGGGTAGGACAACCCGGTGGCGCTACTGCTGCCGCGGATAAAGCTCTGGAGGGAGCTATTAGCTCCCTCATCAGTCAAGGTGAGATCAAGGGTAAATTTGGGGAAGTCGGCATCATCCATACGCTGGGAAAGTTGCCTGCCAGGATCGTGGCTGTTGCCGGCCTTGGTAAGCGCCAGGATTTCAATCTGGATAGAGTCCGTGGTGTAGCCGGGGAATTCTGTCGTGCATTGCGCAAGTTGAATTGCCGCAAGATAGCTACCATAGTTCATGGTGCGGGCACAGCTGGTATGGCACCTGAAATTTGCGCCGAAGCGATAGTCGAGGGTGGACTCCTTGGTTCATATACCTTCACCAAATATAAGAAGCCTGAGTACGAAGACATCCAAGAATTGCTCATAGTGGTCAGAGAGAAAGAGGACATCTCTGCCTTGGAGGAAGCCGTCGCCAAGGGCAAAATAGTCGCCTCAGCTACCAACCTGGCTCGGGACATGGTTAACGAGCCAGCTAACTATATGACACCTACTCAGATGGCTGAAATAGCAAAGGATATAGCCAGCAAATATGACTTAGAGCTCAAGGTCTTTGACCGACAAGATATGGAGGCGATGGGCATGGGAGCACTTCTGGGCGTAGCGAAAGGAAGCAACCAACCGCCGAAGTTAATAGTTCTCAGTTACAAAGGAGACGAAAAATCGGGGAAAACGCTAGGCCTTCTGGGCAAGGGTATCACTTTTGATTCGGGCGGCATTTCTCTCAAGCCGTCTGAGGGGCTCGAGGAGATGAAAGGTGATATGGCTGGCGCGGCTGTTGCAATGATGGCGCTGGCGGGCATTGCCCAGTTGAAGCCGAAAATCAACGTTACAGCTGTCGTACCAGCCACTGAAAATTTGCCCAGTGGCACAGCCCTGAAGCCTGGAGATGTATTGAAGGCGATGAACGGCAAGACTATAGAAGTAATAAGCACTGATGCCGAGGGACGGCTTATCTTAGCTGATGCCCTGTGTTACGCGGTAAAACAGGGTCTATCTCCCTTGATAGACCTAGCTACCTTGACTGGCGCGTGCCGAGTGGCGCTTGGCACCCTTTATAGTGGACTCTTCGGCAACGACCAGGACCTAGTAAACAAAGTGCTAAAAGCCGCCCAGAAGACCGGTGAAAGAATGTGGCAGATGCCCATGCCCGAAGAGTATAAAGAACAGATCAAGAGCGAAATCGCCAATATCAAGAATGTGGGCAACAGATACGGCGGGGCAATCACTGCCGCCCTTTTTCTAGCCGAATTTGTTGATAGTACCCCCTGGGTTCACATTGATATAGCTGGCACGGCCCTTGCCAGCAAAGATAGCGGTTATTTGGTGAAAGGAGCCACTGGAGTTGGAGTAAGAACTTTGATTGAACTGGCATTAAATGAAGCAGGCAATTAGGAGGTTGCTATGAAAATAAAATGGTTAGGTCATGCTAGCTTCTTGATCACTTCTAAGGCTGGGGTAAAGGTAATTACTGACCCCTATGCTGTCGGAAGGGGTATCAACTACGCTCCCATCAAGGAGGGGGCTGACGTGGTGCTAGTTAGCCATGATCACTCTGACCACAATAACGCCTCTGCCATACAAGGGAAACCTGAAGTCGTCAAGGGCAACGTCACGAAGAGTGTTAAGGGCATCTCATTCCAGGGCGTCGCCACCTATCACGATGCTTCCCAAGGTCAACAAAGAGGGTCAAACACTATCTTTTGCTTCACTCTGGATGGCATGAGAGTGTGTCATCTAGGAGACTTAGGGCATGTGCTCAGTTCCGGACAAGTCAAGGAAATTGGCGCTATAGATATATTGCTTGTGCCTGTGGGTGGCTTCTTCACCATTGATGCATCTGCAGCCAGCCAAGTATGCGACCAACTAAAGCCCAAAGTAATCGTCCCTATGCATTTTAAGATACCTGATTGCGATTATCCTATAGCCGGGGTCGAGGATTTCCTTAAAGGCAAGAAAAATATCCGAAAAATAGCGGGTAGCGAGATAGAGCTAGAACGTGAAAAACTTCCGGACGCCACCGAAATCGTGGTATTGCAACCGGCTCTATCTCGAACTAAACCGTGATGGAAATGCAACTGTTAGTATGAAGTCAATGATTGTCAAAGATTCCAACTTCGTGTTTATACCGCCTAAGCAGCTTTCTTGGGCCAGACGAGTTCTCATCAAGCCTTGTGCTGGTTATCCTCTGCCATATCCGGTAACCACTAGTCCTGACCTACTGCGCACTATTATTGACGGCATTAGAAAAGTCAGTAATGCCGACATCATAGTTGCTGATAGCACTCCTACCGGGGAATCCATTTACCCAATTTACAAAGCTTTGGGATATGAGTTTCATCATGTCCTCTTGCTTGATATTAAGGATTCCATCTTTATAGAAGTACAGAATCCTTTATCCGAATTTTACGCAGTGGAGAGCTTCTGGATACCCAATGTGGTACTACGCAGTGACTTCTTGATCAGCGTGACCCCTTTCAAAGTCTGCGGTCACGCCGGTCGCTTTAGTGTGGCAAACCTCCTGAGCCTTCTGCCAGTGAGCAAGTACAGAAAGGCCAGAGCCGCAAATTGGGCAGCCTTGTACGAGCTCGGCATTGAAAAGGTCCTCGCCGACCTGTATTTCACCTTGCCTTTCGATTTAGGGATTATTGAAGCCCGCCAGAAGTTTTTCTACAAAGACAACCCCACGAAAGGCAGGACAGAGGATTACGGCAAAATACTGATCGGCGAACCGTATGAAATTGACTTTAAAGCTGCTCAAATAGCTGGCGTTGAAGGTGAGCACCTAAAGCTGATCAACGAGGGCAGGGTCCAACTCGAGGACTAGGTCGGCTTCCGATTAAGCAAATCCCAGCAAATTCAAAATTCTTTTTAAGCCGCCAGGTTAGAATTTCAGGATGATTGCCTAGGATTTGGGATTTAGTGTTTCCAATTTTTTCTTAGTATCTTATGCTAAAATCGTGGAACTTCCCCGAATAAGCCGACCAGTGCACTTCCACTCTTTCCACTCGAGCTCTGGGAGGACCTATTCTAAGTTGTTCCAGTAATTTCTCCAATTGTAGTTTACTGCCTTCAGCTTGCACTTCCACAGCGTCACCACTGGCAAGGTTGCGAACATAGCCCTTTAAACCCAGCTTCCGGGCAACGTTTTCCACAAAATAGCGAAAGTTAACACCCTGTACACGACCATAAACTATGGCAGAAAGATGTGCCATGTCGGTTATTTCGTTATTATGTATCATCTCTGTCATTCTCGGTGAACTTAATCACTCTGAGTAGATATGAAGAAGCTCTATAGGATGAACTTTATCCAGCCGACTGAGCCCCGCTGCCCGAGCTAAGGATAGGGCTTCATAGAACTCAGCAGACGATATCCGCCGCCCCAAACTTGGAATTTGAAAAGCTTTATAGCAAGGGTGGTATTGAGCCATGATATTGAGATAGGTCTTGGAAGAAATTTCCTTGCTCAAAAAATTAACTATTCCTTTTGTTCCTGCCAAGCCATTTGGTAAAACCAAGTGACGCACCAAAACCCCTCGTCGAGCTACTCCTTCCTCGCCTATTTCTAAGTCACCTGTTTGCCGATGCATTTCCTTAACTGCCGCCTTGTTTATCCTGGGATAGTTTTCAATACCCGATAGCTCCCTGGCAATCTCTTCATCATCGTACTTCATATCCGGCATGTATATGTCAACGATGCCGTCGAGTATCCTCAAAGTCTCTACAGAGTCATAGCCACCACTGTTGTATACCAGAGGGATATGCAAGCCACCTTTCACCGCTAGCTCTAGTGCCTCTAGAATTTGAGGAACCACGTGGGTTGGAGATACCAAATTTATGTTATGGCATCCACGAGCTTGCAGAGAAATCATCATGTACGCCAGCTCTTCCTTACTCACCTTCTCCCCTTCGCCTAGCTGGCTAATGGTGTAATTCTGGCAGAACACGCATTTCAGATTGCAATGGGTGAAAAAAATAGTGCCTGAACCATGCCTGCCAACCAAAGGTGTTTCTTCGCCGAAGTGTGGTCCATAGCTGGATACCATTGCTTGGCGAGATGTACGGCACTTGCCAATCCCTCCAGCTAGACGATTGACACCACAGTTATGAGGGCAAACAGTGCACCTTTCGAGCAAGGATAAAGCTATCTCTATCCGCTCCTTCAACTTGTCACTATGGTAAAGCTTCAGGTAAGCTGCTGATGACATAAACCAATCCAGAAGCCTGAGCACTTTTCGTGACCCGAGCAAACTTGATTTTAAGCTAAATCGGGTCTTTCAAAGTTACAAGCTTTTGCCAGTGTTTTTATTCTTCGACTTCCTCAGCGGGCTTTCTTTTCTTCTTGACAACCTCTACTTCAACCGGGGGCACGAATTCTGAAACGGGCTTGCTTTTCTGCGCCCCCTTCTTGGGTTTCTTTGGCTCCCGCCGTATAAAATCTCGTCTACCCATGGCTGCACCTCAGTTTTTCCCAAGCTGCTTTGGCAGCCTGGTTTTCAGCATTTTTTTTGCTCTTTCCCGTCCCTTTGCCCAGCGACTCCCCTTCCACCAAAATTTCGATGGTAAATTGCTTGTTGTGGTCAGGACCAGTAACTTCTACTAGCCGATAAACAGGCGTTGACTTCTTTTGCCCCTGGATGAATTCCTGCACCAAGGCTTTATAATTAGGAATTGTTTGCCCAGCTCTTATCTTTTCCAATTTCGGCTTGAGTTGTCTGAGGACGAACTTCCGAGTCTTATCCAGCCCTTGGTCTAAGTATAGAGCACCAATCAACGCTTCCATGACATTTGCTAAGTTGCGCATATTCGCCCTGCCTCCGTTCGCTTCCTCACCTCGCCCCAGCAAAAGCCAGCCACCGAGGTTAAGCAAGGAAGCTAACTCAGCTAAAGTATTGCGGCAAACGAGGGAGACACGAATCTCAGTCAGTTCTCCCTCAGATAATTTGGGAAAGTCCTTATACAATTTTTCAGCGACGACAAAGTTAAGCACGGCGTCACCCAGAAATTCCAGACGCTCATTGCTAGGTTGTGCGAAACTAGGATTTTCGTTAACATACGATGAATGCACAAAAGCTTGTTCCAGTAGAGATTGGTTGTGGAAAGATATTCCTAGTTTCTTCTGACAAGTATCCCAATCAGCCATCTCTGAAATCAAGTATAGCAACAAAGCTTAGCCATCTCAACTTATGACCATCTTCAGATGCAGGAACAACAAGTAAAAGGTTTTCTAACTACTCGGCACAGTTGATATTCGGGCTTTCGTATTCTCGGAAAGCTTTTCTGTTTAGCCGTTCTTGGTGCAAACTGGAGGAATACGGTCGCACCAAGGTTTGGCTCTCTCAAGTTGTCCAGCCAAACGGAATAGAGTAGCTTCATCACCATAGCGGGCAACGAATTGCACGCCGATAGGCAGACCCTCTTCATTCCAACACAGAGGCACTGACATAGCTGGCTGACCAGTAACATTAAACACCGGGGTATAAGGTATGAATCCGAACACATGCTCAGCCAGAGAGTCTATGTCGCTGAGAGCACTGATCAATCCCCCGGCATTAAGACTACCCAGCAACCTCATCGCCATAGCTCGCAGCCCTTTTGGCTGCAGCTCGCCTCTCGCCACGGGAGGCATGCCCAGTGTCGGGGTCAGCAACACATTGTAACTCTTGAAAAATTCCCCAATTTGCCGTCCGGCAAGCTGTGCCGCGTTAAGAGCTTTGGAAAATTCAGTTGCTCGACACTGCTTACCCAGTAAACCAACCGCCCACGTGCTAGGTTCGAAATACTTGAATGAAGCTTTGCGGTTCAATCTCGTCTCAGCCTCTTCAATCGTAGCCCTGGTTTCCACAAACACTATGGTCAGAAAAGCCTTAGCAAAAGCCTTGCCGTCTATCGGCGGCGTTGCCTCTACCACCTCATGTCCAAGCTCGTCACATAGTTGAGCCGCCACCTCCACAGCCTTAACACAGTCTGGGTGAACTTTATCGGCCAGAAAAGGCTTTGTGGTAAAGGCTATGCGCAGTTTGCCTGGATCAGCACCGACCTCAGACAGGAAAGGTCGAGCTGGTGGTGGCGCATAGTAAGGAGCCCCTACATCCGGTCCAGCCGTAACGTCGAGCATGGCTGCGCTATCGCGAACCGAGCGGGTCACTACGTGGTCACACACCAAGCCACGCCATGCCTCGCCAAAATCAGGACCCATGGGATTGCGACCCCGAGTTGGCTTCAAGCCAAATACACCACAACAAGAAGCCGGTATTCGGATGGAGCCGCCACCGTCACTGGCGTGTGCCATAGGCACCATTCGCGCGGCAACGGCTGCCGCTGACCCACCACTGGAACCACCCGGAGTGCGACCTAAATCCCAGGGGTTGTTAGTCGCACCAAACAACTTCGGCTCGGTTATCGGTACGAGTCCGAACTCTGGCGTATTAGTCTTACCCACAACGATGACGCCAGCCGACTTGAACCGCTTGACTAATTCGCTATCATGATCTGGTACGAAGTCCTTGAAAAACCGACTGCCATTGGTCAGGGGAACTCCAGAATAAGCCATGAGGATGTCCTTCATCAGGAAGGGTACACCTTTAAAAGGACCATCCATCAACTCTCCTTCAGCAGCTTTGCGAGCCTGTTCATACATTTTATGTATTACCGCGTTGATCTGTGGATTGAGTCTCTCGATGCGACTGATTGCCTCTTCAACTAGCTCGCTTGGCTTCACTTCTCTCTTCCGCACTAGCTCAGCTAGCCCAAGACCATCATACCTGTCATATTCTTTGAATCCACTCATCATGACCTCCTTCGATTGCTGCCATAGGAACCCCTCAAAGACACCGCCTCGCTGACATCGGGCAAACACAACGTTTCTACTGCATTATATTCCCCGGAGCCACGCTCTCACAATCGCCAATTCGCACAAGCATCGTTCGAGCTGGTTAAGCCAGACGGGCTATTTGCCCGGAAAGCTCTTTATTAGTTATCTATGCCGTACAATGCCCGATTGAATCTGTGTTGTCCGCTAAGCTTCTGTCGCCTTTGGGCTTTCTCACCCCGGTGCTATAATAATCTCTAGTCCGCATGGACATCTTAGCCGCGCTTAATCCCGCTCAGAGACAAGCTGTAGAAGCTATCAATGGTCCTGTGCTCATCATGGCTGGACCCGGCAGCGGCAAGACCAGAGTCATCACCCATCGAGTCGCCTATCTGATTAAGGTCTGTGGCATTAAGCCCTATAACATCATGGCTGTTACCTTCACCAATAAAGCTGCTCAGGAGATGAAAGAGAGACTCGAGCAACTTCTGGGACAAACCGCAGAGACATTGACCTTGGGCACATTCCACGCCATTTGCGCCCGGATTCTTCGCCGTGACGGTCAAGCCATTGGACTCAGCCCCAGATTTGTCATCTACGATGAAGATGACCAGCTCAGGTTATTGAAACAGGTTCTAGAGGAACTCAACTTGGACCCGAAGCAGTACGCTCCTCAAGCTCTGCGTTCAGCCATCAGTGCCGCCAAGAGCCGCTTGATCAGCTATCAAGAGTATGCCCAGCGTGTCAGCAGCTACTTCGAAGAGATAGTTCACAGAGTTTATCAACGCTATCAACAGATGCTCAGCCAAAGCCAGGCGGTAGACTTCGACGACCTTTTGATGAAAGCGGTGCAGTTGCTTCACGAGCACCCTAGAATCCTGAATAGATACCAGTCAAGATATGTTCACATCCTGGTTGATGAATTCCAGGATACCAACATCGCCCAGTATGAACTGATGAAACAGTTAGCCGGAAAATACCGGAATCTCTGCGTGGTCGGCGACCCTGACCAGTCTATTTATTCCTGGAGATTTGCCGACTTGCGGAATATCCTGAGCTTCGAGAAGGATTACCCTGAAGCCAAAGTGATTTTGCTGGAGCAAAACTATCGGTCCACCAAAACGATCCTCCAGGTAGCTTCACATGTCATTTCGGTTAATGTGCTGCGCAAGCCCAAAAAGCTCTGGACAGAAAACGAAGATGGTGTCCCAGTCTCCGTCATCGAATGTTACAACCCTGAGGAAGAAGCCCAGTGCGTGGTCAACGAGATTGAGAAGCTCATCAATCAGGAGCAAATGTCTTTCAAAGATTGCGCCATCATGTATCGAGTCAACTCCCAATCACGAGCCTTGGAGGAAACTTTCTTAAGGTATGGCATACCTTACAAACTCGTTGGTGGCACCCGTTTCTATCAGAGGCAAGAGATCAAAGATATCATCGCCTATCTGAGGCTCCTCCATAACCCGCAAGATAACGTCAGCCTCACCCGTATCATAAACGTGCCGGGGCGAGGCATCGGACAAAAAACGCTCGACATGCTTCAATCCTGGGCAAAAGAACACAGCGTTTCCTTCTACGAGGCTTTGAAACACATAACCAGCAACATGACTATTGGTACCGATTCTGCAGGGACGAAGCAACCCTTTTCTACACGCACAATTCAGGCTCTAGCTGCTTTTGATGACCTTATGCGTAGACTCGCCTGCCAGAGCCACCAGGTATGCCTGTCACAACTACTGGATGAGATAGTAGAGCACACCGGCTACAAAGAATATCTTCACAGCAAAGAGGATGGGGAAGAGCGGCGGGAAAACATTATGGAGCTACGCAATGTTGCCAGCGAATATGATGAGCTCAAACCTGAAGAAGCTTTAGCCTCATTCCTGGAGAAAGTCAGCTTGATATCAGACATAGACGAACTGGATGAAAAAGCTGATGCTGTAACCTTGATCACGTTACATCAGGCTAAAGGATTGGAATTCCCCGCTGTGTTCATCGTTGGACTGGAAGAAGGGTTACTACCTCACAGGAAGGCTTTCGATGATCCTGAGGAAATGGAAGAAGAGCGCCGTCTTTGCTACGTGGGCATAACCAGAGCTAAGAAGCGATTATACCTTCTGCGCAGTTACCGCCGCAGTTTGTTTGGTGGTAGCGTAGCCAATCCGCCATCCCGTTTCCTACAGGATATCCCAGCCCACCTGATATGCATGAAAGGGCTCTGGGAAGAAAGCTTCATTTCTGTAGCTGGTCAAGATTTCGGTCGCGACGCCCAGCTCCTCTCTCCACATTCGAGCATTCCGGTGCTACGAGTCGGTGACCGTGTCCGCCACAGCAAATTCGGCCAAGGCATAGTAGTTAGCGCCACACCCGTGAAGGATGACCAAGAGGTGACAGTAGTTTTCGAAGGGATAGGGGTTAAGAAACTCCTGGCGAGCTTAGCACCTTTGGAAAAAATCGAGGGCTTCCTCGATTTGCCTGCTTGACAGTTGACAGGATACACGAAACCGTGTAAACTTGATTTCAAATGCCTATTAAGGTCTTAACGCCTGAGTTAATTTCCAAGATCGCCGCTGGCGAGGTGGTGGAAAGGCCAGCCTCAGTGGTCAAGGAACTTATCGAGAACTCCTTGGATGCTGAAGCTACCGAAATTGTTGTAGAAACTCAAGGCGGCGGAGTGGAGCTGATCAGGGTGAGTGATAACGGAGCCGGCATTCCGGCCTCAGAGGTGGAGCTGGCTTTTCATAGACATGCCACAAGCAAGATTTCCAGTTTGGAAGAGTTGGAGAAAATATCAAGCCTGGGTTTCCGTGGTGAAGCCCTACCCAGCATTGCTGCCGTTGCCGAAGTGGAAATCATAACCCGAACACCATCAGAAACTGTAGGCAGCTACCTGCATTTGAGAAAGGGTGAGATAGTTCGCAAGGAGAGTCAAGCGCGACCTTCAGGCACCACTGTAACTGTGCGACGTTTGTTCCGCTACCTCCCAGCACGGCTCAAATTTCTCAAGTCGGCAAGCACTGAGAATAGCCACATCGCCCACCTCGTAAGCCAATACGCACTGGCTTTTCCTGAGGTTAAGTTCAGCCTAATTCTTGATAGACGCCATAACCTGCGCACATTCGGCAACGGTAACTTACGCGACGTAGTCGGCGAAATATACGGTTCCGAGGTAGCACAAAGGATGCTGAAGGTCGAGCAAAAGGATAGCTTAGTCGAAATCGTCGGCTTGACCAGTCCTCCTTCGTTGACCCGCTCCAATCGCAGTTATCTCAGCTTCTTTGTCAACCGCAGGTGGGTGCACAGCCCCCTACTGACTCGAGCCACCGAAGAAGCCTACCATGGCTTACTCACGAATGGTCAATATCCTGTCACGGTACTTGATATCTCCTTACCGCCTCAGGAGCTTGACGTGAACATTCATCCCGCCAAGGCTCAGATAAAGTTTTGCCACGAACAAGTTGTATTCAGAAATGTCCAAAAAGCCCTAGAGGAAGCATTGGTTGTCGCGCCTGTAGCTAGCTCCAAAACGGTAGCTTTTTCACTCAACTCAGATTCATGGCAAAGTCCGCGACTGATCAAGGACAACGAGCCAATTTTCGCTGTTTCCCAGTTACCAATCTTAGAACTGCCAGTTCTGCGGGTGTTAGGACAGCTAGCCAATACTTACATTATCGCTGAGGGACCCGATGGACTATATCTCATTGACCAGCACGCCGCCCATGAGCGCATACTTTATGACCGCATCTTGACGCAGTGGTCACAAAAGAAAGTAGAAGTCCAGGGCTTGCTCCAGCCAGCGACTATAGAGCTTAGCCCCAGAGAGGAAGAGACCCTGAAAGCTAGCCAAGAACGCCTGGCCGAATTCGGCTTCGAAATTGAACTCTTTGGGAATAGAAGCTGTCTGATACGCGCTGTGCCAGCGCTGATCGCTAACACCAACGTCATCGAGATAATAACTCTGCTACTTGATAGCCTATCCAGCAAGGAAAGTCTTAATCCCTGGGAAGAAAAGATAGCCCAATCATTGGTATGCCACGGTGCTATCAGAGCCGGGCAGCAGCTAAGTCACGAAGAGATGCGAGAGCTATTGAAGCAACTGGAGCAAACCAAGCAGCCACGGACATGTCCACATGGACGACCGACCATGATACATTTAAGCTCCCATCAACTGGAGAAGGAATTTGGCAGAATAAGTTAGCTTGAAACTTGCCAATGTGCTGGGCTTATCTGTGATGAGCACCCGCCAGATTCAGCTTCTTGCTGCAAGCGCCCCGAAATCCGAAGTTTAACTCGAATCGAACCCGTAGTTCGGACCGGCCTTCAGCTAACTATCTGGCTAGTACTTAACTCACCAATTGTTCACTTCGCGTCGCTACAAAGCCGGTACTTCCGTCCCTTGATTGATGTCCAAAAGCGCTGGTAAGACTTGTTCATCGTTAGACAGTGACCATGCGGAGAACACTACTCCTCTTATATTCTCATACATGCAGAATAGCGAGGTTTACATGGTAGCAACTCCTATGACGCATGGTAGAAAACAGCGTAACTAGTTTTCCCATTACCAGCGGGTGATTAACGCCGAATAAGGTTGTGCTATAAATAAGACTGAGGATATTCGAACATATTGGCGAGAGCAAATCTCTAGAGGTTTGTGAAGCATGTGAAAAACTACGAAAGGAGGAGACAATACATGAAAAAGAGTGAGCGCCTTCCTAATCGCAACTGTGTTGATTGTAGCGATGACAGGCTGTCAATCCAGCCCCAGTCCATGTCCCAGTCCGGGTGAGCCTCTTCCGTATGACCTCACCATTTCCTGCACCCGGGAGGTTCGGCCATTGTCACGGTCAACGGGGAAGAAACAGTAGTTGGTCCAGGTCAAACGAAGACCATACCAAGCATTCCGGCAGGTACAGATGTGAATCTGGCAGCCAGTCCTAGTCAAGGATACGAATTTGAAAAGTGGCTAGGCGCACCCGTAAATGGTGTGACCAACCCCGAGACCGTCATTGATATGCAGGATAACTATGAAATTACTGCCCAGTTCAAGGCGATAGCGCCAACCTATAAGCTGAACATGGCTGTGTTTCCCCCGGCAGTGGAACAGCTACCGACCAAACAAATGCCGGTCCCTACCCTGAAGGGGCACTAGTTAGCATAAAAGCAACACCTAACAGGATTACCATTTTGTTGGTCAGCGCCTGCTGGTGAGTTTGATGACCCCAATGCAGCTGAAACTATTTTCACCATGCCCGGCGAGGATGTAACCGTCACCGCCAACTTTGCAGTCATACCGATGGTCGCTGCCGGTGGATATCATACAGTAGGACTTGTATCAGACGGCATTGTAGTTGCAGTAGGGCGCAACAACGAGGGGCAGTGCGATGTCGGTGACTGGACTCTAAATTTAAGCTTTCCCCTACTTCCGCTCGTCAGGCGGAGGTATGGTTAAGCTTACTTACAGGCCCCGATAGATCGGGCCTGTGAGTCTTGTCTTTGATCCGTGTTCGCAACCACTTTGGGACATAACACAAACATGGTGGGGGATCCGAATAAAACACATTGGAGAACTTACAATGGCAGCCAGGTCATATGCTACAATAGTCCCGATTTGTCGGTGTCAGTTTCCTTGAATCAGCGGCACAACACTTTCACTCGGAGGTTCCTATGATCTACTGGGCTCAGCTATTGCATTTTTATCAGCCGCCAACTCAGACGTCTTCAATACTCAAAAAGATTTGTGACGAATCGTACCGACCTTTGCTCCGAGTCTTTGAAGAGTATCCCAACGCTCGGGTAACCGTCAATTTCAATGGCGTGCTCACCGATATGCTCATGGACTGCGGACACAGGGATATTATTGAGGGCTTCAGAAATCTTGCCCATAAGGGTCAGATTGAATTCACGGCAACGGGTAAGTATCACCCTATTCTGCCCTTGATACCTAGGCAGGAGATGAAAAGGCAAATAGACCTCAACACACAAACTAACCGCCACTTTTTTGGCGAAGTATATGCTCCCCAGGGTTTCTTTCCCCCCGAGATGGGCTACAGCCGAGATATTCTGAAACCTGTTGTAGAAGCAGGTTATCGCTGGATTATACTCAGTGGCATTGCCTGCCCGGCAGAGTGGCCCCTAGATATCATTTACCAGATAGAATGCGACGGTCAAAAGATAGCAGTTTTTTTCCGAGATGATGTACTTAGCAACAGGATAAGTTTCCGCAATGTAGAGGCGAAAGAATTCATCGCCCATCTGGAGCAGTGGCAAGGCAACAAGAACAACATCTATGTAGTCACAGCTATGGATGCTGAAACTTACGGACATCATATCCAAGGCTGGGAGAGGATATTTCTAGCCAAGGTTTATCAACAGCTTGAATCCTGGCCAGCACCTGTTTCTGAACTCCAGCAAGCTACAGTGCTAGCCGGACAACATGCTTCTTTGCTGACCAATGGCGAGGCTGCTGCCAAAATCCGCATGGTTACTGTAAGCGAACTCCTCGGTCTTTTCGCAAGAGGACCAGCTATAGAGCCCAAGCCCTCTTCCTGGAGCACCACTGTCCATGACATAAAAGCTGGCAACTATTACCCACTCTGGCAAGACAGAAATAACGAAGTACATCGTCTGCAGTGGGAACATCTGAACATCTGCATTGAACTGGTCAACAAAGCGCTGGAGTATGCCGACGACGACGAGAGCCGTCGCTCTGCTGCTATAGCCCGGGGACTTTTAGATCGTGCTGAGCATAGCTGCCAAATGTGGTGGGCAAGCAAGCGCCCTATGTGGGACATCAACCTCATCTATATGGGTCTGCTTGAGCAACTACGAACAATAGTTAACGCCTACCGGGCTATAAATAAGAGCGGAGTAAGCGAAAAACTAAAACGCGAGTGCTATCAGCGTACCCTAGATGCCCGGGATATCAGAAACAAACTGGAAGACATACTATTCACACAATAAGATTAACAGCGGTGAACTTTCTAGTTCCTTCAGTAAGACGAGCCGCTAGCAGAAAGCTCAAACCTACCTACACTACATCTTCTTCTCAAGCAAGGAGATCTTTTTGGCTACTGCTCGACCGGCTTCAGCACGAGATTTCGCCTTGCTAAGCTCGTTAGCTAGCTTCTCATCACCCACCACATCCCTAAGCCAGTTGCTAAAGTCTTTTCTTTCCTTACCAGAATGATAATAGAACGTCTCATCACTCATTTCATGTAATGCTCTTTCAAGCTCTCTGAGATTCCTGATAACCTTTCCATCGTGACACCGGAAGACCTTGTCGCTCGGGACATCTCCTAAAAGCCTCCTTGCTTCTTCTTTACTCATTTTGGTAAACCAAGCCATGCTCACACACCTCCTACTTGACACTGTATTTAAATTATATCATAGCAATTCATAGTTAAAACCAGTATTGTTAGGCCCTTTCTGACTCCAAACTGTAAACTTTTTGAAGCAGAGACGAAAAAAACTGGAAAATTTTAAATTTATTAGGGGTGAGAGATTTACTATCTCTCACCCCTAACATTCCTAGCTGCATCTAATTCACTTCTTGCAGCCGGTCTTGCTAGCCTTTGCGGTCTTCGTGGTCTTTGTGGTTTTAGCCGCCTTGGCAGCTTTCTTCGCCACTTTTGATCACCTCCTTTTTCGAAAATTAAACATAGCCTATCAGCATTTCTTGGAAATTATTACCGTGAATGCCTAATCACCATGATTGATTCATGATAATTGACTAATGAAATTTTCATCATATATATTAATATATTGCATTATCAGAATGTTCTTGTCAAGGCCTTTACCAAGAATCTGCGAATTTTTCTAAAGAATGAGGTGGAATATGCCAGAATGGATGTTCCTTACCAACCACGCTCTGGTATTAAGTTGCATTGCTCGACACCCTCGGATTACTGCTCGAGAGCTAGCTAACGCCATTGGCATTACTGAAAGAACAGCGCGTAAGATAATTGCTGACCTACAAGAAGCTGGCTATATTACCAAGAAACGACAGGGAAGACGCAACTATTATCGAGTCAATCCCGACCTCACCCTTCGCCACCCTGGACACGGGGAAACCGCAGTAGGAGACCTCCTCGCAGCACTGGGCTGGAGAAGACCGAGAGAAATCACAAAAGTTGCTCTAAGCTAAGCCTAGCTCAAAAAAACTTCTCTTCGCTAAATTATGTTGCGAGTTTGCCCGTAACAGAATTGCGCATTGCCATTCTATTGCCTCGAGCTCATCGGCACGCGTGTGCCCAGACTGTATGATAAAACAGGCGACGCTCTGTTATAATAACCGACCAATTGACAAAAGTTGACGATGCTTTCGTAGCGAGCAAAGGAAATCTGAGACAAAAGCCTGGCAATGGTACTATGTCATCACCACTGAAGCTCCCTGAGCGCGTAAACAGGTTAGAGGAACTAGCTAACAATCTGTGGTGGAGCTGGCACCCTCAAGCCCGAGCTTTGTTCCGGGCTCTGGATTATCCACTATGGCACTTAGGGGGACACAACCCGGTCAAAGAGCTTCACGAAATCAGTCCTGACAGGCTAGAAGCAGCGGCGAAAGACCCTGCGTTTCTTAGTTTGTACGATTCCGTGATGGCAGATTTTGACGCCGACATTAAAGCAAAGAATACTTGGTTTGCTACAAAATACCCTGAGGCTTTGCCTGGTCCTGTTGCCTACTTCTCTATGGAATTTGCCATACACAACTCTCTCCCTCTCTATGCCGGCGGTCTGGGCATCCTGGCGGGCGATGTCTGTAAAGAAGCGAGCGATTTGGGGCTGCCTCTGGTCGGTGTTGGCTTCATGTATCCCCAAGGATACTTCCATCAACATATTTCCGCTGACGGCTGGCAAGAGGAAATTTATGAACAATTAAATTTCGATGAAGCGCCCATCACTCCTATCAATCCAGTTCCGCACTCTAAGTGGTGCAGACCGTTAGTTAAGACGGAACTGGGCGGTAGACCTTTCTACATTGGTGTCTGGCAAGTACGCGTAGGGCGGACCAACCTCTACCTTCTCTGTTGCGACGTTGAGGGAAACAGCTTTCAAGATAGACAGTTATGCGCTCGCCTCTACACCGCTGATCAGGAGCAGCGTATCCAGCAAGAAATTGTACTAGGAGTTGGCGGAGTGCGTGTCTTACAGACACTAGGCATCAATCCTTCTGTGTGGCATGCCAACGAAGGCCACAGCGCCTTCATGATGCTGGAGCGTCTCAGGACAGAAATAGAAAAAGGCGCGAGCTTCACCGAAGCTCTGCACAGAGTTAGAGCAACCACCGTATTCACTACCCATACGCCAACCCCTGCCGGACACGATGTCTTTCCTATCACGCTTGTCGAGAAATATCTTTCTAGCTACTGGGAATCTATGGGCATAAACCGAGAAACATTTCTAGAGCTAGGACGACAAAGTGGCACATATGACCAAGCCTTCAATATGACTGTATTTGCCTTAAGAATGTCTGACCATCGTAACGCTGTTAGCCAGATTCATGGAAAAATCACGAGAAGGATGTGGCACGGACTCTGGCCCAAACTTAAAGAAGAGGAGGTCCCCATCTCACATATTACTAACGGGATTCATGTGCCGACTTGGGTTGCTCCGGAGATGAGCCGTATCTATGAGAAATACCTAGGCCAGGATATATTCCAAAGGTACGATGATACTAGCCTTCGGGAACTTGTACTAAAAATCCCAGACAAGGAGCTTTGGGAAGTGCATCAGGCCCTTAAACGCAAGCTTATCGGTGCCATGATAGAGCGAGCACGCCAATGCGCTACTGAACGTGAGTGCCGAGCCAGGCAGATATTGGCTATGGGTGCTCTACTTAATCCCAATGTTCTCACTATCGGTTTTGTCCGCCGATTCACTGAATATAAGCGACCAGCATTGATTTTCCACGACGTTGAACGTCTTAAGCGCATTGTCACCGATAGATGGCAGCCTGTCCAAATCATCTTTGCCGGAAAGTCTCATCCCGCCGACTTTCCTTCAAAGCAACTCCTCCATGAGGTATATACCCTGAGTACACAGCCTGAATTCCAAGGCCGAATAGCCTTTGTAGAAGATTATGATATGCATATGGCTCGTTATCTGGTTCAAGGAGTAGACGTATGGCTGAACACGCCTCGCCGCTTACAAGAGGCTTGTGGCACCAGTGGTATGAAGGCAACAGTGAACGGTGTCCTTCATCTCAGCGTTAGAGATGGCTGGTGGTATGAAGGCTATAATGGCATGAATGGCTGGGTTATCGGAGACGACATTGAAGCGTATGACCCAGGGAAGGAAGATAGCTCGGATGCCGAGGCACTTTACCGTCTCCTAGAGCAGGAAATTGTACCCCTTTACTACCAACGGGATAGAGATGGTGTGCCTCGCGGTTGGATGCGCATGGTCAAAGAGGCAATAGCCTCAATTTCTCCCATATTCTGCACCCGACGGATGCTTAAGGAATATATCAAGCGAATGTATATACCAGCAGCTAGTAGAGGGAAATCGAGCTAGCAATAGAAGCCAATTACCGGCTGCAATTAGACAAGTTGCCTACTGATAGTTAAAATAGTCTTACCCACAAAATTTATAAGTTGATTAGGTAAGGCAACGTCCCGATGAAAAGAGTATTGGCAGTCATCCTCGCCGGCGGAGAAGGAAAAAGACTGAGTGTGCTGGCACAGGAGCGTGCTAAGCCTGCAGTCCCCTTCGCTGGTAAGTACCGTATCATTGACTTTACCCTGAGCAACTGCGTCAACTCTGGCATCACCAGAGTAGCAGTTATACCACAATACAATCCACGCTCCCTGGCGCGCCACATCGGCGTGGGTAGGCCCTGGGATCTAGACCGTACTATCGGAGGTATCACTCTACTTTACCCTTTTGTCAGCACCAACGGAGAGATGCACTGGTATAAGGGCACTGCCGATGCTGTTTACCACAACCTGCGTTTCATAGAGGACAGCCGCGCTGATAAAATTCTCATTCTTTCAGGAGACCACGTCTATACCATGCGTTACGAAGAGATGATTAAGTTTCATTGCCAACAGAAAGCTGATATAACTATTGGAGTCACTGAGGTGCCCTGGAACGAAGCCCATCGCTTTGGTATTGTGAGTCTGGATGACAACTGTAAAGTGATTGACTTCGAGGAAAAGCCACCTCAACCCAAGAGCAATCTAGCCTCGATGGGCATTTATGTCTTTAACAGAGATGTTCTGCTCAACGTTCTCGAAGATGCCCACTGTCGCGGTCTACAGGACTTTGGTAGCCAGGTTATACCAGATGCAATAGGCAAACGCCAAATTTATGGTTACAAGTATCAAGGTTACTGGCGTGATGTTGGTACAATCGAAGCCTATTGGCAAGCCCATATGGACCTGATTGTAGATCTGCCCCCATTCAATCTCTATGACCCGGAGACCGAAGTTAGGACGCTTTCCCTAGACATGCCTCCAGTAAAACTGGGACCGAATGCCCAGATTTCGAGAAGCCTTGTCAGTAATGGCTGCATTGTAAACGGTCACGTGTTTAATTCCGTGCTCTCCCCCCACGTCTACGTCGAAGAAGGAGCACACGTGATAGATTCCATAATCTTTCACGATACTGTCATCGGCCGGGATGCTGTTGTGCAGCGTTCTATCATTGATAAAGAGTGTTACATTGGCCCAGGCTGCTGGATTGGTTGTGGCGACGACTATACTGCCAACAAAGACGAACCTGAGCATTTGAATTCTGGCATCACAGTAATTGGCAAGGGGGCAAGATTACCTCCGGGACTGAGAGTCGGACACAACTGCAAGATTGATTCTTGGGTAAAAGAGAGTGATTTCTCCACTCTCTCCATTCCCAGTGGTAGTTCTGTGGTAAGAGGAGAGAAAGCTCTCAAAGCCTAACCTCGATCTCGATAATGAAAATCCTACTTGTTGCGGCCGAGGTTTACCCCCTGGCCAAGGTCGGTGGATTGGCAGATGTCACAAGCTCCCTCGCCATATCACTCCAAGGCTTAGGACACGAGCCTTGTTTGATACTACCAAAATACCGCAGCATACGAATTCCCGTCCAAGACATCCCCGGAAAAGATTCTAACGTCGGGATTATCCGCTTTATGGGGCATAGCGAGCAAGTAACTCTGAAAATGACCACGCTAAAGAAAAGGATACCAGTATACCTAGTAGAAAACGACAACTATTTTGGAACTGAAGAAATCTATAGTCAGGATGAATTAAGACGCTTCCTGTTTTTCTCATTAAGTATCTCAGCCATTATCTCCCATCTTAATCTTCACCCTGACATTGTCCATTGCCACGACTGGCACACAGCTTTAGTCCCTTTATGGTTGAAGGAAGCAAACATAAAATCACCCTGTGTTTTTACCATCCACAACTTAGCTTACCAAGGCTGGTTTGACTGGCAATTTTTCCAGGATTCGAGGCTTTCTTCCCTATGGCGAAAACATATTCCTCCTGATGCTCCTCAGCCACCATTGAACTTCATCAGCCAGGGCATCCTTGTTTCTGACATTCTGACCACTGTCAGCCCTACTTATGCCGCAGAAATACTCACGCCAGAGCACGGTTGGGGACTTGAGCAATTGCTAAACTATCGGCGAAATGAGCTATACGGCATACTCAACAGCATTGATTACGCTGAGTACAATCCAGCTACCGATCCCCATCTGGAGAGAAACTATGATTCCACCAGCCTAGAAAGAAAAGTTGCCAACAAACTAGCCTTGCAAAAAAAGAGCGGATTACCTCAAGACCCTGATATACCTTTGGTTGGTATGGTCTCCCGTCTTGAGGAGCAAAAAGGAATTGATTTGGTGCTTGAGGCTATAGAACAATTCATCGCCGAAATCAAATCGCAGCTAGTCATCCTTGGTCAAGGGAGAGAGCATTATCATAGATTGCTTTCCGAGGCAGCGCTGAAGTATCCCCGGCGTATCTCAGTATTTATTGCTACCGATGAGCAAACCGCTCGCCTGATCTACGGTGGCAGCGATATGTTCCTGATGCCTTCGCGTTTCGAACCTTGCGGGCTGGGACAGATGATCGCCATGCGCTATGGTGCAGTTCCTGTGGTTCGACGGACTGGCGGCTTAGCTGATACAGTAAAGGATGTAGCTGAGAGCAACGGCAATGGCTTTGTATTTCACAACTACACAGCTTCAGAAATGCTGTCGGCGATAAAAAGAGCGGAGGAGAAATTTTACCATAAGGAGCAATGGCAAAGGTTGGTCAGAGACAACATGAAGCTAGATTTCTCCTGGAAAGCTTCTGCCCGAAAGTATGAGGAGGTCTATCTCCAAGCGCAAAAACGCGTGTCGGAAAAGGGCTAGGCGAAGTGTGGTAGGAAACAAGCATGCTCTATAGATAGATGAACACAAAAACAATACGCTATGACGTGACCTTACTGAGCGACGACGATCTTTTCCTGTTCAATGAAGGAACTCATTACCGCCTTTACGAGAAGCTCGGGGCTCACCCTTTGGCTGTGGATGGCATGACAGGGACTTACTTCGCTGTCTGGTCTCCCAATGCCACAGAAGTCTTTGTTATAGGTGACTTTAATTGTTGGGACAAATCAAGTCATCCTCTTCGCCCAAAAGGGCAATCTGGTATTTGGGAAGGGTTTGTTCCCGGCATTGGGAAAGGCACAATTTACAAGTATTACATAGTATCCCATCATTATGGCTATTGCGTGGAAAAAGCCGACCCATTTGCGTTTCATGCTGAAACTCCCCCAAAAACAGCTTCCATCGTTTGGGACTTTGATTACCATTGGAAAGACCAAGCTTGGATGGAGAAAAGACGCACTCATAATTCACTTGATGCTCCTATTTCTATTTATGAAGTGCATCTTGGTTCGTGGCGCAGGATGCCCGAGGAAGGAAATCGCCCCTTGAGCTACCGTGAGCTAGCCCCCTTGCTAACTGATTATGTAAAGCAAATGGGCTTCACGCATGTTGAGTTTTTGCCGATAATGGAACATCCCTTCTATGGCTCGTGGGGTTACCAGATAACCGGCTATTTTGCCCCTACCAGTCGCTATGGCACTCCCCAGGATTTTATGTATCTTGTTGATTACCTGCACCAAAATGACATAGGTGTCATCCTGGATTGGGTGCCTTCTCATTTCCCTAACGATGAACACGGCTTGGGATATTTTGACGGAACACATCTGTACGAACACACCGACCCCCGGAAGGGAGTCCATCCTCACTGGAACAGTTTTGTCTTCAACTATGGACGGCACGAAGTACGGAGCTTCCTCTTTAGCAATGCCTTGTTCTGGCTTGATAAATACCATGCCGATGGCTTGAGAATAGACGCCGTAGCTTCCATGCTTTATCTGGATTATGGTCGTAAAGAAGGAGAATGGATACCCAATCAGTATGGCGGGCGAGAAAATATAGAAGCTATCGCTTTTCTGCGCCGTTTGAACGAAGTGGTCTACAAGGAGAAACCGGATGTGCAAACTATTGCTGAAGAATCAACAGCTTGGCCAATGGTATCTCGCCCCACTTATGTCGGTGGTCTGGGTTTTGGGCTGAAATGGGATATGGGTTGGATGCACGATACCCTGGAGTACATGACCAAAGATCCTGTTTACCGGAAATATCATCATAATAACCTGACCTTCCGTATGTTATATGCTTTTTTCGAAAATTTCGTCCTGCCCCTTTCTCACGACGAAGTGACACACGGCAAAGGCTCGCTTTTGGGGAAAATGCCCGGCGACCACTGGCAGAAGTTTGCCAACTTGAGACTCTTACTGGGCTATATGTACGCCCAACCTGGCAAGAAACTCTTGTTCATGGGAGGAGAATTTGGACAGTGGCGAGAGTGGACACATCAGGAGAGCCTGGATTGGCATCTCCTTCAGTATCCAGCCCACTCCGGACTCCACAGATGGGTCAGCGACTTGAACAGGGTTTATCGAGAAGAACCAGCGCTCCACGAACTAGATTTTGACCAACCAGGTTTTGAGTGGATTGATTGCAACGATGTCGAGCAGAGTGTTATCAGCCTCGTCCGCAAGGCACGGTCTTGCGACGATGTCATAGCCGTCGTGTGTAATTTTACCCCTGTACCGCGCTTCAACTACAGAATCGGTGTGCCAGGACCGGGCTTTTGGAAGGAGATACTAAACAGCGACGCCTCGGAATATGGCGGAAGCGGTCACGGCAATCTGGGAGGAGTGGAGGCAACGGCGGTTCCTTGGCACAGCCGCCCTTGTTCCCTGAACATCACGTTGCCACCTCTGGCTGCTGTGTTCTTCAAATCCCCCGCTGACCGTCAGTAGCTCCTATACCACCCCTCAGGCGGCGGGGCAAATTTGCCGTCTTCAACCCCCAGCTTAAAATACCACGGCCTACCATACCTATCGGCTATCTCAGCCAACTCCTTGAGCCTCACTGCAGCAGTATTGCAGAAGAACTCTATCCTCTCTTGTCGAGAACCAATTCGCGCGCCTTCCTGCCATAAGGCACGCCCTGCCAGAAAACCCGATGCCCCCGCCTTACAAGCTATCTCCACTTGCTTCCTAAACGAACCAAAATCAACGCCAGCGCTAAGGAGCACCCAGGGTAGTCGAGACGCCTTATCCAACTCCTGACATAACTTGAGCAACTTCTGTTCATCTTGCTCAAAGTCAATATCGGCTGGGAATTCGGCTTTCAGCACATCAACAGGCTGGGCTGTGACCAGCCGGGCCGTTTCGATCACCAGCTCAGGTTTCCTCTCAGCAAACTTTTCCTTGGCTTTCTCACCTTCCTCAATAGCATAAGTTACGGGCTCGACCAGAAAAGCGATGTCTTCTGCCACACATTCGTCAGCTAGTCTCGCCACCAATTCCAGCTGCTTTGATGCCACATCTTTGAGATCGGGCCTGAAGTATATTAAAAGCTTGACCGCCGAGGCTCCCATTTTCTTTGCTTTCTTTACGCTCCAGCCCGGCAGTAGCTCGGTAATCCTAGCCTTACTATCACCAGAGTAGCCACTCTTTTCCAAGCTGACCAAAAGCCCTTTGGATGGCGGCAACACGCCCGCCGCGATAGCTTGACCAGCTCCATATTCCGGGTCAAGTAATATAGCACTGGCGAAGCGCGCCACCGCTTGACAGAGATCCAGCTTGAAATCAACCATATCCTGGTAGCTTACCTCTGCCGAACCTTTCTCGTTCAAGGCTCGTCTAAGTGCCCCTCTGTGGTCAATGGCACACATGGCCATTATGCCTCTGGAGTCAGCCAATTGTTGAAGTCCCCTCAGCTTGCCGATAGATAAGTTCATTCCATCACCTCACGATAGCTCAATGCTTCTTTACTTCCCACAAAGTCCTTTCATCTCTTGGAGAGCAAAAGCAGCAGCACCCAGCACGCCGGAATTTCGACCCAGCTCAGCAGAAGCAAATCGCACAGCTTGAAAAGTTTCCTTGTATGCCCTTCCGCCAGCTACCTTAAAAGCTGGTTCCAATAGCATGTCGCCGATGTTAGATAGACCCCCGCCGATAACTATCAATTCAGGGTTAAATATGTTTATTAAGTTCGCCAGCCCCACACCGACATAATAGCCAGTTTGAGCAATGAGCTCCTTAGCCAAGCTATCACCGTGCTTGGCAGCACTATGAACAACTTGAGCCGTCACCTTTCCCACATCACCACCAGCATACTCCAGGATGGAAGTCTTGGCTCCCCTTTTGATCCGCTGCTGTGCTTCCTTTGCTAGAGCCGTCCCTGAAGCTAGCGTTTCCCAACAACCCCTATTACCACAGTTGCAGAGCGGACCTTCGTCATCAATAGTCATATGACCTATCTCGCCAGCAGCACCAATAGTCCCGGTATAAATTTTGCCATCAATGACAATCCCCCCACCGATACCCGTACTGAGAGTAACATAGATGAAGTTACGAGCACCCCGGGCAGCTCCAAAATACAGCTCCCCCAAAGCAGCAGCATTGGCGTCGTTGATCAGAAATACCTTCTTGCCCAACTTTTTCTGCATCATATCCCTTAAGGGCACATTTCGTAGCGGCGGTAGGTTTGGTGAAGTAAATAGAATACCTGTGTCGGGATTGGAGATGCCAGCAACTCCTACTCCTATGGCGCAGATTTCAGAAATATCCATATTAGCCTGCTTCAAAGCCTGACGCGTTGACTTCAACATAGATTGGATTATCGCCTGGCGTCCTCTTTTGACCGGCGTTGCACTCTCATCACTGGCAAGCACTTTACCTTGAGACTCAACCACCGCTGCCAGTATCTTGCTGCCGCCAAGGTCAATACCGATAGCTAAAAGCCCCAAGTCATTAAACATTTTGCTTCGCGTCATCGTGCACAGCTTTTGTGCGCCAGTGTGCCCTATTGTATACTGATGTAAATAACGATTCCAAGAGTCAATCTATTATGGATACTCAAAAGCACTCCTGGATTGTCAGCTTTTCAACCCAGATTCAGATTACCTGGACAAGAGATGAGCAGACATGAGATTTCCTAGAGCTAGCGGCATACTATTACACCCAACTTCCCTCCCCGGTAGATTCGGGATAGGAGATTTCGGGAGAGAAGCCTATCAGTTTGCCGATTTTCTTGTTAGCACTGGACAACGTCTCTGGCAGGTTTTACCCCTAGGGCCTACTGGCTGCGGCAATTCCCCCTATCAATGCCTTTCGGTATTCGCAGGCAATCCACTGTTCATCAGCCTAGAAAAACTGGCGGAAGAAAGTTACTTAGAACCTTCTGATCTAGAAACCGCACCCATTTTCCCTGAGGATAAAGTAGACTATGGTGCAGTCACCGGGTTCAAAATGCCACTTCTCAAAAAATCCTTCGAAAACTTCGAGAAAAGAGCAACTCCTGATGAACAAAAACAATTCCAGGCTTTCTGTCGGCAAAATGCTTCTTGGCTGGAGCCGTACTCGCTGTTTATGGCGTTAAAAGAGGCTCACAATTTTGCTGCCTGGAACACCTGGGACGAAGATATACGAAAGCGCCAGCCAAAATCTCTGAAGCGATGGAGCAAGAAACTCGACCATGAAATCTGTTGCCATAAATACCAGCAATATCAGTTCTTCAAACAGTGGTCAGAATTGAAGAGGTATTGCAATGAGCACGGAATTAAGTTAATCGGCGATATGCCTATCTTCGTGGCTCCGGATAGTGCCGATGTCTGGTCTCACCCAGAAATGTTTTATCTGGACGATAAGGGCAGACCCACTGTGGTAGCTGGTGTGCCACCGGATTACTTTAGCCAGACAGGGCAGCTATGGGGAAATCCTCTCTATCGCTGGAATATCATAGCCAAGAAAAAGTATGCTTGGTGGATTGAACGCTTCCGAGCGATGTGTGTTTTGGTGGATATTATCAGACTGGACCACTTCCGTGGTTTTGAGAAGTACTGGGAAATTCCCGTCTCTGATACCACTGCCATAAACGGCAGGTGGGTTCCTGGACCCGGGGCTAAATTGTTTAAGGCTGCACAGAAAGCTTTAGGAACATTGCCTATAATCGCTGAAGACCTCGGAGTTATTACACCTGAGGTAGACGCCCTACGGGAGCAATTCGGCTTCCCGGGCATGAGAGTTCTCCAGTTCGCCTTCGGACAAGGTCTCGATGCCGAGCGGTATCGTCCTCACAACTACCCTCACAATTGTGTCGTGTATACCGGCACGCATGACAACAATACTACTATTGGCTGGTTCCGCGGAGAAGATGTCCAAGATAGCACGCAGAGTAGAGAGGAAAGAGAACGCGAAAAACAGCTCGCCCTTAAATATCTGGGCACGGATGGACGCGAAATAAACTGGGACTTTATTCGCCTGGCTTTGATGTCCGTGGCTGATACTGTTATCATTCCCATGCAAGATATTTTAGGATTGGGCAGCCAAGCCCGCATGAACACCCCTGCTAAAGCTGAAGGGAACTGGTGTTGGCGTTTCACACCCGATATGGTTACCGAGGAAATCAAACACAGGCTGAGGGAATTGACTACGCTCTATGGTCGTTAGCTACAACCCAACAGCAGCTAGTAGTTAATACAGCTTTTACGAATCAGTATTATGTAAAGCATGTGCATTGATTCTTACAGTCGCTGATAGTATACTGTCCTT
>DAITOK010000005.1:0-1203 GCA_036834125.1 Chloroflexota bacterium | reverse complement strand
TATTATGTAAAGCATGTGCATTGATTCTTACAGTCGCTGATAGTATACTGTCCTTACTACATAGAGGGGGAGGCATCTCATGAAGTTATCTTGTCTTCAAGAAAACCTAAGCAAAGGGCTAAGCATCGTGGGGAGGGCTGTCGCTACAAGGTCCACATTGCCCATTACTCAAAACATCCTCTTATCCGCTGAGCAATCGCTTCTCAGATTAGCCTCCACTAATCTGGAAATGGCTATTACTTGCTGGGTTGGTGCAAAGGTGAAACAAAAGGGTGCGATAACTGTGCCGGCTCGTTTGCTCACCGACTTTGTCAACTCCTTACCCAACGACCTTATTGAGATCAATCTTCCTGCCAACAGCCGCGTTCTAGAATTGAAGAGCGGTCGCTTCCAAGCTCATATCAACGGCATTGATGCCGCCGATTTCCCACCCATCCCACAGATAGATGACGGCATGACCACATCCATCGAACCAGCAAATCTCAGAGAAGGAATTGCCCAAGTTGCCTTCGCCGCCGCCACAGAAGAATCCCGCCCAGTGTTAACAGGAATTAACACCGAATTTGATGGTGACCAGATCAACCTGGTAGCTGCTGATGGCTTCAGGCTAGCTGTCCATAAGACAGCCCTTGCCTCCCCAGTTCGCGGGAAAGCCACGGTCATCGTTCCTGCCAGGACTTTCAACGAGTTGAGCCGCCTGCTTGCTGACCAAGAAGAGACTGTAGAAATCAAGATAAACGAGAAAAAGAGCCAGATCCTCTTCCGTCTCAAGAATGCTGAGCTAATTTCCCAGCTTGTTCAAGGCTCATTCCCTAACTATTCGCAGGTCATTCCTCAAAGCTATACTACGCGAGCCGTAGTGGACGTTAACGAATTTCTCCGTGTCATCAAGATGTCCTCGGTATTCGCTCGCGACGCCAGTGGTATAGTTCGCCTGGTCATTACCCCGGGGAGTGAACTCAATCCAGGGAAAGTTACCGTGTCAGCTCAAGCTGAAGAGGTTGGTGGCAATGTTAGTGAAATCGAAGCTCTGGTAGATGGGCAAGAAGCCAAGATCGCCTTCAACGTGAGGTACCTATCCGACGTTCTATCTGTCCTTCGTCAACCTCAAGTCGCTCTGGAGGTCACTACCCCCTCCAGCCCAGGCACCATCCGCCCCATCGGGGTGGACAACTACGTTCACGTTGTGATGCCGATGTTCGT
>DAITOK010000004.1:0-76125 GCA_036834125.1 Chloroflexota bacterium | reverse complement strand
CTAGTTTTCTCATTCCGGTAACTCCTGTGATATGCTGGCATCACCGAACATACCACGGGTTTCACCCATGTATCTCAGCCTCCGCATTTTTATTCATGGTAACCACAATAGATTGCACTTATACGTGGTTGCTATTTATTGACTTTGGGTTGAATTGAAATATAGAATCAAGCTTTGGTAGCCAGCAGAATATGGCTAAGGAGGGAAAATGGCTAAGGAGGCTAAGACAATTCAATGTCACCAGTGCAAAGATAATGAATGTTTGGCACGGTATCCCCAAGGAATCCCTGAATATTGTCAGGCGCAAAAATTCTTGGAAATAGTAGAAAAAAGCAAGCGGCAATATGTCGAGCCTGACGCCAGTAAGTTCCATTTAGCAGCAGCCAAAGTGCTGAAGAAAGGTGGCTATGATTGGACTCGGGTCCAGCAGTGTATCGAATTTGCCAGGGAGCTAGAAGTGAAGAAAGTGGGGCTAGCTGTATGTGTGGGCTTAATCCGGGAAGGCAGAGAGTTTGCCCGTTTTTTGGAGCGAGCCGGTTTCCAGGTTACCTCCATAGCTTGCATGATAGGCGGTCTGAAGCCTCAGGAGACCGGAATACCCAATGAATGGGTGAAGCCGTTAGGCATAAGCTGTAACCCCATAGCCCAGGCAGAGATAATGAACAAAGAAGGCACTGAGCTGAACTTTATATATGGTTTATGCGTTGGACACGATACTATTTTCATCATGTGTTCTGAGGCTCCTGTTACGTATGTCGTAGTTAAAGATACGGTCACCGGCAATAATCCTAGTGCCGTTTTATTGTCACCTTACCACCGCATGAAGCTTGTAGCAGCTTACGGGAAAGACAAACCTGAAAAGGAGTGAGAGTAGCACAACTCTATGCCGTTACAGAAAGGGCTGCTGAATTAAACGTTTCGATAAATTGTTTAGTATTCTGCTCTGTGTGGAGCGATGAAATGATGTTGTGCCGAAAGGCTTTCGAGAGGACGCAACTTTTGGCGGTGATTAGCATTGTATTGTAAAGAGGCTGAACGTACGAACTGAGAGGTTCTAGGAAATGAGGAAGAGACTGCTTATTGTTGTGGGAGTGGTGATAGTAGTGGGATTGGTCGTTTACGCAATCATGACAGAGATTTTTTCTTCAATTCGTCTGGAATTTGATTTTCGTGAGGGGACGCAGGGCTGGGAAGCTGGGTTTGCTGAATATAGCCCCGAGATGGAGGAAGACCTGATGCTGATAGCGGAGCTAAGACCGCTGCCGCCTGAACTTGAAAGTGATGGCACTGGTTATTACCTTGAAGGTATGAACCGCTCGGATGACTTGTTTATGTTTCTGAAGCGGCGGCTCGGAACCGAAGACGGCGTGGTGCCTGATCAGGAGTATCGCGTGAAGTTCACCATCGCCTTTGCCTCCAATGCTCCGAGTGGTGCGGTGGGCATTGGTGGTCCTCCTGGCGAGTCTGTGTTCTTGAAAGCTGGTGCTTCCTCAGTGGGGCCTGTGGTGTACCTCGATCCTGAGACTGACTATTACGTTATGAATGTTGACAAGGGAGCAGGGAACAGTGGTGACGGGGAAGCCGCCTCAATAGTTGGACACATCGCCAACGGTCTTTCTGCTGAGGAGATCGACTGGCAGAATCCTCCTTACGTTTCCTTGAAGCGGCAGCACAGGCACAAATACACGGTAACTGCCAGTCCCGACGGCGAACTCTGGTTGTTGGTGGGCACCGACTCGGGGTTTGAGGGCCTCACTGGCATTTACTATCAGAGCATAGAAGTTACGCTAACGCCGGTGAAATAGCGAATTGCACAAACTTCTCCAGTGAGATTACTCCCGACATTGTCTGTCACAGCGGGGGTTTTCTCTTATGCCAGTCGGTAGCTTGCTCGTAGGCGAAGGCGATGCGCAGCAGTATTTCCTCGCTGAAGGGCTTGCCAATGATTTGCATGCCTATGGGTAAGTTGTCGGCGAAGCCGGCGGGTATGGAGATAGCAGGAACTCCAGCTATATTGATAGGTAACGTGCAGATGTCGCTGAGATACATCTGCATTGGGTCTTCCAGTTTTTCTCCCAGCCTAAAAGCTACCACTGGTGAAGTGGGGGTAACCAATGCATCATATCTTTCAAAAGCTTGGTCGAATTCTCGTTTTATCAATGTCCGCACTTTTTGTGCTTTGAGGTAGTAGGCATCATAGTAACCTGCCGATAGAGCATAGGTGCCAAGCATTATGCGCCTTTTGACCTCAGCCCCGAAGCCAAATTGACGTGTCTTTTCAGTGGCTTCAATTACATTGCTGGCATTACGTACAGAAAAGCCGTACTTCACACCGTCGTAGCGAGCCAGATTAGCTGAAGCTTCGGAGGGAGCCAGTATGTAATAAGCAGCCAGCGCATATTTAGTAGGAGGTAAAGAAACATCCCAGTCTATCTCGGCACCCAGTTCATGTAGCTTGTCTATGGCTGTTTCCAGAGCTATTTTGACCTCGCTCTGTATCCCTGTCACAAGATATTCTTTGGGTATGCCGATCTTGAGGCCTTTAATGTTGGGAACGAGATGCTGGGTGTAGTTGGGGACAGGAAGAGGCACCGAGGTAGAATCCCTAGGGTCGTAGCCAGCGATGGCATTCATGACCAAGGCGCAGTCAGTGACGTCTTTGGTTATCGGTCCAATCTGGTCAAGGGAGCTGGCAAACGCAATTAAGCCGAAGCGGCTAACCCGACCATAGGTTGGCTTGAGTCCGACCACGCCGCAAAGCGCTGCTGGCTGGCGAACGCTGCCCCCGGTATCTGAGCCCAGAGAATAAATAGCTTCATCGGCAGCCACAGCGGCTGCTGAGCCACCGCTGCTACCACCGGGGACACGGCTTAGATCCCAAGGGTTGAGGGTGGGGAAAAAAGCAGAGTGCTCTGTGGAGGAGCCCATGGCAAATTCATCCATATTGGTCTTCCCAACTATTACTGCTCTGTGTGCCTTGAGCTTCTCGATCACGGTAGCGTCGTAAGGAGGGATAAAGTTCTCCAGTATCCGGGAACTGCAGGTAGTTCTTATCCCCTTGGTGCATATGACGTCTTTGATCAGGGTAGGTATGCCAGTCAATGGAGTGATTTGTTCAGCGGTTTTGATGTAAGCATCTGCTTTCTCGGCTTCCTGAAGGGCAAGAGCCTCAACAATAGTAACACAGGCGTGAATCTTGTCTTCTACCTCGGCGATGCGTTGCAGGACAGATTTCGTTAGTTCGATGCAGGAAATTTCCCTTCGCTTAAGAAGCTCGTGGGCTTCGTGGATGGTGAGCTGGTACAGTTCCTTCGTGGACATATTTATAATCTTTCCTTAAGGCTGCGACGCCTGATAACCTTATGCCAGTCGCCGCCCGCTTTGCTGTGCATCTCTTTGAGCCTAGGGATGTATTGTATACCTAGAAATACGCCTAAGCCAATAGAGTAGAAGACTAGCTCGAGAGGTTCTCTGTAGCGGTCATGGTAGACGAACCCAGCAACAAGCGGGAAAACAACAAACAGCAGGCTATAACTAAAAGTAGGATTACGGGTAATGAATACGACTATGAAGAAAACAAGAGCGAGGAAAGGAACTGACCAGGGCATGAGGAATAGGAGAGTTCCAATAGCAGTCGCTGCCCCCTTGCCGCCCCGGAATTTGAGGAAGATGGGAAAGATATGCCCCAATACAGCAGCTATGCCAGTAAGTCCGTCTCGAAGGAAGTTGAAAGAAGTGATCAGCGGGACATCTGATAGCCAGCGTGCGAAGAGAATTGCAGCTACGCCTTTACCCAAGTCAGCCAAGGTTACGAGAGCTGCCTCGACAGCCCCCACCTCGTAGAAAACATTCATGGCACCCATATTTCTACTGCCGACTTTTCGGATGTCTATCCCTTTCCTGAGATGACCGGCTAGATAAGCGGAGGGGAAGGAACCCAAAAGGTAACCAATTGTGATAGCGATAGTTATGTGTGCAGTCATCTTCTTGACGGACTTACTCTAATATCGCTTGGACTTTGAAACAGTTTTCTGCTTGCTTTGGTGCGTTGGATAAAACATCAGCTTGAGGGTATGAGGCAGCTACCTCATCCTCCCGGAAGACATTCTGTAGTGGAATAGTGTGAGTGGCAGGTGGCACATTGGTTGTATCTACTTGTTTGAGTGTTTCGAAGTTCTCGAGAATATTGGATAGCTGGAGGCTGAACTTCTCCACCTCTTCGTCGCTTAGCCCCAGGCGAGCTAGCCAAGCAATATGCCTTACCTGCTCATGGCTCAGTTTCATCCCAGCGTGACCATTATAGCATTACGCTTCGTAACACAACAGCGGTTGCTTATCTTTAGGGGCAGGATTTATAATGGAGAGCCATGCCAATCCGAAACGTGGTCTTGTTATCACATCAAGGTGCAGGGAAGACCTCTCTGGCTGAGTATATGCTCTTTGTCTCAGGTACCATTCAACGCTTAGGCAGTGTGGTAAATGGTACCACTACTTCAGATTACGACCCTCTCGAGGTAGAGCGCCGTATGGGCATAAACCTGTCTCTCCTGCCAATTCAGTGGAAGGGTGTGAAGTTGAATCTGGTAGATGTCCCCGGGTATGCCGATTTTATAGGAGAGGTGAGATCAGGACTGAGGGTAACCGAAGGGGCGATAATTGTAGTGTGTGCTGCTTCGGGTGTGGAAGTAGGTACAGAACAGATGTGGAGCGATGCCAATAAAACTAATTTACCTCGGCTGATATTCATCAATAAGATGGATCGGGATAATGCTGATTTTTTCTCCACCCTAAAGGGAATTCAGGCTAAGTTGTCGCCAAGATGTTTACCCGTGCAATTACCCATAGGGTCACAAAAGGATTTCCAAGGTGTTGTGGACTTGGTCACTATGAAATCATATATTGGCAGCAACTTGCAGGAAACAGAAATACCCCCAGCACTTCGGGAACAAACAGAAGCTAGCCGTGAGAAGTTAATAGAAGCTGCAGTGGAAGTTGATGACGAACTCATCAATAAGTATCTGGACGGACAGCCTATAAGTCCTAATGAAATCAGCACTGCTATAAAGAAGTCTACGATCGCCGGTAAGCTCATGCCGGTTTTTGTGGGCTCCGGTCTGCAAGGTATCGGGATCCAGCAACTACTTGATGGTATTTGCCAGTACTTACCATCGCCAGAGGAGAAGGGTATTATCGCGGGTAAGAATGCTGCCACGGGAAATGAGGAAGAAATCAAACCGAATGCTGAGTCTCCATTATCGGCGTTGGTGTTCAAGACCGCTGCTGACCCTTATGTTGGCAAGCTCAGCTATTTTCGGGTTTACTCGGGCGTTATTTCCAGCAACTCTCAAGTTTGGAATGCCAATAAGAGCAGTATGGAGAGGATTGGGCAACTGTTTACTATGCTGGGCAAGAATCAGCAACCAGTGCCGCAGGTAGCTGCTGGAGATATTGGGGCTGTAGCCAGGTTAAGTTCCACCACGACTGGGGATACCCTGTGTGCTCGCGACCATCCCGTAATACTGCCAGGTATCGAATTTCCTAAAGCCAATTTCAGCATGGCAATTCAACCTCAAACAAAGACCGACTTAGATAAGATGGGTACTGTTTTGCCCAGAATTTGTGAGGAGGATCCGTCCTTGCAAATACGTCGAGAGCCCGATACCAACGAATTTATCATCTCGGGGGTAGGTGATAGCCATCTAGAGGTAGCTAAGGAAAAAATACGTCGCAAATTTGGTGTTGAAGTAAGGTTGGACCCACCAAAAATACCCTACAAAGAAACTATTACAGTGCCCACCAAGGCAGAATATAAGCATAAAAAGCAGACCGGCGGACATGGTCAATACGGGCATGTTTTTCTGGAATTGGAGCCACTACCTCAGGGTACAGGGTTTGAATTCACAGAAAGGATTGTAGGAGGAGCAATACCCCAGAACTACATTCCGTCTGTGGAAAAGGGGGTCAACGAGGCAAAACAGGAAGGAATCCTAGCTAGTTATCCTGTGGTTGATGTAAGGGTGACGCTGTACGATGGCAGCTTTCATCCTGTTGATTCTTCGGATATAGCTTTCAAAATTGCTGGGGCGCAGGCTTTCAAAAAGGCATTGTCTCAAGGACAACCAGTGTTGCTTGAGCCGATAATGAATCTAACTATAACGGTGCCCGAGGCGTATACTGGGGATATTACCAGTGACCTTAATACCAAAAGAGGGCGTGTACTGGGCATGAATCCCGGTAATGGAGTTAATATCATTCAAGCTCAGGCACCGTACGCTGAGTTGCTTCGCTATGCTACAGATCTAAGATCCATGACGCAAGGGCGTGGTAGCTTTACCATGAGTTTTGACCACTATGAAGAAGTGCCGCCTCATCTCAGCCAGAAGATTATTGCTGCTAGGAAAGCAGCCAAGGCTGAATAAGCACGCCGGGTTGTCTTGCTCAACCAGAGTACCTCACCATAGACTGACTGTATCGTACTTACTGCTGGCAGCAAGGTATGAGAGGTAACATTATAAGCTCTAGTAGCGAATTTCGCTATTACCAAAGAGCAGACCTTGGAATTTGCGCCAGCATTGCAGTGGAAGCCTTTCCGCTTCATGCTGGTAGGTTTAGCGGTGCAGAGGCTGGCAAATTTATGCAAGCTCAGATAGACGGTTGTCATGCCATATCTAACTATTATGAGCTGGCAACTGTGGATGGAGAAGTGGCAGGACTTCTGTTCGGGCAAGTCAAGCAGAGGTTTATTCTGATTGGCGTATGCCAAGCACTAAAGAGGTTATTCCTAATTTTTGGGCGGTTTCTGCTAGGCAAATATGGAAGGCGACGAAAATTACTGGGCCTTATTAAGCCGTGTCTAGAGTCGTGGAGCGTGCTCCAAAGAAATATGCCTGTCAGCGAAGCGAAGGTTGTGCTTTTCGCCGTGGCACGAAGGTATCAGGGCAAGGGAATTGGACGTGCCCTTATGGACCGTTTTGTTGAGTATGCCTTAAGACACAAGGCTAAAAGTGTTTGTGTGCCTACGGATGAGAGTGCAAGCTTCTGGTTCTACGAAAGATATGGCTTTACAAGGCAAGCTGAGTATCTGGATCCGCTGGAATCTTATCTGGCGAATAAGCCAATTAAAGGCTTTATATATCAACTTGTCTTGGACAAAGCGGAAGGACGGGAGTGAGGCTGAGGAATTGTGAAGAATAACTAAAACCCATTCTAGTCTTTGCAGTAAAAAGTTTAGCTTGGCAGCTCTATTGTGTGTATCTCGGTAGAAGGAAAGAGAAATCCAGTCGACGAGGCTGGGTTTCTTGTAACCTTCAATGGTGCTTCTACAGTGCTATTCTAGGCAGCTAATAGCTCCTTTAGTTTGCTAATAAAGGCTGGCAGTACCTCTTCGTATTTACCCACCACTCCAAATTCTGCTACCTTGAATATGTTGGCTTCAGGGTCTTTGTTGATGGCTATAATGTGCTTGGAACCTGAGCAGCCGGCGGTATGCTGGGTAGCACCGGAAACAGCTACGGCAATATAAATATCAGGGGCAACGATTTTGCCAGTAAGTCCGATGTGGTATGACTCCGGTACCCAGCCGTTATCGGCAGGGGGACGTGAGGCACCCACTGCACCATGTAGTAAATCAGCTAGTTCTTTCAGTATGGTTTGGAATGGTGCAGGACCACCCATACCTCTACCCCCACAAACAATCACGGGAGCATCCTCAAGCTTAACCCCGACAGTTTCTTCCTTCACCGTCTCTAGTACCTTGGTCTTTACCTTGGACATATCAATGTCAAACTTAGCAGGAACCACCGTTCCCTTTCTGGAGTTATCACGCTCTATAGGTGACATCGCCTTGGCTCTCACAGTGACCATCTGAGGCATGGAATCGCTGGTAAATACAGCTTGAGCATTGCCGCCATAAACAGGGCGGGTTCTCACTAGTAGCTTTGTGGCTGGATCTATACGTAGGTCGAGGCAATCTGTGGTCAGACTAGTACCCAGTCTGAAAGCAAGACGAGGAGCCAGGTCTCTGCCCATGGCTGTCTGCCCGATAAGTACTACGCGGGGAGAAATATCCTTGACCAATTTCTCTGCCACCTGTATACAGGAATCGGCTTGGTATTCCTTGAAAGCAGGATGTTCAGCAACATAAACCTTGTCAGCTCCATAGGCGATTGCTTCCTTAGAAGCTTCACCCACGACATCACTGGCTAGTAAACAGGATAGTTCCTCCTTTAACTCATTAGCAAGCCTTCTGCCACATCCTAGTAATTCAGTGGTAATGGAAGCTAACTTTCCATCCACTAGCTCACCAAAAACTAATATCCCTTTATATTCGGCCATTGTTTCCTCCTTAGCTTAAAGTAATTTGACTTCCCTAAGCCTTACAGCTAGTTTAGCGCCGGCTTCAGCAGCGGTATCTGCGCTGATCATCTCGCATTTGGATTCCTTGACTGGCTGGAAGAGTTTATCTAACTTGCTGCGTCCTCCGGCAGCGCCAACCTCTGAAGGCTGAAGCCCGATATCGGCTGGTTTCCAAACTATAGGTTGCTTTTTAGCTGCCGCCATTATTCCCTTCAAAGTAGCATAACGAAGTGCTCCTATGCCGCTAGTTACTGTGATCAAAGCAGGAAATGTTACTTCGACAACCTGGTAACCATCAGGGATAACTCGCTCGGCCTTAGCTTTGCCATCGCTGACCTCCACCTTGCGAGCCAGTGTGACAGCAGGAATTCCTAAAATCTCCGCAATGCCTAGCCCTACTTGCCCAGCATCCCAGTCAGATGATTGCCTGCCGCAGAAGATGATGTCATATTGTCCTATTTTCTTTATTGCCGCAGCTAGAGCCTTGGCTGTTGACCAACTATCGCTATCTTCAAAAGCTTTATCCTCAAGAAGGATCAGCTCATCCGCTCCTACTGCTAATGCTTTCTTGATCACGTCGCGAACAAAATTGTTGCCTAAGCTAATCGCAGTAATTTTGCCACCTACAGCATCCTTGATTTTAAGAGCAGCTTCCAAAGCAAACTCTTCATATTGACCGATAACAGGTTTTACATCGGGTGGTAGGGTCATCTTATTATTTACCACCTTGAATACAGCCGGTGGTGCTTCAGGGTCAGGTACTTGTTTGCAACAGACAATCATGTTGACTGGCATTTGCACACCTCCTTGGAAATTTTACAGCCAAACGATGATATTGGAAAATTTGTTTTTTGTCAATAAACTAAATACGATAATTTTGATAAGATTGTTTTGTGGAAATAGCTACGTTGATAAGAAATTGGTGTTAAAATAGAGAAAAAATTGACTATAGCAGGAGCAATATGTCGGTTATAGAACAAAAAGAATTGAACGTCCGCTCAATTACAGAGTGCAAGCTGACCTGGTATTATATTGAGAAGCCTACCCCTAGTGAGGTGCAATTCCTAGCTCAGCATTTCAATTTCCATCCCCTGGATCTGGAAGATGTCCTCAGTCGTATACAGCGTCCCAAAATTGACGAATATGAAGATTATCTGTTCATGGTGTTACATTTTCCGGTATTCGATAAAGGGAATCGTATAACCAAGCCCAGCGAATTGGATATATTTGTTGGTGAGAATTACGTTGTGACTGTGCACTGTGCTGGCGACCTCAAGCCATTAGCCAAGTTTTTCCAAGAATGTGAAACTAGCAAAGAAAGTCGTGAACGGTACTTGGGGCGAAGCTCAGGATTTCTCCTTTATCACATCATTGATAGATTGGTGGATGCTTGCTTTCCAATATTGGATAAGGTTACCCAAAACATTGATGCTGTAGAAGATATTATCCTCAAGCGACCTGTGCCGGAGACTGTCAAGGAGATTTCATTGATTCGACGAGACCTTATTTCTTTCCGCCGCGTCATCCATCCTCAGATTGCGGTAATCGAGACTCTGGAAAAAGAAGAGTATCCCTTCTTCAAAGAGGACCAGGAAGTCTATTTTGGTGACATTGCCGACCACATTCGCAAAATCTGGGATGGATTGGAGGATTGCAAAGAGGTTGTGGACGGGCTTTCCGATACCAGCAACTGGTTAACCTCGCATCGAATTCAAGAGATAATGAGAATATTGACTATCGTAATGGGAGTGCTGGCACCGCCTACGTTGATAGCCAGTATTTACGGCATGAATGTTCCATTGCCCGGTGGGGTCAACCCTGGTAGCTTTCTAACACTGGGTATTTTGCTTGTGCTTATGGCGATTACTAGCGGAATCATATTCTTTTACATTCGTCGTCGGGGCTATCTCTAAATCCTTCAATACAATCGGCTTCCTTTGTTCTGTATAACCATGGAAGTTAAGTTTATTGCTGATAATAACGTGGGCAAACTAGTTCGGTGGTTGAGGATGATGGGCTATAATACACTGCTATTTAAGCAAAAAGACGACGGGAGAATGATTAAGACGGCTCTCGGCGAGGATAGAGTAGTTCTGACCAAAGATACTCAATTTGTGAAAAGAGGTCTGGTGACGAGCGGCAAACTAAAAGCGATACTCATCACGCAAGATGACCCTAAGCTCCAAGTACAAGAAGTAGCAAAAGCATTGAATTTAAATTATCACTTCAACCCCTTCTCTTTGTGCCTTGAATGCAATCAACCATTAGTGGCTCGGGATAAGCAAGCTGTGCAACATTTGGTTCCGCCTCGCGTTCGAGAAAGCCAGGCGCATTATACAGAATGCCCTGCTTGCCACCGTATCTATTGGCAGGGTACACATTGGCAAAACATGGTCAAGAAGTTGTTGGAACTGGCAGAAAAGCGGTGACGAATTAAGAAGTTCTAGCTGAGCGCGAGTTTCCGGAAATAGGTCGCCAAGAGTAGCACAGATTGGCTGGTAATGCTATACTCAGTTCGTAAAGGAGGAATAGAAAAAGGCATCTGTGTTGTTAGCAATTGATATTGGGAACACTAACATTAAGCTAGGTGTGTTCGACGGCGATAAGCTAAAGGTCACCTGGAGTTTAGCTACCGACATTCATCGGACAGCGGACGAGTACGGTGGGGTTTTGCTCAATCTTATGGAGCGGGAAAAAGTTTTATCTTCCAAGATTACTGGAGCGGTATTGTGTAGTGTTGTGCCGCCATTGTTGCCTATATTCTTAGAGCTATGCAGAAAATACTTAGCTATTAAACCGTTGATTGTGGAAGCTGGTGTGAAGACAGGTATGCGTATTCGCCTGGATAACCCCCGAGAGGTTGGACCTGACCGTGTGGTCAATGCTGTAGCTGCGCTGAATCTCTACGGCAAGCCGCTAATAATTATTGACCTAGGCACAGCTACCACCTTTGATGTTGTGTCTAAAGATGGCGATTACCTAGGCGGGGCTATTGCCCCAGGGATCGTCATAGCTACTGAGGCTTTGTTCACGCGTACCGCGGCACTGCCTCGAATCAGGTTAAGCCGCCCGGAGAAGGTCATCGGACGGAGCACTATTTCAGCTATGCAATCGGGGATAATATTCGGCTACATTGGGCTTATCGAGAGTATGATTCGACGAATAGAAGAAGAGCTTGGATGCAAGGCTAAGATAATAGCCACCGGTGGGCAGGCGCACTTTCTAGCCCAGGAAATACCAGCGATAGAGATAATAAATCCTGACTTAACGTTGATCGGATTGCGTCTTGTTTATGACATGAATAAGGAGCAATAGTGTTAAGAAATAAGACCATAGTTTTAGGAGTGACAGGGAGCATTGCTGCCTATAAAGCAGCGGAGATTGCCAGTCAGTTGACTCAGGCTGGTGCTAAAGTCAATGTAGTGATGACTAAAGAAGCCACACAATTTGTGTCACCTGTTACCTTCCGAGCTCTCACCGGTAGCCCTGTAGTGATTGAGATGTTTGATTTGGCTTCGGAGTTCAGTGTTGAACATGTTTCCTTAGCCCATTCTGCCGATATAGTGGTTATTGCTCCGGCAACCGCTAATACTATTGCCAAGCTGGCTATGGGCATTGCCGATGACATGCTGTGCTGCACAGTGCTGGCTACCAAAGCACCAGTGCTTATTGCCCCGGCTATGGAAAGTAATATGTATAATAATCCAATCACTCAGGATAATTTGTCTAAGCTCAAAGCTCGTGGCTTTGTCATAGTTGGTCCGGCTACAGGGTGGTTAGCTTCGGGCAAAGAAGGTGTAGGGCGACTCGCTGATATTAATGATATTGTCGGCAGTATTCGCCAAGTTCTAGGCAAGAGCGGAGATCTTGCTGGCAAGCACATTGTAGTCACTGCCGGCGGCACCCAAGAGCCGATTGATCCAGTTCGCTACATCAGCAATCGTTCTTCAGGAAAAATGGGCTATGCTCTGGCTGAAGCAGCCCGTGACCGGGGCGCTAAAGTAACTCTTGTGACAGCCCCTACTTCATTACCCGAGCCTCTAGGTGTTGAAGTTATCAAGGTCAGCACAGCTCAGGAAATGTATCAAGCGGTACAGAATACGGTTGCCAAAGCTGACGCGCTTATTATGGCTGCGGCTGTAGCTGATTACCGCCCCAAGACAGCAGCCAAAGAGAAAATCAAAAAGAAAGAAGGAGGAATAACCTTAGAACTAGAGAACACACCAGACATTTTGAGCAGTGTCCAAGGAAACTTCATCAAGGTAGGCTTTGCTGCTGAGAGTAGCAACTTAGTCGAAAATGCTAAGCGAAAGCTCGAGCAAAAAAGACTCGCTCTTATCGTGGCTAATGATATTACCTCTAAGGGTAGTGGCTTTGGCGCTGATACTAATCGAGTGACCATAATTGACCGCCAAGGGAAAGTTAAAAGCCTGCCTCTCCTCCCCAAACGGGAGGTAGCGGACAAAGTCTTGGACAGGGTGGTGGAGCTCCTAAGCGAGCGCTAATTTGACAAAGTATGTCATTATGTTACACCAATTGTGGAACTAAATTGGGGTACAAGTTTAGGACGCTATGGTCACGAAGAGTAAAGCACACTTAGTTTTTCCCGAAGACCTTCTCCAGGTAATAGATAAGCTGGTGGGCAAGAGAGGAAGGAGCAAGTTTGTGGTGGAAGCAACGAGGAAGGAATTGAAAAGAATACAGCTGCAAAAGGCGCTGGAAAAAGCGGCTGGTGCCTGGAAAGACGAAGATTATCCTGAAATTAAGAAGAAGGGAACTTACCGCTGGGTCAGGGACCTAAGGGAGGAAGCGGAGAAAAGATTTAGGGAACTCTCACAATAACCATGGCTGATTATCTGCTAGATACTACAATAATCATCGACTATTTACGAGGAAAAAACGAGAAGGTGAAATTCATTAAAAAACTAGCCTCCGAAGGCTCGCTTTTAGGGTGCTGTCTGGTCAATATTATCGAAGTCTGTGCTGGGATGAGGGAGAAGGAAAAGGAGATAACCGAAGAAGTTTTGGATAGTCTTGAATATTATGAGGTGACCAAAGAAATAGCCAAAAGGGCTGGACAATACAAAAGAATCTACAGGGAAAAAGGAGTTACGCTCTCCCTTCCCGATGTTATTATGGCTGCTGTAGCTATTTCCAACAATCTAACACTTGTCACCGACAATCCGAAGCGCTACCCCATGCCGGAGATTAGCTTACTACAGATAGCAAAATATTCCAGTTAAGATGTTGCTGATAGACGATGTAAGGTGTGAATTGTGAATGTCACTACACGAGATTGAACTAATGAAACGCTACTGTGTCAAAATAGCTTGAACTATTCACCGGAAATGTCCGAAATACCTAAAGCGTATGAGCCAGGCAAGATAGAAAAGAAATGGTATGATTTCTGGCTTAAGCAAGGCTACTTTACCCCTAAGATAGACCCAAGGAAAAAACCTTTCGTCATCATCATGCCGCCCCCAAATGTTACCGGTGAACTGCATCTGGGGCATGCTCTGACTGCGACACTGGAAGATATCATGATCAGATGGCACAGGATGAGAGGGGAACCATCGCTGTGGTTACCAGGCACTGACCATGCTGGCATCGCCACGCAAGTGGTTGTAGAGCAGCAACTGGCTAAGCAAGGAAAAACAAAAGAACAGATTGGCAGAGATAGGTTCACCGAATTGATCTGGGAATGGGCTGACAAAAGCCGGAGGAATATCAGGCTCCAGCACCAGCTCTTAGGAGCTTCCTGCGATTGGACAAGGGAGAAATTTACCTTAGATGAAGGCCCCAGTAGAGCCGTTCGTACGGCTTTTGTCCGTCTGTACAACAAGGGGCTGGTGTATCGCGGAGAACGAATGATAAACTGGTGTCCCCGCTGCCGAACGGCTATCTCTGATCTTGAAGTCGAACATAAAGATGTTCTTGGACATCTGTATTATATTCGGTATCCGCGAAGTGAAGGCGAAGGCTTCGTTACTGTAGCCACAACGCGTCCGGAAACGTTCCTGGGCGACACGGCCGTGGCTGTAAATCCTGAAGACGAGCGATACAGAAATCTTGTCGGAAAGAAGGTCATTCTGCCCATTATCAACAGAGAAATCCCCATAATCGGCGATGAAGCGGTAGATGTTTCCTTTGGCACAGGAGCACTGAAGATAACCCCAGCTCATGACCCCACTGACTTCGAGGTGGCTCAGAGGCACAATTTGCCCTTGGTAGATATCATGAATCCGGATGCCACTATGAACCAGAACGCTGGACCATACCAAGGACTGGAAAGGTTTGCCTGTCGAGAGAAAGTGCTTTCTGATTTGAAAGATAGAACACTTCTGGAGAAGGTTGAGCCTTATTCTCATTCGGTAGGACATTGTAGTCGCTGCCAGACGATGATCGAACCCAAGGTCAGCCTGCAATGGTTTGTCAAGACGCAGCCTCTAGCCAAAGCCGCTATCGAAGCAGTTAGAGATGGTAGGATAAGGATAATTCCAGAGCGCTTCACCAAAATATATTTTGACTGGATGGAGAATATCAAGGATTGGTGCATCAGCCGACAACTATGGTGGGGACACCGCGTTCCTGTTTGGTATTGTCAGAATTGTAGCAAGGTGATTGCTTCGGTGGAGGAACCGACGATCTGTGCTCATTGTAATTCGATGCAGATGATCCAAGATCCTGATGTCTTAGATACCTGGTTCAGCTCAGCGCTGTGGACACATTCTACGCTAGGCTGGCCAGACGACACTGAAGACCTTCGCTACTTTTATCCTACCTCAGTGATGGAAACAGGTTACGACATTCTTTTCTTCTGGGTTGCCAGGATGATCATGATGGGACTGGAGGACACAGGAGAAATACCTTTTCGTACCGTATATCTGCATGGCTTGATTCGGGATGAGAAGGGAGAGAAGATGAGCAAATTGCGGGGGAACGTGATAAGCCCTAACGACGCCATCGCTAAGTATGGCGTTGATGCTCTCCGCTTTGCTTTGACTATGGGGGCTTCGCCAGGGAATGATGTGAATGTGGGCAAGAGCAAGCTGGAAAGCGGGCGCAACTTCGCCAATAAATTATGGAATGCTGCCAGGTTCATCTTTCAAAGCCTGGATGCCGAAGGGCTAGAAGCCGGGGCGATGAAAGTTCAATCGCAGGAAATAGAAGACCGATGGATTCATAGTCAACTTAACCGACTGATCAAGAATGTTGCTGAGCTGATGGAGAACTTTGAATTTGGTGAAGCAGAGCAGCAAATCTACAATTTCATCTGGTCGAAGCTCTGTGATTGGTATATTGAAATCGCTAAGATAAGACTTCGCAACCAATCTCATCCCTCACCTCTACCCTTCTTGACAGATACATTGGAAAAATCGTTGCGCCTTCTCCATCCTTTTATGCCTTTTGTTACCGAGGAATTATGGCAAAACTTGAAACAGCGTTTGCCTAACAAGGACAACATGCCCGCCTCGATTATGATAGCTCCTTATCCTGTCGCCGATGATAAAACCTTTGCCCCGGAAGCAGAGCGAGTGATGGATTCGGTAATAGAGATTGTCCGAGCTGTGCGTAACGTTCGAGCTCAGTATAAAGTGAAGCCAGACAGGTGGATTGAAGCTGAGATCTATGCTGATGAGCTTCTCCCCAGTCTTGTGCCAAAAGCAGACATCGTAGAGGCACTGGCGAGAGTTCGCCCACTGACAATGTGCAGCCGCCGAGAAAGGAAAACTGATACGGCAGATGTGCTGGTCTTGGTTTTGAAAGAAGCTGAGGTGGTCATGCCTTTGGCAGGTATTGTGGACTGGCTTGCCGAAGAACAGCGACTAACTAGAGAAAGCGAGGAAATCCAATCCAGAATTGCCCAGCTCGATGCTAGGCTGAGAGACGAAACTTTCTTGGGTAAAGCGCCAGCTCAGGTTATTGAAAAAGAGAAACAGAAGCTGATGACGCTCAAAGATAAGTTACAAAGGTTGCAACAAGAATTATCTCAGTTGAGGTCATCATCCGCTGGTAGTTGATATGTCTTATTCTTCAAGAACCGAGAGGCGAGCTGGTTTAGTTTTGCGAGCTAGTAGCTCGTGCAACTTTTTTAAGGCTTTCCTGGTATCACTAGCCACACGGGACTTGTCCTGGGTCTTTATGCGGTATTTGAAGAGCCAATAAATAAATTCGTCAAGCTCTCTCAACTTTATGGACCTCAATTGAGGATAGTGTCTTTCTCTTCTGAACTGTTTCAGAAGGATGGACTGGGAAGCACCGTAGACTCGTTGATATGCCTCGTCGAGCACCCCATTGTCAGTGTTTAAGCCTAAGACTCTTTTTTTCTTTCGTATTTCCTCAGCCACAGCTAGAATGAGAAATCTTTCTACAAGAACACCGTAGAAATAGTTAAGGTGAGCCTTGTACTTATCACCCATCAAACTCTTGAACTCGTCTTTGGATAATTCGATGGGCGGGATGCCGAAGAAAAGAAGGTTGACGAGTTCTTTTTCGGGGACAAGTCCACTGAGCTCCTGACACAACCTCTCTGCGACCGTTAGCCAGTCAAGAGCCTCGTTGTCAATAAGATATTGATAGTGCCGCCCATTATAATCTTCCTCCAGCATCTCCCAAACGCGGATGGCTTCGAGTAAGGCTATATACCAGTTCTTACCTTCAGCAATAGCGCTTTTCAGCCTTTGAACTATTTGGATATCTCGAGTGGGCACTCCAGCCACCTCCACAGGCATTACAAACAATTACCTTGGACAAGAACTGCATTTCTCTGAACACACACTTTCTGCAGAAGATGCCTGTCGCATGGGTTAAACGGGTGTTTGCCATGCTGAACCCATTCGAGGCAGGGAAATCCTGGCTTATTTGGCGACCTCTGTCGGCTTGCGCAGCGGCTTGAAAATGCCACGAGCGGTAATCCGCGAGACGACGTCTTCTGCCTCTCTCATTATCCTGTCTATCAACTCCTTAACCGTGGGAATGTCATGAACAAGACCCACTACCTGTCCCACGCTGAGCAGCCCATTCTCGATATCACCAGATTCGAGCAATTTCAATCCTACCTTACCACTGATTAGTGATTCAAGCTGATGTATGTCGGCACCTTGCTTTTCCAGCTCTATCACTTTTTCGGATGTGGGATTTCTTAGTGCCCTCATTGTGTTGCGGAATGAGCGCAGAACCAGTACAGTGTCACGTTCCGATGCTTTGATGAGTAATTCTTTTACTTTGGGATGTCCAGGTGCCTCCTTAGTAGCCATAAAGCGCGTGCCCATGTTGACTGCTTCAGCTCCCAACGCCAAAGCAGCTACAAGACCCCGACCATCACCAAACCCGCCTGAAGCAATAACAGGAATATCTACCGCGTCAACGGTTAACGGAATAAGAACAAGGGAGGTGATATCTTCTTCACCAGGGTGTCCAGCGCACTCAAAACCATCAATGCTAACGGCATCACAGCCTATTCGCTGGGCGGTACGAGCAAAACGAACCGCCGTGCATTTGTGGATCACTTTTACTCCAGCCGATTTGAGTCTCCCCATATACTGTTCTGGACTTCTACCGGCTGTTTCCACAATTTTCACTCCCGATTCGATAACCGCATCTATATAGCTGTCAATATCTATGGGGCGAAGGGTAGGCAACAATGTTATGTTTACCCCGAACGGCTTATCGGTAAGCGTTTTTGTCTTCTCGATTTCGGCAGCAAGTTCTTTCGGGGTAGGAAAGGTAAATGCTGTGAGTATACCGAGTCCTCCAGCATTGGACACCGCCGACACCAACTCCGCCCGAGAGATCCACATCATTCCACCTTGGATAATAGGATACCTAATGCCAAACAGTTCGGTTATGCGTGTTTTGAACATTGTTTCCTCCTAGCGATAATTGTGTTGATTATAACACTCGAGCAATTGGCAAGGCACGTTTAAATAAACATAAGTATTCCTATTTTGCTTTGAAAAGACGCTTCTTTTTCTCCATAAAGCTAAAACTACGGGCTCTGCAACATGAGGCTTTGAGTAGACCCGATCAGGCTTGGTAAAGCAAACGTACTGAGCAGTTGGCTATTTGCCCTTCCAGCGAGGCTCTCTTTTTTCAAAAAAAGACGTGATGCCTTCTCGAAAATCCTCTGTCTTGCAGCTCAGTTGGAAGCAATAGCGCGCGGCTTCTTGGTGTGCTTCCATAGTTTGCTCGAGCCCCCTGTACATCAATTGTTTCGCCATCTGTATTGCCAGAGGAGCACCTCTAGTTAGCTTCTTGGCCATTTCTTTAGCTGCTGACATCAGTTCTGCGTCAGGTACAACCTTACTCACCAGCCCTATTCGCAGCATCTCTTGGGCGTCAATGATTTCTCCTGAGAACACTAGTTCGCAGGCTTTAGATAATCCCACGATGCGAGGCAAGAGATAAGTCCCTGCGCCTGTATCCGGAGTTATACCTCTTAGGACGAACACCTGTCCCCATCGGGCACTTTCGGCAGCGATTCTGACATCGCAATGTAGTGTAAATTCTGCTCCAATGCCTACGGCAACTCCGTTTATGGCACAAATCACTGGCTTAGGAATACTGTTAAAGAACCAGAGTGATTGTCGGTACTCTGTGGAAATCTTCTCTTTCATGAAGTTTATTTCTATCTCAGCACTCTGTGGCACCTCGTCGGTAATATCAGTTCCTGCCGAAAAAGCTCGCCCTTTTCCGGTCACTATAACAGCTCTCACCTCGTCATCTTTCTTGACATCTTCGATGAGTGAGTGAATCCGAGCGAGCATTTTGTGGGTCAAGGCGTTTAATTTCGCCGGGCGGTTAAGCGTTATTATGCCGATGCCGTTGTCCTTCGTATAAAGCACATCTTGTTTTGCCATCGTAACTCTCCTTTTTTCGCCTTTTTACTCGTTGGTTGTGTTCCAACCACTCCGGTATTTCTCTATACATTTGGATGCTGATTGCAGTTTAACCTGCGATGTGCCCGGGCTTAGTGATGCTTCTTTAAGGCGGCAAGCAATTCCTCTAGAGGCAAGGTGTTTAGGATATGCTGGGGCTCGCACCAGGCTCGCCGCGCCACACTTACCCCAAATCGCATAAAACCGAGGTGCGCTACGCTATGGGCGTCAGTGCCGATAGCAAGCTTCACCCCCAATTCGCGGGCACGAAAAGCGTGAACGTCTCTCAAGTCAAGGCGATCGGGCATGGCGTTAATCTCGAGGACCTTACGGTACTTGGCTGCTGCCTGAAAGACAGCTTCCAGGTCTATGGCAATAGGTTCGCGCTCTCCTATAATGCGACAGGTAAGGTGTGCAATCATATTCACATCAGGGTTTTCAATAGCCTTTATCACCCTGCGGGTCATCTTTTCTTCATCTTGGTTCATTGCAGAATGTACGCCAGCGATCACTATGTCCAACTCGGAGAGAATCTCACTTGGCAGGTCTAAAGTGCCATCCGCTCGAATATCAACTTCAATGCCAGTTAGCACATTAATGCCGGTCAAACGCTTATTGAGAGCCTTGATTTCAGCGACCTGTTGCCTTAGCCGTTCCGTATCCAGACCGTGAGCAATGCCACGTCCTGCCGAATGCTCTGTAACTGCAATATATTGATAGCCCATGTCTTTGGCAGCCTGAACCATATCGTCCAAGGAATTATGTCCGTCGCTCCAGTCAGTGTGTACGTGCAGATCGCCCTTTATATCTGACAGCTCTACGAGACGTGGTATTGCACCTTGCTCAGCTTTTTCTATCTCCCCTTGTGCTTCTCTGAGCTCCGGCGGGATATATTGCAGACCTAGCCTATGGTAGAATTCCTCTTCAGTGACAAACCTTTCCAGCTTGTCTATAGCCACTACAGTTATTCCATATTCACTCAGCTTGAGTCCTTGCTTGCGCCCTCTTTCTCTCAAGGAAATATTATGCTGCTTGCTGCCCGTGAAGTATTGAAGTAGAGAACCGAATGAATCGTGTTCTACCATCCTGAGATCAACCTGTAAGCCGCCAGTGGCAATTGCACTAGCTTTGGTTGAACCTTGAGCCAGCACTTGCTTCACCTGAGGCAAGGCTACGAAAGCGTCTATGACAGCTTTGGGATTCTCAGCCGTGCCCATCAGGTCAATATCGCCCAAGGTTTCTCGAAAGCGCCTCAGGCTACCTGCGGGGGTGAGATTATTCACGCCGGGAATAGAGCGGAGGGCAGCTACTATTTCCTCAACAACGGGCAAAGCTTCGCCGATCGGTATGCGCTGGTCTTTGCGGCGCAAAGCCTGAATTTGGTGCAAAATGTTGTCGGCAGTCTTCTCCCCCAGGCGAAAGAGTTTAGCCACCCGTCCATCGCGAATGGCTCGCTCCAGTTCATCTATCGAGCTTATACCTAGCTCCTTGGAAAGTTTGTTCGCTGTCTTGGGACCAACCCCTGGTATAGCCAGAAGGTTAATTATCCCTGGCGGGAACTCAGCCTTGAGATTTTCGTAATAACCCAGCTTGCCTGTTGTGATCAGCTCAGTGGCCTTCTTGGCTATTGCTTCCCCCACGCCGGGAATAATCTGCAAGTCCTCCCCTTGTTCAACCATATTTTCCAGTTCCCTGGGGTAATGCTCGATAGCCCGTGCTGCCTTCTGGTAGGCGCGGATTTTGAAGACATTCTCTCCCTTAAGCTCCAGAAGGTCGGCGATATCCTGAAAGACCTTAGCCACCTCGCTGTTTTTCATACGCTTGTTCGCCTCCCCTGTTATTATACTCCTGTTTCAGCCACAGAGCGGAAATGGAAGAGCTGACCGTGCGAAACGCACGGTCAGCTCTCAGCGCGGCAGACGCCGTATCCCTGCTGGGCTGTTCTTCGCTCCTATATCCTCACATCGTTAGGTGAGCCTTGCAAAACAGCCCAGCGATTTACAGCACATCAGCTGTGCCATATAACGCTCGTAGCTTTAAGCAACCACACAATCGGCTCCACTAGAAGCTCCCTGACGACGGTCATCAGGACGTCGTGCTGTGATATGAATTCCGCAATCGGCGGGCTGGCTTTGTAGTAGAGGTCAACAAGTCGAGAGCCTAGGGCACTCTTCAGCAACACAGCATCTCGGAACTCTCGCAACACGTTGAGCTGTACTGCGGTGGGGGTTCCGTAGGCTGCCGTGGCAATGAAGCATCCACCTCCTCCGCCGCCCGGTATTGCCGCTGTCGTGAACTGCTTCACAGCCCCCTCAATCACAATGCTGTCGTATCTGAGTTGCGCCTTATACTGATAAGTTGTAGCAGGGCTAAGACCGGTAACTGTTTGGTTGTATGTTCCTGCTGCCGATCTGGATGTCCAGGAGGTATTACTCCATTCCGTGTCAGTGGACTTCTTATATGCGAAGCGGACATCTACCGAACCGTAGCCACCCATGGTATATGACATCTTGAGGTTAGCCGAATCAGTTCCGACATCGCCGGAATAGATAGTTGTTGTACTAACGGTTGGTGGTATCTTCTCAAATTCGGCGGTGATTGTGTAGTTGCCGTTCATGGTAATGATGGCGTACTTGGGGTCCGTACCAACAATCTGCACGGTGCTATTATCGCCTGACCATTGGCTGAATTTATAGCCAGAACTGGGTGTAGCAGCCAGGTAGACCACCTTTCCACCGCGATAAGTGAAGTTCCCTGTGCCTGGCATGGTGACACTGCCCCCGGCGGCGCTATTGACAGTGAGAGTATATCTGTCCACCACTCTCACACGGGTGTTGCCTCTCACTGCTGCCTCTTGGTTGTTTGCGCCAACGGAGTACCTGAGTAAACCACTGAAAGTGTAGTTCCCGGGTGCAGCGTCATCAGGCACCTTCACCTTGTAAACTGCTGTGAACCATGTGTTATTGTTGTAGGGGCCGTTCCAAATATATTGCGCTTGATTAGCCGCTGGAGTCTGGGCTGTGTCTGCATCCGGGTCAGGCCAGGTAGTATTAACGCTTACTGTCCAGCCCGTCGGAGCACTGTCAGTGAGGTTGATGTTCTGGAATGCACCCTCAGGGGCAGCGAAGCTAATTTTTACCTCAAATTCTTCTCCCGGTGTTACCACTTTTGGCGACCTTCGAACAGGCGGTAGCGGTGGTAATGAATGAGCTTCGAAATGTTCCCATATCTTCTCAGTAGCGTTGATCTCGTAAGAGGTCTTGCCAATGACTGCCTCAGGAGCATATTGATATGATCCGGGCCAAGTGTGTCCGCCCAAGTCAACCTTATACAGTATTACCTCGGTATTGTCAGCACCCCCACCATAAACATAGCGGTAAACTTTCGTCGGGTCATTCGGATATCCGTCAAAGGTCGTTTCCACTGGTTCCGTCGTTATATTATTGGCATCTTTCCAATAGTCAATAGTCTGGTCAACCGATCCGGTTACGTTTGGCAGGCCATTATAAGGAACGATGGGGTCATGTGTGCCCTGTATCAAAATCACGGTTACCGGACAGCCAACATCTGTGTCGAAATCGTACTCCCACATATTTAGAGTCATTGGAGAGGTTACTGCTGCAATGCCAGCAAAGACGCCAGGCAGCTTCATGGCTAGGAAGTATGAAAACATGGCGCCGTTGGACATCCCGGTTGCGTATATGCGACCACGGGTGATGTTGTAGTCGGCGGTAAATTTGTCAACTAACGCCGAAACAAATCCCAGGTCATCAACATCGTAGTAGTATTGCATTGACCCTGGTCCATCCAGGTTCCACTGAATGCCGTAATTGGGAAGCCACGTTGGCAGGATGGGATGGTATCCGGGTATATTCGTAGCGTACGGAAATACGGCAATAAAGCCTTCCTGTTCGGCAAGTTCAGCAAAGCTGGTTAAGTACTCTTGTGCCTGTCCATTGCTGCCCAGACCATGAAACGAAAATAGCAGAGGAACCGGGCCTCCGCTAGAGTTGTAACCTGTCGGGACGTAATATCCATATGTACGATTGTATCCGCCATACATCATCCAATCTAGCGTGAGCGTTATGTTGCCTTGTCCAGCCCCAACTTGACCCCCTATGGGCAACAGCAACGCGACAATTACCAAAACAGCAATAATACAATATCTTTTTAATGCCATTTTCCCTCCTCCCTTTTACTTAAATTCATTAATCTTCTGTAAAGATGCCGAATACATTGATTTGCCCGATATTCTCACCTCCTTTACAGATATTGCCTAACCAAATGGCAGCAAATATTGGCTACAGGGTGGAGATAAGGCTTTAGAAATTTTGGATACTCCGAGGATAGGGGAACTGCTGCCGATGATACTTTTCCATTGACTGAAAACACTAGACGACCCCGCTCTCGACACTCAGAAAGCCTACCTGTGTGTATAGCCTTTAATTAAAAAATTATAGCAAACTTTTGTCTTATATGTCAATCAGTAACCACTGAAGCCAAGTTCTGGCCTCAGGCAACACTTCCTCCAGTATCTCTTCCCTTACAAGTTCCATTGTTTTCAGGCGGCTGTCGCACTTAACGATGCGCTGAATGACCAACGACAAATTCAAAGCAGTCGCTGCTCTCCTCACCTGGAACATAGGTTCTATACGCAGTGCTACGCAGGAACGTGATTCCTAGCCCGCGAGTCCTAGGTGAAAGGTCATATTACTAAATTCTAAGCAAAACAGTACTGAAACGGTACCGATAGGTGATTTCTATCGGCTTTCGCAGTTGGTTATATATGATATATATGAAGGACCTAAAATATCGTCTAGCTATAGCTCTTACTTTGGTTGAGGTGATACTCGTGGGCGGCATGGTGTACGATGTCTTATTTCCGACGGAAAGCGCGTCCGCTTATAGCTATGTGCCAGTCTACTATGAATCGCAAGTGAACAATAGCGATTCCTCAAGTTATAACTCTTCTCCGAAGACAACGTATTCTGTGGATGATAGTTATTTAAGTAAGCGATGGGGGATAAAGAAGATAGAGGTGACGAAAGCCTGGCAGATAACCACGGGAGACAAGTCTATTGTAGTGGCTGTGTTGGATACTGGTATTGATAAAGGCAATCCAGATTTGGCTGATAGAGTGGTAGTAGAAGTTAATTTTAGCAACAGTCCCACCAGCGACGACCTGTACGGGCACGGAACTCACATGGCAGGTACTATTGTTGCTGTAGCTCCGGAATGTCGGCTAATGAACGTGAAGGTAGCTGACGATGACGGAAGGTGTGAACCATCGGCAGTCGCCAAGGGCATCATTTGGGCGGTGGACCGCGGAGCTAAGATTATAAACTTGAGTTTATCCATGACAGAGTCGCTGGAACTGCAGAAAGCAGTCAACTACGCGTGGAGCCGGGGAGCTATACTTATAGCTGCAGCAGGCAACAAGGGGAAGTCGTTGCCTTCTTATCCAGCTTATTATGCTAATTGTGTTGCCGTGGCAGGCACCAACGCAGATGATTCATTAGCTTTGTTATCCAGCTATGGCGATTGGGTAGATGTAGCTGCCCCCGGTTTTAATATCTATTCTGAATTGCCTGACAACCAATATGGGTACAAGACCGGCACCTCAGCAGCTGCAGCTCACATCTCGGGAGTAGCTGCCTTGGTTTTCAGCGTTGCTGAAGATAGTAACGGCAATGGCTTGCTCAATGACGAAGTACGCTGGGCAATTGAAAATAGTTGCACTCCTATGGCAACATCAGGCGTTGGGCATGGTTTGGTTAATGCTTTCCAGGCAGTAAAGAAGATTGTGTCTTAGTTGTCGTCCTAGTTTTTCTACCTGTGCTGGTGTAGGCTGAAATTTACAGTTCGTCGTGATTGTTCTCTTCCCAGTTGTCTTTCATAGCCTTCCGGGCTCGTGCCAGTAATCCCTCGACTGACTTTGGTGAGCGGCCCATAACTTGACTTATGGCTAACACGGGCATACCTTTGAGGTATTTTAACACTAAAACTTCTTGATAATCTTGAGGCAAACTTGCCAAGGCTTGGTTAACTGACTGGCGAAGTTCTTCGGACTCCATCTCAGTATAGGTTGCAGGTTCGTCGTCCGAGACTCGTTCTAGTTGTACGCTACTAAAATCAGGGGGCGATTTCTTGCATTGAGGCTCTCGCGCTTGGTGACGATGATAATCGTTTATTTTGTGAAGTGCGATACTGCGTAGCCAAGTGTAAAGCTGGCTGTCACCACGGAATTTGTGTAGTGAACTCAAGGCAGCAACAAATACTTCTTGAACCAAGTCTTCAGTTACGGCATGGTTTCGTCCTACTTGCTCTGATACCAGAAAATAAATCCTGTTCCTGTAAAGGTTATAAAATTCCTCTTTGGCTGCGTTATCACCCGCGCGCAATCTTTTGATTAGTTGAGTTTCATAACCTCGCAACGTATGTTCAGCTACTTTCATGTCGCCCCTGTCTATGCGGTTGTACTATCTACGTTTTCAGCATATCAGCTAATCGATCATGTAGGAATCACCTGTCAGTACTGTTTTGCACCAGAATTTAGTACTATGACACTCGGAGAGAAAGGATATTTATGACTTTGGACTTACGTTGGGGCTTAATGGCTATTTGGGCTTGACTTTGTGGGTGAAATAATAGACGCCATAGCTAAGAAGTACTATGGTTATGGCAATCGCAATGAACAGTCTTATCATGAATTCGCCTCTGCCTTCAGGCTTTGTAGATACCAGCAGACGAACATAAAACTTTACCCCCACCAGGTCAATGGATTCGGGGGCGACTCCCAGCCATATTTCCCAGTTTTTGTCTGCCCATTTTTTCTCTCGCGGGACAGCGAGTGTTACCGTTACATTGGCTTGGGACTGGGTAGGCACCTGGATTTTAGTAGGGGAGAAGCTTATCCAATTAGCATCGGGAAATTCGCCCATATCCTGTCTTCTTTGAGCTTCTGACGGCTGAAAAGTAGTAAGAGTGAAATTGTGAGTTGCCAATTCCTTATTATGAATGGTCAGCTGAAATTGTGCAGCTTCGCCTGTAGCCAAGTTACTGATACTTACCTCAGTGGGGAAAACGCTGAAGTTAACGCTTTGAGCCAGACTAAACGTTGGAAAAGAGACAAACAATAGAACAGCCAGGAGCCCAGCTGACTTGATATAACCTATCATCAGGCAGCCACAGCGCTTATGATGATGCGGGTTTGCATCTGCCTGCCGCTGTAGAAGCGGGTGGGGGTCAGCAATGCTAGCCCAAATTTCTTGGTGGCATTGGGAGCGAGAGGTGACCCTCCTGCATACGGCCAGAATTCACTTTGTGTTTTGTTGATAGGAACATAGCCGTCCCCTCTTGGTCCTCGCATAGCATCACGCGATATGCGAAACCATAATCCATATATATGTTCCCCATTACTACCATCATTGCTCAATGTCCACCTATATTCGCTGGGATTAGCTATCCATGTTGCATCTTCCCCCTCAATATATGTGTTCACCTTACAATTGCCCTGTACCGTCAAAGTGCACCATTCTACCGGCGGACTTGTCTTATATTCAGTGTTTGGAGTTACGTTCCCCAAAGCCCATTCCGTTTTATCCAGAGTGATGGAAATTTCACTTACCCCAGTCATGGTGATAGTGATTGTGCCCCTCTCCTGGGCGAAAGCTGGCAGAAACGAGACTAAGGCTATTATAATGACCGCGATAAGGCTTGTGATTACTACCCTCATGCCCTCCAGCTTTGGTAAACTTCTTTTTGCTGTCACAGGTCAGTTACCTGCGAACAAGTCAACCAAGATAAAATATTATACGCTGTTCTAGGTTCTTGTCAAGTCTGATAAATATTTCCTATTTGCTTGAGTGTTTTAGTCCAACGACAATATTAGCTCTGCGTTTCTTTGCTGAGTTCGGGTATGGCTGATGTTGCGGCGATTATGGCAGCGCCAAGGGCAGTAATAAATTGGGGATGTGGTGGTGTTAATAGCTTCGTGTTCAATTCGTCCTCTATAGCTTTGATGAGAGTGTTGTTGAGAGCGCCGCCGCCACAGATGGCATAGGGCTCCTCTAGCTTAGTCTTCTTGACCAAAGCAGAGATCTTGCTTGCCAGAGCCTTGTTAGCACCGGCAGCAATATCTTCTTTGGATGTGCCCTCACTTATCCTAGTAATAGCCTCAGATTCGCCGAAGACAGCACAGCCCGTACCAAACGTAATAGGGTTTTTCGATTTGGCTGCCAGCGAACTGAAGTCATTCACACTTACCCTCAAGACGTTGGCGATAACTTCAATAAAACGTCCACCACCAGCAGCGCATTTCTCGCTCACGGTAAAGTTAGTTACAATTCCTTCTCCGTTCAGCCGTATTACTCTAGTGGATTGACTGGCTACATCAATCACAGTTCTGACTTGTGGAAACACATTGTTTATGCCCCGTGCAGTGCAAACTATGTCGCTTGCCTTTTGGCTAGCAAAATAGACATTATCAGCACCGCAGCCAGTAGCTACAATATTGGCTAGGTCTTTTTGGATAAGGTTTGCCTTTCTTAATAACTCTGTCCTTATAGTATCGGCAGATGCTCGATAATTGGCTCCCGATATGACTATATATGAAGCTACAAACTCAAAATTTTTGATTATGACACCTTTGCTATATGCCGAGCCAATATCAATACCCATAGCCCAGGTCATGGTTGCTCCTAACAGAAGAAGGTAGCTTTTTCCAGCCGTCGCGTCTTTTTAGGCAGCATCTCTCCCACCGCCATGGCATTCATATAGATTTCCTTTGCCCGGATGGCAGCACCAAGTGCGCCGGTGATGAGCGGTTCGTCTGGAACAAGGATTTCGTACCCCAAGCTTTCTTTCATTGCCCTGACCATGCCTGTATTCTTAGCCACGCCACCGGTGAGTACTACATCAGGCTCTATATTAAGCCGCCGTGCCAGTGTGGCTACGCGGCTAGCCAAGGCATCGTGCAGTCCAGCTAGAATGTTTTCCAGCTTTTCTCCGCGAGAAAGGAGGCTCACTACTTCTTGCTGGGCGAAGACAGTGCATAAGTTGCTTATGTGGATTTTCTTGGTGGCATTTAAGGAAATATCTCCCATGTCTTCTAATCGGATGTCTAGCGCAGATGCTGTCACCTCAAGAAATCTGCCGGTGCCAGCAGCACACTTATCGTTCATGACGAAGCTGACGAGTTTGCCTTTGTCAATTTTCATGCACTTAGCATCTTGGCCGCCTATATCAATTGCCGTCCTGACGTTGGGAAAAAGACTGGACACGCCTTTGGCATGACAAGAAAGCTCTGTTATCTGGCAGTCCGCGAAAGGTACATTGAGCCGTCCATAGCCTGTAGCTACAATGTAAGAGATATCTTCAATCCGTAACTTCGCTTGCTTAAGCGCCTGCCACATGACTTCGTTGGCAAGTTGGCGATACTCGGGACCGGTGGGACCTTTGATGGTTGCAAGTAAGTTGTTGCTCTTGTCTATGAGCACAACCTTGGTCATGGTTGAGCCTATATCAACACCAGCGAAATACAAGTAAGCCTCCTCGCGGACTACTGTTAACTCAGCGTCTCAAGGAAAGCTTCGACCCTGATCCTTAATGGGGCTAGGGTTCCTAGGGAATAGTCATATTCTATATATGTGCTGGGGACACCAATGCTGTCCAAGTAATCTTTTAGCGATGGCATTTCAAAGGCAAACGGGTCACAATATCTAACAAGCAGCATTATGACACCATTGATTTTCCAATCTTGGATGATACCTTTGAAATAGCCAAAACGACTCTGGAGGTCTCGAATGTAGTCTTTTTTGGTTTCACCGAGAGTAGCCTGCCTGAACGTGCGGGCGCAGGTGATTTCGTTGAGATAGTAGTTGGCAAGCCCCTCCAATGGGTCAGCGGTCAATTTCACCATACCTCTATAAGCTCTAATACCGCCACAGCTTTCGTTCATCACCACATTAGCCTTAGCCTCAAATACTTGCATGATGTCGGCATCATCAAGAGTACTACTCCATATCAGAAGACGTGCTGGCTTTTTCTGGGGTTTATCGGTGCGGTCTTGTACTTCGCTTATGACCTCTGTTAAAAGGTCATTCGCATCAGTTACAGGCAAGCTTTCTAAAGCCTTTACTACCTGAACGATTTCTGTTCCCGAGATGAATGGTAGTGATGGCTTCGTTAGTTCGTACAATTTTCTCACTAAGGTCCGCTGTTCATTGTGAGCTTTAATAGCTGCCTCGAGCTTGTCTCTGGTCAACTTCTTCCCGGTGAAAGCCTCCAGAGTCTTTCTGAAATCGTTTAGCTGGTTTCTGAAGTATTCTAGGGCTTCGGGACGAACGGTGATGGGCATGTCTATAAAATGGTAGTAGGAATAGTTAGTATAAGATTGCCAGACACGAGAAGTCTTTTCCTGAGGGTCGCTGGAGTGAATCGTTGCCATACCATCCAAAAAATCGTTTTTGCCTTTCAGAGCACAATCGAGACAGGTGCGCATGAGAGGGCAAAATGAGCTAGGCAACGCCTTATCCGCTTCGGTGACGGGTTCCCTGATGTTGCCGCACGTTCGGTAGGGAATGAGGTCAAGAGCGGTGAGCATCTCCAGCGGCACATAGACACAGGGATAGCCTATTATCCTTTTCCCCGCCGCCTTGAGCTCTCTGACTCTCTGCGAACGATTCAAATAAATTTCTCGAGCTTTCTTGAGACCTTTCGTTTTGTCTGGCATCTGTGCGCCTCCTTGTCGGTTGAAATGTCAGTTGAAACCCAAGTGTATCACCAGTCAAACCCTTCCAGTCTTCTGACCTTTCTATAGTGTTCCAAGATTTCCTCGAATGGCTCTGCCTTAGCTAGGGCATCTTCCGGGTTAAACAAGCGAAGATCTACGATATCACCTTCTATGGTTAAGGAGGGGACCCTGAGCTTCTCCATGAGCATGTTTGAAACATAGGGAAGGTGTGTCGAGGCACTGCGGCAACTGATGAGGGGATGAAGGAGTGCTCCATCGCATCTCCATTCCTTAGCAAACTTCAGGTAAGGATAAGCAGAGGTGCCGCCAATCGCGTTGTGTTTTCGGGCATCCTCGTAGTAGCCAACAAGGAATTGGAGACTGAATCTGGTAATGCGCTCAAGAGGGTCACTGACCTTACTGAGATCCAGGGGTATGGGCGGATGATAACCAAAGCTCTCCATGACGAAATTCCATCCCCTCTCTGCCAGTTTGTCGAAAAAGCCCAGGCTGTGCCAAGGAGGAAGCTCGGCAAACACCAAACGGTATTTCTCATTGGGGATGGCACCCATATGGCTGTTGACCCTCTCTTTTACCTCCTGATACATATTCTGGTAGAGCTTCAGTGAGTCCTCAAGGTCGCCAGCTAAGAACAAAGCGGCAGGCATGGCACTCCAGAAGTCTCGGCTGTGCATAGGGCATGGCTTTACTTTACGCAGTTCGTTGATCTCGTGCCAAACGCGATTGATCTCTATCATGAGATTCGCCATTTTGTTCAGCTTGTCCCAATCCATCTTCCTGCCCACCATCTTTTCGACAAAAGCCACAAAGTCCCTCAGGTGCTTTACTCCCAGCTCCACCATCCTTTCATAATAGCCCCCAATTGAAAATTCTTTGATGCCGGGGATGGGAGCTTCTAATGGCCAGACCGGAACATCCATATAGCGCCCCAATGCTTGGAACCACTTGTATCTTGCATCACATATAGCTGCCGAGGACAGCAAAAATAGTGGCTTGGGCATTCCCCCAACGGGTGCTTCCGGCGGTATTTGCCCTTTCAAATCCTTCATCATCCTAGCCGTGTAGCCTATGGTGGTCAGGCTATAGCCGCAAAGATGAGTAGGAAAACCCTCAGCAATAGCTCGATCTAGGTATTGCTGGGCGACACCTACAGCTGCGGCAAGAGCACCATAGTTCTCAGGATAGACCACTTCTATATCCATGGCTTTCAGAATTGGGTCACCATAATAGAAGTTGAGCATAGCCCAAACAGCAGGCTTGCCTGCTTTTATAGCTTCAATACTTTTTAGGTATGTCTCATTTACTTTATTCCTGAGCGGGTACATTGATTGAAGACGGTTTATCACCTTCTTTTCTTTCTGTCCATCCATAACTAATTCACCTCCTGGGGGATTCACATAAAGTCTTTATTATAAAAGTCCCATACTTGAAGCCATCCAAGTACGGATACATTAGTGTATCTTTGTGAAATAGTAGGCAAAACTAGAACTTGTTTTAATTTACCCCTTGCGTTGTGATTAGCCTATGCTGTCTAACAAACCTGTCTATTCTTTTCAGAGCCTCTTCGATGTTGGATAACGATGTAGCATAACAGCAGCGAACAAAGCCTTCACCGTATGGACCGAAAGCAGTACCTGGGACTACAGCAACTCTTTCTTCTAAGAGCAGCTTCTCGGCAAATTCCTCTGAATTCATTCCAGTAGCTTTTATAGAAGGGAAGGCATAGAAAGCCCCCTTGGGTTCAAAACATGGTAAGCCGATTTCGTTCAATCTTTTGACCATGATGCGACGGCGTCGGTTGTATTCTTGAACCATCTTTTCGACTTCAGCTTCACCGTTTCTGAGGGCTTCGATGGCTGCCATTTGCGCCATTGTAGGGGCACAAAGCATAGTATATTGATGTATTTTGGTCAGGGCTTGTATTAGATACCGCTCGGCTGCCACATAGCCAATACGCCAGCCAGTCATGGCATGGGCTTTGGAAAACCCACTGATCAGGATGGTGCGCTCCTTCATTCCGGGAAGGCTAGGGAAACAAACATGTTCTACTCCGTAGACCAGACGAGCATATATCTCATCAGATATTACCAGTAAATCATATTTTTTAGCTACCTCGGCAATTGCCTCTGCCTCTTTCTTGGATATGACCGCGCCTGTAGGGTTTGCCGGGTAACCTACCAAAATAGCCTTTGTATGCTTTGTGATTCGAGGTTCAATATCGTTTGCCTTGACGACGAAGTTGTTTCCTTCATTCGTGGGAATCAGGATGGGAACGCCTCCAGCCAGAATAACATCGGCAGGATAAGCCACATAGCAAGGGTTGGGAATTATGACCTCGTCCCCGGGATTGATAATTGCTCTCAGAGCAAGATCTAATGCTTCACTGCTTCCTGTCGTAATGAGAATTTCATACTCGGGGTTGTAGCTTATCCCGTAATGATTCTCCAAGTAGTAGGCTAATTCTTGGCGTAGTTCAGGCATGCCAGAGTTCGAAGTGTACATGGTGTAGCCCTTTTCCAGAGAATATATGCCAGATTCCCTGATATGCCAGGGGGTGACGAAATCAGGCTCGCCAATACTAAGCGAGATGACGTCTTTCACAGAAGAAAGTAGGTCGAAAAACTTCCTGATCCCCGAAGGTGGCAGCGTAGCCACCTTCTGTGAAATCAAGTTATCTCGAGTTTTGCTTAATGTCAGCTTTGTGCGCGGCATGTCACGGCGTTATGGGTAGGCGTCTATTTGTTTCCTTGACAACTTTGAGGATTTCCCCGTTCTCCTTATAGCGTTTCATTAGAAAATGGGTGACTGTACTTTGCACTTGCTCCAAGGGAGACAGTTTCTCGGCGACGAACGTGGATATTTCCTGCATATTCTTACCTCTTACTAGTATAGCCAAGTCGTACGTGCCGGACACGAGATAAGCAGAATATACTTCCGGAAATTGATAGATGCGCTCAGCAATGGCATCGAAACCCACACCACGTTGCGGTGCTACTCTGACTTCAATTAAAGCCCAGACATCTTCTTCGCCTAGTTTAGACCAGTCTATTACGGCTTTATATTTCAGGATTGTTCCGTCTTTCTCAGCTTGCTTAATTATTTTCTCGACCTCACGAACAGGTTTGTCTACCATAGTGGCAATCCGTTCGGGAGTTGCCCGACCATTCTGCTCCAGAATCTCAAAGATCTCTTTCATGCTTTTCACTCCTTAGTAATTCAACAACCGACCACCGGTCAGCTGCTTCATTGTAACATAATTCAAATAGTTTACCATCCTCAGCGATAACTTTGAACAACCTTTTGCCTGGCTCTTGCTGAACCTGTTTCAGTGACTTTATTTTTATTTCCTTTCCTTGCCAAGTGAACACCCGTGGTTCTTGAGCATAGATGTAGCCGGAGTAACATCTCACATTGGTTTCCATATTCTCACCCTGCCGCAAGTTCAATTCCATGATAGCTCGTTGGTCGCCTCGCCTATTATAATACAGTTCAAACTATTTGCCATTTGGTAATGAACTTCGAGATTTAGTACAAAAACTAGTGTTATGCCGATTGACAAACGAGATAGCCTAAAGTAGTATCAAGGCAAGTGAATTATGAAAAAGGACTTACTTTCAATATCGGACCTGACTCGCAAGGAGGTTGAAGACCTCATAAAACAAGCTCAGCGCACGAAGCGAGGGGGGACATCATCCATACTGGCGGGCAAAACCTTAGCTCTTCTCTTCGAGAAGCCTTCCTTGCGAACCAGAGTCAGCTTCGATTTGGCTATATATCAACTAGGGGGGCATTGCATATATCTATCTCCAGAGGAAGTGGGTTTGGGTAAGCGCGAGGCAGTGTCTGACGTGGCTCGGGTTCTTAGCCGCTATGTTGACGGTATTGCGGCTCGTACATTTTCGCAGGGTACTCTGGAGATTCTCGCCCAACATGCCTCTGTGCCCGTGATTAATGCCCTTTCTGACCTAGAACATCCCTGCCAGGCTCTTTCTGATCTTCTTACCATCTACGAAAAGAAGGGGAAGCTTTCCGGCTTGACGCTGGCATTTATTGGTGATAGCAACAATGTTGCCAATAGCTTATTTCTCTGCGCCTGCTTGGTGGGCATCAATTTCCGCTTTGCTTCTCCTCCTGGCTATGAGATTAAGGAGCAGATACTAAGTCCGGCGAGGAAATTCGCGACCGCTAGTGGTAGTCAGATTCTGTTGACCCACGACCCTTACGAAGCAGCTAAAGAGGCTGAGGTAGTTTATACTGATGTCTGGGTGAGCATGGGGCAGGAAGCTGAGTCTGAGAAACGCCGAGGCGCCTTTTCGGGATACCAAGTGAACGAGAAATTACTAAGCCTGGCTAGAAAGGACGCTTTGTTTATGCATCCCCTGCCTGCTCATCATGGCGAGGAAATTTCCCCGGGCCTTTTAGATGACCCGCGGTCAATAGTGTTTGACCAGGCAGAAAACAGACTTCATCTGCAAAAGGCGCTCCTGGTGAACCTGCTATCCGCCTCCGAGGTATCACGCAGATGAGCAGACCGATTGTGGCGATTGTTGGCAGAACCAACGTAGGCAAGTCAACATTGCTTAATCGCTTGGCAGAACGGCGAATAGCTGTGGTTGCTGATCTGCCAGGTACCACCAGAGACCGCGTCTTTGCTTCTGTGTCCTGGCAAGGGCGCGAGCTAACCATAGTGGACACAGGCGGTTGGCAAGCTAAGCCAGAATCGTCTTTGGAGCAAAAGGTTAAACAGCAAGTTGAAGCAGCTATTGCCCAGGCTGATGTCGTCGTTTTTGTGGTGGATGCTAAAGATGGAGTACTTGCTGCTGATGAAGCGATTGCCCACGTGCTACGAACTAGTAACAAACTTGTCGTACTGGCAGTGAATAAAGTGGACTCTTCTGAGCAAACAAATGATGTGGCTGACTTCTATCGTTTGGTCATCGGTGAGCCAATACCTATTAGTGCTTATCACAATCGAGGTATAGCTGAGTTGAAGGATGTCATATTGTCTTTTCTACCTCCTCAACCTGCGGTTGTTGTCCAGACAACGCAAGCTAAAATAGCCATCGTCGGACGACCCAACGTTGGCAAATCAACCTTGCTGAATGCTTTGCTGGGGCATGAAAGAGCTATTGTAGACGAGTCGCCAGGCACAACTCGGGATTCGCTCGACGCCGTAATGTGGTGGGATGATAAAGAAATTCTGCTTATTGATACTGCTGGGATTAGGCGACGCGGACGAGTTGCCGCTGGAGTAGATTACTACAGTTTGATTCGAGCTATCCAAGCTATCAACCGCTGCGATGTTGCCCTGTTGCTAATAGATGCTAGTGAATTCATCACAGCTCAGGACTTGCATATAGCGGGCTACATTATTGAGGTAGGAAAAGGTATAATGCTACTGGTTAACAAATGGGATCTCATTCCCCAGGGGCAAAGGCAGGAATTTAGACAAAGCGTGGAGCAAAGACTGAGATTTGTGCCTTACATACCAACTATGTATATTTCCGCCAAGCTTGGACAAGGAGTAGATAAGATCCTGCCCCGTGCCTGGGAAGTTTGGCAGGAAAGACAAAAACAAGTGCCACAATCAGAAGTTGATGGGTCGGTCAAAGAAGCCCTAAGTAGTTATCCTCCGCCCCTTGTGGGTTACAGACGGCTACGCATAAAGCGAGCTTATCAGCACGAATCTCAGCCAGCCACCTTTGTTCTTGAAGTCAATGACCCTGAGCTAGTCCGTAGTTCTTATCAACGCTACTTGGAAAATAAACTCCGTCAAAACTTCGGTTTTCGTGGTGTTCCTTTGAAGCTAATCTTCACTAAAGCCGCCCACAAAAGCGACAGGAAAATGGGGCTAAAGCATGATAATAGCTGAGCTTATTGCTGTAGTAGCTATTGCTTATCTACTGGGTTCCATCCCGTTTGGCTTAATCATAGGCAAGCTAAAGAAAGGCATTGATGTCAGACAATATGGAAGTGGACGGACTGGCGCTACTAACGTTATGAGAACGGTGGGAACAAAGTTAGGTCTTTTGACCTTGGTGCTTGATGTAGCAAAAGGTGCAGTGGCGGTCTTGCTGGCGACGGTAATCGTAGATGTTGGCAATGGAGTTTTAGCTATTGGTAGTTTGTCTATTTACTGGCAACATATAGCCCAGGTGGCTGCCGGCTTTGCTGCAGTGGTTGGGCATAATTGGCCAATATTCGCTAAGTTTAGAGGGGGCAGAGGGGTAACCGCCTATTTTGGCACGATATTCGCAATTTTTCCTCCGGCTGGCATATTCGGAGCTGAGATTGTGGCTATAGCAGCCTTACGTAGTCGGTACATGTCCCTTGGTTCTATTCTTGGCTCCTTTGCAGCTTGGTGTTTGATGCTACCTCTAACTATTGTCCACAATTTGCTTCCGCCTATTTATCTGATTTATGGCTTAGTGGTTGTCGCCTTGATTGTCTATCAGCATCGGGACAATATCAAACGCTTAAGACAAGGCACGGAGCGCCGATTGTGGTGAAAAGCGTAAGGTCTATGCCCAAAGTTACCATCATAGGCAATACCTCCTGGGGCAACACCTTAGGTGCTTTGCTAGGTGATAAAGGAATAACAGTAAGCCTATGGACACGAAGTAAAGACGAGGCTGAAGAATTAAATCTGGGACAGCGTAGCTATTTCTCAACTAGTGACATCAGAGAAGCTTTAAACGGGGCTGACTTGGCGATCTGGGCAGTCCCCTCTCAAAAGTTGCGAGAGAATATCAGTCAAGCCAGGGATTACCTTACCGATTCTATGTTGTTAATGAGCGCTGCCAAAGGCTTGGAACAAAGCAGCGGTAAAAGGATGTCACAGGTGCTGGCAGAGGAAGTCAAACCATCTTTAAGGAGACAAATCTGTGTTCTGTCTGGTCCTAACCTGGCTGCAGAAATTGCCCAAGGTCTTCCTGCTGCCTCAGTTATTGCTGCTCAGAATATGGCTGTGGCGGAAGAGGCGAGAAAATTAATGGAATCTCCCCAGTTCATGACCTTCCTTGATGACGACATTATCGGAGTTGAATTAAGCGGAGCTTTGAAAAACATTATCGCTTTGGGTGCGGGGATGATAGATGGGTTAGGTTTGGGTGACAATGCTAAGGGTGCCTTTATCGCTTGGGGATGGGCTGAGGTTGTTTCCTTAGGAGTTGCCTTGGGAGCAAAGGCGGGCACTTTCTATGGTCTAGCTGGTTTGGGTGACCTGATAACTACTTGCTCCAGTACCCTGAGCCGTAATCACTATGTTGGCTATGAGCTGGCTAAGGGCCGGCCTCTATCGAAAATATTGGCTTCTATGCCGCATGTCGCCGAAGGGATTGCCACCACTGCTGCAGCTCGTCTTTTAGCCAAAAAACAAAAACTTAAATTACCCATTATCAATCTTATCTATAGCATTCTTTTTGAGGATTTGCCTGTAACCCGAGCACTATTTAAGTTCAAGAGGCTAGCAGCTAACTATTCGCTGCCTGTAGCTTAGATTTCCAAAGGCGGTTCGGTTCGAGGTAGCACGTTAGCCAATTCTTCAAACAGACGGCGCTGATTTTTATCGAGGTGTTCAGGGGTTATAACGCTTACTTTGACCAGCAGGTCACCTCTGCCCCTGCCGTCAACATAAGGAATTCCTTTGCCTTTACAGCGAAAGACTCTTCCACTTTGGGTACCAGGTGGTATTTTTAGTTCTACTTTTCCATCTAAAGACGGCACTCTCACCTCATCACCCAAGGCAGCCTGGGCGAAATTGATCGGTAACTCGTAGAGAATATCATTGCCATCCCTGTGGAAGAAGTGATGTGGCTTCACCGATAAGGTGACATAGAGGTCACCGGGGGGTCCTCCGTATAAGCCGGCACATCCTTCTCCATCCACGCGGAGTTGGTAGCCATCATCTACACCTGCTGGAATAGTAACCTTTATTTTGCGTCTGACCTTTACTCTCCCCTTTCCTTGGCATTGGGAGCAAGGACGGGTTATTACCACGCCTTCACCTTTACAACGAGGGCAAGTGGTAGTGCTGGTGTAACGACCGAAAATACTTTGCATGATTCGCTTAACCTGCCCCGTGCCACGACACTCCGGGCATGTCTCGGGATTCATCCCCGGCTGGCAACCAATGCCATGGCAGGATGGACAAAATTCAATGCGGTGTATTTCAACCTCCTTATTGCAGCCGAACACTGCCTCCTTAAAAGAAAGAGTGAGGTGACTTTGTAAACTCTCCCCTTTTTGGGGGACACGCTGAGCTGTCTTGGTAAAAGGAGTGCCAAAATCGCCGAAGAAATATTCAAAAAGGTCTCCCAGCCCACCAAAACCAGAAAAGCTTTCTTCAACATCTACCCGACCGTAGCGGTCATACTTACGCCTTTTCTCAGGGTCAGAGAGAACCTGGTAAGCTTCGTTTATTTCCTTGAACTTCTCCTCGGCTCCCAGTTCTTTGTTGCGGTCAGGATGATACTGTTTCGCTAACCTGCGAAACGCCTTCTTGATTTCCTCGTCACTGGCATTTCGAGGCACTCCTAGTACTTCGTAATAGTCTTGTTTTATAGCCATAACTTTTAAGTATACTCCTTAGCCTGTGGTAGCGACAACTTTTGCAATAGAGATAGAGATTGATTAGCGACCTTTGTCCGTGGAGTGCTTTCTGAAGTGGTATAATCACGACACCGTGAAAAAAGAGCAGATTCGAAAAATCCTCCGTCATCACAAGAAAAGGAAAATCACTGGCGAAAACCTCAAAGCTTCGGCGGTACTAATACCCCTTTTTTATGACCGAGGACAATATCACATCTTGTTCGCTGAAAGGAGCGAGGAAGTAGATTTGCACAAGGGGCAAGTCTGTTTTCCCGGGGGAACTCGTCAGCCATCTGATTCTAGCTTACTTCAGACAGCCTTGAGGGAGACTGAAGAGGAAATAGGTTTGAAAGCTAAGGATGTGGAAATTTTGGGAGAATTTGACGATAACATAACCCTTGTCAGTAATTACGTTATTTCGCCATTTATTGCCTTTATACCCTATCCTTATCCATTCAAGCTCGATAACAAAGAAATCAAGGAGCTCTTTGCCGTTCCCTTATCATTCTTGATGGAAGAAGCCAATTTTCAGCCAGACTCCTATGCGTACGAATATGAGGGGCATGTCATCTGGGGCGCGACAGCGCGGACTTTAAAGCAATTCATTGACTTATTGAAGTCTGAGAGCAGGGCTCGGAAATAGTCATTTCTTCTCCCTGGTTTTGATTTTAATCTGTTTAGGCTTGACCTCTTCCGCTTTTGGTATGGTGAGGGTGAGAACGCCATCCGCCATGGTGGCTTCAGCCTTGTCTAGCTTAAGCCCAGTGGGGAGAGCTACGGTGCGGGAGAAAGCACCATAGCGTCTCTCTTGGTATATATAGTTCTCTCTTTTGACTTCCTCTTCTGCTTTGGTTTCTCCCTTGATGGTCAAGGTGTCGCCAGTGATGTCAATGTTGACATCTTCAGCTTTCACCCCCGGCAGAGATGCCTTCACCACTACCTCGTCAGGAGTCTGGTATACATCTACGGCTGGTACCACCTCTTCACCAAGGGTAGCGAACAAGCGGGAGGGACGGACAAAGCTGTCCTCGAACAGCTTGTCCATTGCCTCTCTTAGGCTCACGAGTTCACGGAAAGGTTGCCATCTCTCTATAGCCATTTATCTCGCCTCCTTTCGTTACGTTATTGAGCCCCACTCTCAGTTTCAGCACTTATTATAAGAAGGCTAAACATTTTTGTCAAGTTTCTTGGGCATTTATTTTAAAAAGACTTGATAAAATTTTTAAAGAATTCTATAATTCACTTGAAAATCTGCGGAGAAAAAGGGATGCCCGGCAAAGACTACTATGAGATTCTGGGGGTAAGTAGGGATGCTTCCGAGAAGGAAATCAAGCAAGCCTACCGCCGTCTGGCACGTAAATACCATCCTGACCTCAACCCTGGTGATAAATCGGCTGAGGCTAAATTTAAAGAAATAAACCAGGCTTATGAGGTCCTGTCCGACCCTGAGAAGCGGAAGAAATATGACCAGTTTGGCGAGCAGTGGGAATATGCAGAGCAATTTGCTAAAGCTGGGGGACAGAGCGGAGTTCGCTGGGATTTCAGTCAGGGTGACACTATCTTCCAGTACAGTGACTTAGGCAGTCTTGATGACATCTTAAACAGATTGTTTGGCGACTCTGTTATGGATTTCAGGAGAGGACCGCCGCGTGGTCAGGCCCTAGAATTTCCCATCGAGGTGAGTCTTGAGGAAACCTACCGAGGTTCTACACGCATCATACAGCTTCAGACAGAAGAACCTTGTACTGCTTGCGGCGGCACAGGCAAAGTGGGTAGTCGAGTTTGTACCATGTGCAATGGTGCTGGTGGGAAAATTATCACCAAGCGACTGGAGGTCAAAATTCCGGCCGGGGTTAAGGATGGGTCAAAAATTCGTATAGCTAGAGAAGGTGGACCTGGACGTACTGGTGGCACTAAGAGCGACCTCTACCTGGTTGTAAAAGTCCTGCCTCACCAATTATTTGAGCGCAAAGGAGATGACCTATATACCGAGGTTCCGGTACCACTAACCACTGCCATTTTAGGTGGCGAGGTCAAGGTACCCACTTTAAATGGTACTCTGTCTCTTAAAATACCGCCAGAAACTCAGAACGGCAAGGTTTTCCGCCTGACAGGCAAGGGTATGCCCAGGTTAGACAATTCAGGTTATGGTAATATGTACGCAAAGGTAAAGGTGGTGCTGCCCACCAATTTAACTGAGGAGGAGAAGAAGCTATTTGAGAGATTGCAGTCTTTGCGACGTACATAGAGTAAGGTGTCACAATGATGGACTGGGACTCTAAACCAAGATATGTCATAAGCGTAGCTGCCAGGATGGTCGGCTTACAAGCCCACACGTTGCGCTATTATGAACGGTTGGGGTTAATTCGCCCGGAACGTTCCAGTGGCAATATCCGACTTTATTCAGAGCAGGATATTGAACGCTTGCGGTATATTAAGGCTCTCATGAGTGATTGCGGCGTTAATTTAGCCGGGGTAGAGGTGGCGTTGAGGTTGATGCAAAGGGTACAGGAGATGCAACAGCAACTTGAAGAGATGGAGAAGAAACTCAAGAAAATTGCCGAAGGCGGAATGGTAGAGTTAATTGGAGATATAATCGAGGAGGCAGAATGGAAGGAGGTATAGAAAGTTGAGACCAGAAAGATTTACTGAGCAAGCACAAGAGGTTTTAGCAGCCTCGCAGGAATTTGTTCGCCGTTATCACCATAATCAATGGGATGTAGAGCATGTCCTGTTGGCTTTACTGGAGCAGGAAGGAGGGATAACCAGAGATATACTTCAATTGCTTGGTGTGGATATCGAGGTGATAAAGCAGCGGGTGAAAGCCACACTGGATAGTTTTCCCAGAGTCGCTTACGAAACACATCAAATCTACGCCACTCCACGTATCCAAGCTCTTCTGGAAAATGCCAACCGGGAGGCTGACAGGCTCAAAGACGAATTTGTCAGCACTGAGCATTTGCTTATTGCTATTGCTGGAGAAACCAGAGGTGAAGCCGCAGCCATCTTAGCCGAAGCAGGCGTTAATCAGGAAAAAATTTACCGGGCTTTGCAAAAAATCCGCGGTGGTCATCGGGTCACCGACCGCCAGGCGGAGAGCAAATATCGCTCCTTGGAAAAATATGGTCACGACCTTACAGAACTAGCTCGTCAGGGCAAGCTTGACCCGGTTATCGGGCGGGAAAAAGAAATTAGACGCGTGATACAGATATTGTCGCGGCGGACCAAGAACAATCCTGTCATTATTGGCGAGGCTGGTGTGGGCAAAACGGCTATTGCCGAGGGATTGGCTCAGAAAATCGTGGCTGAAGATGTTCCTGATTCTTTGAAAGGGAAAAAGGTGGTGGCTCTGGATATGGGAGCGTTGGTTGCTGGTAGCAAATTCCGCGGGGAGTTTGAGGAAAGGTTGAAGGCAGTGCTGGACGAAGTCAGGCAGGCAACTGGTGAGGTCATTCTGTTTATTGATGAGCTTCACACTGTAGTGGGGGCGGGGGGTGCCGAGGGAGCAATTGATGCCAGTAACATGCTAAAGCCAGTATTGGCTCGTGGTGAAATACAGTGTATCGGCGCTACTACGCTCGACGAATATCGCAAGCACGTTGAGAAAGATAAGGCGCTGGAAAGACGTTTCCAGCCTGTATATATTGAGGAACCCAGTGTAGAAGCCACTATAGAGATGCTGCGCGGACTTCGTCCTCGTTATGAGAAGCACCACAAGATAAAGATTGATGATTCTGCCCTGGTGGCCGCTGCCAAGCTGAGCCAGAGATATATATCCGATAGATTTTTGCCTGACAAGGCAATTGATTTGATTGATGAAGCTGCCAGCAAGTTACGCATTGATATAGAAAGCGCTCCTGAGGAAGTGAAAACCCTAGACCGCAAAATAAAAAGCTTGCGTGACGAAGAAGACGCTGCTGCGGAACGGCAAGACTACCAGAAAGCTGCCGAATTGAGAGCGCAAAGGTTGCGACTGGAAGAGGAGTACAACCAAGCCAAACTAAAATGGCAGCAGGAGAAGAAAATTGATACTGTTGTGGACGAGGAAGATATTGCTGAGCTGGTAGCTCAGTGGACGGGCATACCTGTTTCCCGAATGATGGAAACCGAAAGTGAGAAGCTGGTTCATATGGAGGAGAGGCTACACGAAAGGATAGTGAACCAGGAAGAAGCAGTGGCTGCTGTCTCCGAAGCTATCCGGCGAAGCCGAGCCGGACTCAAGGACACCAAACGTCCCATCGGCAGCTTCATCTTTTTGGGTCCTACCGGCGTGGGGAAAACCGAGCTGGCTCGCGCTTTAGCCGAGTTTCTGTTCGATGACGAAGAAGCCATGGTCAGGTTAGATATGTCCGAGTATATGGAGAAGCATACCGTGTCTCGCCTTATCGGGGCGCCGCCGGGATATGTGGGCTATGAGGAAGGAGGGCAATTGACTGAGGCTGTGCGTCGTCGTCCCTATCGGGTCATCCTCTTCGACGAGGTAGAAAAAGCCCACCCGGACGTATTCAACATACTGTTACAGTTACTGGAGGATGGCAGGCTCACTGATGGGCATGGTCGCACTGTGGATTTCAAGAACACGGTGGTCATCATGACCAGCAACCTGGGCACTGAAGAGTACCAGCGTGGAGGGTTAGGCTTTCCGCGAAAGGAACAAAGCGACGAACAGAGAATGCGGACCGCTATTGAAACGGCACTGAAGCGAACTTTTCGTCCTGAGCTACTCAACAGAATAGACGATGTCATTATCTTCCACCCCTTGACTGAGCAGCATTTGAAGAGCATCGTGGAGCTGCTTATCCGTGAGGTAGAAAAACGGCTTGCCGAGCGTAAAATCAAGCTTGAAGTGGATGAGGAAGCCAAAGCTTGGCTGGTCCAGAAGGGCTATGACCCTGTATATGGTGCTCGTCCCCTACGCCGAGCTATTCAAAGGTATCTGGAAAATCCACTCTCAGCGAAGATATTGCAAGGCGAGTTTAAAGAGGGAGATACAATAACCGTTAGCCTCAAGGAAGACAATCTGAGTTTCGCAGCCTTGAAGACTACGAAGGCAAAGAAATGAGTATAGCATGATTTTTCGAAGGAGGAGACCTAGAGAAGATGCCGACTAAAGTTGACATGGACAAGATTGTTTCCCTGTGTAAGCGGAGGGGTATTATTTTCCCCAGCAGCGAAATATACGGTGGTCTGGCAAGCTGCTGGGATTATGGTCCTATCGGAGTGGAGCTTAAACGCAATGTCCGAGAGGCATGGTGGAAGGCGATAGTCCATGAAAGGGATGATGTGGTCGGTATTGAGACATCTATTATGATGCATCCGGGGGTTTGGAAAGCTAGTGGTCATGTTGACAGCTTTGTAGACCCTCTCGTGGAATGTAAATCATGTCATCTGAGGTGGCGAGCAGACCAAGTAGATGGCAAGAGTTGTCTTGAATGCGGCGGTGAACTGACTGAGCCTCGTATGTTTAACTTGATGTTTAAGACCTTTATGGGTCCTGTAGAGGAGGAGGCGAGCATAGTCTATTTACGCCCCGAAACGGCACAGGGTATCTTCGTTAACTTCGAGAATGTCATCGCCACTTCCCGGAAAAGATTGCCTTTGGGCATTGCGCAGATAGGCAAGTCCTTCCGCAACGAAATCACTACAGGCAATTTTATTTTTAGAACCAGAGAGTTTGAGCATATGGAGCTGGAGTACTTCGTTAAACCTGGCACTGATGAGCAGTGGCTCGATTATTGGGTTAAAGAGCGTTTCAACTGGTATATCAAGCTGGGCATCAGGAAAGAAAACCTCCGCCTGCGTCGCCATGGCAAGGAAGAGCTTGCCCACTATGCCAAAGATTGTTACGACATCGAGTATCTGTTCCCAATGGGTTGGTCGGAACTGGAAGGCATTGCCAACAGAGGCAATTTCGACCTCACGCAGCATGCCAAATGTAGTGGCAAGGATCTCAGTTATTATGATGCCGAGACTAGCGAAAGATACGTTCCCTATGTTATTGAGCCTTCCGCGGGCGTTGACCGCTCTGTGTTGGCTTTTCTCATTGATGCCTACGATGAAGAACAGGTCGAAGGGGAAAAGAGGACAGTCCTCCATTTACATCCCTCGATAGCTCCCATCAAAGTAGCTGTCTTGCCTTTGAGCCGGAACGAGAAATTGACCCCGCTGGCTAAAGAGGTTTATAAGAAGTTATGCCAGCATTTCGTCGCTGAATATGATGATTCTCAAAGCATAGGGCGGAGGTATCGCCGACAGGACGAAATAGGCACCCCCTTCTGCGTTACTATAGATTTTGAGTCCTTAGAGGATAAGCAGGTTACCATTCGGGAAAGGGACAGCCTGGCGCAAATCCGGGTGCCTATAGAGGAACTGGAGAAAATCTTAGCAGCCAAACTCAGAGGTGAGGCTTTCGATGCTACCCCACTATGGACCACACGGCAGAAGTAAAACTTTCCTGTCCTTTTTACCTAATCAGTATGAATTCTTGACGTCCACCAGGCCTAGGTCCGTCAGCCTGAGTTCGGGAATCACAGGCAAGGCGAGGAAGGAAAGGATAGCGAATGGAGACGGGGGCAAGTTGCCCAGACTAGCCGCAGCCTTCTCTACTGTTTCATACTGGAATACGACTACATCCAGCGGCTCTGGGGAAAGCAAGCCAGCGATGGGCAAGGGTAGGGAAGCGAGGATTTCCAGGTTGGCGCAAACAACCAGCCCGCCTTGTAGCCTATTAATTTCTTCAATTGCCTTGAGGATGTCGAGGTCATCGGCGCCTACTGCTATTATATTGTGAGAGTCGTGAGCCACTGACGAGGCTAATGCTCCCTTTTTCAAGCCAAATCCCTTGACTAAGCCTACTCCGATATTGCCGCTAGCCCTGTGCCTTTCCACGACTACCAGCTTCAGGATATCCCTTTCCACATCGGGCATAGCCGTGCCATCATAATCAACTTTTACCTTTTCCATTGTCTTTTTGGTCACTATCTGTCCACGAACGATTTCGATAACCGGGTAGGTCTCGTTAGCAGCAGCTATTCTCAGTGACCTTGCCGTGATGGATTTAACCCGCACTGTGTCCTTCAGTTCTAGAGTGACGGGTGGTGGGGGGAATAAGGGCTTACCCTGCCTAGCTACCAGCCTCCCCTTGTGGAACACCATATCTATTTCGAATTTGGCTAGGTCCGTGATGGTGATAAGGTCGGCAGCATAGCCTGGAGCCATAGCCCCACGGTCGCGGAGCCTAAAATATTCGGCAGGGTTGATTGTTGCCATCTGAATTGCCCTGACAGGGTCCAGCCCTTTCTCGATAGCCTTGCGGACTATTGCGTCAATATCGCCTTCGCGAAGCAAATCAGAGCAACTGCGATCGTCCGCCACAAAGAAGCATCTTTTGTAAGTTTTGTCGGTAACCAGAGGCAGAAGAGCATCCAGATTCTTCTCAGACGAGCCCTCTCGAATCATCAGATACATACCCCGACGCAGCTTTTCGGCTCCTTCATTCAACGTGGTGGATTCGTGGTCAGAAAGAATACCTGCCGAGAGATAGGCATTCAGTTCCTTGCCGGACAGCCCCGGAGCATGTCCGTCAATTACCCTACCTTGAGAGGCCTCTATCTTCTTCAAGACCTCTTCATCTCCTGTGACCACACCGGGGAAATTCATCACCTCACCCAAACCGATTACCCTGGGATGAGCCAGGAGCCTCTTTATTTCGCTGGAAGTGATGCGAGCGCCTGATGTCTCCAACCGACTTGCCGGTACACAAGATGGAGCCATGAAGAACATGTCCAGTGGAAGCTTTTTTGCCCAGGTGAGGACGAATTTTATGCCTCTAGGTCCACAGACGTTGGCAATCTCGTGGAGATCAGTGACCACTGTCAAAGTGCCTCTGGGCACAACTGCTTGGGCATATCTAGCTGGATGGAGCATGGAGCTTTCAATATGTGTATGTCCATTGATAAGTCCAGGAGCCAAGAACTGTCCTTGTAAGTCTATAGTTTCTTTGGCTTTCTCGTAATCCCCGACGCCGGCGATCCTATCGCTGTAGATGGCGACGTTAGCTGGCTCTATTTCGCCTGTCAGTGTATTCACCACTTGAGCATTCTTAAAGAGTAGATCAGCTTCAGTGTCTCCTCTCGCTACCGAAACAAGCTCTTTTAGATTCATCTTCTAATCCTCTCAGACAATTTCATATTAAACTCCTCTTCCTCAAAGGATAGGATTGATATGGGGTTGACCTATTTCTCTCTAGCCTCCTGTCGCCAAAGGAAACAGGATGGCGAGAAGTCCTAGCGTTAACTGCATTAATCCTCTATGGTGTAAATATCGGGCAAGTTGCGGAATTTCTGGTCGAGGTCCAATCCGTATCCCACGATGAATTTATTCGGCACGGTGAAGCCCAGATAGTCAACGGATACAGGAACTTTGTGTCGGGCAGGCTTGTCAGCAAGTGTGCAGAGCTTTAACGACGCCGGCCTTTTGTTCCTTAGGTAATCGAGCAAAAAAGAGGTGGTAATCCCAGTGTCTACGATATCTTCAACCACTAAAACATCTCGTCCCCTTATAGGCGTCTTAAGTGCTTTAATTACGCGCACCTTGCCCGAGCTGTCTTTGGCAGAGCCATAGCTCGAGAGCTGGACAAAGTCAACTTCCAGAGGTAGATCAAGCTGCCGAATCAGGTCAGCGAGGAACACAAATGACCCTTTGAGGATGCCTATCAGCACAGGTTTCTTAGTTTGATAATCCTTCTGGATTTCACGAGCTAGCCTTTTGACAGCTTTAGCTATTTCATCGTGGCTGATGAGAAGTTTAAGTTGTGGCTCCCGGGTCATCGTATCTTTACCAAACCCAGTAGTATGATACCATAATTGCACCTGGCTGCCGACGCTGGATTCTCTCTGTTTTCTGTGGTAAACTGATGAAGTCAGGAAGTAAGATGCGGTCAAGCCTGATCGGGAAGATCGAAAAAGCCAAAAGATATGCTCAGGAACCGGGTCGTATCACTTTCTCAGAGTTAACCGCTACTTTCCGTGGGGAGAATGATAACCATAAGCTGAGCTATGCGGACGGGAAATGGCATTGTAGTTGCCACTTCTTTTCACAATGGGCAATATGTAGCCACATCATGGCGGTTCAGCAAATCCTTCGCAACATGTTGCCCAAGGAAGCCCTCGTTTCTCCTCTGGAAGCTCAGCTTTCTGAGAAGTAGGCTAATGCCTCTGCCACGACAAAGAGCGAGCCGGTAACGCAGATAACATCGGCACTGTCTGCCAGAGACAGGGCGCGGGATATAGCTTGGCTGACACTGGCGCCAGTTTCAGGCTCCATACCCTGTTTGTGGAATTCGGCAGCTAAAGTTCCCAAAGGGGCAGCGCGGGAATGGGATGCCTGTGTTAGTATAACCTTAGGGGAGAGGTAAGCCAGCTCACTTACTATTCCTGGTATGTCTTTGTCGGAGGATGTTCCAAAGACAAGGAGAATCCTTTTACCGGGGAAGTATTCTTGAATATTGCTCACGAGCCTTCTTATTGACGCCACATTGTGAGCACCGTCAATTACTACCAAAGGATTTCTTCGCACAATCTGGAATCGTCCTGGCCAGTTAACTTGAGCCAGTCCCTTGGCAATATCAGCCGCCGAGACGGCAAAGCCTTGGGAAGCCAGGACTTCTAAGGCAGCTATAGCAACGGCCGCGTTCTCAAGCTGAAAATCACCCAAAAGAGGAATAGCAACCTGGTATCTACCCATTCTGCCATTGACCACCAGCGATTGTTGAGAGAGGTCACTGCTCAGCTTATGCCAGGTGACATCTTTTCCTACCTGAACCACCTTAGCTTTTTTCTCTTGACAAATATTGTAGAATACTGAAGCTGCTTCATCCGGCTGAGGAGAAAGCACTACCCAACAACCAGGCTTGATAATACCGCCCTTCTCCCGAGCGATTTCGCCCAAAGTATTACCCAGAATCTGCATATGGTCAAAGCTAATGGAGGTAATAACACACACTAGAGGATCAGGCACAACATTAGTAGCGTCAAGTCTGCCGCCGAGACCCACTTCCAGAACCTGAAAGTCCACTTGTTTTTTCCGGAAGTAGGCAAATGCCAGCACAGTGAATGCCTCAAAATAGGTCAGTTGTCGGAAGGTAGCGTCTTGCTTCATAGATTCGATGAAAGGCTCGATCTCAGTCAGGGTGTTAGCAAAATCGGCTTCGGAAATTAAACTGCCATCCAGTTTGATGCGCTCCCTGAGAGTGAGAAGGTGAGGAGAGGTATACAGCCCGGTCCTATATCCTGAAGTAGTCAGGACTTGGGCGATCATCGCCGCTACACTTCCTTTGCCCTTAGTGCCGGCGATATGAACAGTCCTAGCTGCCAAATGAGGGTTATCTATGCGATTTAGTAACTCTTCGACATGCCTTAGGCTATAGCCAGGCTGGGCATAGGATATGCCAGGAATTTGTTCGTAATTAACGAAACTATTGAGATACTCTTCCGCTTGATGGTAAGTCAATTCCTGCCTCAATGTTGAACAATTATAAATTAAAATTAAATATACTATAACTATATAATATAGTTTATCCCAGAAGCTCGTGCTATTCTCAGTTAGCTACTCCTCGGAGGAAGGCCTCTCTTCGCCTTATTTCCCTTGTAAATCATGACGATCTGAGCGGAGGTTACTTCTGACTCCTCTAATATCTCTCATATTAAGAGGGGACTCTCAGCTTAATCCTCTCCCATCAAGGCTAGGAAATTTGGATGGGGTTGTGCGGTTAACTATACTATTAAACATTGCGTCCCGCTCAGTCTGTGGTAAAATCTCAAAGAATCATTTAGGAGCAAAAGCAAGCTCGAGTGAAAATCACACTTAAGCCAATGGGCGAGGTGGCTGATGAGATAATGGAGAAGCTTAGGGACAGGGTTAGTGGAGTTTTCCATTGTATTGTGCAGATAGGGAAAGGTCTTACCGATTTAACTCAGGCTTATGATCCACAGAGGAAGCAGTACTTTTCCTCGAAATTGCTAGCTTTTCTGGGGAGGTCCGAAAAGGGGGAAAGGGTTGTGGGTATAACCGATGTGGATCTTTATGTTCCCAAGCTTAACTTTGTATTTGGCGAGGCCGATGCGGTCTCAGGCACAGCCATTATATCTCTGTATCGGCTGAAGCAAGAATATTACGGTTTAGCTCCGAACGAAACTTTGTTTCTAGAGAGAGCCACCAAAGAGATAATTCATGAACTGGGGCACACTTTTGGCTTGGGGCATTGTTCCAACAATAAGTGTGTCATGCACTTTTCTAATAGCCTGGCTGATACTGATTTGAAGGAAATGTATTTTTGTCCTCAGTGCTGCCCCAGGATTATTTTTTGAGCGACCAGGATTTCTATTTAGGAGGTAATATGCGAGGGCGCAGAAAATTAGGGAGAGGAATAGCTATGGTGGGTGCGGGAATGTCAAAGTTTGGCGTGTTTAGAGACAAGGATTCAAAATACTTATTTGCTGAAGCTTTCCAAGAGATGCTTTCCACAGTGGATAAAGGAGTAGACCCTAAAGACATTGATGCTATCTATCTAGGGAATTTCACGAATGATTTCTTTGTTCGTCAGGGACACTGGGGCCCCATAATCTCAGATTTGCTAGGGTTTACGGCTAAACCAGCCACGCGGACGGAAGGGGCTTGTGCTTCCAGCGCGCTGGCATTCAGAGAGGGGGTTTTTGCTATAGCCTCAGGGTTCTACGATGTAGTGTTAGTTGGTGGGGTCGAAGAGATGTCCAAACGGAGCACGGAGGAAGTTACACAGGGACTGGCCATGGCTGCCAGCCCTTATGAAGCGAAGTCTGGATTTACCTTTCCCGGTGTTTTTGGCGCCATAGCTGTTGCCTATTTCGCTAAATACGGAGCTAATCGAGAGCATCTGATGAATGTGACCATAAAAAGCCACAATAATGCTCGCCTTAACCCCAAGGCACAATTCAATGTCTCTATTCGTGACATCATGAACCAGAGAATTGAGAGGGCTAAGAAAATGGGGCAGCCTGTACCCAAGTGGAGGGACGAAAAGGAGTTTCTCAGCGACCCGCAAGCCAATCCCGTAGTTGCCTGGCCCATGCATCTCTACGATTGTTGTCCCATCAGTGACGGGGCAAGTTGTGTGTTGTTAGTGGCCGAGGAAATAGCCAGGGATTTCACTGATAACCCATTGTATGTTGTGGGTATTGGGCAAGGTAGTGGTAAGGCTTTGCATGCCAAAGAAGACCTCACTTATTTCGAAGCTACGAGATATGCCGCACAAGAAGCCTATGAGCTAGCGGGGCTCAAGCCTGCAGACATTCAAATCGCTGAGGTTCATGATTGCTTCTCCATAGCTGAGATTATTCACATTGAAGATTTAGGTTTTTTCAAGCCCGGAGAAGGGTACAAAGCAGTAGCGGAAGGGTTGACAAGATTGGATGGTGCTAAGCCTATCAATACCTCAGGGGGGCTTAAGTGCAAAGGTCATCCCGTAGGGGCCACAGGCACAGGGCAGCTTGTGGAGATTTGGAAGCAATTGAGAGGCGAAGCAGGAGAAAGGCAAGTTCCTATTAAGGATTTACGATTTGGTGCAGCTCAAAGCTTGGGCGGGACAGGAGGTACTTCTACGTTTGTCATCCTGGAAAGGAGATGAAGCAAATGGAAGAAAGGCTCTTGAATGATATTTCTTATGAGCGGTTCCTCAATGAAGAAAAGTTGATGGGGTCGAAATGTCTGAAGTGTGGGTCTCTTTTTGTCCCGCCCCGCCCTATTTGCATCAAGTGTTATGGCACTAAAATGAAGTGGGTTGAGATGAAAGGGAAAGGCAAGCTTGTGGCTTTTACCTGCATAGCAATAGGTCCTCCGTTCATGATAAAAGAAGGTTATGATAGGAAACTTCCTTACGTCTCCGGCGTGGTAGAGCTAGAGGAAGGAGTGAAAGTGGTGGCTCGTATCGAGGGTGTAGACGGCAACAAGCCCGAAACCATAAAAATCGGCACTTTGGTTCAGGTAACGTTTTTGCATAGAGGCGAAGGAGCCAACTCGACGACTTTTCTGGCATTCAAACCTTTATAGTCTGACGTTTAAGCGCTAGACTGCGGTTTTGCTTAGCTAAGGGTATTAGGCACCTTACCGAAAAGAAGTTTCAACAGGAAGGAGATTAAATCATGGCAAGAGAAGTAGTCGTTGTCAGTGGTGCTAGGACAGCAATTGGTGCGTTTGGCGGTTCTTTAAAAGATATACCTGTAGTTGAACTAGGCGCTATCGTAATCAAGGAGGCACTTAAACGAGCCAGCCTGAGACCAAAATCCAGTGAAGAAGCACTAAGTTACACTCCTGATGCACTCAAGTGTGATGGCATGATAGAGCTGGAAAAGAAATATTATGATTACGATTCCTCTTTGCGCCCTGTGCAGGTTGATGAAGTAATTATGGGGAATGTCCTTCAAGGAGCGCAGGGACAAAACGTCGCCCGTCAGGCATCAATTTACGCCGGCATTCCCAAAGAAACCCCAGCCTTCACCGTGAATAAGGTATGTGCCTCAGGGTTAAAGGCTATCACCCTAGGGGCAGAAGCCATAATGTTGGGAGAGGCTGAAGTAGTGATTGCTGGGGGTATGGAAAACATGAGCAATACTCCGTATGCCCTCCCTAAAGCACGCTGGGGCTACCGTATGGATGTCGGTGCCAGAGGGGAGCTTATAGACCTTATGGTATTTGACGGACTGTGGGAAATATTCTATGGCTATCACATGGGAAATACTGCTGAAGAGATTGCTAGGAGATACGGCTTCACCCGTGAGCAGCAGGATGAGATAGGCTACCTTAGTCATATGCGGGCACGGAAAGCGATTGCTGACGGTTTGTTCAAGGATGAAATAGTACCTGTGGCTATTCCACAAAAGAAGGGCGAGCCTGTTATTTTCGATACTGATGAACGGCCGATGGACACTTCTATGGAGAAAATGGCTAAACTTGCCCCAGCTTTCCGCAAAGATGGAACAGTCACAGCTGGCAACTCGTCAGGTATTAATGATGCTGCTGCGGCTGTAGTGCTTATGTCTCGCGAGAAAGCCAGAGAATTAGGTCTTAAACCTACGGCAGTCCTGAGGGCTTGGGCTTCAGGCGGGATAGACCCAAAGTATATGGGGCTGGGTCCTGTGCCCGCGGTAAGAAAGCTGCTGAAAAGGACAGGGCTGAGCAACGAGGATTTTGATGTCATTGAACTCAACGAGGCCTTTGCTGCCCAGGTACTGGGTTGTATGAAAGAGCTTGGGTGGGATTTCAACCACATCAATCCTCATGGCGGGGGCATTTCTTTGGGTCATCCTATCGGTTGCACCGGAGCTAGAATAGCTGTTACCATCATCTATGACATGGTGCACAGAAATCTACGACGTGGCTTGGAAACTATGTGCATTGGTGGCGGACAAGGGATGGCAGCTATTTGGGAAAGAGCTTAGTTCCGTGAGTAGTCCAGTGTCAACGTTACCATCTACAATTGAAGCTCTCCTCAAGCCTGAGTCTTATCTACACAAACCACAGAAGGTAGAACTAGTTCAGACCCAGATGTCTTTTATTTTCCTCACCGGCGAATACGTGTACAAGATTAAAAAGCCTGTCAATCTTGGCTATCTCGATTACACTACTTTGGAGAAACGCCATTTCTTCTGTCAACAGGAGTTGCAGTTGAACAGACGTCTTTGCCCCGACGTTTATTTAGCTGTGGTGCCAATTGCCGAAGAAAAGGGCAAAATTCGCATCGAAGGGCGAGGCAGACCCATAGAGTATACTGTCAAGATGAAGCAATTGCCTCAAGAGCACATGATGGATGTGCTCTTGCTTCAGGGTAAGGTCACGAAAGAAATGGTAACCGGCGTGGTGGAAAAACTGGCCAGCTTTCATCACAGAGCTGAGACGAACGAAAGAATATCTTCTTTTGGTCAATTAGATGTTATACGCCACAATTGTGACGAAAACTTTGCTCAGACCGAGAAGTATATTGGTCTTAGCATTCCTAAAGCAAGCTATCAGCGAATCAAAGGCTACACCGATGATTTCATCAAGAATAATGCCTGTTTATTTGATAAACGGGTGGAAAAGGGAAAAATAAAAGACTGCCACGGCGACCTTCATGCCGCCCATATCTGCTTTGCCAAGGATATTTATATTTACGATTGCATCGAATTCAATGATAGGTTCCGTTATTGCGACGTTGCTTCGGAGCTCGCCTTTCTGGCTATGGATTTGGACCACCATGGGCAAGCTGTTCTTTCGCGCCACCTTGTGAGCACCTATGTAAAGGTGACCGGTGATGAGGGACTTCTGAAGTTGCTCGATTTCTACAAATGCTACCGCGCTTATGTGCGGGGCAAGGTGGAAAGCTTCAAACTTGATGATCCACTCATATCGCAGACTGAAAAAGCAAAGGCTTTGGCAAGTGCACGGGGTTATTTCCAGCTTGCCGAATCATATGTATGATGCTTACAAGCTGCATCACATAGCTTTTTGCCTAATTCGTGTGCCTTCCTATATCATAGCCGGGCGAGGGCTTAAAACGACTGATAAACCTTGCTGCTCAAGTTGCCTATGACACTATCTTGATATATACTCTGGTGTCGGTCTCAGCAACTTCGACCGATAAATCGTGTTCAGGAGGTATGTAATGAGTGTTTCTCCAGACATCTTTTCGTTATCAGGCAAGGTAGCCTTAGTGACTGGTGGCAGTCGCGGAATTGGCAAGGCTATTGCTATAGGGCTAGCCAGATTTGGCGCCGATGTAGCAGTAACCAGTCGTAAACTGCCGGACCTGGAGGAAGTGGCTGCGGAGATAAAGAAGCTCGGGCGGAAGTCGTTGGCTGTGGCGGCACATGTAGGCAGGATGGAAGAGATAAAGACTCTGGTGCCCAAGGTCAAAGAGGAGTTTGGCCGGATTGATATTTTAGTGAACAATGCTGCCACTAACCCCACTATGGATCAGGCTATAGATATAGAAGAGCGTGCCTGGGATTCCATTATGAATCTCAATCTAAAAGGGTTATTCTTCTTGAGTCAGGCTGTAGCCAGAGTGATGAGAGAGCAAGGGGGAGGCAACATTATCAACGTCGCTTCGGTGGCTGGAATTACTCCTGATATCCTGCCAGTCTACTCCATCAGCAAAGCTGGAGTGATTATGGCGACGAAAGTAATGGCGCAGCAATGGGCGCAGTACAATATTAGAGTGAATGCTATAGCGCCGGGGCTGACCAAAACTCGATTTAGCGAAGCCCTCTGGGGCAACCCGGATATCGTGAAAGGTGTTACAGCAATGACTCCGTTGCACCGTGTGGCTGAACCTGACGAGATGGTGGGGGCTGCCATTTTCCTGGCTTCTGATGCTTCCAGCTATGTGACTGGGCATGTTCTCGTGGTAGATGGCGGCGCTACCATATAGCAAGGTAAATGAAATCAGCTAAAGGGGGTTACAGTGATTACATCGAGTGAGTATCGAAAGAGATTGAGCAAGATGAAGCGGAACGTCTATATGAATGGGCAGCTAATAGACCGTGACCACCCGCGCTTAGAGGGGGCTGTGAACGTTCTGGCGAAGACCTATGACATCATAAGAGACCCGGAGTTCAAAGAGTATAGAGATATATTGACAGCCAAGTCTCATCTGACCGGCAAGACGATAAACCGGTTCTGTCATGTCCACCGCAGCATTGCCGATCTCCTAGCCAAACAGCGTATGACCAGGCTAACCTGTCACCAAGTTGGAGGATGCATTGCTCGCTGTATGGGCATTGATGCTATAAATGCCAATTCGGTTGTTACTTATGAAGTTGATAAGGCTTACGGGACTGAATACCACAAAAGATTTGAGAACTGGTTAAGAGAATTTCAGGAGAAAGATTGTACCGCAGCCTGTGCTCAGACGGATGTCAAAGGGAACCGCCCGTGGAGGCCACACGAGCAGCTAGATCCTGACCTTTATGTTCGGGTTGTGGAAACAAAGAGCGATGGTATCGTGATCAGGGGTGCCAAAGTGCACATCTCTTACTCACCCGTTGAGGAGTGGATATTGGTCGTGCCTACAAGGCGTCTGACTAAGGAAGAAGGTCCTTGGGCAGTTTCCTGTGCTATACCTGCTGATGAAGAAGGTGTGAAGCTGATTGTAAGTGCTGCTCTTTACGAAACGCCGACTAGCATGGGCGCACCCGGTCCGTTTGGCTCTGCCGATGCTATGGTGATTTTTGACAATGTGTTTGTCCCTTGGGAAAGAGTATTCTTGAATGGGGAATACGAATACGGAGGGCAGTTAGCGCTCATGTTTGCCCTGTATCATCGCCATAGCTATACCGGTTGCAAACCGGCGATGACAGATGTGATCGCGGGCGCTACCGCCTTGATGGCTGAATGCAACGGAATTGAAAATGAGCCACATGTGAGGGAGAAGCTGGCTGAGTTGATTTGCACTTCAGAGCTATGTTATGGGACAGGCATCGCTGCTGCTGTCAATGCTCGGAAGGCAGCTTCTGGGACATATGTTCCGGATGTGCTCTACTGCAACGTGAGCCGAAGGCATGCCGGTGTAAATATCTATCATGAGTATGATATTCTGGCGGATATAGCGGGCGGGATGCCGGCGACGCTGCCCCGTGAGGGAGACTGGCTAAATCCAGAGATAGGTCCCTTTATCAAGAAGTACATGATGCGTAACCCCAAGGTATCAATAGACGACATACATCGCGCTTTCCGCTTTGTGCAGGCTTTGTCTTGTTCCGAGATAGCAGGCGTGATGCAATATGCTGGTGTCCACGGTGGCGGCTCTCCTCGAATGGAGCAAATTGCTATTATGGGTAGCTACGACGTGGAAAAAACTAAGAATATCGCAAAACGCCTGGCGGGCATCCCCGTTGAAGGCAAGTATGCCTTCGACAGACTGGGAGTGACTCCAGAAGGAATCGAACAAGAAAAATAATAGTTATTGGTGGTCGGGACGATAATAAGCTAGACTTTGTCTCTCAGGCTGGGACCGAGCAGAATTTGTACCCGGTTCCGTCCTTTCTGCTTAGCCTTGTACAGAGCTTCGTCAGCGCGAGCGATAAGAGACATAGCATCTTCGCCCCTCTCCCATCCAGCTAGTCCTTGACTCACGGTTATGGAGAATATATTGTCCGCGGCGTCTCTCATCTCTGCCTTCTCGATTATACTTCGGATTCGCTCAGCTACAATCCAAGCCGAGGACAGGTTTGTCTTGGGCAAAATAATGATAAACTCCTCTCCTCCATAGCGTCCCACTATATCCGTCTCGCGGATGTTCCGACAGATTAAGGTAGCAAGTTTCTCCAAGACCTCATCTCCAGTGAGATGTCCATAGGTATCGTTGACCTTCTTAAAATGGTCAATGTCCAGCATGATCAGACTAAAGTCTTCTTTATAGCGATTGGCGAGATTGATCAACTCATACAACTTGCTGAAAATCGCTCGGCGGTTATACAACCCGGTCAAGGAATCGAAGTTTGCCAGTCTTTCCAACCTCTCTTTGTCAGCCATGGCTTGTTGTAGCCGTGCCCATTTATCCAAGGCAGCATCAATAGCATTCTTAAGTTTTTCTTTGGATAGGTTATTCTTTGACAGATAACCGACTGCTCCCTCTTGAAAGGCTTGTACTGCAATCTCTTCGGTTCCCGACCCCGTCAACATAATCACGGGAGCAAGTTGTCGTTTTGTAATTTCGCTAAGCCATTCCATACCGGATTTGCCTGGCATTTGATTATCCATCAAGACGAGGTCAATTCTACCTTTGTCCAAAGCGTTCTGAATTTCCTCTGTATGCCCAGCTTCTAGCAACACAATTTCCCTGTCGGTCATCCGCTGTAGATAAGTCCGGACTAATTTGCGATCTCCAGGGTCATCATCGCAGATGAGCATTTTCAGTAGTGGTTTTTGAACTTCTTGTGTCATGGTTGTTCCTTAGGTATTCGTTTGCACAATACGAACCAGTATTCTTCGAGTTTTTTCATGGCTTCCTTAAATCCCTCCAGCGTCACAGGCTTGTGCACATATCCACTGGCTTGCAGCTTGTAGCTATCTATTATATCCTTCTCGGCTTCCGAAGTTGTTACGATAACAACGGGAATCTGTTTCAGGTTTTCATCTTTTTTGAGCTGCCTCAGGAATTCCTTTCCTCCTATTCCAGGCATGTTTAAATCCAGCAGAATCAGATCGGGTCGCGGAGTTCCATCGCTGTAACGTCCACGGTGGTACAAGAAGTCCAACCCTTCCTCGCCGCTCCGTACAGTGTAAATATCATTGGCGAGCTTTTGTTCTCTAAGGGAGATCTTGATCAACTTTTGGTCTGCTGGGTCGTCCTCCACCAGCAATATGACCAGCGGTGACAATTCCTTGATCATTTTCCTAATCCTTCCTTAACGCGGCTTTCTTTGGGCAGTGTAAACCAGAATGTTGACCCTTCGCCAGGCTTTGATCTTACTCCGATGCTGCCTCCGTGCCGCTCAACGATTTTCTTACAGACAGCTAGACCAATCCCTGTCCCTTCATACTGCTCTCTCGTATGAAGTCGTCTAAACATAGTAAACAATTGACTATGGTATTTTTCATCAATTCCTATTCCATTGTCTTCCACTTCTATTCGAATCATATGGTTTCCGAGGTCATAGGCGCGAATGGTCACCTCGGGTAGTACACCTTCTTTATGGAACTTTAGCCCATTGCCAATCAAGTTCTGGAAAAGTTGGTGCATCTGAATTGGGTCAGCTTGAACTGAAGGCAGTGGCTTGGGAATGTGGATGGCACCTTGTGTTTCTTCCAGTAAAGCTGCCAATTCGAACTTCTTTACATCTTCGACTACCTCGTTCAGATTTACCCATTCAAAAGGCTTGGCTTTGGTAGTGAGCCGAGAATAGGTAAGCAATGCGTCTATCATATTCTGCATACGGCGAGCGCCGTCTATCATGAACTCCAGGTTTTCTCGCTGGTCTTCATCCAGTTTTCCTCTCAGTGACTCTTCAAGCAACGTGCCAAATGAGGAAATCTTCCGCAGCGGCTCCCGGAGATCATGCGAGGCAATGTAGACAAAATCTTGGAGTTCTTTATTGGCTTCTTCCAGCTTTTGGTTGATGTTCTTTATATTTTGCAGCAAAGCCTCTCGCTCTTCCTCCAAGCGTTTGCGCTCAGTGATATCACGAGAGATACCCCGAAATCTGACGACCTCGCCTTTCTCATTCCTCACCGGAGAGATTGATACGACGCTGAACCCCTTAGAGCCATCTTTTCGAATGATTTTATGTCCAATATTCGCTTTGGGCTGACCTGTACGGTATACTTCATTGTAGGCTTTATATATCTCTTGGATTTCTTCCGGGGCAGTGAAGGTTCTGTAATTCATTCCCAGGAGCTCTTCTTTGGAGTACTGTAAGTGTTGGCTCATCTGGTCATTGACGAAGGTGAAATTGCCTTTCAGGTCCACTTCAAAATAGGCGTCTCCTATTTCGTCTAATATGCTTCGGTATTTTTCCTCCGACTCTTTCAGCGCCTCTTCTGCTCTCCTGCGCTCGGTGATGTCTGTGAAAGAAATCAAGGCTGCCAATTTACCTTCATGAGCGATTCTGGCACCGGTAACATTTATCCATATTCTCCGACCATCTTTGGTCATCGCCGGGAGATCCACGGCTTGCCGGGAGTCTTTCTCGAAGAGTTCCTCCTTAATGAGCTGCAAAACCCTTTCCCTTTCATCTGAGGGAACAAAGTCCAGAAGGTTTGCTCCTATACCTTCCTCTGCGGAGCTGAATCCGAACATCTTCAGAGCGGCTTGATTAGCTACCATTATATTCATGGTTTCAGCGTCCACAACAACCGTACCTGTGACCGAGCTATCGAACAGAGCTTTATACCTTTCCCTACTTTGGCGTAGTTTCTCTTCCCCTTCTTTACGCTTGGTGATGTCACGCCCAACGCAACGGAACCCAATAGGTTCGCCCTTGTTATTTCTCAACAGAGCAACTGATGTCTCATAAAACCCCTGGCTTCCGTCTTTGCGGTGGCTCCTCGAATAGATGCCCTTGCTGGGCACACCGGTTCGGTACACCTCATTAAAAGCTCGAAATACAGGTTCTATATCCTCCTCAAACGTAAACTTCTTGTAGCTCATCCCAATCAGCTCTTCTGCTGAGTATCCCAGATCCTGGCATACCGCATTGTTAGCAAACGTGACATGTCCACCGAGGTCAACCTCGAAATAGCCATCTTGCATCTCGTTCAGTATGGTTCGGTATCTTTCCTCTGAATCCTTGATAGTCTCCTCTAATTGCTTGCGAGCAGTAATATCCATAAGAAATCCTGCTGTGGCACGCTTGCCGGCATAATGTATTGACGTAACTTCTTCCAAAACCCACATTGCCTCGCCATTCTTTTTCACAAGTCTGTATTCGTAAGGAACACGGCTCTTCTGGCTCTTCAAGTTTTCTATGGCTCTTCGCCTCACCATCTCCCTATCTTCTGAATGAACAAGGTCAAGGGAGTATTTGTCTAATAGCTCGTTTTCGGCGTAGCCTGTTAGTTTTTGAAATGCCGGATTAACATACACGAATTTTCCTTCTTGAACGACATATATTCCCAGTCCAATGCTGTGGAGCAGGGCATGCGCTACCTCGTCCCAGCCCTTGGGCATTGTTAGGCTCTTCTTATCCTCGCCTACCGTTGATGTTAACTTAGTTCCCATAGCTCACGTAGACCCGCGTGGAACTATTTAACCATATTTAATTAAAGCTTAAGTATTTTCACTATATCATTCCTCCTAGCTATTGTAAATAGCACTATGGTACTTACTGCTGATAGGCAGAAGGTACTAAAACTGCGGGTACATTTCACGGGTAAACGGCTAAGGATGCTAATCCCTTGGTCTCAGGCAGGTCAAACATAAGATTCATATTTTGCACCGCTTGCCCAGCACCTCCTTTGACGAGGTTGTCGAGACAGCTAATCACTATAATCTTACCTGTTCTAGAATCAATTGTGGGGTAGATAAGGCACAAATTGGTCCCCCAGGTATGTTTGGTGTGCGGAGGTTGGCTCGTTATCCGGACGAAAGGTGCATGTTTGTAAAACTCACGGTACAACTGCTTCAGACTGTCGGCTGTCAGGCGACGGCTACCAGCTAGTTTGGCATAACAGGTGCTCAATATGCCTCTAGTCATGGGAATTAGATGTGGTACGAAGGTTATGGAAGGGAAAAACGAACAGCTAAGTGCTCTTAATTCTTGTTCTATTTCAGGCAAATGTCGATGTCCTTCTAGCGAATAGGCACAAACGTCCTCGTTGACCTCAGAATAGTGGGTGGTTAAGCTTAGGGTTCGTCCAGCGCCCGAGACGCCAGATTTGCTATCTATCACTATCTCGGGTTGGATAAGCCTTTCTTTGACCAGTGGTGCTAAGGCTAAGATGGCACCGGTGCTGTAGCAGCCGGGGTTTGCCACTAGCGAGGCTGAGGCGATTTGCTCACGATGCAGTTCGGGTAAGCCAAAAACCGCTTCTTTCAACAGGTTGGGCGATGGATGCGTAAACCCATACCATTTCGGATATTCGTCAGCATTCTTCAGCCTGAAATCAGCACTGGCATCAACAACCCTGATGCCCTGTTTTAACAAGGCAGGCACTATGTCTATACTGCTTTTATGAGGCATAGCTGAGAAAGCGATGTCTACCTCGCTATCCAGTTCAGCTTTTACGGTGTAGTTGGTGCCTGCAAAGTTCGGGAACACGTCATCCAATTTTTGTCCTGCTGCACTCCTTCCGGTAACGACCGCGAGCTTTACTTGGGGGTGCTGACAAAGCAGGCGAGTCAGCTCGACACCAATGTAGCCGGTGACATTTATTATGCCCGCTTTTATCTTTTTTGGCATGGTACGTGCTCGTATTATACTACATTTTGAACAGTTGAAGGGTATTCTGTGGCGGCTGAGTACACGGGTAACGCTGGGCTGCGGATTTTAGCCAGCCCCATTTCAATACGCTGTATGAGAGTAAGATCTGCATGCCTAATCCGATAGCAGCTCTCTCAAACCCCAGGCAAATTCACTCCCATTATCTGTCAGAAGATTTTCAATAGGCTGGTTTACCACGTAGCGTAGCCTGTATAAGAAGTCTGCTGCCGCCCTTGAGCTTTTGTTCCTATACATCCGGGCATAAGCTAGTTTGCTAGCATGGTCTACAGCGGTCAGAATGTATCTTTGGACGTTCTTCCAGTAGATAACGATGGTATCGAGCTGAAAAAACAAGCTTCCCTTTTAATAACCAAGGCTGGTGACTCTTTTCTTGGGCTTCTTTAGAGCTCTGGCTCTCTTTCTACTGGTTTTCTCTGCCTTCCTCTGGTCAGGATAGAGCTTATGCTTGCGAATTACCCTCTCGATTTTTCAGGTAGATATCTCCTCGCCATATTCTTGTTCATAAAGGACTTTTAGCTTCCTTTTCCCGTAGTAAGGATGTTTTGTTCTTAACTTTCTTATCCTATCTTCCTGGATAAGAGTAACTTCCCACTTTCTCTTATGGTGAGGAGTTTTAGGCTGGTCATGAAGGCTACGGACATTGTATTTAGAGTCCTGGAAGCGTCCTAACCACTTGTAAAATGTTTTTCTTGAGATACCGAAGTGCTGGGCAGTGAGAGTGGCATTCTCTTTTCCTGCGGTATAGTAGAACACCATCCACTCCACTCTCAGCCTTTCGTGGCTTCAAAGCCTAGAACGCTGGCTACTCCTCTCCAGGATTCATATCTATCTTTTTGGACAATGGGTTTTCGTCACTAAACATACCATGATTGTCACCCATGTATCTCGGCCTCCGCATTGCAACAAAAATGGCGATGGCAACAGAAACAAGCTATCGTGATTGACAAATACCAGCAAAAAGTGGTAAATATAATAATATCTTGGTGTGAGGGGACATGGCATCTCAGGAGAAAGAATCCAAGTTCGATTTTATGATTAAGTCTCTTGCCAAAAAGGGATTTGTCCTTTTTGTGAAAGTAGTTGACAAATATGCCCCTGATAGGTTGATACTTTTTGCTCTCAACTTTCTAGACAAGCATGTTCCAAATAGAGCGGTTTCCTTCGCAATTAAGTGCGTCGAAAGATTCGCGCCTCGCCGGTTGCTTTCTGCGGCTATTGCTGCCGCCGATGAATATGTCCCTGACGAGGTGGCAAACTCAAGAAAGGTCTGCGCTGCTCTTGCTGGAGTGGGAAAGTACATACCGGACGAAGCTATTCCGCCAGAGTCAGCAAGCAAGTGGCAGAACCTGAAAGCAAAGTTCCATATTCCAAGATTAGTCTCAACCAAGCGGAAGTGAGCGTCCAGCTTTGTTATAGCTAGTCACGTCCTGGTTGCTCGCCGTATTTGTGAGGGAAAAGTAGGTTACTGAATGCGGTACGAGAAAGTCTGCGTTGAGTCGTTCGGTTACGAACTCCCTCAAAATGCTGTAACCTCTTTGAGCCTGGAACAAAGGCTGGCTCCGGTATATGAGAAACTCAACCTGTCTTTCGGCCGGTTGGAAATGATGACCGGCATTCGCGAACGGCGGTTTTGGGACGACGGAGTAACCCCGAGCCAAGCAGGTATGAAAGCTGCAGAAAAAGCCATTAGTAAATCTGGTGTCAAGAAAGAGGATATCGGATGCCTCCTGCACACTTCGGTATCTCGCGATTTCCTTGAGCCAGCGACAGCCACTGTAGTTCACGATTCCTTGGGACTTCCCTCCACAGCTACTATCTTCGACATCTCTAATGCTTGTTTGGGATTTATTAACGGCATGGTGACTCTGGCGAATATGATTGAATTGGGACAGGTCAAAGCTGGGATTGTAGTTGGTTGTGAGAGTAGTAAACCTATTGTTGAGGCAACAATAGATAAACTTTTGAAGGACCCAAACCTCACAAGAGACAAGCTCAAACTCGCCTTTGCCACCCTAACTTTAGGATCAGGAGCAGTGGCTGCAGTACTGACTCATGCCCATCTATCACAAAACGGTCACAGAATTCTCGGCGGAGTAACACGCACTGCCTCGCGGCATAATAACCTTTGCCGCATAGAAACCGATGTTTCCTTCTTCGATTTAGAGGAAATACCTGATATGCGCACAGACTACGGAGATCTCCTGAAGAACGGGCTGAGTTTGGCGCCTATCACCTGGGAAGCTACAAAACAAGAGCTCGGGTGGAGTAACTCCGATGTAGATAAGGTTTTCACTCACCAAGTTAGCTCCGTGCATAATAAACTGTTGTTCAAAGCCCTCGGACTTGATGAATCCAAGAACTTCTCCACTGTAGAATATCTGGGAAACATTGGCTCCGTTTCCCTCCCCATTACTACGGCTATTGCAATTGACCAAGGTTGCCTCAAGCATGGTGATAAGGTTGCCATGCTGGGGATTGGCAGCGGATTAGTTTGCCTTATGCTGGGTCTGGAATGGTAGAATTTGGAGCGACCCAGAGCGAAGTGAATCCAGAAAAGCATATCTGCAGATAGTGATGTAATTAGATTTCTTCAAGCCACTTCAAGGTCTACACGCATAGGGGAAGTCCTACCATATGATAACAAGCAAACTTAACGAAACACGGATTGTAATAACCGGCGTGGGACTGACTGCGCCCAACGGGAATAACTTGGCGGAATTCCGAAAGAGTTTACTTACTGGCAAGTCTGGAATACAAAAAATTACTGTCCGCTATATGGGCGAAGTATTAGCTGGCATATGTCAGTTTGACCCCCTCAAATACCAGAAAAAGAAGGATCTGCGCCGTGGCACACGAGCCGGCTCCATAGCTATCTACTGTGCCCAGGAGGCAATCAACGATGCCGGCTTGCAGCTTGCCAGCCTCGACAGGTCACGAATTGGTGTTTACCTCGGCATCACCGAGCACGGTACTGTGGAAACAGAAAACGAAATATATGAAATCAAGCAGTACAACTACGACGTAAAATTCTGGTCGCACCACCATAATCCCAGAGTTGTGGCTAACAACCCAGCGGGCGAAGTTACTCTGAATCTGGGAATCACTGGACCACACTACACTCTGGGAGCTGCCTGCGCTGGTGGCAATATCGGAATTATTCAAGGTTTACAGATGCTCTTGTTGAACGAGGTAGATTTAGCCCTGGCTGGCGGCGTCTCGGAGTGCACAGGCTCTTTTGGTATCTTTGCCGGCTTCCGAAGCGAAGGTGCTTTAGCTTCTCATCCCGACCCGACAAAAGCCTGCCGTCCCTTCGATAAGGATAGAAACGGTGTGGTGGTTTCCGAGGGCGGATGCATTTTCGTCCTAGAAAGATTGAGCGATGCCCTTAAGAGACAAGCCAAGATTTACGGCGAGATCGTGGGCTATGGCATAAATTCAGACGCCTCTGACTTTATTTTTCCCAACAAGGATAGACAGGTGGAGTGCATGAGACTTGCTCTGAGGAAAGCTGGTATCTCGCCTGATGATATTGATATTATCAACACTCACGGCACAGGCACCATTGAAGGAGATCCCGTGGAGTGCCAAGCAATCAGAGAAGTGTTTGGCGAATATCCCCATGCCTCTATAAACAACACCAAGAGTTTCATTGGTCACGCCATGGGTGCTGCCGGCGCTTTGGAATTAGCTGGCAATCTACCTTCCTTTGAAGACCACCTAATCCATCCCACAATCAACCTGGATAACCTCGACCCACAGTGTCATCTCGGTACCTTCGTAATCAATGAGCCCAAAGAGGTTGACAAGGTAGACTACATATTGAATAATTCCTTCGGCATGCTGGGCATCAACTCAGTTGTTATCGTAAAAAGATTTGAGAGGTAAAGCAGTAAGTATTCAATAAACGGAGGCGACATGACTAAAGAGCAAATCCGAGCCACCATCCTCGAAATCATAGCTCAGATCGTACCGGATGAAGACCTTAGCAACCTCAAGGGAAATATCCCGATACGAGAACAGATAGAATTGGACTCCATGGATTTTCTTGACATCATTATGGAACTACGAAAACGCTACGGCATCGAGGTCCCCGAAGACGACTACGTACAACTAGCTACTCTGGACAGTTCCGTGGCTTATCTGGAACCGCGCATGAAAAACCTTTAACGGTAGCGCTGGCGGAGGAGGTTAAGTATTCGCTTTGCTTTCCCAGAGATATGGGAACCTGAGTTAGCTTTCGTTTTGTCACAGAGCCAGCCATGCATTACGACGTCGTGATCATTGGAGCCGGAATGTCTGGCCTTGCCGCCGGCATCAGACTCGCTTACTACGGTAAAAGGGTCTGTATCGTGGAAAAGCATTATCGCGTGGGAGGACTTAACTCCTTCTATAACCGCAGTGGACGCAAATTCGACGTCGGACTCCATGCTGTAACCAATTACGTTTCTAAAAATATGAGGCTAGCACCTTTGCCCAAGCTACTCCGACAGCTCAAGTTGAAGCCTGAGGATTTTGCCCTCTGTCCACAACGCATGTCCGTAATCAGATTTCCCAACAAGATTCTGAGATTCAACAACGATTTCAGTTTCTTTGTCCGAGAGGTGACAGACAATTTCCCGAGAGAAGCTGACAACTTTCAGAAGCTGCTCAAAACTATCTTTGATTACGACGAACTCAATCTCTACGCCAAGCCCAGATCAGCTCGTGAAATCCTGAGTTCTATCTTTGGCGACCCGCTCCTTATTGACATGCTCTTTTGTCCGCTCATGTTCTACGGAAATGCCCAAGAGAACGATATGGAGTTCGGACAGTTCGTTATCATGTTCAAGAGCATTTTCTGTGAAGGCTTCGCCCGTCCCCGAGCCGGCGTGCGGCAGATTCTGGATGTTCTGGTCAGAAAATACAAAGACTGCGGCGGTGAACTAAGGATGCGCTGCGCCGTAAGAAGCCTCAAATGTGCCCACGGGAGAGTTGAATCAATTGTGCTCGAAAACGGGGAAATCTTGACTGCAGATAGAATACTGTCCTCTGCCGGCTACGTGGAAACAATGAATCTGTTGGCTAACCACGAGCCCGCACATTTCGAGCACTATGCTGGCCAACTTTCCTTCGTGGAATTTATTCTGGTCTTGAACAGAGAGCCCGCTGAACTCGGCTACACTGCAACCATTACCTTTTACAATAACTCGGACAAATTTAGGTACCGCAAGCCAGAACAGCTGGTGGATGTTTCCAGTGGCGTGGTATGCTGCCCCAATAACTTTCAATTTGATGAGCCCCTTCCCGAAGGTATAATCAGGATAACGAACCTGGCAAATTACGAACTCTGGAACCAATTAGATGAACAGGCTTACAAAGCCCAGAAAGGGGCCTGTCTGGAAGCCACGCTTGAAGAAGTGATGAAGTTTATCCCTGATTTCCGCAAGCACATCGTTTTTACTGACATCTTTACTCCCAGAACGATCTACCGGTTCACCGGTCATATCAATGGCGCAGTCTACGGAACGCCGCACAAGGTCAAAACAGGCAAGACTCATCTCGAGAATCTGTTCATCTGCGGCACTGACCAGGGCTTCCTGGGAATTGTGGGAGCTATGCTCAGCGGCATCTCCATGGCTAACCTCCACATTCTCCAGAAGACTTGAATCAAAACTAAATGCTAAAATCCAGTAGTCAGAAGATTTTCCTAAAAGTCCCTCTCTTGGCATAAGAGGGGGTGAGGGGAATCACGGAAGAGAGGTTGCAACGAGAAGGGAATTTAGGGCACAAAATCTAACTGTGAAGGAAGATGTATGAGCCACAGCTTGCCTGAGGTCATCAAGCCAGAATACGATGTCATCGTCATCGGAGCAGGGCTAGCCGGTCTGTCCTGCGCCAATATGCTGGCTAAGAGCGGACATTCAGTCCTTCTCCTGGAGCAGCACTCCAAGCTGGGCGGGTTAGCGACCTGGTTCAAAAGAAAACAACATATCTTCGATGTCGCCCTACACGGATTCCCTGTGGGCATGATCAAGACCTGCCGCAAATACTGGAGCCCGGAAATCGCCGATATGATTGTTCAGCTCAAAGGCATCAGATTCGATAATCCGCAGTTCTCCCTCACCACCACTTACGACCGCGAAGACTTCACTCGCATCTTGCAGGAGCACTTCAAGGTGCCGCGTGAGAACATTGAAAACTTTTTTGATGCAGCCCGCAAGATGAATTTTTACGACGACCAGACTATGACCACGAGGGAATTCTTTGAAAAATTCTTCCCCGGTCGTGATGACGTCCATCGCTTGCTCATGGAACCCATCACCTACGCCAATGGTTCGACTCTGGAAGACCCTGCTATAAGCTACGGCATCGTATTCTCGAACTTTATGAGCAAAGGGGTTTACACTGTCCGTGGCGGCACAGACCAGTTTATCGGGAAGATGCAGGAAGAACTGGCAAGAAATGGTGTGCATATCTGCACCAGGTGCCTGGTTGAGAAGATACTCGTTAAAGACAAAAAGGTTGCCGGCGTTATCGCCAATGGGCAATCAATCAAAGCTAAAGCAGTTGTCTCCAACGGCAATCTGTTATCCACCGTCCATAAGCTCGTGGGAGATGAGCACTTTTCTCCTGGCTTTCTGGAGGAAGCTGGCAAGGTGCGTCTCAATAACAGCAGCTGTCAGGTCTATATTGGCATTAAGAAAGGCGAGAAGATTGACTATATCGGAGATTTGCTCTTCACTTCGGAAGCCGAGAAATTTGACCCTGTAGAACTTCGCAGCAAGAATACCACCAGCCGAACTTTCTCCATCTACTATCCAGAGACCCGACCCAGTTCGAACATGTACTCCATCGTTGCTTCATCCAACGCCAACTACGAGGATTGGGCAAACTTGTCCCAAGAAGAATACCTGGCCTCCAAAAAAGAATTGATTCAGCGGACGCTGAATGCTCTGGAGAAATATATACCTGACATTCGACGCAAGATGGATTACGTCGAGGCAGCTACGCCCAAGACATTTCACAGGTATACGCTGCACCTCAACGGCGCGTCTTTCGGCACCAAATTTGAAGGGTTAAAGACCAGTATGGGTCTTCCCAAAGAAATAGCCGGGCTTTTCCATACTGGCTCAGTGGGCATCATTATGTCCGGTTGGCTAGGCGCCGCCAATTACGGCGTAATAGTCGCCAACGATGTAGATAAGTTCCTCTGCTCAAGAGGTGCCTAAAGTTCCCCCTTAAGATAAGAGGGGTTAGGGGAGTTACGAAATGTACGATTTCAAAGGACAAACTGTCATCGTCACCGGCGGCACCAGAGGCATAGGCAGAGCCATCGCCGAGGCTTTCCTCAAGGCTGGCGCCCGAGTTATAGTCACTTATTCCACCAATGAGGCTGCAGCCGCCAGATTCAAAGAGGATAACAGCCCGTTCGCCGAAAATCTCGATATCCAGAAGCTCGATGTGTCCAGGTATGAGGAAGTGGAGAGATTCTTTAAATACTTAGAGAGTAAATATGGGAGCTTTGAAGTCCTGGTCAACAATGCCGGCATCCGAAAGGACTCTGTCCTGGCTATGATGAAGGAAACGGATTGGCACGATGTTCTTAATGTCAACCTTACAGGAATCTTTTACATGTGCAAATTCGCCGTCCTGAATATGATGCGCAAACGATATGGACGGATTATCAATATCAGCTCGGTCATGGAAAGGTATGCCTTTGAAGGTCAGGCTAACTACGCTGCTGCTAAAGCTGGCTTACTTGCCCTGACCAAATCGCTATCCAAAGAGGTCGCTACCCGCGGCATCACCGTCAACTGCGTCTCACCAGGTTTTATCGAAACTGAACTTATTCGAGACTTGCCTGATAAACTGCGTGAAGCCTATCTTGCCAGGATTCCCATCAAGAGGTTCGGCAAGCCCGAAGAGGTAGCTGCCTGTGTCCTCTTCCTGGCTTCCAAAGAGGCATCTTATATCACCGGCTCCGATCTTGAGGTTGCGGGAGGACTATGACATGGAGGAAATACTCAACGCAATACCGCATCGCCCACCCTTCTTATTCGTGGATAGAATCGTGGAGATGAGCGGAACAAAAATCAAAACGGTCAAAGAGGTAAAACCCGATGACCCGGTTTTTCAGGGACATTACCCCGGGCAACCGATCATGCCGGGAGCACTCATCTGCGAATCCATCTTCCAAACAGGAGCGATTTTGCTTTCCAAAATGATAGGTGGCTTGAGCGGCGGCATTCCCGTCCTGACCCGAATTAACAACGCCAAGTTCAAAAATATCGTCAGGCCCGGCGATACCTTGGACATTGAAACCGAGCTTGTGGAAAAAATCAGCAACGCCTACTACATGAAAGGCAAAGCCTCGGTTGGCGGCAAGACCTCGGTCACCGTCGAATTCACCGTCACCCTGGCTAAAGAGGCGCCTTGACTTCACGAGGATAAAAGGAGCGAAATATGGACTTCCTGGATATTGCCGGCAAGAATTTTCTGGTTTTCGGGGTGGCGAATAAGAAGAGCGTGGCTTACACTGTGGGCGAGGTTCTCACTGAGGCTAACGCTAATGTGATTTACAGCGTTCGCTCGGAGGCAAGGAAGGAGAGCGTCGCCAAGATTCTCCCCGCTGCCGATATCTACGTTTGCGATGTGGAGCGAGAGGAGGAGATAAAGAAGCTGGCGGAGGATGTCGCCAAGAAGTATCCCAAGCTTCATGGCATCGTCCATTCTATCGCCTTTGCCAACTACGAAGAAGGACTTAAGCCATTTCACGAGACAAGAAAGAAAGACTTCTTGCAGTCAATTGATATCTCCTGCTATTCCTTGATCGCCATTGCTAATGCGTTTAAAGGCCTATTGGATGAAAAAGCATCTGTTGTCACTATCTCCATCTCAACCACCAAGATGGCAGCCGAACCCTATGGTTTTATGGCTCCGGTAAAAGCTGCCCTGGATTCCACTATCTGCTTTCTGGCGAAATCCTTCAGCGCTTTTTCTCAGATTCGGTTTAATTCCGTGAACGCGGGACTTTTGAAGACTTCAGCCTCGGCAGGGATACCTGGGTACTTGGACTACTACCTCTTCGCCGAGCAGTTGACGTTGCGCAAAAAAGGCTTGACAACAAGAGAAGTAGCCAACACCGTGGCGTTTCTGCTGAGCGAGCGTTCCAGTGGCATTAACGCCCAGGGCATCGTCGTAGATGCCGGGATGTCCGTCAACTATTTCGATAAAGATATCATCAAGAAGGCGCTGAGGGGTCCGATAAGCCCATGACTCTATTTCCGGTGGTGATGCCAGTCCACCTCCCAACCAAGGGCAATCATGACTTCCCTGATCCCTCTTATCTTAAGAGGGGAAGCCTGAGCGGTCGAGAAAAGGTAGACCATCTAAGTCGAGCTGCCCGTGAGGCACTAAAATTAAGTGCTGGAAAAAGTGCAGTGAAGCTGGGGAAATTGATGCAGGACGAAAAAGGGGTACCGCTTCCTGTCCACGGGATTTACTGGTCTATCTCCCACAAGCCTAAATATGTGGCGGCTGTGGTGAGCACCGCTAGAATTGGCATTGACATTGAGGAGATTGTGCCTCGCACCGAATCGCTTTTCAACTATGCGGTGAGTGACGAGGAGTGGAAACTGAGAGACAGATCCTGGGACACATTCTTCCGCTACTGGACTGCCAAGGAAGCAGTGCTCAAGGCTATCGGTCTTGGCGTTGTGGGTGGGCTACGAACCTGCCGGGTAACTTCCGTCCCGGACGAAAACCTCATCACCTTAGACTACAAGGGAGAGACTTTTGTTGTCGAGCAATTGCGGTACAACAACCATATCATTTCTGTCATCAAAGATGATAACCAGGTTGAATGGATAGTTACCGACAAGGTCTGAATCGCAACACCGGAATCACGGGCAAACCCAAGTCTCTAGATTCGAAAATACGAACTGTTTCAGATTCTGGACATCACTATTGCGATATTGCTGAGCATTTAATATTTCGCGCCAGGTCTTTCAGAAGAGCTTTCTATCAAACTCTTTACCGCGGTAGCGTCGCCAGCGAGGGAAAATCTCCTGCTGAAGCCCTAGCCTCATCCCGGCTAACCTGATACCCTGCACAATCAGCATCCTGAGCATTCTAGGCTTGGTCAACAAGCTTTTCATAAGGACAAGAAGAGCCTTAGTTAGCGTGGGCGGGCAGCCATCTATTTTGATAGCATTTACTGAATTCTTGTTGCTTCTGATAGCGCAGTCACCGTAGAGGAAGACTTTCGCCACATCCCCCTCCGGCTTTAAGTCCAGTCCATAGTAAAATGCCGCACCGCCAAAATCCGCCCCCCTATTATCGTTGCCGAATATAGATAGCGCCAGTGCCAGTGTCGCTCCACAACCGGAGCAGAGGCTGTGTCCGGGATGAGGGGCAGAAATTCCGGCTACATTGGCTAAGCCCAGCAATTCTTTATCTGGTTCAAATCGCCACTCAAGCTTTTCCTTGACAGATTCCAGGCTCTCTCCCCTTGTCCGAATTGTGCCAAGATCGAAAGAACGATTGTTCTTCTCAGCAAATTCCCTGAGATAGTCAACCTGAGCCGGGTCAACTCCCAGGATAGCGGCTCCCACGACATCGCATTCAAATATGTCCGTGCCAGCGATAATCAAATCCTTGCGATGAGCTATGCCCACTAAAGTTTCCGGTCCTTTCTCTAGCATATAGATACCGTCAATAATCACAAGGTCGCTCTTGACAGCCTCATTCAAAAGGCAGATGAGCGTATCAAGCTGTTTGCCGGTATGAAAGCGTTTCTTAGAGCCGGGGCTGAGGCAACCCTTCATATTCTTGAATCCCAGTGAGACTTTAGCCTGGAAATGGGTCTTAAGCACAGGAATATTGATGAGGAAATCCGTGTCTATGGCAGCCTGGGAAACCTCGACCTTCGTTCCAGCCAGATCGAGCTCGTAAAAGGGATGGTGATTGAAATCAACTAGCTTGACTCCGTACTTTCTGGCGATTCTTTCTATGCTTGTGCCTTTGAAACCACGCTTAGTATACGGTTGAAGTTCATCAAATATGCCAATGATAGCCCCTTCGCCAATAGAAATATCGCGGCACCCGTATTCCAATAGTAGCTGCACGACTCCCTCTACAATCCAGGAAGTGGTGACCATCCCATAGGGGGGCATCGCCTTATGACGGAAACAGTTGTTGGGTTTTATGAGGACGCTATGGCTCGTGTGGAGCTTGCTGAATCCATCACATAACTGAATAGCCTTGCGCAGAGAATCCAGAGAGCCATCAAACTTTACCAACGATACGGTCATGGACTCTTGGCACCGACCTCGTAATTTACGACTTCATCAACATACAAATCCAGGAACTGCTGGGCTTTTTCTTTGGAGAAGAGTGCTGTCCGGTAACTGAGGGAGAAATTGAGGTTTCTGTTATAAGCGCCCGAAGCGATGCCCAGCCCTATAGGGGTAACCGTGGGCGCCGACCCGGTCACATTGAGTATTCTGGCATTGCCTATCTTTCGAACTGCCGGCTCTTCTGAACCTAATCCTGGCCAGATAAAACCAACGTTGGTGAAGAGAACACTATCAACATACGTGCGTGTAATCATCAGAAAATGGCACATCAATTTCATAACCCAGAGAGGAAACAGGGAGCAGAAATAGAAGAAATAAACCAGGGAAAAAGCTATCCTGTTTCTAGTTGCGTTTATAGTATCTGACCTGACCTTTCTCAGCAGCGTGGCAGGTTCAGCACGATCCTTGGGAGCCGTAGGTAAGGAAAACCATGACGCCTGATTGGAAACCACATAGCGAAAACCTTTGGGACTTATGTTTACGGGAGCCATTATACGGATTTTATTGCTCTTTTTTCCATGCAGGCTGTTCCACTTCTCCACGGTGCGGTAATAGGCTGAGAGGAAAATATGGTTCAGTTCGACTCCGACCGATAACGCTTTGGACTGGATTTGCTCGAATTCCCTGGGGCTTAAAGTCCGAAAACAGAAGCCAAGTTCCCTGGAATGTCCCGACCTGTCGTGGTAAACACGCGTTGGCGGGGGAAGCGCAGCTAAAACAAAGCGATGGAAAAGACTGTAAAGCATTTTCGCATAGTAGTGTGGCACCTTCGACCGCTGGCTGTGGGCAAATTCCAGCAACTCATCGCTCCTGCGATTGACTCTAACATCGCCTTCCGGGTTTTTAGGCGACCCGTTGTTATAGCTTTCGATAACCTCTCTTATGAACAGGAGAGCACGCAATCCATCGGCTGCCGAATGATGAAAGGTGAAAACCAGCAAAGACTCTTGTTCGCTTTTCTTTAAGAGCAGAACCCTGACTGGGAAATCTTTTCTAAGATCGAAACGCTTGTTCATCCACGAGGAGAGGTAGCTTTCATAATCAGTGCCCCCAAGCGTAGACTGGTCGGCAACAGCAAGAACTCCTTGACCAAGGTCTTCCTGAACTTCACGAAATGTTCGCAAAAGACCAGTACGGAGAATTGTTCTGGTCACAGGGTGAGCCTTCTGCGCCAGGAAAATCGCTTGATTCAACCTCCCTGGATCTACCTGTCCCTCCAGGGTTATGACTACGTGGATGAGCATGGGCTCATTTATGCTATCCAGAGCCAGGAGGCATTTGTCAGCACAATTGAGGGAAACCAGAGCACGAGAACTCTTTGCTTTTTGCATACTAGCCTTAAGCCGGGTCAAGCAAGAATGAACGTTCACACTATCCTGGTTTACCGGGCAAATATACTATTTGCCCGAGCCCTCAATCTTTTCTTTGACTGTTTGGGCAATCTCAGCCGAGACCTTCCGACCGCCACGACAAGCTAACCAGGCTAGAGCCCCCGAGACATCACCACCGATGGTCACTTTCGTCCTGCCGTTTACAGGATCAAGATTGTAGAAGCGTGTCAATTTGGTGCCCAGCGCCTTTCCTTCCAACACCACACTCCGTTCCGGCACAAACTTGGTGATGGTCATCAGCAGTGTGACCGTTAGTCCACTGACTTTAGCTTTGACGGAGATCCGTGAGCCTACTCCCAAAGGTTCCTTAGAAAGCTTCTCAATCTTCTTGATGGAGGGCATCCACTGTGGCCATTCTTCGAGCTTATCTATCAGTGTCCAGACCTTGCTGGCAGGGGCGTTGATTTCCACGCTGCTTTCAAACCTCATAGTACCAATCCTCCTTCTGGCAATATCAACGAGATACATTATACAGCATCATGCAACTTCACTGCCTAGCCAAGAAGCCGCTTCCATACCTTGCAACCTGCAAAAAGCAGCCTCTGTCATCTTTGAGCATGTGTTGTCAGCGGTGATAAAATAGAGCCACAAGACGGCTAGCAGTCAATCTCATACTCCGTAAATTTCATTGGAAATGAGCTTCCAGAGACCAGAGATAATCCGACCTCCCAGTGAATGGCGAAGCTATTTTCTCCCTCTGACCAGCGGGTGTTCCAACAATACTTGCATCTTTTGTGGCTACTATGGCTCCAGTCTCCAGATACGAGATGTTGAAGATATCAAGAATGAGCTAGATGCGCTAGCCTTGTTCTGTCGAAGCAGCATCCGGCTCCCGAATATTCCGAACATAGTTTATTCCGTGGCTCGTGGCTGGGATGGCAAGAGGATATTTCTCCAGGATGGCAATGCCCTTGTTTATCCTTTCCCGAAATTGAAAGAAGTTCTCACGTATTTGAATGAAAAGCTGCCCTCTATCGAAAGGATCGGCACATATGCCACACCGCAGGATATCTTGCGTCGGACAGTGGAAGAACTCCAGGAACTCAAGCGACTCAAGCTGGGCATCTTCTACACAGGACTTGAGACTGGCGATGACGAACTGCTTGAAAAGGTGGGGAAGGGAGTAAATTCACAACAAATAGTCGAGGCGGGCAGAAAAGCCAAGGAAGCCGGCATAATCCTCTCTCTAACGATAATTCTGGGTCTCGGTGGTATCGAGGGAAGTCAGAAACACGCCATTGAGACAGCCAGAGTGCTCACAGAGATTGACCCCGAGTACGTCGGAGCACTGACTTTGATGCTCGTTCCTGGTACTCCACTCTACGAACAATGGGAACAAGGTGAATTTCACCCCCTTTCCCCTTTCCAGTCCCTGACAGAACTAAAGTCAATCATAGAGAACTCCAACTTCACCAATTGCTTCTTCAGCTCCATGCATGCCTCAAACTATCTCTCTGTCCGAGGAAGATTGCCACAGGACAAAGCGAGGGTGCTCAAAAAACTCAATCAGGTTCTGGCAGCCAGAGACCCTGCTCTCCTCAGACCCGAATTCCTGAGGGGGCTATGAGCACCGTTTCCAACTAGCTTACTCAACCAATATGTATTCGCCTTTTCTTGCTCCTAGCTTGTGCTTCAATGCAACGACAATTTGCGGTAACTCCCAGGGATTAGCAGGAAGCTTATTAGGAGACTGATAGCTTAACAGCACCTTCATCGCCTCGACATCAATAGCAACAAGGTCACCTGAGGCGAGCACCAGCCCTGGCTCAACCAATCGTCCTTTAGCAGGTCCTCCAGATACAAAGGCTTTCCTTCCATCCATAATGATGAGGTCAGGCTGCCAGCAAAGGTTTACTTCAGCTAGCTTCTCCT
>DAITOK010000003.1:0-127129 GCA_036834125.1 Chloroflexota bacterium | reverse complement strand
GAGCACTATAGCGTCCTTTCACAATCCATGTCACTAATCTATCTGAACTAGATCAGTGAATTTGACAGCAATGGAGTGTCAAGTCAGCCGCAACTTAGTTACAAAATTAGGACTCAGTTTGGCTAGAACTCTAGAGGGACAGCGATCTAGCTGTCTGACACGGCTTCAACGTCCTTGATAAGAGAGGTTGCTTAGACCTATGACAACTTCTACCGTCCTCTGGTATTAGTTTTTACCTGTTCCCATACCCAAGAGCACCACTGCTCCACCCCTTCACCAGTCTTGCAGGAAAGCTGGAAGAACTCGACTTTAGGATTTAGTCCTGTGACGGAACGCCGAAAAGCAGCAATGTCAAAATCCACATGAGAAAGAAGGTCCATCTTATTTATTATCACAGCATCAGCATCAATGAATATCAGAGGATACTTAACGGGTTTATCATCACCCTCAGGTAAGCTGGAAATCACCACTCGCTTGTGTTCTCCCAGAGCAAATTCTGCCGGACAGACGAGATTGCCGATATTCTCAATCAGTAGCAAGTCCAGCGTATCCAGAAATAAGCCTTTCAGCGCAGCTTCAATCATGGCTGCCATCAAAGAGCAGCTTTCTGGCATATTACGAGTATTTATCTGGACTATCGCTTTCGCCTCACTCTGTACCTTCTCAGCATCTACTATTGATGCCACATCGCCCTCAATAACAGCTATTCTTAACTTGTCCTTCAGTTTTCTCAGAGTATGCAAAATCAGGCTTGTCTTGCCGGCACCTGGAGCTGACATAATATTGATAGCAAATACTTTATGCTTATCCAGTAATTGCCGATTTCGGCTAGCTATAACCTCATTAGCTTCCAGAACATTCTGAATAACTTCTATTTTTTTCATTCTATATCTATGCTCTCAATATAAAGCTCTCGCCCTTGAGATATTTCTACACTCCGCCCCTGGCATCCCGGACATGCCCAGACGGTATCCTGGGGATGGAAAATAGTAGAACAATCCCGACAACGCAATTGAGTTGGGATTGAGTCAAAATGAAGTACTGCTCCTTGAGCCATGGTTCCCTTGCTCAGAGAATCAAAATAAAACTGAATACACTCAGGGACAAATCCTGACAACTCACCAATCACTATGTTAATCTGGATGACTTTGTTAGCTTGCGCCTCATTTGCTTTAGCTAACACAATATTGACTATGTTTTCGGTTACCCCGAGTTCATGCATGTAATACTGCCAATAAACCGTTATTGTAAACTAGCCAGTGCTTCAATTCAATCAGCCAAAGCATAATGAGATATTTGTTCCACTCCGTATTTTCAGATTTCCACTCTCCAATCGTGGGAATATACGTTAAACCTTTCTGAACCGGCAAAACCTATGAGTGTTATCCCGTATTTATTGGCTTCTTCTACAGCCAAGTCCGTAGGGGCAGCAATGCTTATAACTATCGGTATTTGGCAAAAAATTGCCTTCCTGAGTGTGGACGCAGTTTGTCGGCATGAGCTAACCAGACAGCTATCTTGTAAATTAATCTCTTCTTTAATCGCCAAGCCTATAGCTTTGTCCACCGCACAATGTCTGCTTACATCTTCGACAAAAACCTCCTTATTCCCCAGAATTCCCACAACATGTGTACAGCCGGTCTTTCGATATAAGAAGCTGTTTTCGTTCAATTTCTTTACTGATTCAAAAACCTCTGCCCTTGTTACCTTCTTCTTAGAATCACATCTCTGAGGAACCTCAACTAATTTCTCCGAAATGTTAACCACAAATTGGCTATCGCTTAGTTTCTTGACTTGGGACAAAGAAGGGTCTAATCCTCTAGATTTCAAATTACCGGCTATCATCTCTTCCAAACTCACAGGAATGCAGTAGAACTTGTGAATTTCCCCATTGACTTTGATTACAATCTCTTCCTCGTGGACAAGTTCATCTATCTTTTCCCGCTCGTAATGTTTGAAAATCTCCAGAACCTTTACTTCCGTACTTCTCTTCCCCATGTTTTATGTAAATTCTTTATATCATCAATTATGCTCCTACAGGCATCAAAGGTTGGCCCTCTATGAGAAGCAGAGATTGCTATCATTAGAATGCTCTCTGTAATGTTCAGAAGCCCCACTCGATGCATTATGACCACATCCTCAATGTCAAATTTACCGAGCGTCTTTTTTTCTATCTCTTGCAGTCTCTGAACAGCTTCATTATCATCCCAGAATTCTAATCCTATCCCTTCCGAGAACTCTCGCACTGTGCCTACATAGACTAATACCGCGCCTACTTTGGGTTGCTTCAGCTTCTTGATTACTTCATCAACGCAGAAGTCTTCTCTTGTTATCTCAACCATGCCATCTCCACAATACAATTATGAGTTTGAGTCTATGTCCATGGACCGAGTGTTTAATTGTCCAGCCTTGACGATTCGTTGCCAGAACTACACATGACAAGTAGCACAACTTGTGGCAGAGCATGAACTACAAGCTGAGCCACCCCCGATCGGTGCAGTTGAACCTTCGCTAGTCTTGGAAAAAGAAGCGAAAGAGGAAAATATTCGTTTCGCCTCATGCTGACAGCGCGGGCAGGGGGCACTTTCGCCTGCTTGGCTTTGATTGCGAAGCAATTCAAATTTGAATTTGCACTCAGTACAACAATACTCGTATAACGGCATTCTTACTGCTCTCCCTCTTTAAACGCTTTCAAAAATACGTCAGGAATTTTCGGAACCTGAGTGTCAAGCCAGATCTTCAGACAGACTAATGAGCAAAAATTATAATGCTCAACTTTCTCCGGACCCTTCCATAACGAAAGCATCAGCCAGCCAGTGAGGACATCACAAGGCCTCTCCTCTTTGCCACACTCCACTCTAGTACCACAAGACTGGCAGATAAAATATTCCCGAGGCACTTAGTCACCCCACTTGCTAGAATGGAACAGCCACAACTCGCTTGACCTCAGGTACTTGTTCTTTTAATACCCGCTCAATTCCGTTCTTCAACGTCGTGGTCGCCATGGGACAGCCACCACAAGCACCAGTTAGCTTCACCGTTACCACGCCGTCTTTAACGTCCACTAACTCTACATCCCCACCGTCAGCTAACAACGCCGGTCTTACCTTTTCTAAAGCTGCTTGTACCTTCTCACGCATTCTTGCCTCCTTGTTTTGCTAATCCTAGAGCTAATGAGGTTAATTGTCAAATCAAGCAAGTCTCGGGCGTTTACCCGCAATAAAACAGGAAAGTTGGTATGTAGATAAAGATAATCTATAATACAACTCTGGAGGCCCATCGCATGATTCCTGTTGAAGAAGCCCTGCAAAAGATTCTGAGTTACGTTGATATCCTGGAGCCTGAACGGAAGCCCATTCTGGAATGCTTGGGGCAGGTCCTGGCTGAAGATATCTATGCTGCCATTGATATTCCGCCACTGGACAATTCAGCTATGGATGGTTATGCCCTGCGAGCGGAAGACACTCAAGGTGCCACCAAATCATCCCCCAGATACCTGAAGGTTATTGGAGAGGTTGCCGCTGGTTCCCTGCCCACAAAAAAGATTAGGCCCGGTACCGCCATTCGTATCATGACTGGAGCGCCACTGCCCGCCGGAGCCAATGCCGTGGTTCGCTTTGAAGATACCGATGAAGTTGACCGCAGGTCAGCCCGGCGTGAGCTCTCACAAATCGGAATACTGTGCCGGGCACGGAAGGGGATGAATGTGCGCTGCAAAGGCGAGGATATTGCTAAAGGCAGCCTGGTCCTGCCAAAAGGAAGGACGCTGCGCCCTCAAGAAATAGGCGTGTTGGCGTCTTTGGGACGCTCTACTGCACTGGTCATTCGTCGTCCTGTCGTAGCTATCCTGGCTACGGGTGATGAGCTTCTGGACACTGACCAGCCGCCCACCCCCGGTAAGATTTATGATAGCAATACTTACACTATCGCTGCCGAAGTCCTGCGCTATGGGGGGATTCCCAGAATCCTCGGTATAGGGCGTGATTCCGCTCAGTCTCTAACGGAGAAAATAGCCAGAGGGCTGGATGCCGACATGTTCATCACTTCTGGCGGTGTCTCTAAAGGAGACTACGATATAGTCAAAGATGTTCTGGCAGAGCATGGTGAAATTGGCTTCTGGACAGTTTGTATGAAGCCGGGCAAACCGCTCGCCTTCGGAGTTATCGGAAAGGGGACAAAAAAGACCGTGCCGCATTTAGGGTTGCCAGGCAACCCGGTCAGTGCCATGATCACCTTCGAACAGTTCGCTCGTCCTGCCATATTGAAGATGATGGGAAAGAAGATCCTGACCAAGCCTACCATACGCGCCATCATTGACGACGATATCGAGAATCAAGATGGGCGCCGCCTTTTCGCTAGGGTTACGGTAACAAAGCGTGGCGGTCAATACCATGCATGCCTCACGGGTCCCCAAGGCTCAGGAATTCTCACATCTATGGTCAAAGCCAATGGTTTGGCTGTCATCCCCGAAGGCGCTAAGCAGGTCAAAGCCGGACAAATGGTCGAGGTTCAAATGCTGGACTGGCCGGAGGAAGAGGATAGACCCACGACTGTGCCCGTTGTTTCCATCGTGGGCAAATCGGGAGCGGGGAAAACAACGCTCATAGAGCGGCTTATCGCCGAGTTCAAGAAAAGAGGCTACAAAATTGCTACCGTAAAGCACAGTCAGGGCAACATTGCAGAAATGGACCAGTCTGGAAAAGATAGCTGGAGGCTGGCACGCGCCGGTAGCGATGCAGTATGCCTTAGCTCGCCTGACAGAATCGTCCTCTTTAGAAATCTAGACCGCGACCTAGACGTCAAGGAAATTGTGCCCATCGTTGGCTCGGAGTTCGACCTCATCCTTGCCGAAGGGTTCCGCGCCGGCAAAGCTCCTAAAATAGAAGTGCATAGCAGAGGACTGGGGGATGACTTACTGTGCTATCCTGAACAGCTGTCGGCTATCGTTACCGACAGCTCGCCGGATACCCTGATAGCCTCTGGTTGTAAGCAGCCGGTCTTCAGACGGGATGATATTGCAGCAATAGCTGATTTCATAGAAAAGAATTTTGTCATGACCACCGGTGGTGAAGGAAAATGTTCACCGTAGGGATATTGACCATCAGCGACAAGGGTTCGAGAGGGGAGCGTCAGGATAAGAGTGGAGAGGTTATTCGGGAAATTATGTCCAGCTTCGGTGCCCATATCGCCAACTACGGCATTATCCCGGACGAAAAAGAGGTTATTATGTCAAAACTGGTTAAATGGGCAGACGGTGGCAAGCTAGATGTGATCATCACCACAGGCGGCACAGGGCTCACCCCTAGAGATGTGACCCCCGAGGCAACCTTGGCTGTGGTGGATAGAGTGGTGCCCGGCTTTGCTGAAGCCATGAGGGCAGCAAGCCTGAAGAAAACCCCCATGGCCATGCTCAGTCGAGCCGTGGTCGGCACTCGAGGCAAATGCTTGATAATCAACTTACCAGGCAGCCCTAAAGCAGTACGGGAGTGCCTCGAGGTCATACTGCCCGCACTGCCTCACGCTGTGGAAACGCTTAAAGGCGAAGGCGGCGAGTGCGGCTCCTCACACGGTTGAATCCGGATACCCACAAATGCTTATGAGTCGGCGCCATTACGGCTATCTAGCTTTTATCACCGAGCTCCGTCAGACATACTTTTGGTGCTCTGGCTCATACATCTGTGCCTTTATGAACTTGGGCAGGTCATCAGGTTTCGGTCTTTTGGCAATGCCCTGTTCATAAGCCACTTCCGCCACAGCACTAGCAATGGCAGCAGAGACCTCCCTGATCTTGCTTAGCGGTGGGAAAATGCGCCCCTGAGCAAGGTCATCTTCACCGACGGTATTTGCCAGTGCTCGGGCAGCCGCCGAGAACATCTCATCGGTGACAAATCTGGCTCCGCTGGCAATAACACCCAGCCCCACGCCAGGAAAGATATAGGCATTATTAGCCTGCCCTGGTACGTATGTCCTTCCTTCAAAGGTAACTGGTGCGAACGGGCTGCCGCTGGCGAAGATAGCTCGCCCTTCAGTCCAGGCGTAAGCTTCTTCTGCGGTGCATTCGGCTTTTGAGGTTGGATTGGACATGGCGAATATGATAGGTCTAGCATTGTAAGCAGCCATTGCTTGGAGCACTGGCTTGGTAAACGTCCGGGGTTGTCCAGAAACGCCGATAAGCACTGTGGGTCGGAGCAATTCAACAATAGAGTGCAGATCCTTAAGATGCTCATAATCGTGCGCGTAAGGGACCTTATATTCCTCAAGGTCACTTCGGCTCTTTACCACCAGCCCTTTGGAGTCCACAAACCAGCACCGGTCTCTTGCTTCTTTTTCAGACAGCCCTTCAGCCATCAACTGAGCAGTGACCATTTCTCCAATTCCAATGCCGGCTTCACCGGCGCCAAAGAACAAGATTTTTTGGTCTCTTAACCTGCCCCCTGTAATGCGCAAAGCTGAATACAAACCTGCTAGTCCGACTGCGCCTGTGCCCTGGATATCGTCGTTGAAACAACAGACTCGATTTCGATACTTTTCCAACAGGCGCAGCGCGTTGGAAGTAGCGAAGTCCTCGAACTGGATAAGAACATCAGGATAGAGCTCTTGCGCCGACATAATAAATTCCTCAATCAGCTCATCATATGGCTCTCCGCGAAGACGACGCTGCTTGAGTCCAATATAGAGAGGGTTGTTCAGCAGCTCTTCGTTGTTTGTCCCTACGTCAATAGTCACGGGAAGACAAAATCTAGGATGAATCCCACCGCACGCAGTATAGACGCAGAGCTTGCCCACAGGAATGCCCATCCCGTTAGCACCTAAGTCTCCCAAACCCAGAATGCGTTCGCCATCGGTAACCACTATGATGCGGACATCTTTGCAGGGCCAATTTCTCAGCGCGTTTATCACGCGTCCCCTATTCTTGGCTGAAATAAAGATACCACGAGGTCTCCTTAAGATATCGCCGTATTCCTGGCACGCTTGCCCCACCGTAGGAGTATAAACAATAGGCATCATCTCTTCGATGTGGTCTATAAGCACGCGGAAAAACAGGGTCTCACTGCGGTCCAGCAGGCTCATAAGGTAGATATATTTTTCGAGATTATTTGGCTTTCTCTGAAAGTTTTTCATGACCCGCATGACTTGTATTTGCATTGTGCTGACCTGCGGTGGCAATAGCCCCTCTAACCCCAACGCTATTCGTTCCTCTTCTGTAAAGGCTGTCCCTTTGTTCAAGGCTGGATTCCGTAGCAAATTGACGCCAGTAGGCATATCGCTCACTGGTGCTTGCTTCTTTCGTTTTAGTCTTTTGGTACCCATAGGCAATCTCCCATCGTATTTAACTGGTATCAGAAAATCTTGCTCATAAGAAGCAATAAAGGACAACAAAGGCAATAATCATGATGTCCTTTGCCGTCCCACTAACATACAAGATTATAACCCTTCCTCTCGTACTATTCTAGCCTTATCCTTTTCGGCAATGTAACCCATGACGGAACCATGCCCGTGAGCACTGAGGGCGAAGAGCATAAGCTACGAAAAGCAGGCGTGAGCATCAGCATGGAAGGGCCAAAACGATCGCTGTCGCCTTACCGATCTCAGGAAGAAGCAGGCAGATAGGCAGGCAACGGAAAAGTTCGTTGCTCAGGCTTACTATGCGCTTCCCTTAGGCTCCAGCCTTCCCCGTGTTCCGACCCCAGTCGATCTCGCCATCCCCGAAGAAAGACTCGAAATTATCCCTCAGCCAGTCGTACCAATCATCTTGGACATACCGGCAGATTCACTCACAAGTGTAACTTTGCTACGAGTTCCTCTACCTTCTTTGGAGTATAGCCGAACCTCTCGCTCATCACCTGGTCGACAGCAAACGGAGGACTGAGGCGGAACTTTCCGCCTTTCAGGATCTCTCCGTTTGAAGTGACTAGTTCAATACTATGATCGTGGAAGGTAACCGAAGCAAAGTTCATTTTGGCGAATAGGCTTTGGTACATCGGTCTCAACCAAACTGGCTTTCGATAGCGAACGACAATATAAAGACCATAAAAGCACCAGTTCGCTATCAGAACCCAATTATCGCCAGTCCCCTTCTTATAGTATAGGTACCCATCGCTTCCTCCTCTAACCCGATAGGCATATTTACCTTGAGTGAGAATATATCCTGTGTCTCGCCCACTAAGAAGGACAATGGCGGCAGGCTCATGAATAAAATCATCTAAGGCATCAAGACCGAGATTTTCACCGCTACTTTTCTTCGGCATAACGTTAACCCCCTGCCTAAATTGGTTTTAGAAAGGTCACGCGAAACGTCAGGTCAAAAGTGCACCTTGGAAATCAATTAAGGTACACGCATTAATTGTATCGGCTTCCTTTCCGAGTGAGCATCATTATAGGCTTCCACGGTGGTTTCAACGTCACCACTAGCATCCTTGTAGGCGACTATTAGTTCAACTTCTTTGAACATCCCTCGCGACGCTTTATTTACAAATTCGACGTAGGATCTATATAAGTCTTTAAAGATGTACATGTCCAGAGTCTCTTTATAGGCGAGGAAGATGTACCCCGCACTGTTATTGAATCTCTTTTCGATTACTAGGACATCGCCTCTTTTTTCTCTTGTGATGAGGTCAAAGCCCTTATATCTATTTCTCAAAAGAGAAAGAATTAAATCAAACAAATTGAGCCCACCGTCCGTTATTAGTGGATTTATATTTTATTAGAATGATCTTGCTATTACCAAGTTGGTTCAAAGTCTGGGCAAGCTGAAGCGTTTCCGCTTCAAAATTTGAAGCAACTAACACGACGCACTTTCGGTCTCTCTCTTTAAACCAAGGCCTTTGTTGAAGCAAATCAGCATAGTATAAAGCCTGCCTCAAGACGCTCTTGTCGCATACCCCTGATTTTACCTCTATTACTGCATATAGTCCTTGCCCTTTACAGAGAATATCAATGTTTTTCCTTGTTGTCGGAGCAACAAAGAATTCATTGACAAAATCATGAACGTCTCCTATTTTTGTAGTTAGGCTGCGCTCTTTATGGGCAAGTAGGTATGAAATAACTGCTTTTATCGCGTTCTCTATCGCCCCCACCTTAAAGATCCTGTCTTTCAGTGGAATAAGTGAAGAAGGTGTATATGGGTCAAAGTTGAAGCTGATTTGAGCGCTTGGGTTGAAATCCCTGTAGAAGAGTCTTGTTATTTTTGTCGCATCCTCCTCGAATATCCTCCTGACTGCTCTTCTCTCAATGTTCTGTTCGAACTCGAGGGTTACGAGCGATTTTATCTCGCCCTGGTCAATAAGTTCGTACAGAGATGACACCCTTATAACTGCATCGTGCGAGCAAACATTCTTGTGATCCTTGTGTGGTTCAAACAAGAATCGGTAAGGGAAAGTCTCAACAGGGTTTTGCCAGACGGGGGTTGGATCCCAGAAGGATTCACTCCGAGTCACATAAGGTCCGTGCAGCGTTTTTCTTACACGTATATGGAAGAAAACTGTGTCACCCGTTTTGACCGATATAAGGTCTCTCATAACAGAAAGTTGTAAATTATCGGATAGGGGCTTTTTGGTTCCCTCTTTATAGTACCTATTTCCATAGACTCCCTTATTACGAGCGATATCCCAGTCGCTCTCTGAAATCGTGCAGATGTAAGCTCCCAATTAATGCTCCATAAACCTTAATTGGCTTACCTTGCCTTCCTTAATTACCCTATTCTTGGCTATCTCACAATATTTAGGGTCAATTTCAACCCCGATCCCCTTTCTATTCGTCAAAGCACAAGCGATCAGAGTTGACCCACTTCCAACAAAGGGGTCGAGGACGGTATCACCGACAAAAGTAAAAAGTTTTATGCACCGTCTTGGTAATTCCACGGGGAATGGCGCAGGGTGCCCAACTCTCTTTCTACTCTCCCCCATGAAATTCCAGACTGCGTTTGTCCATTCTACGAACTCTTCCTTAGTAATATCGGATTTTCCGTTGCTGCCCAGCTTCTTCCACCGACTCTTGTAAAGAACCACGATGACTTCAACGGGAGCAATAACATAGGGGGCTGAAGCAGAAAGCCATGAACCCCAAGCAGTGCGTCTGGAAATATTTTGTTCGTTCCAGATGATGGTCGCGTGATATCTCCAGCCTACCTGTTTGGCGAGTGTTGTGATGTCTGCGCACACGCTCTGTTGGCCACATTTGTTCTTGTCCAGAGGAATATTCAAGCAAAGTCTTCCGTCTTCTCTTGCTAATCTGTAGCATTTAGCGAGCCACTCTCTTGTGAAATGTAAGTAATCCTCGTAGGACATCTTGTCATCATGGGTGCCATATTTGATCCCGACGTTGTAGGGGGGAGAGGTAACAACCAAGTCTATCGAGCCTTCTTCAATACAGTCTATCTTTAGGAAATCAGCATTATAGATTGATATTGACCCTTGTTGAAAATAGGGCTCCACCTTGGGTATGGCTTCATAAAGAGCTTGAGTTTCTGCCACCGACGGGATTTTAGAGTGGTGGCTCTTCTTCACGAATTTGTCAAGGTCTTTCTGCGTGAATCGTCGCTGCCCCGCTGAGGTTTTCACCGGGGAAAGCAAGCCGCGTTTCTCCATTCGGTAGATGGTAGACTTACTTACCCCAAGGTAGCAGGCAGCCTCGCCTGTAGTATACGAAGCTCTGTATGCTTTCATATAAGTATCTCTATCTCTTCCACCGGCATTTCAAGTCTCTCCTCTCACTCCCAAACTTCTTCTTCGTGAAGGTCTTCGTCCAGCCCTACTTCACCCTCTTCGTCCTCGCGGTATTCATCGAAACTTTCTTCTTCGGCGGCGCTCTCTTTTCGAACAAGGAAGGGGCGAGAAAAGAGCCGCTGTATCTCAGCGCCGCATTCGGGGCACCTCTTGAGAGGTTCCTCGTTTATGCCCTGCCTGACTTCAAATTTGTTCTTACATAATTTGCAGTGAGAACCGTTTTTGGCTTTATATTCATAGATTGGCATTTCACCCTCCTCCTTCGATAAGATAGTTTTTCTTTTATAACTCCCCCTAACCCTCTCTTACCTTAAGAGGGGGATTTTAACTATTATTTTAACTATTATTTGCCACAGCAGTGCTTGTATTTCTTGCCCGAGCCACAGGGGCACGGGTCATTGCGCCCGACCTTCTTGCCTACCGGCACCGCTTCTCTCTTCTGCTGCTGCGGGGTTTCTTTTGGAACACTCACATGGTAAATACTGCGAACAACGTCGTGTTGAATCCCAGCCAGCAGAGCTTCAAAATAGGCATGTCCCTCTCTTCTATATACAATGAGCGGCTGTTCCTGCCCAACCGCCCGCAGACCGATCCCCTGCCGTAACTCGTCCATAGCTGTAAGATGGCGCATCCACCCGCGGTCAATAGCCAAAAGCATTATCTGCCTTTCATAGCGTCGGAGCTGTTCGGCGCCAATCTGTTGCTCTAAACGTTCATACAAAGCTTCGGCATATCTGATTAACTCGCCAACGCTCTGTTCCAGCGGCTGCCGGGACAGCACATGGGGGTTGCACTCTGGCGGCAGAGTAGGAAATATGCCTAGGATAACCATCTTACGACCGTGAACCTCGAAAAGCTCGTCGGTCAGATAATGCTGAATGAGTGCCGGCATCACCAGACGCTCCATCAGTTGCCGACTCTCATCATCTGCCTCGGGATCCCACTGTCTGAATAGGTCTTTCGCATGTTGTACTAGGTCATTGACCAGCTTTTCAGGATCGGCGCTCGACAGAATATCAGCACGAAGTCCGTCCGGTATGGGCAAGAAACGCTCCAGACTCTTGAGCAAAGCTGGTAGGTTTCCGTCACCCCGACTGCGTTCAAAATGCTCAAACACCAGGCTCTTTATCTCACGCTCGATTAATGACTCTACGTTTTCTCGGCTGAATAGCTTGTCAATTTCGTCTCGAATCATAGACATTATGTTAGCTTTGAGGTCGGCGCCGCTGAGGATTTTTCGCCTCTCGGCGTAAATCACCTCGCGATGTTTGTTGATAACATCGTCATACTCCACCAGATGTTTCCGAATATTGAAGTGATAGCCTTCGGTCTGAACCTGAGCATTGGTCAAAGCCTTTGTAACCAGGGAATGCTCTATGGGGCTATTTTCGTCCATACCTGCCCATTGCATAAGTCCCTTAACACGCTCACCGCCAAAGCGGCGGATGACCTCATCCTCCAGTGAAGCATAGAACCGAGAGCTGCCAGGGTCGCCCTGTCTACCAGCTCTGCCCCGGAGCTGGTTATCAATGCGTCGGGCTTCGTGGTGTTCCGTGCCGATAATGTGAAGCCCACCAAGCTCAACCACTTTGTTGTGTTCCTCCTGCCACTCTCCAGGGTCACGTCCCTCAGGATTGCCACCAAGGATGATATCCACACCACGCCCAGCCATATTTGTGGCTACCGTCACTGCTCCCAGTCGCCCAGCCTGAGCGATTATGGCTGCTTCCTTCTCGTGGTGCTTGGCGTTCAAGACCTGATGTGGTATGCCCTCCTTCCGGAGCAGTTCGGACAAATACTCTGACTTCTCAATGGAAGTCGTTCCTATAAGCACTGGCCTTTTTTGCTCATATAGCTGCTTGACCTCTCTGACCACTGCGGCGAATTTGGTCTTTTCGTCTTTGTAGATCTGGTCAGGGAATTCAGTGCGAATCAAGGGCTTGTTGGTAGGTATGACCACTACTTCCAAGTTATAAATCTTGTGGAATTCCTCAGCTTCCGTGGCAGCAGTACCAGTCATGCCCGCCAGCTTCTTGTACATACGGAAATAGTTCTGGAAGGTGATGGTAGCCAGAGTAACGGATTCGGCTTGAATCTTGACCTTTTCCTTCGCCTCGATAGCTTGATGCAACCCTTCCGAATACCGCCGTCCAAACATCAATCTGCCGGTAAACTCATCCACGATGATGACCTGCCCGTCCTTAACCACGTAGTCACGATCCCTCTTAAACAAGGCGTGAGCCTTGAGGGCACCATCCAGATACTGAGTGACAAAATAATTAGAAGGGTCGTAAAGATCAGGCGCTTTGAGCAGTCCTTCCCGTCTGAGCATCCTTTCCACCCGGGTCATGCCCATCTCGGTAAAGTGCACGGTGCGCGTTCGCTCATCAATAGCGTAGTCCTCGTCTTTCTTAAGCTGAGAGACAATGCGAGCGAATAGGTAGTATTTCTGAGTAGCTTCCTCAGCCACACCGCTGATAATCAGTGGCGTGCGGGCTTCATCAATAAGGATGTTATCCACCTCGTCAACGATGGCGTAGTTTAGAGAGCGCTGGACATACTGTGACAAATCCCAGACCATGTTATCTCTCAGGTAATCGAAGCCGAACTCATTATTGGTGCCGTATGTGATGTCAGCTTCGTAAGCCTGGCGACGGCTGATGGGGCGGAGGAAATTCCACTTCTTGTCTTCTGCCTCATAGCTGGGGTCGTAGATATAAGAAGGGGGAAGCTGTCCAGTGGCTTGCTGGGCATTGATGCAGGCTACGCTTACACCCAGGGCGTGGTAAATAGGACCCATCCAGTGACAGTCACGTTTGGCAAGATAATCGTTAACAGTAACCAAGTGGCAGCCTTCACCGCTGAGGGAGTTAAGGTAAAGAGGTAAAGTTGCGACCAGAGTTTTTCCCTCACCAGTCTTCATCTCAGCTATCTTCCCCTGGTGCAGGACAATTCCGCCCATTAGCTGGACATCGAAATGCCTTTGCCTTATGGTGCGCTTGGCAGCTTCTCGGACAGCGGCGTAAGCCTCGGGCAGAAGCTCGTCCAGCGTCTCGCCATCCTTAATCCGTGCCTTAAACTCATCGGTTTTGGCTCGGAGTTCAGCGTCGCAGAGCTTCTCGAATTCAGGCTCCAGCGAGTTTATGCGGTCAACGAGAGGCTGAAGACGCTTCAGCTCCCTTTCGTTGGAATCAATCAGACTACTTAACCACTTGAGCATAACCAATCAAATCCTGAGTCCTAATCACTATTTCTACGCTTTCCAAAAGTTTCTTGCAAGTTCAGAATCATGTAGCAAGAACTGAGAATAGTACATTTTGAACAGTCATTGTGACTTCTTGACCTCAGATGTTTAGTTCCTTTGCCGTGCTCAGGGTCTGGGATCTCTGAACCACCCTACTGTTCCTCAAACATCGCACCCACCGATAAGCCCGTGTGGATACGGTGGATAGCTTCGCCAATAAGCGGAGCCACAGAGAGGACGGTGATCTTGTCCAGCTTTTTCTTTTTAGTAACGGGTATTGTATCAGTAACAACAACCTCTTTGACCGGGCAGGCAGTTATTCTTTGAATAGCAAGGCCTGAGAAAACAGGGTGAGTACAGCAAGCGTAGATTTCAGTAGCACCGCGTTTGAGCAGGGCGTCCACAACCCCAACCAGAGAGCTGGCAGTGTCAATTTCATCGTCAACCGTGAGCGCCCGCATACCTTCCACTTCACCAATGACATTCAGTGTTTCAGTGGCATCAACGTTCCCCAGTCGCCTCTTCTCCATGATAGCCAGCGGCACGCCGAGCTTGGCAGCCATATCGCGAGCTACCTTCGAAATACCTATATCAGTGGCGACCACCACCAGATTTTTCAAACCCTTCTGTTTGAAATAGCGAGCCAGAAGAGGGCGGGCGGTGAGTTCATCCACAGGAATGGTAAAGAAGCCCTGGATCTGGGGGGCGTGGAGGTCAACAGTGAGCAACCTATTGGCTCCTGCCGTAGTGAGGAGGTCTGCAATCAAACGGGCGGAGATCGGAACACGGGGCTGGTCTTTCTTATCAGTCCGCCCGTAACCATAGTAAGGCACAACAGCGGTAATCCGTCCCGCCGAAGCACGTCGGAAGGCATCAAGCATGATAAGCAACTCGACCAAGCTTTTGTTGACTGGAGAGCAAATGGGCTGGATGATGAAAACGTCCCGTTCCCGAACGTTCTCCAGTATGCGCACAAATATATTCTCGTTGCTGAACTCAAAGACCTCAGCCTGCCCCAGAGGTATATGCAAATACTCACAAACTGCGTTAGCTAAACCCGGGTGGGCGGTGCCGGTGAAGACTTTTAATTCGTCCATCATAGCTCGTTAACGACTCCCAACCCTGAGCTGATTATAGCATGAAATCACGGCTATTTCTTAGCAGCGCGGGGTTCGCCAAGGAGTTTTGGTTCGAAAAGAAAGTTGAAGATTTCCCAAACTATTTTCCGAGCCAGTTTGCTTCTGCCAACTGAAAATAGACAAGGGATACGGCTGCGAGGGTCAAGGGGCTTACGATTAGGTCGCTGACGAATATTCCCACCACCGGTATCTGGCTAAGCAGCCCTGATATTCCTCCAAAGATAAGGAGAATTGCGAATAGCCTCCACCAGTTCCCCCGCACAAGTCTCCAGCTTGAGCTCAGACCAAAGTTATCTTCGAGGATGCAGGCTGGAGCAGCAAGGCGTAATCTTGTGGCAACATAAAGTCCGATGATAAACAGCAAGCCTGTTACTATCCGAACAGGAATGTAATAGGGTTCCATGTCTCCGACCGGCGGACATATGCCCGTAAGCAATTGGGGGATGAACACGGTCCGCAGGCTCGTGTTTATCAAGGTATAAAGCAGTATACCCACAATGGCTGGCACGAGCAGTATCGGTATTTTTCTGAATCCTTGAGATAAGCTTTCCTGGAGCCCCAATCTGGCACGCTTCTCAATCCCAGTCACTTTGAGAATAGCCGAAGCCGATGCCCATGCTCCAAAGAACAAACCGACGCCGAGATAAACTACAACGAAAGGTATAGGGGGGATTTGAGGAACGAAAGGCAACTCAAAAGAATTAGGGGCAATAGATACTGCTAGGTAGTAAAGCAGAAAGTTGCCCAGTATCCTTTCCACCGGGAAGAACGCGGGCACGACAAAGAGCACAATGATGGCAGGGTCTCTCCTGACCAGGTTGAATGCTCCTTCCACAGTCTTGAGTATGTTTAGCTTTGGCATGATTCTCCAATCGTGGTTACGTCAACACACTTGCAGGGCAGTATGTCGGACTGAAGGTGGTAGACTCTTATGCCAGTCCGGGAACAGGGAATTTCTGGCACATCTCCCGCACTTCCTGACGGACTTGCTTCTGGACACGGCTATCTCCTAGAGAAGAAAGCACTTTGGCAATGAAAGAAGCAACGCGCTTCATTTCCTCCGTGCCAAAACCTCGTGTAGTAACTGCGGGGGTGCCCAGCCGGATGCCGCTAGTAATCAGCGGCGGTTTCGGGTCGAAGGGAATGGTATTTCTATTTACCGAGATACCAGCCGCTCCCAAAGCCTCTTCAGCATCTCTGCCTGTAATCCCTTGACGGGAGAGGTCAACGAGGACAATATGATTGTCCGTGCCTCCGGAAACAATGCGCATTCCATGCCGTTGCAGTTCGCTAGCCAAAACGCGAGCGTTTTCCAGCACTGACTTCTGGTAATCAACGAACTCCGGTTGCATAGCTTCAAAAAAGCACACCGCTTTCGCAGCGATGATGTGCATGAAAGGACCACCTTGCATCCCAGGGAAAACCTCCGAATCAATTGCCGAAGCTAGCTCCCGACGGCATAGAATGAATCCACCCCGAGGTCCCCGCAGGGTCTTCTGTGTCGTAGCAGTAACAATCTCGGCATGAGGCACCGGGGACGGATGAAGTCCAGCAGCCACTATACCCGCTATATGAGCCATGTCAACCAATAACCTAGCTCCTACTTTATCAGCGATATGGCGAAGCCTTTCAAAATCAATAATTCGAGAGTAACTACTTGCCCCGGCTATGATCAACTTAGGTTTGTGTTCCAGAGCCAACTTCTCAATTTCATCGTAGTTAAGCATTTCTGTTTTGGGATCCACTCCGTACGGGACAAACCTATACCATTTCCCCGAGAAATTGACCGTGGCACCATGGGTAAGATGCCCGCCGTGACTGAGGCTCATCCCCATAACGGTATCTCCATGTCGCAACAAGATCGAGTAAGCAGCCATGTTAGCTTGACTGCCGCTATGAGGTTGGACATTTGCGTGCTCAGCTTTAAAGAGCTTCTTAGCCCTTTCGATAGTTAAACTCTCAATTCTATCTATGTAGATACACCCGCCGTAGTAACGACGACCGGGATATCCTTCAGCATATTTGTCGTTGAGCACAGAGCTCTGGGCTTCAAGCACCGCCCGGCTGGCATGGTTCTCTGAGGCAATGAGATTGATGGTACTTGCTTGTCTCTTTGCCTCCAAGCGTAAGATTCGATTTACTTCGGTATCACGTTGCACCAAGGAAGATGCCTTCGAGGTTCTCACATTAGTGGTATAATGGTACTCGATATTTCGTTCTCGGTCAATAACAAAAACTCATCAGAAAAGTTCCCGCCTTATCATTGACAGGATGTGTTCATGATGGTAAATTATCTTGTTTAGCAGTCTAAGGAGGAGATTGCTAAATAGCGATGAGAGCTTTACAAGAAAGAAGAGAAACCGTTCTCCGGGTGATAATCGAAGATTACATTGCCAGAGCGGTGCCGGTAGCTTCCAGTGCCATTGTAGAGAGATACGGCTTGAGGGTAAGCACGGCGACCATCCGCAATGACATGGCATACTTGGAGCAAGAAGGTTATATTATGCATCCTCACCGCTCAGCGGGAAGTGTACCCACTGATAAGGCTTACCGTTACTATGTAGAGTTGATAGGGGAAGAAATTGAATTGCCACCGGTTGAGCGGTATCTCATTTACCAGATTTCTCAGGAAACCAAGGAGGAGCTAGAGCGATGGTTGAAGACAGTGGCAGCGCTTCTGGCGCACCTTGTTTGCAACTTGGTAGTAATCACTGCTCCCAAAGCGATTCTCAGCCGCTTAAAGCATCTCGACTTAGTAGCTCTACAAGATTTCCTAGTATTACTGATCGTGGTTTTATACGAAGCCAAGGTCAGACGGCAGGTTTTATCCTTTGGTAGAAAATTCAGCCAAGATGAGCTAACGAAGATGGCAAACAAACTCACCTCTGTGTACACCGGAAAGACCAGTAAAGAGATCTCAGCCAAGAAAGAAGGACTTTCTCCCGAAGAAAGGCAAGTAGTAGAATGTGTTGCAGAAATATTAGCTGCCGAAGATAAGTTGGAATATGGTGAGCCTTACCTTGAAGGCTTGCGTCTGTTGTTAAGTCAACCCGAGTTTAGCAGCAATCCTAAAGCGTTAACAATACTGGAGGCGCTTGAGGCAAAAGAATGGCTCAGGAATATATTCTGTCAAGAACCCAGTACAGGAAAAATGAAGGTAGTCATTGGGGAAGAAAATCCCGAGCCGGCATTGCAGGACTTGAGCTTAGTAGCTAGTCAATATGGTGTACCTAATAAGATCAGCGGTATTGTAGGAGTGATCGGCCCCAAACGGATGGACTATGCTAAGGCTATTTCTTCGCTTAATTGTCTCTCAGCGTTCTTGAGCGACTCAGTGGCTGAATATATCTAAAGGAGGACCGATGTTGGCTGAGGGTGATGAACTAACCGAACCAAAAGTCGAGCAAACCGAAGATACAGAAGGAATACAACGTGCTCTAGTTGAAGAAAAAGAGCGAGCGGAGAAATATTTGACCAATTGGCAAAGGAGCCAGGCAGATCTTGAAAACTACATTAAACGTGCAGAGCAGGAAAAATCGGAGATAATCACTTTTGCTAATAAGACGCTCATCCTGGATTTGCTACCTGTTTTGGATGATTTTGAAAGAGCGTTGGCCGTTGTCCCAGCGGAACTCAGGGAACAAAATTGGACTAAAGGTATACAACTTATCTATAATAAGCTCAAAGCTATTCTGGAATTACAAGAGGTGGCTGAAATTAAAGCCAGAGGGGAATGTTTTGATCCTTACTTTCATGAAGCAGTAGGGCAAGGAGATGGTGAAGAGGGAGTAGTTATAGAAGAAATTCGTAAAGGTTATACTTTTAAGGGGAAATTACTGCGCCCCAGCATGGTCATAATAGGGCAAGGTAAAAAGAATGAGATTCCACAGGAGAGTTTAGAGGACAAACAAAATGGCCAAAGCAGTAGGTATTGACTTGGGAACAACCTTAAGTGAGATTGCTGTTATGGAGGGGGGAAAGCCTAAGCTTATCCCCAGTTCGGAAGGCTCTAATTTGGTCCCTTCTGTTGTGGCAATAACCAAGACTGGAGAGCGATTAGTAGGACAGGTGGCTAAGCGTCAGGCTATTATTAATCCTGAAAACACTATTTATAGCATTAAACGCTTCATGGGAAGGAGATGGGGAGAACCAGCAGGCAGGGAATTACCTGTGGAGGAAGATGCGCGTCGCGTAACTTACAAGACAACTCGTGGACCTAATAACGAAGTCAGGGTGATTATGGGAGGACGAGAATACTCGCCGCCGGAAATATCGGCAATGATATTGCAAAAACTAAAAGCCGATGCCGAGGCATATTTAGGCGACAAAGTGACCGATGCCGTGATCACTGTGCCGGCTTATTTCAACGATGCCCAACGGCAGGCAACCAAGGATGCTGGTACGATCGCTGGATTAAACGTCCTTCGTATTATCAACGAACCCACCGCAGCCGCCTTAGCTTATGGTGCCGATAAGAAGAAAGAAGGAATAATTGCAGTATACGACTTAGGTGGGGGCACATTCGATATTTCCATCCTGGATATAGGAGAAGGCACGTTCCAGGTCCGGTCTACCAGCGGTAATACTCACTTAGGTGGGGATGACTTTGACCAGCGCATTATTGAATGGCTATGTAACGAGTTCAAGAAAGACCAAGGGATAGACTTGAGAAATGATCGTATGGCGTTGCAGCGGCTTAAAGAGGCAGCCGAACGAGCCAAGATCGAACTTTCCACAGTCCAACAGACTGAGATAAACCTTCCCTTTATCACAGCTGATGCCTCGGGACCAAAGCATCTTAATATCACCTTGACCCGCGCCAAATTAGAACAATTGGTCATGGACCTGGTGGAGCAGACTCTGGAACCTTGTCGCCAGGCGCTGAAGGACGCTGGCTTGACAGTAGCCCAAATTGATGAGGTTCTGCTTGTCGGCGGGCAAACCAGAATGCCTTTAGTTCAGGAGAAAGTGAGGCAGTTCTTTGGCAAGGAACCTTCAAAAGGAATCAATCCCGACGAGGTTGTGGCTATGGGAGCAGCCATTCAAGCTGGTGTGCTCAAGGGCGAGGTAGCGGAAGTTCTGCTTCTCGATGTCACTCCATTGACATTAGGGATAGAGACGCTAGGAGGTGTAGCCACACCACTCATCCCCCGTAACACCACCATACCTACCTCCAAGAGTCAGATCTTCAGTACTGCCACCGATAACCAGACCAGTGTTGAGATACACGTTATTCAAGGAGAACGTCCCATGGCTGCCGATAACCGCACGCTAGGACGGTTTATACTCGATGGTATCCTGCCGGCGCCACGAGGTGTGCCTCAGATTGAGGTGACTTTCGATATAGATGCTAATGGCATCCTTAACGTTAGCGCTCGAGATAAAGGCACAGGAAAGGAACAAAAGATTACCATTACCGTTTCCAGTGGGCTCTCCAAAGAAGAAGTGGAGAGAATGAGACGAGAGGCTGAGCAATATGCTGCCGAAGATGCCAAACGAAAAGAAGAAGCGGAGCTGCGCAACTCTGCTGATAGTTTGGCTTATACCGCAGAAAAAACTCTTCGCGATTATGGAGCCAAGATACCCGCTAACCTCAAACAGGAAGTAGATGCTAAAATAGCCAGTGTAAAGGCAGCTTGTCAAGGTAAGGATATCGCCGCCATTCGTAAGGCTATGCAGGAGCTTTCCGACGCCATGCAGAAGGTTGGGGCGTCCGTTTATGAGAAGCCAGGGCAGGAGCCACCACCCGGCGGCGGCAAACCCGGCGGAGGAGACGAAGGCACAGTTGAAGGGGAATTCCGCGAGGTTTAGCTAAAGCCCGCAAGGTTGGGTTAGCATCCAGTGTTAGGATACCGAAGGCAAAATTGTATTTATCTTGAAGAAAATGCCATCAATATTTAAGGTAGAACAATCTGACATAACAACCGAATTTGAAGAAGAAAAGGTGGAGCTTAAAAAGTAGACATAGGTCTGTCCGAAAACACTAGAGACTCTTCACACTTTATATAAGGAAGGTTTTTAGTAAACCTAAAATAGTATAATAAGACTGCGAGTCGCTCACAGTTCGTGTGGAATTCTGGCGTAGGATAGCTTCCTGTTAAGGTTGGGATAAGGAGGGCAAGAAGTGGCAGAACTTGTTGAACTTTATGAACGATTAAAGAAAGAGAAAACAGAACTCCTAGCCAAGATTGAACAGTTGAGAGCTCAGAGCCAGCCATCGGCAGAGCGCAAAGAAGGCAGTCCATTTGGTAAAAGAGAGGAAGGGGCTGACGAAGCTGCTGAACTGGAGAAAAGACTGGCTTTGGAAAAACGGCTGGTGGAATCTCTTAATGAAGTGGAGCATGCCTTACAAAAGTATGAATCTGGAACTTACGGATTATGTGATTCCTGTGGGCGACCCATAGAGCAAGCACGCCTTCAAGCTATTCCTCAAGCAAGTTTGTGCCTGAGTTGTAAGGCAAGCCGAGCAAAGGATGTAAAAGGTGCAAGGTAATGGGCCTCCAAATCGGTTGGAAATCCGTAAAACAACGGGTTTTGTGGCAGAAGACAAATCCAATGTTTCCCAAGCTACAGATAGAAGGAAATTAAGCTTATTTCTGATCATCGCTACTCTAGTAGTTGTTCTTGACCAACTGACCAAGCTGTGGGTCAGAGCTAATATAGAACTTGGGGAAACGCTCCGTATAACCGACCGCTTGAGTCTAGTCTATGTTGAAAATAAGGGCTCTGCTTTTGGTTTATTTGCCAACCAAGCTTTCCTTATCATCATTATTGGCATAGCCAGTTTCTTTATCATTCTGCTGCTTCTTCATTACTTATCACCGGCTACTAAATTGAGCATGCTATCTATTGGTTTGATTTTGGGTGGTGCTGCGGGCAATTTAATAGATCGCCTGCGGCTTGGTTATGTCATTGACTTCATTGATTTCCGCCTGTGGGGCAACTTCCATTGGCCAGCCTTCAACGTCGCTGATGCAGCGATAACGATAGGTATCCTAGTTTTTCTTTATTGGTTTTTCAGGTCAGGAGTATTTAGAAAAGCACGTGAGTAGAGCCGAGAATCCAAAATTTGAAACACTGCAATTCAACTCGCCTGCCCCCAATGTTCGCCTAGACAAGTATCTGGCCCAAGTCCTTCCCCAGTTTTCACGCGCTTACTTACAGAAATTAATTATGCAAGGTCGTATTCTGGTCAACGGGCAAAGGGCAAAAGCTAGTCTAAAACTGAGCCATCACGATAAGATAACAGTCGAGCTCCCTTGTTTACCTACCTATCCTTTGGCTGAGCCCATACCTTTAGCTATTGTTTATGAGGATGAAGATATATTGGTGATAGATAAGCCTGCTGGCTTGACAATTCACCCTGCCCCCGGGCACCCAAACCATACATTGGTCAACGCAATCCTAGCTCATTGCCCGAGCCTAACTACCAGCAACGAGACAATGCGACCAGGTATAGTTCATAGACTAGATAAAGATACCTCGGGGCTCATTGTTATCGCCAAGGACGAGGTCGCTCGGGAATACCTAGCAATGCAATTCAAAAGCCGCGCTGTCACCAAAGGATACCTTGTCCTTGTTAAAGGAAATCTTTCGCCAGAACAAGGGGTTATCGAAGCGCCTATTGGACGAGACCCTCGCCGAAGGCAGAAAATGGCAATAGTGGAGGCAGGTAAACAAGCTAGTACCAGATATCGGGTCCAGAAATATCTCGATAACTACACTTTATTAGAGGTCACCCCTCTTACGGGCCGCACCCATCAAATAAGAGTGCACTTGTCAGCCATCGGCTACCCTGTTGTTGGCGACCCTGTGTACGGAGTGAAATCAGCTTACCTTAAACGCCAATTTATTCATGCTTATCGCCTGGGATTCCGTCTGCCATCAACCAAGCAATACCAAGAATTTACCTCGCCTCTGCCTCCAGATTTAGAGCAGGCTTTGAAATGTTTAGCCAAAACATTTTTAGATGTTTGCACCAGAGTGCCCTGAATTGTCGCCGAAAGAATGAGCACGTGCGTTGCTTGAAAAAGTATTGTTTGATATGATTGGGGCAAAATGGACAAGATAGAGTTAAAGGTTACTAAACGAGAGATACTGGGCAAGAAGGTCAAGCACTTGCGCCGCCAAGGGATTACTCCGGTTCATCTCTTTGGGCATGGCATCGAGTCTCTGGCACTACAGTGTGGTACCGCTGAACTTGAACAGGTATTGGCTAAAGCCGGGCACACAGGACTCATTAACCTCAGGCTTCCTGAGGAGAAAAAACCGCGAACAGTCGTGATTCGCGAATATGTTAGGGATTGGCGAGGGGGAAAGCTACTTCACGTGGATTTCTATCAGGTCAAGATGGGAGAAAAGATAAAAGTGGAAGTCCCCGTTCTCTTAGTAGGAGAATCACCAGCACTCAAGTCTAAAGCCAATATGGTGGAGCACGAACTGGAGAGCCTAACTGTAGAATGCCTGCCGGATAGGATTCCCAGTAGCGTAGAAATAAATATCACCTCTTTAACTGAGGCTGGGCAGGCAATGAGAGTCAAAGACATTTCCCTAGGTGAAGGTGTCACTATTCTCAACGACCCAGAGTTGGTTATAGTGAAAATTAGCGCTCAACCTGTAGAAAAGGTGGAGGTGGTAGCGGAGAAGCCAGCAGAGGTAACGACTGAAGCTCCCGAAGAAGCAGCACCAGCTAAACAACAATCCAAAGAGACATGATTATCTGACTTATCCAGTAGATTGCTGGCATACTTACACAGGTGCAGTAATTTTAAAAGCAGTAGATAGCTAATAGTATCTGAAATATTAATTCTCTCCGAGCTACTTAGCCTAAAGACAATCTATGGCAAGTAGCCGGTAGGCTGAGAAGCCTCGAGGGTGTAGACAGAAATATCTATGCCTCCCGTGCTTGGAAAGGAGGGAAACAAGAAGCCAGAGTTTTTGATAGCACCGTTTTTGCGACGGTGCTTTTTTATTGCCACCGGTTAATTCCACTAATTGCGTCGCGGATTCTGCTAACTCGTAAAGGGGAGCATATTTGGTGTTACAGCTAACCAAGAAAGCGAAGAGGATAGCACTAGTTATCATTGTAGCAATAGCTAGCATCGTCAGTATTGGTATGCTACAGCCAAAAGAAAGAATAAAGGTAGCTACCACTACTAGTCTTTCTGACACTGGTTTATGGGAATATCTGGAGCCATTCTTTGAGCAGAGGTATGATGTAAAGCTAGACATTATACCCGTTGGCACTGGTATAGCTTTCGAATATGGCAAAAGGGGAGACGTAGATGTTCTCGTTGTTCACGATGAAGCCCGGGAACTGCAGTTTGTTGCTGAAGGCTATGCAATAGAGCGAATCCCTTTCGTCTATAACTATTTTCTTATTGTGGGACCACCAGATGACCCAGCTCATATCCGAGGTCTTAATTCCGAGGATGCCTTTAAGAAACTGTTAGAGGAGGGGATAAAGAGCCCAAGGCAAGTCAGATTTGTTTCCCGAGGGGACGGGTCTGGAACCCATGTTAAGGAGAAGGCGCTCTGGAAGGCAGCCGGCTTTGACTATAACACGGTTCAGAAAGCTGGAAAATGGTATATAGAAACAGGACTAGGAGGAATGGGAGCAACTCTGTTGATAGCTAGTCAAATGGGCGCTTATACCTTAACAGACATAGGCACCTTCCTAGTCTATAGAAAGCGTGGTTTAGACTTGGTGCCCATAATAGAAGAGGAAACACCTATATTACTCAATGTTTACTCCATACTTGTCGTCAATCCCCAAAAACATCCTCATGTCAAACTCGAGGTGGTAAACAAGTTTGTACAGTTTCTCACCTCCATCGAAATACAAGAGCTAATAGAAGCATATGGAGCTGATGACTACGGAGGACGGTTATTCATACCATTTGTCAACGGGAGCCAGAGCGCTGCGAATCTTGAAAGAGGGGGTGAAAATTGGCTGAAATAGAGCGTGGAGTCATTCAAGCTGTGCATCTCTTGGTATCGCTTGATCGCGAAGTAATAGAGATATCTGCTAGATCTTTGTGGATCTCAGGCATATCTTGTCTTCTTTCTTCTTTGATTTGTTTGCCGTTGGCGAGCTTGATACATTTCCACAACTTTCGTGGTAAGAGGGTGTTAATAAACATCATTCAGACATTCTTCAGCTTACCCACTGTCCTCGTCGGGCTTTTTGTTTTCGTTCTCTTTTCTCGGACAGGCCCGCTAGGGGAACTTGGCATACTGTTTACGCCCACTGCCATGGTGATAGGCCAGGTGATACTGGTCAGTCCGTTACTGCTGGGCTTAACTATTTCCGCTTTGAGCGGTGTAAGTAGGGAGGTGGTAGATACCGCTATATCGCTCGGCGCTGACAGCTTCCAGGTTATCTGGCTTGTGTTGAAGGAAGCGAGATATGCTGTACTGGCAGCTGTCATAATGGGGTTTGGCAGAGCCATCTCAGAGGTTGGATGTGCCATTATGGTTGGCGGAAACATCAAAGGTTTCACCAGAACAATTACCACAGCGATATCATTAGAGACATCCAAAGGTGAACTAGAGTTGTCAATAGCACTGGGCATAATCTTGCTATTAGTGGCACTCATCATCAACGTTGCCTTGAATAGGCTACAGCAGAGGTAACAATGTGTTTTGTTGAGCTAGTCAATTTAAGCCACAACTACAATGGGCAAGAGGTGCTGCGGGACTTAAGCCTCAGCATTAGCAAGGGCGAGATTTTCGCCGTTATTGGTCCAACCGGAGCAGGCAAAACAACGTTTCTACGTATTATAGGATTGCTAGAAGTTCCCAGTGCAGGGGAGGTTTACATTGATGGCAAACGTGTCCCACGGTCAGGCAAAGAGAGACTACGTATGCGCCGCCGCATGTCATTTATACACCAAAAGCCACAGGTATTTAATCTCAGTGTCTACGACAATATTGCCTGTGGCTTAAGATGGAGAGGAGAGGATAAGAACCGGGTTGCTGAGAAAGTTGACCATATTTTAGAAGTTGTCGGATTGAAGGAATACAGGAATAGAAATGCCCAGACACTCTCCGGTGGCGAGGTGCAAAGACTCGCTTTAGCCAGGGCTCTTGTGCTCGAACCCGAGATTTTGTTGCTGGATGAACCAACAGCCAACCTCGACCCGATTGCCGCAACAGAGGTAGAGGAAATAATCATGCGCATCGCTAAGCAACGTAACACCACTTTGCTAATGGCAACACATGATATGTCTCAAGGACAACGACTAGCTGACAGGATAGGGGTGCTCTTTAGTGGCAAACTTGTCCAGACAGGCAATCCTATTGAGGTGTTCCATTCACCTTGCAATCAAGACGTGGCTCGTCTTGTTGGCACGGAGAACGTCTTAGAAGGCGTGGTGACTGCCAACAAAGAAGGCATAGCTACGTTAGACATAAGTGGCATCGCCATACAGGCAGTTTCCGATTCCTCTGTGGGAAAAGAGGTTTATGCTTGTATTAGACCCGAAGATATTACTTTACTCATAGCTGACACTAGTCAGCCACCAGCTATCAAGAGTTCAGCAAGGAATTGTTTGCGAGCTAAAGTCATCCATATAGCTCATTTGGGGGCACTTAGTCGGTTAGAGTTAGATTGTGGCTTCCGGTTAGTAGCCTCCATTACTAGGATTTCCGCCGAAGAACTGAATCTGCAAATGGGTAAAGAAATCCACGCCATTTTTAAAGCCACTGCAGTGCATATTATAGAAAGGAAATCTAGAGAATGGCAGGATGTTTTGATTCCCTAGGACGGAGAATAAATTATCTCCGTCTTTCGGTTACCGACCGCTGCAATTTGCGTTGCATCTACTGCATGCCGCCCGAAGGCATTTCCCAGATGTCACATAACGAAATTCTCTCTTACGAAGAGGTGCAGACAATTGTCCAGGTAGCTGCTGAGTTGGGCATAAGTAAGGTAAAAGTCACTGGTGGAGAGCCCCTGGTCAGAACCGATGTACACGAACTCATCTCTATGCTATCCCGCATTAAAGGTGTCGAGGAATTGTCTTTGACGACAAACGGAATATTGCTGAGGAGACACGTGCTGGAGCTTAAGCAGGCAGGTGTGTCCAGAGTCAATATAAGCCTGGACACGCTCAGACCTGATAGATTTCGGTACATAACCAGGCTAGGAAGACTGGAAGATGTTCTTGAAGGCATTGAAGCAGCAAAAACAACAGGCTTGACTCCGGTTAAGATAAACACGGTGGTAATGCGGGGCATAAACGATGACGAAATACTGGATTTTGCCAGTATGACTTACGAAGATGGCTGGCATATCCGGTTCATCGAACTTATGCCTTTTAAGGGTGTAGCTGAATTTGTGCCTTCGAAAGAACTACGACTGCGTATTGGTGCGCTGGGCAAGCTTGAACCTTGCCTGCCTGTAGTGGGTAACGGACCTGCTAGCTACTATCGGCTGCCCGGAGCCAGGGGCACAGTAGGTTTTATCAGTCCCCTCACGGATGCTTCCTTCTGTTCGCGATGTAATCGCCTTCGACTCACTCCAGATGGCAAGCTGCGTCCTTGCCTTCTGGGAGATGCCGAGTTTGATTTGAAAACACCACTACGGAATAATGCATCACTGGAAGAGTTGAAACACCTGATACTGAAGGCAATTGCTTCCAAGCCAGAGCATCATCGGCTAAAGCGAGGAAATGTCAGCCCCATCACTCGGAGAATGTCGCAGATAGGAGGTTGAAAAATGGTGTCAGGATTAGTCCGCATGATAGATGTCACCGCGAAAAATGATACCGAACGGCAGGCAGTAGCCAGAAGCAAGGTACAGATGAAACGGGCTACTTTGGAGCTAATTCGTAACGAGCAGCTAGAGAAAGGAGACGTCTTAGCTGTAGCGAGAACCGCCGGAATTATGGCAGCAAAGGAAACTCACCGCCTGATACCCTTGTGTCATCCGCTCCAGGTTACTCACATCGCCGTTGACTTCAAGTTGCCTGATAAAGGCGATTTCATAGAGATTACAGCCACCGTCAAGGGCATCGGAAAAACAGGATTTGAGATGGAAGCGTTAGTAGCAGTGGCTATAAGTGCTTTGACTGTCTATGACATGTGCAAGGCAGTGGATAAGAGTATAACTCTTACTGAGATTCGCTTGGTGAGAAAAAGCGGAGGCAAGAGCGGGCTTTACGTTGCCGAGGGCTGAAGTCTGAAAACTACTAGAGCCCTTAAGTAGGCTTGTTCTTGTTTTTCCTGGCCTTCAGCTCTAATTCCTCGAGCACCGTCCTAACCACTTCCGGGATTGCCCTTTCTACTTCAGGTGTGCATCGCTCGCTAAAACTAGTGATATCCTTCGCCTCAATAGCAAATATCGTGACCTTTTTCGGCATTGCTAAGTTAAGCATCTTTCCCAGCTCCAAGGCAGTAAACAGGTTAATCTGGTGCGGAGATGAAAAGTGCTTGGCAGAAGAGAAATCCTCTGGCTCCATCCGGTATACTTGCCCCGCGCGCCCACCCCGCGTCTGGATGGTGTCAATGATAATGACCCTATCATAACCCACGATAGACTCTAGAAGACTAAGCCCCGCTGCACTTGTTTCAGCAACGGATACTTTTGGATTGTTGAGTTGCTTCGATACGCCTCGCGCTGCTTTGATACCGGCAGCGTCGTCACAAAGAATAGGATTCCCCACTCCCAAAACGAGGGTCTTCATTTCTGGCGCTTCATTGCACTCGGTGTAATGTAAAGCGCCTGAGTGCCTTTCCCGGACCACTACGAGATGCCTCGGCTCAGTCTCTTAAGCTCATTGCCTTGAGCATCGTAGATGGTAACTTCTAGAGGTAATTGCCCGGGCAAAGCATGCGTGGCGCAGGATGCGCAGGGGTCATAAGGACGCCATGCCATCTCAATGCGGTTAAGCAATCCTTCAGTTATTTTTACTCCGGGCTTTATGAAGTCCTCGGCTGCTTTCTTGATTGACATGAACAAAGGGGCATAGTTATTGGTAGTGCCCACGATCAAGTTACACTTCTTTATAACCCCTCTTTCGTCAGTTATGTAATGGTGGGTGAGGGTGCCTCGCGGGGCTTCCACAATGCCCACTCCCTCGTCAGGCTTTGCTGTCGGTATGTTGCGAATATTCGGGCTCGTTATTTCCGGATCCCGACTAAGTTCCAGCAACCTCTCAGCAGCGTACAGAAGCTCAATCAATCGCGCCCAATGTGTAGCTAAGGTGTAATTGACAGGCTTGCCGCCCAAAGTGGAATACATTTTTTCGTACTCTGCTTGCGCTAGAGGAGTGGCCATGCCATCGGCAGCATTGAGACGAGATAAAGGCGTAGCTCGATAAACTCCGCTGTCCTTGCCATCAATGAAACCCTTCCAACCAATCTTCTTGAGGTAGGGGAATTTAAGATATGTCCAGGGCTCGACATGCTCCGCTATGTGGTCCAAATATTCCCTGGGAGCATACTTGCAAAACTCCTTGCCATCTGGACCGACTACACGTACTTTCCCATCATAGAAATTAACCCTGTTCTTCTCATCAACCAAACCCATATTGTAGGACCTCTGGGTGAAAGTCTCGCTCAAAATCATATCCAGGTAGGCTTTATTCTTGAGAACCACGTCATCGAAGAGCTTAAGCGATAGTTTGCCAAATTCTACTGACTGTTTAGCTATCTCTTCTATCTGCTTTCTCTCCTCTTCAGTTATGGCTCTGCTCACACCACCAGGGAGCCCGAAACAAGGATTTATCGGACGACCGCCCACTGTTTGAATGATCCAATGATTTTGCTTACGGGTGTTGATTACAGCGCCCCCCAGTTCCAATCCTACCTTGGCAATCACGCCAAGAATATTGCGTTCGGCAGGCGGTGCATCTGGACCCATAACAAAGTCGGGGCTAGCGAGAATATAGAAGTGGGTAGTATGGTCAGTCACGTAGAACGCACTGTAAAGGAGCTCACGCAGTTTCCTGGCTGTGCTCGTAGGCTCAACGTGAAACAGGTCATCTAAGGCCTTGGTTGCTGCCATATGGTGGGCTTCCGGACAAACGCCGCAGATTCGCTGCGTTATCTGGGGCATGTCCTCGGCCGGGCGGCCTTCGCAAAACTTCTCAAAACCCCTTAATTCCGGAACCTGGAAATAGACGTTGGCGACACTGCCATCGTCGTTTAAGAAGATAGTAATTTTGCCGTGACCTTCAAGGCGGGTAATCGGGTCAATTGTTATCTTTTTCATTTTATTATCGCCCTCCTTAATAGTGAATCCGGCAGACTGTAACGGTAGAAAGTGCCTGCAGGGTCGGGAATATCGTCAATTATCTTCTGGATCTCTTCAGGGTCGTTGGAATCAATAATAGACGCCAGAGCACTCAAGAAATGAGCCCCTTGGTCAATTACTCCCTCCACTGGCCCATAACAGCCGGTGCAAGGCATATTAGCTTGCGGGCAAAGAGCACCACAGCCACCCCGGGTAGCTATGCCGTAGCACAAGAATCCTTGTTCCAATAAACACTTTTCTGGCTCAGGGATTTTCTCATAAGGACGATAGAATTTCTTGATTTTCTTTTCCTCTTTCTTACGAGGGCATTCGTCGCAAACTGCCTTTACCGAGTGACTTATGACAGTGCCTTTCGGTGGTAACTTGCCTGAAATCAAAGCTTCGAGGGCAAGCCAGGTTGTCTTTTCTTCCGGAGGACAGCCTGGGACAACATAGTCAACATTTACAGTTTGGCGAAGTGTTTTGACCGTGTCGTAGAACTCGGGAATTTCAAGTTCACCCTCAGGAACTTTGACTTTCGTTTTAGGATAGATCCTTTTAGGATTGTCTGTTGAGGGCGTCTCAACATAGACGCGGTCAAATATGGTTTGCCGGTTATAGAAGTTAGCCAGACCGGGAATGCAGCCCTCGTAGGCACATGAACCGTAAGCTATCATCAACTTGGACTTGGCCCGCAAGAGATGAGCCATGTGCTCGTTTTCCTCATTTCGAATGGCTCCGTTGAACAGACACACGTCTACACTTTTGTCAGGCATCTTCTCCACATCAGCATATTTGAAATCCATCCCGACTGGCCAGAACACGATATCCGCAACTTCAGCCAGCTTTAATATTTTTTCGTGTATTGCCAAAGTCGCAATCTCGCAGCCACCGCAACTAGCTGCCCAGTACAGAGCTATTTTTAGTTTAGCCACTTTTCACCTCCTTAGAAGTCTGCTTTGAGTGGACAAATGGATTTGGTCCGAGTTTTTTTATCAACTGAGTAAAACTGTTGGTAACCTCAGTAAATTTAGCTCCTTCAGAAGCAGAAACCCACTCCAGCCGAACCCTCTCTTCCTCAATTCCGAGCTGCTTCAACATCTTCTTGAGAAGCGGAATGCGACGCATTGTTTTGTAATTACCCTCAATGTAGTGACAATCGCCGGGATGACAACCAAGCACCAATACGCCATCGGCACCGATGCTAAGCGCCTTAACCACAAAGAGCGGATTCACCCTGCCACTGCACATCACTCTGATTACCCTTATGTTCGGAGCATATTGCATCCTAGAAGTGCCAGCCAAATCAGCACCGGCGTAAGAGCACCAATTACAACAAAAGGCTAATATCTTTGGTTCGAAATTAGCCATCTGTCTCCTTGGTTAAGTAAAAACTCCGCTGGTGTACCTGCATTGGCATTGCCTCTACAAGTGTCAGAACACAAGGCGGTAATAGTAACATTTTTGCCCAAAAATCGCAATCCTGCCAGGTTAGCCACGATTTTTCAACCAGCCATCAATATCAGTCGCTGCTCGCCGCCCTGCTCCCATGGCACTGATAACCGTGGCAGCTCCTGTAGCCATGTCTCCTCCACACCAAACTCTCTCCTTGCTAGTCCGTCCTGTGGCTTCGTCAGTTAGTACAGTACCCCACTTGGTGAGTTCCAGACCCTTGGTCGTCGAAGGAATTACCGGATTGGGCCTCGTGCCTAGAGCAGGAATCGCAATATCTATCTCCATTATAAACTCTGAACCCGGCTTTCGAATAGGTCGTGGCCGACCACTCTCATCAGGCTCACCTAGTGCCATCTCATATAACTCTACTGCTTTGACTCTTCCTTTTTCATCGCCAATGAACCTGCTAGGATTAGTCAAAAGTTTGAGAATTACTCCCTCTTCCTCAGCATTTTCCCTTTCTTCAAGTCTGGCGGGCATCTCTGCCTTGGAACGCCGATAGATGATATACACCTCTTCCGCCCCCAATCTCAAAGCACACCTGGACGCATCCATGGCGACATTGCCGGCGCCAAATACCGCCACCCTCTTTCCTATTTGTATTGGCGTATCGTACTCAGGAAAGCGATATGCCTTCATCAAATTTATCCGCGTAAGGAATTCGTTAGCAGAGTAAATACCACTTAGATTTTCCCCGGGGATGTTCAGAAAAATTGGCGCCCCCGCCCCAGGAGCTAGGAAGACCGCATCGAAACCGTTTTCCAGAAGCTCATCCACAGTAGCTATTTTGCCGATAACATGATTAAGTTTGATTTCTACCCCCAGTGATTTTACATAATTCACTTCACCCTGAACGATTACTTTTGGCAACCTGAATTCGGGAATGCCATACATCAGCACGCCGCCAGCCACGTGCAACGCCTCGAAGATGGTGACCCTGTGTCCCATTTTTGCTAAGTCAGCAGCACAGGTCAGCCCTGCTGGTCCAGAGCCAACTATAGCCACGTTCCTGCCGTTACAATTTATGTTACCCTTCTGTTTCTCGGTAATCTCAGGATGTTCCCTTTCCCAATCAGCCACATATCTTTCCAGCCTGCCAATAGCAATCGGGCCGCCTTTCTTAGCCAGATTACAAGTCATCTCACATTGCGTTTCTTGAGGACACACTCGCCCGCAAATGCCCGGTAGACTATTCTTACTTTTAAGGATCCTGACCGCCTCAGGCATGTCGCCCGCTTTCATTGCCTCTATGAATTCCGGGATGTCCACATTAACAGGACACCCGTCCTTGCAGCCAGGTTTCTTACAGGCAATGCACCGGTTTGCTTCCTCCAGAGCCTGCTCATAGCTATACCCCAGTGCTACTTCGTTGAAGTTCCTCCTTCTTACTTCTGGAGGTTGCTTCGGTATCGGTACTCGATTTAGATTAAGTTTCGATTTTTCAGCCATGCCCTCACACTACAGAGGCTCGCTCAGGCAATTTGGACAACCCTGTAAGCTGTCGCAAATTGTCAGGTTGGTATAAGTCGAACGCCTGTGCTTCTTCTTTCAGATAAGCTCGTTTTCGCTTAATAAGCAATTCCCAATCCACTAGATGCCCATCGAATTCTGGGCCGTCCACGCAGGTGAATTTTGTTTCGCCACCCACCGCTACTCGACAGCAACCACACATTCCCGTGCCATCCACCATTATCGGAGTCAGCGCCACAATAGTTTTAACTCCAAAAGGCTTGGTTGCCTTGCAGCATTCAATCATCGTGAACACTCTTCCGAACACAAATACTCTATCGGCTTTGTTCCCCGTTTCCAAGTATTCCCGGACAAATTGGCTGGCTAGCCTGTGCTTCCCGCAGCTTCCGTCTCCAAACACAATATGTGTTTCGCTACTCACACTCCTCAATCTATCTTCCCAGAACAAATACGTCTTGTCCTTTACCTCCATAACCGAGATCACCTTATTACCCTTTTCCCTGAGGGGTTTTGCCAAGACTATTGCTGGTCCTACACCAAAAGTACTACATACAAGCAGAACATTGCCATAGGCTTCAACCTCCGTAGGTTTACCCAATGGTCCTACCACGTCCATAATGCAGTCACCCTGGCAAAGAGACGAGAGTTTCATCGTACTTTTCCCCATGATGAGGAAAACAACTTCGATCGTCCCTTCATGTTTGTCCCAGCCAGCTAACGATAGGGGAAACCTTTCCCCTACTTCGTCCACCCGCAGGATGACAAACTGGCCAGCTTTCGCTTTTCGGGCAATTTCGGGAGCTTCCACCTTCAGGTAGATTGTATTGGGGACAAGGAGCTCCCTCTTTATTATCCTGTACATTCTCAGCCTCCAGGACGCAGCTTCCAAATCTTACTCATTCCAAAGCACTCGCTACCAGATTTGCCAAGTCCATCACCTCAATGTTTACTTCCGGACCTTTTTCCTCACCCCTGTTGTTCATAGCACACCTGAAATGTATCTGGCATTTTGGACAGCTAGTCACCAAGATTTCTGCACCAGTAGCTTTTGCCTCCAGCAATCGCTTGACTCTCATTTCGTGAGAATAGGTGTCACAGTTGACAAAAGCACTCGTTCCGCAACACAGAGCGTATTCTTTGCTGTTTTCCATGTCTGTCAACTCCAGCCCGGGAATAGCCTGAAGTACCTTCCTCGGCGAATCATATATTCCCAGATGCCTTCCCAATCGGCATGGGTCCTGGTAAGTAACTTTCTTCCTCATCTCCTTGAATTTCAAGTCACCTTTTTGTACCTTCTCAGCTATGAACTCAGAAAGGTGCTGCACTTCACAATCTAATTTGAACCCGTACTCTGGGTAGTCCAGCTTAAACGTCCGGTATCCTTCCGGACAGCCAAATATGACTTTCTTCACGCCCGATTCTTTGATTCTCTCTACATTGTGCTTGGCTAATCTCTCAAATGTCTCGACATCGCCAGTCCAAAGCGCATCATGTCCACAGCATTTCTCGTCAGGAAGTAGCATGGGCTGTATCCCCAAACGATTCAGTACTCGCAAGCTTGCTTCCGTACTGTCAAGCGCTTTCATTCCCAGATACTCAAACGCAGGATCAAAATAGGGAGCACAGCCAACAAAGTACAACACTTCACTATCATTGGCTGTTTGATAATCCTTGCTCAGCCATTCCAATCTCCTCTGTTTATAGGGTGACTTTGACATAAGTCGCACAACAGAGTGCAAGAAACCGCCGTGAGCTGGACAGCCATATTCGCCATTTTCAAAAGCCACCGACCTCAACTTCCTCATAAAATTAGGATAATCAACCCCGCTGGGACACCGCAAGGAGCAAGCATAGCAACCAAGGCAGGAAAAAAGTTTCTTATCATGAGTACTCTCGGCTTCCAATCTCAGCGCTGCATTTTCAATCACAGAGCGCGGAGAATAAAATGGGTCATACTTAGCCATTGGACATATACTGGTACACTTGGTACACTCCAGACAATAATAAGCCTTCGTTTCTTGCAGAATATCCTCTAAGGTGGGAGCAGCTTTTTCTCGACCACCTTTTTGAGATGCCCGGAATGGTGATGGACCTAATTTCCTAAGCTCATCTACCATATTTCTGATAGTCTGGACAAATATCGGCCCCTCAGACGCTGCAATCCACTTAAGTCTCACTCTCTCATCCTCAATGCCCAAGACATGCAAAACCTTGCTCACCATCCGGAACTTTTCCTCTGCCTTTAGGTTGCCTGAAATATAGTGACAGTCGCCTGGATGGCAGCCAGCGACTAACACGCCGTCAGCTCCACTCTCAAGCGCCAAGGAAATGTGCTCAGGAGCTACCATACCGCTGCACATAACCCTTATAATTCTTACATTGGAGGGATACTGGATACGGCTTGTGCCAGCTATATCTGCCGCGGCGTAAGTGCACCAGTTACAGGCAAAAGCAATTATCCGTGGTTCAAATTCAGCCATTTTTACTTTGCTAGAGCCTTAATCATGGTAGATATCTCATCCCGAGTGAAATGCTTGATTGACATGGCTCCACTGGGACAAGCCACAGCACAGGCACCGCATCCTTTACACAATGCCTCATTTACCGTTGACACCAGCCTGCCATCCTTGACAATCACTTTGGGCGCCTGAAATTCACAAATCTCTTCACAGATGCCACAGCCATGACATAGAGTCTCATCTACGCAGGCAATGGCAGCCTCAGTTACTACGCTGCCTTTATCAATTAATTCCAGTGCTGCTGCCGCTGCTGCCCTGCCGTGAGAAACAGAGTCAGGGATGTCTTTGGGGAACTGGCAACAACCAGCCAGGAAAACACCATCCATGGCTGAAACCTGAGGTTCAAGCTTGGCGTGACGTTCCAAAAAGAAACCAGTAGCCTTCTGAGTAATGGAGAATTTTCTGGCAATTTCGGTGGCATCCGACCGAGGTATCATGGCAGGACAGAGAATAACCATATCCACAGGGATACGCATTAACTTGCCCAGCAATGTGTTCTCAACTACCACAACCAACCTTCCTTTTTCTTCCTCAGCAGTGACCTCATCTGTTACCTCAGCTACCTTGCCCTTTATAAAGACAACGCCCTCCTCTGCCACTCGCTTATAGAATTCTTCATACGCATCTCCTGTGCAACGCATGTCAATATATAACTGATATACTTCAGCGTTTATTTTCTCCCTCAGATGATGAGCATGCTTCAGCGCATACATGCAGCAGATTCGCGAGCAATACTCATGGTAATTCTTGTCACGGCTGCCCACACAGTGGATGATGGCTACGCTCTGGGGTATTCGCCCGTCCTTAAGCTGGATTTTCCCAGCAGTAGGTCCCGCTGCACAAGTCATCCTTTCAAACTCAAGGGCAGTTATCACGTTATCATACTTCCCGTAGCCGTATTGTGGTATCTGTCTTGGGTCGAAAAGATCATACCCGGTAGCTAGAATAATTGTCCCTACTTCCAACTCGATAGTTTGATCTGTCTGGTTGAAGTCTATAGCCCCAGCCTCGCAGAATTTGAGGCAGGCGCCACATTTCTTTCCGCCGGATTGGATATACACACAGTGTTCTTTGTCTATCGTGGCAATATTAGGAATAGCTTGGGCGAATGGAATATAGATGGCTTTTCTCTGCCCCAAACCAACTTCGAACTCACTTGGTACCTTCCAGGGGCATTTCTGTTCACAAACTCCACAGCCGATGCATTTATTTTCATCCACGTACCTGGCTTTTTTCCTGATTTTTACTTTGAATTTGCCGACCGACCCCGATACCTCCTCGACCTCGCTATAAGCCAGAAGCTCGATATTAGGATGATGTCCCACTTCACTCATCTTCGGGGTCATGATACATTCAGAGCAGTCAAGAGTGGGAAAAGTAGTATCCAGTTGAATCATATGACCCCCGATTGAGGGCTCCTTTTCTACTAAATAAACTTTGTGGCCACCATTGGCTATCTTCAGCGCCGCCTCTATTCCAGCAATGCCACCACCCACAACAATGGTGTTAGGATTAACCGGTATCTCCTTCACTTGCAAGGGTTCATGATGGGCGACACGCTCCACCGCAGCTCGGACCAAATCCTTGGCTTTCTCGGTAGCTTCCTTCCTATTGTTATGAACCCACGAACAATGCTCCCTGATATTGGCATGCTCGTATAAGTACGGGTTCAAACCGGCAGCCTGACAAGCCTTACGGAAGGTATGTTCGTGCATTCGCGGCGAGCAGGATGCAACCACAACTCGATTAAGCTTTAACTCCTTGATATCATTTTTGATGAGCTCCTGTCCAGGATCCGAGCAAATATACCGATAATCGCGAGCGATTACTACATGAGGCAACCTGCCTGCGTATTTCGCTACTTCCTCCACATCAACTGTGCCAGCAATATTCAACCCGCAGTGACAGACGTAAACTCCAATCCTTTTCTCATTCTCCATAAGCACTCTCACACTGTGTCCATAGTTATCTTAATAACCTACCCGGATGCAAAGGCTTCTACCTGGGCCAGAATCTGTTCATCAGTAAAGTGGTGCATGGAAATTGCCCCTGAAGGGCAGGCAGCGCCGCACGTGCCACAACCTTTGCAAACTGCTTCATTAACATGGGACACCCTTTTACCATCCCTAGGCTGAAGTTCGATAGCTTGAAACGGGCACAAGACTTCACAAACCCCACAGCCTGAACACTGATCTTCATCTACCACCGCGTTTATCGCTTCAGCCTTGACATAGCCCATTCTCAAAGGACCAGCAGCTTTTGAGGCTGCCGCGTACGCTTGGGAAACCCCTTCAGTTACATCTGTAGGCCAGCGCGCTGAACCACAGATGTAAATTCCGTCCATAGCAAACTCCACAGGACGGAGCTTTAAGTGTGCTTCTAGAAAGAAACCAAACTCATCTAGGGAAACTTTAAGCATCTTGGAGATATCCTGATTATCCTGGAGAGGGACAAGCGGAGTAGTCAAGACAAGCATGTCACAAAGAAGTTCTATGTCCCTTCTCCATAATTCATGATAAACTTTTATCTTTTCGACTTTCCCACCCCCAACAATTTCAGGAGGCTTGTCTAAGCTATATCTAACAAACCTGACCCCCATCTCCATAGCGTTTCGATAGTAGGTCTCAAAATCCACACCATAGGTCATCAGGTCTCGATGCAAAATCCAGACCTTCGCCTGTGGATTTGATTCTTTGATCAAAGAAGCGTTTTTGATTGCTGTCATGCAGCAGATCCTGCTGCAATATGTTCGCTCGGGCACCCTTGCCCCCACACAATTGATCATCACAACGTTCTGCCCTACCGGTTCCCTCTTCTTCAACCGTTCCTCTAGCTCCAGTTGGGTGATTACATTTGGCATCTTTCCATAGCCATACTGACCCGTGGGCTTTAACGGCTCAGCCCCTACAGCTACCACAATGGTACCCACAGTGAATTGGTGATCCTTGCTTTTTCCTTCCAGGGTCACATTGAAGTTACCGATGAAACCACTTACTTGCTTAACCTTGGACGATAGACGAGTCTTAATCTTGGGATGCTTCTTCACCTGTTCGACAAGCGGTTTCAGTAACTCGACTGCCTCTTTATTCACAGGGAACAACTTGTTAATGCGACGAAGAAGTCCACCAAGCTCTGGCTCCTTCTCCACTAAGTGAACATCAAAACCCTGATTAGCCAGATTCAAAGCCGCCTCCATTCCTACAACACCTCCGCCTATTACCAGAGCCGAAGGTGTGACCTTCATTTCAATTTCCTCTAACGGTTGCAACAACCTAGCCTTGGCTACCCCCATCCTTATCAAGTCCTTAGCCTTTTCCGTAGCCTTTTGAGGTTCATGCATATGCACCCAGGAGCACTGGTCTCTTATATTCACAAACTCGAACAGATATTTATTCAAGCCTGCTTCTTCGCAAGCAGCTCGGAAAAGTGGCTCGTGGGTTCTGGGGGTACAAGAAGCTACTACAACGCGGTTTAAGTTATATTCTTTTATTCCCTTCTTAATCGCTGAAATTCCTTCCTCAGAGCAAGTAAACAAATTACGTTCAGCGTGCACTACATCCGGCAGATGCTTGGCATATTCCACAACGTCCGGTACGTTGACATATGCGCCAATATTTATGCCGCAATGGCAAATGAAAACTCCGATACGAGGATGAGAAACCTCTTTTTCTTCCATGGCTTTACTTGCCTCCTTGCGGGTGGAGCGAGGCAATTACTTCAGCAGCCCTGCCCGCAGCCCCCGAAGCTTGAGTCACAGAATCCGGGATATCCCGAGGACTATGGACATAGCCACAAGCAAAGATACCCGGCCGTGTAGTATCCAACGGATGTAGCAATCTATCAGGAGCTTTGACAAAGCTATCTTGGTCCAATTCTATACCCAGTATATTCGCCAAGTCTTTAGTGATTTGAGGAACCATAGCTTGGGCAAGCACCACCAGTTCCGCTTCAAAGCTCTTTACCTCCCCACTGATAGTTTCTTCATACCAGATGATAGGGTTATCGTTCGTAGGATTAACTTCTATTTTGCCAGGACGTCCCCTGATATAGGTCACGTTATATTCCTTCTTAGCCCTAGCAATATATTCTTGGAACCTCTTGCCAACAGCTCTCATATCCATGTAGAAAATTGTGGATTTTGTTCCAGGATGATGTTCAAAGGCTAACATTGCTTCCTTAGTGGCGTGCATGCAGCAGACGCTAGAACAATAAGCCTTATTCTTGAAATCTCGGGAGCCGACACACTGGATGAAAGCTATATTCTCAGGTATTCGACCGTCAGAGGGACGCCTAAGTTCTCCCATAGTAGGTCCAGATGCGGCGGTCAACCGCTCAAATTCCATAGCGGTAATCACGTTCTTTATTTTTCCATATCCGTATTCTGTTAGGGATGAAATATCATATAAGCCGAGCCCTGAAGCGAGGATTATTGCGCCGACTTTTATTTCGATGCTTTTGTCCTGCATTGTGTAGTCTATAGCCTTCGGCTCACACCGCCGCTCACACTCATGACACCCTATGCAACCTTCGATTTGCCCAGCCAGACAGCGCGAAGCTTCTTTCGCAGCTTCATCAGAAGAATAGCCTAAGGCTACTTCACGAAAATCGTGAACTCTTTTCTTAACAAGTTCCTCCCTCATCTCTACTTTTTTTCGGGAAGGAAAGCGTCTCTTACACTCCTCCACTTCTTCCGGAGATAATCTCTCTGGTTCTTTCCATGGTTCTTCGCCTTTCAAAGATTGCCCGGTTAAGTATTGATGTATGGAGCGTGCAGCCTTTTTCCCTGCTGCAATAGCGTCAATCACAAAAGCAGGTCCTGTCACCGCATCTCCTCCAGCAAATATCCCTTCGATATTGGTCATCCCTGTCTTATTGTCAATTTCCACCGTGCCTCTCCGGGATACTGAGATCCCCAACTCTTTGACAAAATCTATTTCCGGAGCCTGCCCTAGTGCTGCGATTACGATATCCACCGGCATGGTAAACTCAGAACCCTTAACGGGAACAGGACGAGGACGCCCACTGGCGTCTGGTTCCCCGAGCTTCATCCGCACACACTCGATTTTGGCAAGTTTCGACTTACCACGATCCTCGGGAAGAAAACGGCTAGGGGCAGCCAAGAATTCGATTTTTATTCCCTCCGCTTCTGCTGCCCGTACCTCTTCCCGGGAAGCCGGCATCTCGGCACGAGAACGACGATAAACAATAGTAATTTCTCTCGCTCCCAGTCGTTTGGCTGTCCGGGCGCAGTCAATAGCCGTATTACCTCCGCCGATCACCGCTACTCTTTCTCCTAGTTTTACCTTTTTCCCTAGGTTTACTTCACGGAGAAAGTCTATCCCCTCCATTACTCCTGAAAGATCCTCACCTTCCACGCCTAGTTTCATGCCAGCGTGTGCCCCCACAGCGATGAAAATGGCGTCGTAATTCTTCTTTAATTCCTTAAGAGTGACCTCCCTACCAACCTTGACGCCTGTCTTTATCTCTACACCGAGCTTCTGGATATAGCCTATTTCTTGTCGCAAAATTTTCTTGGGAAGACGATATTCTGGAATTCCAACGCGAAGCATGCCGCCTGGCTCAGGAAGAGCTTCGAAAACAGTCACGCTGTGCCCCTTTAGGGCAAGGTCATTGGCAGCAGCAAGCCCTGCCGGACCCGAGCCCACAATCACAACCTTTTTGCCCGTTTTAGCTACTACTGGCACCTCAAGTTCTTCTATATTCCACTGATCTCCGGGAACCCTTTTTAGGTCACGTATACAAATCGGCTCGTCTATTTGTCTGCGATTGCAGGCTTCTTGGCAAGGGGCGTAGCAAACGCGGGCAACACAAGCTGGCAGGGGATTTGTTTCCCTGATAAGCTTGTAAGCCGCCTTATACTCCCCTTCGGCGATGAGCTTGATATACCCTGGCACATTGGTATGGACAGGGCAAGCATCCATACAGGCTGCTTTACATGGGCGCTCTTCTCTCCTATCTATGACGCATTTCTTAGGAACAGCCTGCGGAAAGTACAGATATATTGCCTTTCTCGTGCCAATCCCCTGGTCGAATTCGTTCGGCAAGATGACTGGACACCCTTCCACACAAACCCCGCATCCTGTGCATTTGCTCCAATCAACAAAAGTCGCTTTTCTTCTCACCCTGACCTTAAATTTTCCGACGCTACCAGACACTCCTTCGACTTCAGAATAAGTTAAGAGCTCTATGTTACGGTGGGAATTGGCTTCAATCATCTTAGGGGCGAGAATGCACATGGCACAGTCATTAGTAGGGAAGGTTTTATCGAGTTGTGCCATTCTACCCCCGACGCTCGGAGCCTTTTCCACTAAATACACTTTGAATCCCATATTAGCCAGGTCAAGCGACGCCTGAATCCCAGCTATGCCGCCCCCAATTACCAAAACTGATTTACGACCGTTTTCTTCACTCATTCTTGGTCTCCAGAGCACTGGCTACCACATTGACCAAATCCATGACTTCCACTTTTACATCAGGACCTTTCTCACTACTTTTGTCTACCATAGCGCACTTGAAATGGATCTGACACTTGGGACAAGCAGTGATCAGCAGTTCAGCACCAGTAGCTTTGGCTTCGGCTAGCCGCTCTACTCTTATTGCCTTGGAGTAAGAGCTGCAATTAGTCCAGACGCTGGTGCCGCAGCAGATGCTGTCCTTAGCGATGTGTTCCATTTCTACTAATTTTATGCCAGGGATGGCCTTTATTATCTCTCTGGGTGGTTCATAAATTCCCAGATGCCTTCCTAACCGACAGGGATCTTGATAGGTCACCTTTTTTACTTTAGGATTATCTCCCTTCTTTGAGCGAGGATGCAACGGCAGACGAGGCAAATTTTGAGCAATAATCTCGGTAATATGCAGTACCTCACACTCCAGCTTCACATACTGTGGATAGTCTAATTTAAATGTTCGGTAACCCTCAGGACAGGAGAAGACCACCCTCTTGGCACCAGATTCCTTTATCATTTCAGCATTAAGCTGAGCTAGCTTCTTAAATGTCTCAACGTCCCCAGTCCACAAGAGGTCATGCCCACAGCACCTCTCATTGGGAAGCAACATCGGTTCTATCCCCAAAGCATTGAGGATTTTTAGGCTGCTCCTGGCGATATTTATCGGACTCACTTCCATATCTTGGAAAATCGGCTCAAAATAAGGCGCGCAGCCCACAAAATACAATACCTCGCTCCTTTGTGAAGTACGGCAGCCGTCGAGCCAATCCAAACGTTTTTGCCTAATATTAGTGCGGGATGCGAGTCTCATCAGTGAGAAAAGAATCCCTGAATGTGCACAATCACCTTGTTGTCCCTGGGCGAAAGCCAGAGTTCTCGCCTTCTGTGTGAACAAGGGATAATCAACGTCTGAGGGACAAAGATGCGAGCAAGCATAGCAAGTTAAGCACGAAAATAGTTCACGATCCTGAATCAATTCACTTTCCGAGTCCATCAGAGCTCTTTCCAGCATCAACCTTGGCGAGAAATTGGAATTATGTCTTGAAACAGGACAGACAGCTGTGCACTTGCCGCATTCCAGGCAATAATAGGTTTTCGTTTTCCTAATAATATCTTCCAGATTCAAACCTTGACTCCCTCCCTTAAAGGTGAAGGACCCAACCTCTTAAGCTGCTCGACCATTTCTTCGATCGTGCGGGCGAATATCGGCGCCTCGGCAGCAGCAATCATCTCTCGCCTTAAACGCTCCTTTTCCAAGCCAAGTGTACTGACGAGACTCCTTACCTTCTCTAACATAGCGTCACACTTAAGTGGACCATTGAGATAATGGCAATCTGTCTCGTGACAGCCGGCAACCAGGACTCCATCCGCACCCATTTCAAAAGCCCTAAGAATATATATCGGGTCTACCATTCCGCTACACATCACTCTCACAACACGCACATTAGCCGGGTAATGAATGCGGCTTGTTCCAGCAATATCAGCAGCGGCGTACGTACACCAGTTGCAGCAAAAGGCTATGATTTTTGGTTCAAATTCAACCATTCTACACCTGTAACAAGGCGTCAATCATGCTGCTGATTTGCTCCCGAGTGGAATGTCTTACAGATATTGCACCGCTCGGGCAAACCACGGCACAAGCCCCACAGCCCTTGCACAATGCTGCGTCAACTCTGGAAACTCTAACCCCGTTCTTGCTGATGACCTTAGGGGCGTGAAAATCACAAATCTCCTCGCAACGTCCACAAGCTTGGCATAACACTTCATTCACATTGGCTATGGTAGGCTCAATTATAACGCGACCTCTGCTTATCACCGACAAGGCTTTAGCAGCGGCGGCTGAAGCCTGGGCTACAGCATCCGGAATGTCTTTGGGACCCTCACAACAACCAGCCACGAATATTCCCTCAGTAGCTGTAGCTACTGGGTCTAGTTTCACATGCCTTTCCAAAAAGAAGCCGTCTGCCCGACGATTGATAGTAAATAGCTTAGCAATACATTCCGCATCAGAGCGGGCTTCCAAAGCCGGGCACAGAATTACCATATCAACAGGGACTCGGACGACTCTGCCTAGAAGAGTGTCCTCGACAACGACAATAAGCTTTCCTTGTTCTTCCTCGGCGCGTGCCTCATCAGTAACCCTAGCCACCTTACCACGGATAAAATTGACGCCTTCGTCGCAAACACGGCGATAAAATTCTTCGAATCCCTCCCCAAAACAGCGCATGTCAATGTACATTTGATATACTTCAGCTTTGGTGAGTTCCTTTATGAGATGGGCATACTTGAGAGCATACATACAACAAACCCGTGAGCAATACTCATGATAATTCTCATCCCGACTGCCTACACAGTGAATAATTGCCACGCTTTCAGGTTCCCGACCATCGTTCCTTAGCAGTATCTTGCCTCCAGTCGGCCCCGCAGCACACGTCATCCTCTCAAACTCGAGAGCAGTCAAAACATTGGCGTACTTTCCGTAGCCATATTGTGGCACCCGGCGCGGGTCGAAAAGGTCGTAGCCCGTAGTAAGAATAATAGAACCCACTTCCAGTTCAATAATCTTATCCTTCTGTTCAAAGTCAATAGCTTTAGCGTCGCAGAATTTCTCACAAGCCCGACATTTACCCTTTTGAAAATAGACACAATGTTCTTTATCAATCGTAGCCACATGGGGCACAGCTTGGGCAAAGGGGATGTAGATTACCCCCCTTTTCCGTAAGCCCATTTCGAACTCACTATCCACCTTCCAAGGACATTTTGCTTCGCAGATGCCACACCCAGTACATTTTTCCTCATCTACATAGCGTGCCTTCTTCCTAACCCTAACCTTGAAGTTGCCAACTGACCCAGCTACTTCTTCGACTTCACTATAAGCCAAAAGTGTTATAAACGGATGCTGTCCTACTTCAGTCATCTTCGGCGTGAGAATACACTCAGAACAATCCAGCGTCGGAAACGTCCTATCAAGTTGAGCCATATGGCCACCGATAGCTGGTTGTTTTTCCACCAGATATACCTTATGCTCGCCGTTAGCAATGTCCAATGCTGCTTGTATGCCGGCGATGCCTCCACCAACTATCAACACATCGGGATTAAGCGGTTTCTCTCTAATCTCCAGAGGCTCATGCAGGGCACATCTCCTCACTGCAGCCCTGACCAAATCCTTGGCTTTCTCGGTAGCTAATTGCCTGTCATCATGAACCCAAGAGCAATGTTCTCTAATATTTGCCTGCTCAAAGAGGTACGGATTCAATCCGGCATCCTGGCAAGCTCTGCGGAAAGTTGGCTCATGCATTCGCGGCGAACAAGATGCTACTACAACTCGATTAAGACCAAGGTTCTTGATATCATCCTTGATAAGGGTCTGCCCGGGTTCAGAACACATATAATGATAATCGCGAGCTACCACAACCGAGGGCAGCGTCTGAGCATACCTGGCGACCTCTTCCACATCAACCGTGCCCGCGATGTTCAGTCCACAATGACAAATATAGACTCCAGTTCTTATTTTTTCCACTCTATGTCACCGCTAACGAGCTGCACTAGCCCAGAAACTCAGACGTTAACAATGTCCTAAACGGCATAAAAAGGGGCAGCCATCTATCGTTTTTCGCTGCCCCTCACATTATCGGCGAAAGCTACGAAACCTCCTTAACAGGGTGTGACTATCCGTACACTTCTTCCACCCCCGCAGATTTAGCAAATCTCAATCTAGCAATCACTGCCCGGTTGAGATTCTGTGCCACCCGATAACACATAGCAGCATTTTTATCGCAGAAGTCTTGGAACTTGTTTGTGTTGATCGCCACAACCTTGGCTCTTTCTACCACAACAGCCGTCGCAGTTCGTCTATAAGGCAGTACCACCGTGGACCAACCGAGAACATCGCCTGCGGAGGCAGTATAAACTGTCTTTTCCGTGTCGCCTTTCTTAACACGAATAGCTACCCGCCCCGATTCAATGAAATAAATGGTCGTGGCCTCGTCTTCAGCCCTAAATAGCACTGTACCTGGCTCACAGACCATCTTTTCTCCGATGCTCAGTATCTGTTGGATTTCATTATCACTGAGACCGTGGAACAAAGTAGCCATTCTTGCTTTTTCCCCATAAATAACCGGCTGTTCGGGAGTTTCCTCTCTCGTCACAGTCGAAGGACGAAGCGGCGGCGTTATACCTTTGCCGGTAAGAGTTTTCATTATCGCAGGATCAGGATTGACTGGACCGCCACACTCTGGCCGATAACAGGTGACATCAGTAAAGCTGCATCTCAACGAGCAACTAGGACACACATCCGGAGGCCTATTGGCTTCTTGAATAAAGTATCCGCATTCCACGCATTGCCACTTTGGCATTTTATCCTCCTTTCTTAGTTGTCCTCTTATTTCGCGGTAATCCTACTGTCTTTTACTCACTAAGTCAAATCATGGCTCTTTGTTTCCAATTCGCAGTGGTCCGAGCCTCTTTAGGTCAGCAGTAATTTTGTTCACTACGTCCACAAACTCTTCAGCACAAGAGGCGCACACCCAGTGCAACTGGACTCTTTCTTGTTCAATGCCCAGTTGTTCTAGCAACTTCCTGAGCAAGGTCATTCGCCGTATTGTTTTGTAATTACCTTCTCGATAATGACAGTCGCCCGGATTGCAACCGCAGACAAGTACGCCATCCGCCCCCGCTTGTAAGGCTTTCAAGATATAGGCTGGACTTACCCCGCCACTGCACATTGTGCGAATAACATGGACGTTAGGGACACACTTAAATCGCGAAATTCCAGCCAGGTCAGCTCCGGCATAGGAACACCAGTTACACAGAAATCCGACAATCTTTGGTTCGAAACTCATGCTAGCACTCCTTCTATCTCAGCTGCAATTTCGTCAGCCGTGAAGTAGTTATGAGTAATAGCACCACTGGGACAAGCAGCTGCACACACTCCACAGCCTTGACACAAAACTTGATTAATTCGCGATACCTTAGCTTCAGCATCGTAGAATATCGCATCATAGGGACACAAGAGATTACAGATTCTACACCCGGAACATTTTGTTTCATCAATAGATGATGTTGTTGCCGGAACCTCTATCTTCCCTCGAGCGATCATTGCTAAAGCCCGAGCAGCGGCGGCTGAGGCTTGTGCCACGCTGTCTGGGATATCTTTGGGACCCTGACAACAGCCAGCGATGAGGATGCCTTCTGACATTGTTGCTACGGGGTCGAGCTTGGGGTGCCGTTCCAAGAAGAAACCGTCAGCGCTTCGACCGAGATGGAAAAGCTGGGCTACTTCGTTAGCATCTTTACGCGGTTCTAAGGCAACACATAGGATAACCATATCTACAGGAACACGAAGCATAGTGCCGAGCAATGTATCCTCAACAATGACAATCAATTTCCCTTTTTCTTCTTCACTCCTCGCTTCGTCAGTGATTTTAGCCACCTTTCCTCGAATGAAATTAATACCCTCTTTTTGAATGCGGTCGTAAAATTCTTCGTAACTCTTGCCGAAGCAGCGCATGTCAATATACATCTGATAAACTTCGGCATTAGTTTTTTCCTTAATCAAGTGAGAATACTTAAGAGCATGCATACAGCAAACACGGGAACAGTACTCGTGGTAGTTTTTGTCCCGGCTGCCGACACAGTGAACAATTGCTACGCTGTCAGGCTGTCGCCCATCAGCAAGGATTATATGCCCTTCAGTAGGTCCGGTAGGACTACACAGCCTCTCAAACTCAATGCTGGTGAACACATTGGGGTACCGCCCATAGCCATATTGAGACATAGAAGAGGCATCAAAAGTATCAAAACCAGTAGCTATAATTATATTACCTACGTCCAGTTCAAAAATCAGCTCGCTTTGCTCGAAATTGATCGCATTGGCTTCGCAGAATTTCTCACAAGCGCGGCACTTCCCCTTCAGGAAATAAGCACAATGTTCAGTATCAATAACAGGAATATTGGGCACTGCTTGCGCAAACGGAACGTAGATCGCCTTCCTCTTTCTTATTCCAGCATCAAATTCGCTCAGTGCTGTCCAAGGACATTTCTCTTGACAGACGAGACAACCGATGCATTTCCCCTCATCTACGTAGCGCGGCTTTCTTCTAATTTTGACCCTGAAGTTGCCTACATAGCCAGAGATCCCAACAACTTCACTATACGTTAAAACTCTAATAAATGGGTGACGAGCAACCTCGGTCATCTTTGGGGTAAGGATACAAGCAGCACAATCCAATGTAGGAAAGGTCTTATCAAACTGTGCCATATGTCCCCCGATACTAGGCTCTCGTTCCACGAGATAAACCATATGATTTGAGTTGGCAATCTCCAGAGCCGCCGTTATGCCCGCAATGCCACCACCAACCACCAGAGTAGCTGGAAAGATTGGTACTCCGCGAATTTCCAGCGATGCATGTCGAGCTACACGGTTTACCGCTGCTCTAACCATTCTCTTCGCTTTCTCGGTAAGCTCTGGACTTGATTCATGTAACCAAGAGCAATGCTCTCTAATATTGGCCATCTGAAATAGATAGGGATTCAACCCAGCCTCGCGGAGTGCCCCTTGAAAAGTTTTTTCATGAAGTCGCGGCGAACATGAGGCTACCACAACCCGATTAACACCCAGCTCCTTGATGTCATTCTTGATGAGATCCTGCCCTGGGTCGGAACAGGTGTACGGATAGTGCCGTGAAACTACTACATGGGGCAAAGTTTCGGCGTATTTAGCCACCTCCTCGACATTGACTGTACCAGCTATGTTTGTTCCACAATGGCAAACGTATACACCGATTCTCGGCTCTTCCATAAGCATTCCTCCTTAACTATACTGCCTGGGCGACTAGTTCAGCGACGTCCTTAACCTGCAAGGTCTCAGCCTTGCCCATAGACAGCACACTGTCCCTGTAATTGAGAAAGCAATACGGACAAGCTACAGCTATGATGTCAGCGCCTTTCCTGACAGCTTGCTCAACTCTTATGTCGGAGAATCGTTCCCCCTTCGGCGTATCCATCCAAATTCTACCACCGCCACCACCACAACAAAGACCTTCCTCACGAGCATCAGGGAATTCTATCAGTTCCAAGCCAGGAATACTCTGTAATACCTTTCGCGGTTCATCATATATACTATTATGCCTTCCTAAATAACAGGGGTCGGAATAGATTACCTTTTTCTTTACATCCTTAGAAAGCTTCAATTTTCCATTCTCGATTAGCGAAGCCAAGTATTGAGTGGCGTGCATTACCTCAAATTTACCACCAAGTTCAGGATACTCATTTTTGAAAGTGTGGTAGCAGTGGGGGGAAGAAACTACCACTGTTTTTACATCATTACTGGTGAAGAGATTAATATTATTTTGAGCTAGGCTTTGAAAGATGTCTTCATGCCCGGCTTTTCTAATTGACTCGCCGCAGCATTTTGTTTGAGTATCTATGAGCCCATAATCAATACCCAGCTTACTGAGGATCGTAGCTGTAGCCCGAGCTACTGTTTTTACGTCGGGATCATACGAGGGAACACAACAAGGGAAGTAAAGTATTTTGGTGCCCGACGTAAATTTCTTTACCTTCAGGTCCTTAGCCCAATCATTTCGCTTCTCAGGTGCCTCACCAAGTGGATTCCCTACACCAGCGATATTTTTGGCTGAAATTCTCAAGGCGTCGGGTACAACGCCAAGTCCTAAACTAGCTACTGCTCTGCGTATTGCCCTCATGACATCTATTATTTCTACGCCTCGTGGGCAACGCTGGACACAAGCCCGACAGGTGACGCAAGTCCATACATCCTCGCTGCCAAAATTAGTTGCCCCAAGCTGAGCTTCGTGCATAATGCGACGAACAACAAAACTCCGAACTAGATTCCAAGGACAGATACCCGTACACAAGCCACACTGGTAACACAATTTTAGTGGTTCGCCGCCAGTCTCAATCACCAAATCTCTAGCTTCCTTGTAAGGACTCAATACTTCCATCGTAACGATTACCTCCGCTTTTTAATTTGCGACTAGCCCTAAAAAGGCAGCTCTCAAAACCAGTTTTTGTAGCTACCTTTTCCACACACAAATTGAAGCACAAGGTTGGAAGTATAACAAATCCCATCAAAACGTGCAAGATTCTGTGGTGGACAGCTTTCCATGCTCTTATAATTCCTGCGTAAGTGGGTATCCGTGAATACGTCACTGACTTTATCCATGCCCCTCAACCTTCATAACATACAAAGCTGGATTCAAGGCATGAGAGGTAACTGAACCAGTAACAGGGCTTGAGCAACAAGCAGAGGCAGAAGACCGCCTGCTAAGCCGATCAGAATCCATTTGCGGAATGTCATCTGGTATCCCGTCCGCCTTTCCAGCATGCCCAGAGCCACGATATTGGCTGTAGACCCAACCAAGGTAATATTGCCGCCATAGCATGCGCCCTGAAGCAGTGCCCACCAAAGTGGAAAGGTGTGAACTCCAGCCTGCCCAAACGCACTGACTACAGGAATAAGAGCCGCTACTAACACCACGTTATCCAACGCTGCTGAGCCAAAAGCAGACGCTCCCGCTGTGATTATGGTCAGTAACACCGTGCTGTCCGTGAGACCACCTAAAACGTTGGCAACTCTATTGCTAATACTGGTATACGCAAGACAGCCAGCTTTAGAAAATAAGAACATGAAGAATATCAATGTCCACCAGTCAACCCCCCTTTCCAGATATTCTCTAGCCTTGGCTCTTTTCCACAACATGGCGATCCCGGCCCCTGTGATCGAAGTAGCCACCAGCAAAGTATCTTTTTCCAATCCGAATAGCAGCTCCAGCCGATAGTGCAAAGCTAGGCAAATCACGACGCCCAGGAATAAAGCAACCCCTCCCTTGAAGAAGGCTTTATCTTTTACTTCCGCCCATTCATCGAAATTGACGCTGTCGCCCTCTAGTTGCGCAACCATCCTCATCTTAAGTACTTTCAGGTCTTTACGTTGCCAGATCAGAATTATCACTATCAGGCAAATAAGTCCGACAAAACTGACAGGGAAAGACCAGCGCATAAAATCTTCGAAACTCAATCCTGCCCTGAGAGCTACCAGTATTCCAATAGGATTTCCCAGCACCGTCCACGAGCTCCCGATATTCGTCGCCAGGACAACTGCTATTACATAATTCACTGGGTCAACCTTGTACCTCTCACAAAGCTCAAATACTAACGCCGTCATAAACAGTATTGACGTTACCTCATCTACACAAGCCGCCATGACGGCAGAAAGAACTAAGAGAGCAATCATAATGCTTCTGGGTTCGTAGTTAGCCAACTTGAGCATCTTTATACCCAGCCAGCGAAAAAACCCGGTATCTCGCAGCAGTGCTACCATCACCATCATGCCGATCAGAAAAACAATCACATCTAAGTTCATGAATTTTATGGCGTGCTCTAAGTCCATAGTTCTTGTCAGGAGCAAAATCACTATCCCAATGAAGGCTATCCCGACTCTGAATCTCCAGAACATCAGAGTTCCTACCACTAGCGCCAGAAAAATGGTAGCTGCTAGCGTCTGCGGCATATCCCCTAGCCACCAGTAACACAAAAACGCAATAGCAATAACAACCGCCGTGAAAATCGCAAACTGCCTCGGCGTCCCCGAGATTTGAACTTTCCACTCTTTTGCCATGCTCTTACTTCTTGCTCCGTTCTTTTACTATTACCCCAAGTACCCCGTTTACCAGACGCGGCGAAGACTCGCTGCCAAAACTTTTGGCTAGCTCTATTGCCTCATTTATAGCTACTTTGAAGGGTGCCTTGTTATCAAACAACATTTCGAATGTAGCTAAGCGTAAAATATTCCTGTCAATAATTGACATCTGCTCTACCGGAAAGGCTGGAGCGAATTTTCCGATAATGGCATCAAGCTTAGATTTATTCTGAAGCACTCCTCTTATAAGTTCCTCGCTGAAGCTTATCGCTTCTTGAGTCAACGTTTGTTCCGCTTTTAAGCGCGCTAGAACTGTCTCCAGGTCATGCCCTGTGCAATCAATCTCGTAGAGCGCCTGCAGAGCAACAATCCTCGCCTTTCGTCTGATGCTAGCCATTGGTTATTCACTACGAAATTCGTCTACCAAATCTCAGGACTCGCATGAAAGCTAACCAATAACAATCTTAACCTCGTGGCTTGCAAAGGGGGATGACTTTTCCATAGAGATACTAGTTAGGTAGGCTACTTTGGTGTGCGAACTTCGTTATATCTTCAACTCCCACTATGTTAAAAGTCTGAAGTTCGGAATTGATTCGCCTGATCAAACCAGTGAGTACTTTCCCTGGACCGATTTCATAAAAGGCAGCAACACCGCTTTGTGCCATGTATTCCACAGACTCTTGCCATCGGATGCAATTGCGAAGCTGTTTCACCAATTCCGTCTTTATTGAATTCACATCTGTTAATGGACGAGCGGTTAAATTAGATATTACAGGAATAGTTGGTGGGTGGAATCTGAAGTTTGAGACAATCTCACTAAATTCGGTTAAGGCTGGCTCCATCAAGGCAGAATGAAAAGCGCCACTTACTTTTAGAGGGATGAGAATACGAGCGCCTTTAGCTTTAGCTAGTTTACTGGCTTCAGCTAAAGCCCCAATAGCCCCGCTGATCACGATTTGCCCAGGACAATTGAGGTTGGAGATTTCGGTTCCGGTTTGAAGGCATATGTCTCTAACCATTTCGTCTGGTAGCCCTATAATGGCAAGCATTCCGCCGGGATTTCTTAACCCAGCTTCGTACATTAATCTTCCCCTTTCCCTGACAAGTAAAACCCCGTCACTCAAACTTATAGCCCCAGCAGCCACCAGAGCTGTGTATTCCCCCAAACTATGTCCAGCAACGAAAGTTGGAGACGGTATCTTTCCCTGGCTAACTTCCTGTAGTGCTTTGAGGCAAGCTATGCTGACAACCAGTATAGCAGGTTGAACATTATGAGTCTTTACCAGTTCTTCTTCCGGACCCTGGAAACACAAACGGGAAAGGGAAAAACCTAAACAAGCGTCTGCTTCATCGAAGACTTTCTTGGCTGCCGCGTAGGTATTATACAAGTCCAAGCCCATGCCCACGCTTTGCGAGCCTTGTCCTGGGAAAACGTAAGCTACCTTGGGTTGCTCAGCCATGCGAACTATTTCTTGGCTGGTTTGACTGCGATTACTTCTCTCTCGTTGTACCAGCCACAGCTAGGACAAACATGATGAGGCAACTTGGCGCTATGACAATGCGAGCAGATATCCAACGCTGGCGGGGTCAATCTGAGGTGGCTGCGTCTCTTTCCCTGACGTGCCTTCGATATCTTTTTCTTAGGTAACGGCGGCATATTATTTCCCTCCTTCGTTTCGCCTCGCGAAAATCTCACAGTTCCAACCCGACACCATCAACTCAAAACAAGACCATATTAGGATCATGTTATCCCTGGGCAATCAGGTCGGCATAGAGGCTTCATGGGCAAATTCAGCAGAATATATTGCCGTATTAACTCACTCAAGTCAACTACGTTTTTGGTATCAATAGTAAACCCTTCAGGGTGCTCTGGCGAGGGAGTTGTCACGCTGAGTAAATCAGCTATCGGAAGAAACTCTTCCTCGGCGGTAAAAGTTATAGGACATAAGAATGTACCAAGACAGCGGCTGCATTCAAGCTTTACCTCAGCAGTTACTTCACATTGCACCAAAACCCCTTTTCTAATGCGGGTTACCTTTGCTTCCCCACGAACAAAACCCTCCACTTCCTCACTAAATGCCCCACTTATATCCTGACTCCGACTGGAGCCTACAGATTGTTTCAGTAGTTGCGCTACATTTATTACGGCATTCAAAGGCTTCTTCTTAAATTCTTCCATTTTCTTTACCATCTAGAAATAAAAATCAGGCACAAAGTATAATAGCTGTTTGTAAAGGGTTCAAGTTTTATAACTAAAACCTAATATTTCACTACTTGAGCAGAAGTAGAGCCTTCACCCCAACAAGCCGAAGTTCAGAGTGACAGAAAGGCTGGGCAATCTTGAACATAGAAAAACTGAAATCGAAGGTAAAAGAGAGCGTCGAATCACAAAAACAACAACTCATCCAGCTGAGTTTGAATATCCATGACAATCCCGAGCTGGGGCTTAAAGAAGAGAAGGCTTCAGCTTGGCTAGCTAGTTATCTGGAAGAGAATGGGTTTTGCGTGGAGCGAGGCATTGCTGGCTTAGCTACAGCCTTCCGAGCAACATATGGTCAAGGACGCCCTAGAATCGCCTTGCTTGCTGAATACGACGCTTTACCCAGAATTGGGCATGGCTGTGGACATAATATTATAGGCGTCTCAGCAGCGGGAGCCGCTGTGGCTAGTAAATCCACTATTGACCAATTCGGTGGTTGCATTATGGTTATAGGCACGCCCGCTGAGGAAGGATTTGGGGGCAAGATAGATATGGTGAATGCAGGAGTTTTCAACAACATAGATGTAGCGATGCTGGTGCATCCTAACACTAGGAACATGCCCACAGAAGAATTTCTCGCCTGCAGCACTCTAGAAGTAGAGTTCTTTGGCAAAGCAGCCCATGCTGCCAGTCAACCTCACAAAGGTATAAACGCCCTTGACGCTATGATTTTAGCCTTCACCTCAATAAATTCCCTGCGCCAGCACATAAGAGACAATGCACGTATTCACGGCATAATCACTGATGGTGGTGAAGCACCAAATATAGTGCCTGACCATAGCGCTGCCATATTTTTGGTACGTGCACTCGATGACGATTACCTCGCTGAGCTAAAAACCAAAGTTTTGAACTGCTTTACAGGAGCCTCTCTAGCCACCGGAGCCAGACTAGAATATAGGTGGAGAGACAAAACCTATGCCCCGATGAAAAACAATATCACCTTGGCCAATCTATTCAAGCAAAATCTGGAATCGCTCGGGCGCAAAGTGGATGCCTTCGACCCCCATCTCGGCATGGGTAGCACCGATATGGGAAATGTCAGTCACGTGGTGCCCAGTATACATGCCACAATAGCTATCGCTCCCCCTGAGGTGCTGATACACACACCGGAGTTTGCCGCTGCCGCTGTTTCCGAAGCAGGACACAAGGGTCTAACAGACGCCGCTAAGTCAATGGCTATGACTATAGTTGACATCCTCAGCCAGCCTGCGATACTAGACAGGATTAAGCAGGAATTCGACCACAGTTAGCCCGAATGTTCACCATCCAAAAGTAAAGAGGCGATGGTATAATTAGCACAAAACTTATCAAGCTTGTGAAGATTGCTCAAATCTCTGGGCAGCAGGTGCCTGTCTTAAAAAGGAAGCTTTGCTCTGCGAGGTAGAGGAAACAAGCTAAAGTTTCCATCCATGAGCAAAAATTATCAAGTAATCATTATCGGCGGCGGACCAGCTGGGCTCACAGCTGGACTATATTGTGCTCGTTCCAGACTTAGCACTTTGCTTATTGAGAAAGGCGTAATCGGCGGACAAATAACTCTGGCTGAGCGAATAGAAAACTTTCCAGGTTTTCCCAAAGGCATCTCAGGTATTGAGCTAGGGCAACTAATCCACGAGCAAGCCATTAGGTATGGATTGGAAACCTTACTTGCTGAAGTTACTAGTGTATCGCCAAGTCCCAAGCGCAATCTAATCAGCACCACTGAAGGCAACTTTATAACTGAGTCAATTATAATCACTTCAGGCTCGCAATTTCGCAAGCTAGGCGTGCCCGGAGAAGATAAGTTTGTAGGCAGGGGAGTTTCTTATTGTGCTACTTGTGACGGTCCTTTGTTCAAAGGTAAAACAGTGGCCGTAGTAGGTGGCGGCGACACTGCTATCACTGAAGCTCTCTATTTAAGTAAGTTTGCTTCTGCGGTGAAAGTCATCCATCGGCGTAGCCAACTCCGGGCGAGCAAGATAAACCAAGAAAGGGCTATGGCTGAGCCCAAAATAGAGTTTATTTGGGATACTGTGGTAATTAGAATTGAAGGTGAGGGGGCAGTTAAGAAGGTCATGCTCAAAAACACTAGAAATGCTAAAATATCTACACTAGAACTAGCAGGGGTTTTTGTAGCTATCGGTTCGGAGCCTAATAGCGCTCAATGGCGGGGATTGTTGCCCTTAGACGAAGCGGGCTACATAATCACCAACGAAGTCATGGAAACAAAGCTTCTTGGGATATTTGCTGCCGGAGACGTCCGGCATAATTCTGCCCGACAGGCGATAACTGCCGCCGGGGATGGCGCTACTGCTGCAATAGCAGCGGAAAAATTCTTATCCCTAAAGTGAGGAAATACTATGAAAGTCGTTCTATTACAAGATGTTCCTGGAAAGGGAAAGGCTGGAGAGATAAAAGAGGTAAGCAAAGGTTATGCTAAGAATTTTCTTTTGCCTCAGGGTTTAGCTCTGCTGGCTACCCCTGCCATCGTTAAGCAAGTAGAAGCCAAGCTTGAAAGGCAGAGACTCGAACAAAGTATTGACCGAGAGAAGTTGCTGGAGCTGGCTCAGCAAATTGAGGGAAAGGAAATCCACCTCAAAGCTCGCAAAGGTGCCGGAGAGCGAATATTTGGCTCTATCACCGCTGGCGATATAGCTGCTGAACTGAGCCGCATGATAGGCTCTCCTATTGATAGAAAGAAGATAGACCTAGAAAAGCCACTGCGCCAGATGGGTAGCCATGAACTATCTGTCAGGTTAGCTACCGACATTAAAGCGAAGATCACTGTGGTCATCGAGGAGGGAAAAGAAAAGGAAATAGCGCGGGCGAAGAAGCCAGCGGCAAAAGAAAAGAAGGCAGAGAAGCCAAAGAGGCTAAAGAAAGAAAAGAAGGGGAAAGGTGAACAAGAAGCAAAGGAGGAAGGGAAAGAGTAGGCATGGCTGAGGAAAGATTACCACCTCACGATATCGAAGCTGAAGAGGCAGTGCTCGGTTCCTTGCTTATTGACCCCGATGCCATATTGAAGGTGGCTGTCACGCTGCGTCCTGAGGATTTCTTTTCGGAAACGAATCAAATGATCTATCAAGCCTGTCTCTCGCTCTATCAACGCAACGAAGCAATAAACCAGATCACCGTAGCCCACGAGCTCATGCGTCAGAACAAGCTAGAGCAAGTTGGCGGTGCCGCCTTCTTAAGCCACCTCATAAGCAATGTGCCTACATCTCTCCATGTCGAATATTATGCTCAGATAGTATCTGACACATCAGTGATGCGCCGCTTGATTGCCGCTGCTAGGCAAATTGAAGCTCTCGGCTACGAAGCTGGCCCGGAAGTGGAAGCTACGCTCAACAAGGCAGAAGATATTCTGTTCCAGATACGAATGAAGCGAGAGTCCCGGGATTTTATCCCGATTCGGGACGCGTTGGGTCAATATTTCGAGAAAGGCAGCCCTCCCGCCGCGCCCCGCGAAGGCGAGATACCATATGTTTTGACTGGTTTTGCCGCTTTGGATGAGTTCCTGGGAGGGCTACAGAGGTCTGACTTAATTGTACTCGGTGCCCGACCGAGCTTGGGCAAGACAAGCTTAGCTTTGAATATTGCACGCAACGCTGCTGTGAATCAGAAAGCTTGCGTGGCTATATGTAGCCTGGAGATGTCTCGCGATGCGGTGGTGCAAAGGCTGTTAGCCAGCGAGTCTGGTGTTGACTCTAGAAAAATTCGACTCGGTCGCTTTACCGAACAGGACGAGAGAAAGATCATGGAAGCCAGCGGAATCCTGTCCGAAGCACCCATTTACATAGATGACACACCTCAGCTTCGCGTTCTGGACATAAGAAGCAAGGTACGCCGCCTACATTTCGAACGAAAGATTGACCTGATCGTCATTGATTACCTACAACTCATACAAGGCGATAGCAAGAGCGAAACCCGAGTCCAGGAAATAAGCAAGATAACGCGCGCCCTCAAAACCCTGGCTCGGGAACTCAATGTGCCGGTGTTGACGGTGTCTCAGCTCAGCCGGGCAGTAGAATGGCGAGCTTCTCACGTACCTGAGCTTGCTGACCTGCGCGAGAGTGGTAGTATCGAACAAGATGCTGATGTCGTTCTGTTTATCTATCGCGATGATGTGTATTTTACAGCTGAGGAATGGAGTAAGCTACATGATATTGAGAAGGAACCTTACCCTCGGGGTATTGCCGATATTTTCATAGCCAAGCACCGAAATGGTCCGCCGGGACAGATCAAGCTGCGCTTTCTGAGCAAGATTGTTAAATTTGAAAATCTGGAGGCAGAGCCGATTTCCGCCCTTGACCACCGGCGAGAATCTTGCGATTTTCAGGGGCTCTGACAAAATAGATTGGTTCCAGTTAGGTAAAAAGAAGAATGCTTGAGCCGCAAGTAGTGACTTCTCAAAAGAAAACCGGGCTTGTCTCCTTGCCCGAGTCTTTTTTCACCGATGTCCTGCCTAAGATACAGGACCTCAATGAACTCAAAGTGGTTTTATGCGCCTTTTATCTTATCCTGCGCAAGCAAGAGTCAAACACCGAGCCTCCGAAGTGCTCGATTACTTATCAAAAACTGGCAACTGAATGCCTTCGCCTATTAGCCGGCTTGAACGAAGAGGCAGTTCATCAAGCTTTGAACTCGGCAGTGGAACATGGAGCTCTATCATTTTCAAAGCTAAATGTAAATGGCGTACTTGAGGATGGCTATTCTCTGCCTGTCCGGATTTCCCAATTTCCTAGAGTTAACATCTTTGCCCTTTACGAACAGAATATCGGCATCATAACACCGATAATTGCTGAAGAACTGAAAGAGGCAGAGGGACTTTATCCACCTGAGTGGATTGAGGAAGCCTTTAAGGAAGCGGTCAGACTGAACAAGCGTAGTTGGAAGTATATCGCTCGCATACTGGAACGATGGACTAGCGAAGGAAAAGACAGTGGAGAGTATAAGAGAGACACTAAAAAGGATAGCCCGGACAAATACATCAAAGGCAAATACGGACATCTCGTCAAAAGATGACCTTCCCTCGACAGAAGAAAGTGGGGCTGAAGGGGAAACTTGTCCTGTTTGCAAGGGGGCTGGCTTCGTTCACCCTTTGTCCACTTCTGGGCAGATTGATTTTAGCCGTGTGGTGCCCTGCCGGTGCAGTAAAGGTGAACTAAAAAAGAAAAAGGCAGAATACCTTCAGAAATACAGCAATCTAGGCTCTCTGGCGCAGCTTACCTTCGACAACTTATCGCCTAAAGGCAGGGCTGCAAGCGCCGCTTCTCAAGAGCGTTTTTCTCAAATTTACCAGGCTGCCAAAGCCTTTGCTGATAATCCTCACGGCTGGATAGTCTTTCTGGGACGCAGTGGCTCTGGCAAAACCCATCTGGCTTGCGCTATCGCCAATCACCGCCTCAGCCTAGGGGAGCCGGTTTTCTACATCACTGTTGCTGACCTCCTGGATCACCTGCGCTCCACCTTCAGCCCCTCTAGCGAAACTACTTATGACGAGCTGTTTGAGCAAGTAAAGAATGTGCCTCTGTTAGTACTTGACGACCTTGTCGTTGGCAGCGCCACCGCCTGGGCTAAAGAAAAGCTGGAGCAACTCCTTCATCACCGTTTCAATGCCAGATTGGCTACCGTGATCACCACCGACATCCCGCTGGAGAGAATGGATGATCGCTTACATGGGCACCTCACCGACAATGAGTTCTGCCAGATATGGACCATTGAGCCAACATCCCCTTTGGAGTCCCAGAGTTGCCTGCAACTGGAGCTGCTACGTAACATGACCTTTGATAACTTTGACCACAAGAGACTGGAACTTCCGCCAGAACAACGACAGAATCTGCGACAGGCTTACAACTTGGCGGTGGAATTCGCTCAATCACCTGAAGGTTGGTTAATATTCCAGGGTGTCAATGGCTGTGGCAAAACTCATCTAGCCGCTGCTATCGCCAATTACCGTCTGGCTCAAGGAAAGCCTGTTTGCTTCGTAGTCGTTCCCGACTTACTTGACCACTTACGCTCGACATTCAGCCCCGATAGCAAAATTTCCTACGACGAGTTCTTCGAGAAAATCAAAGAGGCTCCGCTTCTGATACTTGACGACTTCGGTGAGCAGTCCACTACACCCTGGGCTCAGGAAAAGCTATATCAATTGATAAACTACCGATATAACGCCCGCCTGCCTATGGTAGTCACTACATGCCTATCCCTGGATGAGATTGAGACGCGAATCAGTTCACGTATGGTAGACCACAGGATCAGTCTAGTATTCAACATCATAGCGCCTGACTATCGCGGCAATGTCAAGCCAACACGGCAGACACGACGGTATTAGCCTGATTGACTCGTTACTTGCCCGGAGATGGTCCGTGCTATACCGCTGACTTATCAATCAGCTTCCATTTTGGAGAAGAAGTAAGCTCCTGACGTTGCCAGCGCCAGACACAATATGACAAGCACCGTGAAATCGAGCCAGAGCGGAAATGCAGCAACGTGAGCGCCAATAAGAGTGGCCCTCAGCCCATCCACCCCATAGGTAAGGGGGTTAATGTGCATAATGTACCTCAGCCATGCCGGCATAGACTGCACAGGGAAGAAGGCACCGGAGAGAAAGAAAATAGGAAATACTATCAGGTTCATTATAGCCACAAAGCCTTCCATGTTACCCAGTTTGGCAGCAATAATTAAGCCAAACCCTGTGAATATGGCGCACGTAAGAATCATGATCAGCAGAGCCAGAAAAAGTCCTGATGGCCCTGACAATTCAACTCCCATGGCTACAGCTATACCTATTATGACGAGCGCCTGAATAGTGGCTATGGTTATGCCACCTAAGCTTCTGCCCAATATGACAGAAAACCGACTCACCGGGGCTACTAGCACCTCCTTGAGAAACCCAAATTCCTTGTCCCAGATAACAGACGCACCCGACATAGTGCCACCAAACAATAAAGTCATAGCCACTATTCCCGGAGCTAGAAAGTCAAGGTAACCCACCCCTTCCAGGCTTGGTATTCGGCTGGCGAAGCTCATAGGCAATCCCAGAAAGACCAGAAACAGGAGTGGCATCAATATTGACCCCACTACCCTAGCCTTCACTCTCCAAAATCTTTTCAATTCCCGCAGCCACATGGTATAGATTGGCAGTGGGTCTATGATTCTCTGCATCTCGAGTGCTCTCATGTTATCTCTTACCTCCAGTCCTTCTCATCCAGCTTTTCCATAGTTCCTTCAAGCTCCCTTCCTCTTCTCTTATCGTCTTCCCAGTATAATGTAAAAACGTATCCTCCAGGCTCGGCTCATAGAACTTGATTGCTGATATAACAAGTCCATGACTATCGGCAAAATTGATAAGTTCAGGTATCCTTTCTTCGCCACCCTCGACACTCAACTCTAGCCAGCCATCCCGCGCTTCAACCTTTTTTACCCAACTGATGTGCTTCAGAAAATCAGCCGGGCTGCCGCTGCTACCCTCACCTATTTGCAAGGAAATCAAATTCGAGCCCACTGTTTGTTTAAGCTTCTCCGGCGTGTCCACAGCCACTATGCGGCCATGGTCAATAATAGCTACCCGGTGACACAGATAATCCGCTTCCTCCATGTAGTGAGTAGTCAGGATGATGGTGACGCCCTCTTTTTCGTTTAGCAGCTTAATATAGTCCCAGAGATTCCTTCTCGACTGGACATCCAAGCCTAGAGTTGGCTCGTCCAAGAATAAGACCCGAGGATGGTTCAGAAACCCTCGGGCAACCTCAAACCTTCGCTGCGTGCCAGCAGAACATTCACTAATCTTCATCTTCTCCTTCCCCCTCAAATCCAGCAAATCTAATACCTCTGTGATCCTTCTTTCCCTAGTGCTTCTATCCAAATGATACATCCGGGCATGAAAATCCAGGTTCTCTTTACCAGTCAGGAATGTATCAATAGCTCGATCTTGGAACACTATACCTATACACTCTCTGACCTTATCCCGCTGTCTAATGATGTCATATCCGCAAACCTTCGCCGAACCTGAAGTAGGGGTCAGTATGGTGCATAGCATTTTCACCGCTGTGGTTTTCCCCGCTCCGTTAGGTCCCAAAAAGCCAAACACTTCGCCTTCCTTCACGCTCAAAGAGATATGATCTACAGCCACCAAACCATCAAATTCTTTGGTTAGACTCTCAATTTCAATTACGTTATTTCTGTTCTTCATCTGGCAACTTTCTCCCGACGTACTGTAGAAAAACATCTTCCAGGCTCGGTTTGTGCTCTGCGATTGAGGAGATAGCAAAGCCGTGCCCCCGTGCCAATCGCACTACCTCAGGGATCTTCATCCCCTTATCTCCCACTCTTAACTCCAGTTGTCCGTTATGCTGTGTGCCCTTCTTTACCCAGCCCATTCCATTTAGCAAGCTGGCAAACTTGACAGCCGCAGCCTCCTGAGAAAATTTAATGTAAAGCATGCTGCTGCCTAAAGAGTCTTTCAACGCCTTTGGTGTATCTACTATCACAATCTTACCGCGGTCTAAGATAGCCACCCTATCGCAGAGATAGTCTGCTTCCTCAACATAGTGGGTATTTAGCAATATAGTGGTGCCAATTTCCTTATTCAGTCTTTTGGCGTACTCCCACAATAGCCTCCTTGTTTGTACATCCAGACCTAAAGTCGGCTCATCCAAGAATAGAACTCGCGGAGAATTCAGCATTCCCCTGGCTATTTCCAGCCGCCGCTGCATACCGCCAGAATAGTATTTTACTAATGTATCTTGTCTGTCCTTCAACTCTACCAAGTCCAGAACGTAAGATATTCGCTCATCTCGCACCTCTCTGGGTAGGTGATATAACCGGGCATGGAAATCCAGATCCTCCCTAGCTGTCAGATTGACATCCAGGCTCAAGTCCTCAAAGACAATCCCGATTGATTCTCTGACCTTATCTCGCTCTCGCATGATGTCATATCCACATACGCTGGCTGTCCCTGAGCTAGGATTCAAGGCGGTCGCCAGCATCATGATGGTGGTCGTTTTACCAGCTCCGTTAGCGCCCAAGAACCCGAATATCTCCCCTTCCTCAACTTCAAACGAAATGTGGTCTACGGCGACCAGATGTTTGTACAGCTTGGTGAGGTTGTCAGCTACTATTGCTTTCACTGTCTTTACTTTCCTCGGACAAGCTCTTGTCCCAGACGAAATGCGTCATCGAGAACTGCAGGATGCTCCTTGATCTGACCTTTGTTATCAACACCCCTGACCAACAAGTCGCCCGCATATTTGACACCTATGGCATCGAAAAAATATTTCACCGTAAGCACTGCACCGTCGAAGAGCTTTGCACCCCGGGTGGCGCCCACCGAGATGAACGCTCCTCTTCGTTCCCGGTTATTCTCTTTGCCTATACCCAGCACGTGCCTTCTTATCCATAGTGCCTGACACCTATCCACCACAGCTTTTGCTTGGCTGGTAATGCCGTAGAAGAATATTGGTGAAGCAAAAATGATATGGTCAGCTTCAAGAAGTTTGTCATAGAGCGATTGCATGTCATCCTTGATGGCGCAGTTGCCGTCCTTACGACAGGCATATATTTCCAAGCAGGGAGAAATCTTGAGCTGAGAGACCAGCACCTTTTCTACCTCAGCTCCAGCCTCCTTGGCACCTGCCAGCGCTCTATCCAGCAGGATTTCAGTGTTGCTTTGCCTCCTCGGGCTGCCCATAATACCCAATACCTTCACGTTGCACCCCTTATGCGCTGTGCCTTTCTCTCAGTATCTGAGATATTTCTGATAAGAAGGTGAATGCTTTCTCGACAATCTTTTCTTCAAAGCCAGACGTCGGACATTCTCCCACTTGCTCGCCGACTGTAGTAATCTGGCTGGTATCCTTAAGACAACATCGGGCTGGCGCTATCAATGCTTGGGCGGCGATTTGCTGCAGAGACAAGCCCGTGTTTTCGGCAATCACTCGCCAGTACTCCGCCAGAATTGTTGCCAGCCTTTCTGGAGTCTGCTTTGACAGCACTGCAGATTCAGTAGGAACTATCCCCCAGGAGATAATTCCACCTTTTTTGATAAATTCTGCCACGCTATCAGCATATTCCTTGGGCATGAACCCGATTTGGTAGGCATCAAAGGACAGGATCTCTATGCCCAGCTCCAACAAATAAGGTAAATTCACCTCAGCGCAGAGGTGCAAGCCCTTGGGACCTTCTAAGCCTTGAACCAGATTATGGTAGTCTTGTTTAGCCTGCTGCTCACTATATCCCGAAAGTCCACTGAACACGTAACTCAGCCCAGGTTCATCGAGCCAGACAAAAGCATTGGGATTTCTTTCCCTGAGCTGCCGATATTGAACATTAACTTTCTTCTGAACAAAGTCAAACAAAACGCCTCTTGCTGTATCGTTGTAAATGATAGGCTTGAGATTCTCATCAAGCACCTTGAAACCAAAGCTAACAGGACCGGTTACTTGTCCCCTGATAGCCTTGTAACCTTTAAGCTCTTTGTCCAAAAACTTGTGGAATACTACTGAATACTCACTGGTGAGGGTGAATGTCTCCGGGTCATCCATTTTGTCAAAATACTCGTCCAGTTCTTGTTCAAATCGAGTGGTCTCGAAACTAAGTCTCTCGTTATCAAAGTCAATCACTATGCCGGGAAAATTCTGTGATGTTTGAACGTACATGTCTTCGTACAGGCTTACTCTAGGAAGCTGCGGCCAGAACGGAATATCCAGGCTCAGAGCTAGCTCCAGAGCTTGGTCAACATCCCTATGAGGCATTATCCCCATAGCAGTGGTACTACATCGCGCTTCAAACGTTACCATGAACCCTGGGCTTTCCTATCACATTAAATCATAGCACGGAGGCAACAAAAATCCTGAATACACCGCGAACAGCTTCGGCACGGTAGAGACGCGGTTGTGTTCTATGCTTACAGGTTCAGAGTATCGCAGGAGAACTTGGGAATCGGGATTTGAATTTCTATACGAACCAAGACTTTGATACTGAATCGAGTCTCAATACCCTCTTCGGAACATCTCAATGGTCACATAGGTTAGCAGAGGTTCCACGATGTCCGGTGGCAGTGAATTGAACATTTCATTTATCATAGCCATTTCTTTAGGCACCCCTTTATCCAGTCCCAACGCTTTGAGGATTCTAGGACCATACGTATCTATGTCTTTCTCCAGCCGATTTAGCATTGCGCCGATGGCTTGCAGTCCCATCTCCTCTGGCAGAACAGTTTTCATGATTAACCCCATGCCCTGCACCATATCCTCAACATCCGATGATGGCACTCTCTTAACCTCTTCAGTAGCCTCCTCAAGGTCTTTCAACATATGCTCGACGACTTTGTCGTGAATTGGTGTTATTGTTAAGTGTATACTCGGCGGTATGTTCAAGTCTTCCATTCCACGCTGAGCTAAAAACCACCATCCTTTTTCCACCATGATGTCAGCTAATTTAAATACATTAACTTCCTCTGACGAAAAAGCCACTATGCAGGAACTTTGCCTGCCCAGAACTCTGTAACCTAGTTTCTGTAAACCTGAAATGATCTTGTCTCTGGCGTCTATTATCCTTTTAGCCAGGTCTAAATAGCCAGTTTCTCCCAAATAATGCAAAATTGCCCACGTTGCCGCCAATGGACCAGCTGACCTTGATGATAATACTGCGGGATTGACAATTACATAACCAGGCCACCGTATATTGGCAAACGTGGAATACATCTTGTAAAAGCTTTTATTGAACAGAACCACTGAAGAGCCTATTGCCGAGAAGGCATATTTGTGCGGATCCAGTGAAATCGAACATACACCAGGAACCGAGAAATCAAACTCTGTTATCTTTTCTCCCAACTTCTTCATAAATGGCAATATAAATCCACCAACACATGCATCTGTATGCAGCCATATGTTTTTCTCCAGTGCGATTTCGCCTAGTTCTTTAATTGGGTCTATGGTACCAAAGGGCCAATTTGGCGCCGAACCAACTATCATGGCAGTATTCTCAGTAATAGCTTGTGCGATTACAGCAGGTTCTACTTCAAGAGTTTCAGGATTAACTGGCACTCGTTTCACCACTAAGCCCATATATTCCGCTGCTTTGTTGTAGCATGGGTGTCCTGTTACAGGTATAACTATCTCCGGCAAAGCTCCCAGACCGCGTTTAAGTATGAATTGGTCTCTAGCAGCTTTCACTGCCAAAAATACGCTCTCAGTCCCCCCAAAGGTATATGTCCCTACCATGTCCTCATCGCCATGCATCAACGATTTGGCTATATCAACAATATCCTTTTCCATCTTAATGGCACTGGGAAACTCCACAAAGTCCAGTATATTCTTGTCGGCGAAGGTTGTAAGAGCCCAGTTCGTAATTTCTTTCAAGTCATCACGTCCAGTTTCAAAAGCCACAGTAAACAACTTGCCACTACCTGGGTTGGCATCTTCAGCAGCGTACTTCTTCAACTTCCTTATAATCCAGTCTTTGGAATGCGGTTTCACAAAGAACTCCATGTTTCCCCTTTCTTTATTTGACTGAGAGTAGAATATTGGGAACTTCTCAATAACTATTCTAGCCCACCTGTAGTTCTGTGACCTTGGCAGTTAAAAAGCTAGAGAAGCCCAAGCCACTGTTCTCGGCATCTCACGAATTATAATAGTCCAAGAAGCTTTTTATTTCAATAAGGATTAGCCTCTTTCTGCTCTAATTGGTTAGCTAGTTTTGTGGCAAGATATAAGATTTTTACTTCCTTGACGAGGCTGGGTTCTCTGAGAAGCCTATGCGGACTTTGAAGGGCTTGCCTTCCGAACCAGATTTAATGGTTGCCACTTCCTCAACATAAGCCACAGCCGAGATTGTTTTTAGTGTGTCCACAAGGTTCAAAGGACTGCGCAGAAAGACTAGAATTGAAGGCATATCGATTTGAGGTACAATCATCTCAGTACTGGCAACCTGAGGTAATTGGTCAAGATAAGCCACAACTTCCATCACTTTGGATATGTTAAACGGGGGCGAAATTTCCACTTCCCACTGTGGTTTACCTAACTCTGGCTGTTGTTCAATCTGAAGCAACTTCGGGATTTCAAGACTCTTTTCGACAACACTGGCAACGGCCGGGCTTGGTTCCAATCGCTGCTCTAGCACTTTCTTTTCTGCTTCGACAACTACTGTAGTGAACTCTTTAGGAATGTCTACAACAGAGGCGTCTTTCTTCTCTGCCATCGCCACAGCTATAGTGCCTCTTTCCTCTTGAGGCTGCAACCCTGCCTCACCAAAATCTGCCTGCACAGCTAACGCCTGCTGCTTGAGATTCTCGACCCTTTCCAGTAAGTAGTTTATCTGCTGATTTATAAAGTTGCGCAGTTGTTCCCGGATTTTGTTTCTTTCGTTCTGTAATAATAACGCTGCTTCCTCCTCAGCTTTAGCCCTAATAGCATTAGCCTTCTCGTTGGCAATTTCTACAGCTTCAGCTATCTTCTTTTCCATCAATTGCCTCGCTTGCTCCTTGGCTTTATCTATAATAGCTGCACTCTCAGCTTTAGCTTGTTCTGAAGCTTCCGCCTTAATCTGCGTAGCCAGCTTATCAGCTTCGACAACAGTCCTCTCGGCAAGCCTGCTTAGAGACGTAATATGTTCCTGAGCTTTAGCTAATTTTTCCTTTTCTTTGATAAGCTCGCTCTTTTCCTTGATGAGTTCGTTAATGAAAGCAATCACCTGAGCCTCATCTAGCCCGTTCTTCACCCGCTTAAATTCACGCCCTCCCACTACCACAACATCATCTTTACCAGTATTACCTATGATATTTGCAATAATCATCTCGCCACCCCTTTCTCTTAGGCTTCAACGTCGAAGTGCTTAAATATGCTCCCTTGCTCCTTTTCGCGATATTTCGCCAGGCTATTTTTCGATTTCCCCCTGAAATATTTTCCAAATTCTTTCGGCATTTCTTTGAGCTTCTTGCCAGGCTTGCTCGACGGTCTCTCTGCGTAGCCTCAATGCCTCTTTCACACTCTCTAAATAAACCTGTTTAGCCCTCATTTTCGCTTTCTTATACGCTTCCTCGGCTTCCTGCTCAGCCTGTTGTAGAGTCCATGCGGCTTTTTCTATAGCTTCCTCGCAAATTTTGGCAGCACACTCCTCAATTTCTTTATAGGACTTCTCTACCTGACGTTGTCTTTCTTGGTATGCTGCCGCCACTTTTTTTTGGGCTTGCACATAAGATGCATACGCGGATTGTACCTGGTTCACCAACTCGTCAAGAGAATCCATGTCCTTTTTAATGACCTCAGAAGGAAGCTCAATCGTATGTTTCGCATCGGTGCTTATCACCTTTCCAGATTGTTCATTGTCAGTCATGGTAGTCGCCACAACACACCTCCTTGAATCTGTTTCATAGCACCATTATCAAAACCTATTATGGAACAACATCTGGAGTCTTTCGAACATTCTTGGTCACCCGGTTACTTTGTATCTTATTAGTCTCTGCTTTAAGACTGCGTAACTCATCCTCGCCGAACAACCTCCACCCCTTTCTATCTCTATACGCAGCATCCGGCACGACGTTCTGCCTGATCCAGCGAAACAAAGTACTTTTGCCTATGCCGACTATCTGACAGACTTCAGCTGTCCTGTAATAAATTCGACCATTTATTCTCACAGGCATATATAACACCCCCTAAGACTGATTGAATATAGTCTAAGATTGCACTACGTTGCCGTCAATCACCCATTAGTAATCCTACTTTCGTAATGGTTTGGTGGAATAGATGCTCAACGACTCATAGTTTCTTGCCTGCAATACGTCGGGAAAATATTTCAGAGCAGCAGGAGGTAATCCTATCTCGACACGACTTACCAGTAAGAGCAACAAGGGCTGGGGTCCACGAATGTTAAGAACCTAGCCCTTCTATATTACAACTCCCTCAGTCTCAATAGCCTTTTCCTCAATCTGTTCAGGCAGCGGGATTGAGGACTCGTCCGACAAAGAGAACGGCGCCTGTCTCAATATCGCGAATCACGAAGATGAAGGGGCGATCTACAGTAACTTCTACAGGAGGGTCGGCCGATGTTACTCCTACAACCACTGCAGTGGCGGCAGCCGCCTCGGTACCTTTTTCATCCACAGCCACAAACGATTTATGTACAACATCGGATATAAACAACTCCCGCTTACCAATCATCCCTGAGAAGTCTGCTTCATCTGGAGAGAAGGCAATCGGCATACCCATTTGGGCAAGAGTATCCTTCAACCCAAATTGCGACTCAAACTTGAACTGGGGCATGGTCAAAGTGACCCTGGTAGGTTGCAGAGCGCTTATGATGCTGGTGACTTTCTCAGCCTGAAACTCTTTCTCGAAAGCTTCGAATTTACTGGAAGCGGGAAGCAAAATGACCATTGATAATTCACTACCATCATATGGTAACTCAACCGCTTGGTATCCTTGCCCTTCAGCATAGCCAAACATTTCTGTTTGTTTCATCATGGAGACTGTGACTTCTTCGCCATCCAGAAGATAGAAAATACCATCCGCCGTATGTTTTTCATCGAAAGGACGTGCCCAGGCAGCATTGAAGTAAATTGCATTGGTCAGCACGAGACGGGTCAAGGGACTGATAGCACCTTGCGGAATAAGGTCTTTAATACGACCTTCCGTCTGGTCGCTTACCCATTTATTGATCGTCTGACGGGACCTTTCCGTTTCGGTTACGAAATCCAGTATTTTCAGACCGGCGCCATAGTTTTCAGCTAGCACATCGAGGAATGTGCTGAGAAACTCATAATCCTTCTGCCCCCAGATGGCGTTAACAATGTTTAGCCTGAATCCCTTCTCATCTTTGCCCTGAGCACCTTTGCCTCGGCTAGCGAGCACTGTATCAAGCCAGTTAAAAGCTGGATGCAGCTTTTCTGGATCAAGCAAGAACTCCAGCGTATCAGCCATCTGCTGGGTAGTTCCACCCTTTGCCCCAGCGTAAGCCATAGCTAATGCTAGGGAGACGCTGTAAGGAGAGTAGAAAAGATTATCCTCGTTCGCTTTGACGAGCTCCTGATACAGCTTGAAGGCAAAGGCGGTATTGCCTTCAACCAGCAACGCTTGGTCATCCGGACTGATATCTGGCAAGTTTATCCGCTGTTTACCGGATTTGACCTCGGCAATGGCTGGCTGAGGTAGCTGAGTAAGAAATATTACTGACACAACCACCATTAGAAGTAACACAACTACGAGTTTCTTCATAATTAACCTCCGACGATACTCATTTTCTCCAGTTTCACCCTTATTTTTTGAAACAACAATCCACACAGAGAATTCCTGTCCAAGCTATTCACCGGGTTCATACACAGGCGGTGTCCAGGTTAATGGCAACTTTACCTCGTTGATGTACTCTAAATTTTCTAGGCTGTTCATCTTTATCTTGGCTTCCGAGATAGTGTATAAAACATCGCCAATGTAAAGAGACCTCGTCACCGCAAACGGAGAGTAGAAATAGTAGTAATCTTTTTCCAGGTCAGTGAGTTTCTCAATATGAGTGATTCTGCCTCTCACAGTAATTCCATTGTCTGGTGAAATATGGAATACGTAGGCTCCCTGCCAGACAGGTTTGCCATAAGCCCAAGGCTCAGGATACTTTGGCTTATCCACCTCCGCAACCAAAACTGGTATCACCATTAAATTCCTAGACTTATTGAACAGAAATGCCTTGTGGTCACGTAAGACTGGTGAATCGGTGCCACGGTCACCTATTCCATAGTTGGCTATTTCTCGTGGACTGGTAACATTGCTAACGTCAAAGAGTGCTATCTTAAGCCCCTGATACCAAGCGAAGTCGCCCTCTTCAGCTACCACTGCTTCCTTGCCGATTCCGATAAGGTGATTTTCATCGTAGGGCTGGAGATAATCTGAGTAGCCGGGGATCTTCAATTGACCGAGCTCGCGTGGGTTATAGGGGTCACTCAAATCAATCACAAACAACGGGTCAACCTTCTGGAAAGTCACCAGATAACCTCTTTCACCCATAAACCGAGCGGAGTAAATTGTTTCTCCTGGAGCAAGATTCTCCAGCGAGCCAACGATAGTCAAGTTCATATCCAGAATGTATATGTTATTCTCAGATACCTCATCCCAGGTCGTCGTTGCCACGCGGAAGTAGCCATTGTACTCATCCATGGAGAACTGATTGAGCACCGCACCAGGGACTTCGCCACTGGCAACGTATTCTATCGCGCTGCTATCTATATGAATCCGATGGATGGTGGTTTTTTGCGAGTCGCCCAGCTTTCTCCCCCAGACAGGGAATGTCAGGTAAATGTTATTGAGGGAGACATACAGGGTGCTGCCAGCTCCCATAAGGATTGTTTCATAAGTCGGTTCTTCTTCATCGTCTTGGGTGTTTATGGCGATGATTTTCGTATACTCATGATAGTAATCATACACATTACAATAGTAGATGTCTGTAGCAAATATTTCTTTCTCTTCATCGCCTATGGAAATTTTAGGCAGATTCGGCTTATTGTCCTCTTCAGATACTGGTTCATTCACAATCACATAGGCATAATCGCCAATCATGCGTGAACCGATATAACAACCGTCCGCAGAAATCTCTCTTTGCAAACTGGGATTCTCTCTGTTTGAGATATCGTATACTTTGATAGATACCTTGTGAGAGATGTACTTGGGAGGCATATAACCGATAGACGGTTCCCCTAAGATAGGTAAGATAGGCAACCTGTAATAAGATGCCTCTTCCTCAAACACAACCAGCCTGTCTTTGTTGACGAATATTCCCACGATTATTCCCTCCACCTCGATTTCAGAGAGAATTTGAGCCTGGTCAGGGGGATATGCCTTTAGAATGAAGGTTTTATTTCCCGACACGACGTAGATATATTGCCCATCAGTCTTGACGATATCTGCCTCATCTACTCCAGCAACCTGAATATTGGTCGTGGAGTGATCAGGCGCAGAGGGCGTGGGGGCGAAGGCTCCTTGCCCAGCCTCCGGGGCAAAGACGGAATCCCTGCCAAAGGATTTCCAAAGGAATCCTGTATATTTGGAATTGGTTTCGATAAATTCTTTCAGCTCTCCGTAAGAGGAGAATTTGGCGATTTGATTAGCACCCACATACACAGGACTATTTACGCCATATTGCAAGCCAATGAATATGACCCCGATTAGCACCAGGCACAGAGTGACTCTTACAAGTTTGCTTTTCATCTTCATTTACCTCCTTTGAACCTTTCCTTGTCTTCTTGTCAGCGGCATGCGAATGACCGCCATACTTGTCCTACCCCGCATCCCCTTCAGGCTCCTCACTTTCTGATGGCGCAATCTTTGCTAAGTTAATGTCTTCCAGTTTCACGTCTCCAAGGTCTGTGACGTTAGCCACTTCCCCGAACGCAACCACTTGTTCTGCGGCAAGATCAACCTTAAAAATGTACCCCGAGAAAGAAATGTTACATGCAGAATATTGCGTTTCCCCAGGTGCGGGGACTAAGTCCTTATTGCCATATAACTCCACATATACAGGTTTGAGGACAACCAACACAAATGCTTCGCTATCCCGCAATTCGACGTCAGCAATTTCCAGTCCCCGTTCCCCCAGCAACTCCTGAACATAGGGATCGTTTCTGACGATCTCACTGGCATGAGCCATTTCGATTCGGGGCTGGACTACGTTGAAAAACCCCACGACCGCTATCACAAGGACAGCAACAGTGACGGGCGCTAATATTTTCGCCCAATCCATAGCGCTTCCCTGCTTGAAATGTCGAGAGTTCAGCAAAGCTATTCTTAACGCTTGCTTATGCCCAGGAAGCTCGATATCCGGAGTTTCCAAATTTTCCAGTTTTCGCATCAAATCTTCGTGTTCCATAATGTCCATCTCCTGCTACCAGTAGAAATGCGCAAGGTCCAAAAAGGTTGCAGTAATCAACTGAATAATTCGAGATTTTCGAGGTCTGTCCTATCCTGTTTCCCTCAGTTTCTCCAACGCCCGGTGGAGCAAGGACTTTATAGTTCCTTCCTTTTTGCCCAGGATTTCGGCGATTTCTTTAATCTGTTTTTTCTCAAAGAATCTCAGAGCGATAACCTCCTGATATTTGGCAGGAAGCCGAGCCAACTTCTTCTGAATGTCTTGAAAATCCCGGTATTGTTTTATTTTCTCCTGCGCCTCCATTAGCTCGCTTTCGGGGTCGTACGAGGACATGAGCTCAAGTCCTTGTTCTTGCCATTCCTCGAGCGATAGGGATTTTTTGTACTCAGCTTTTCTGAAGTATTGGTTAATCTCATTGGTGGCGATCTTGTACAGCCAGGCAGAAAAAGGGACATTGCGCCAGCGGAATTGCCAGAGCTTCTTCAACGCCTTGAAAAATGTCTCAGAAGTAATGTCCTGAGCGACCTCGATATCAGCAGTTCGCCTCAGAACATAGCCAAAGATTTTGGGATAATAGTGGTCGTAGAGCCGAGCAAACGCATCGGGGTTCTTCTGCGCCTGTTTGACAAGCTCCTTTTCTTCGCTTAACTCCATACTAGCCGGGAAAAGGGCTTCTCCAGCCTTCAGCTCATACTGCCCTACCGTTTGCTGAACTGTCAAGCGTTTCTGGTCTTTGCCAGTTCCTGGGAAATTTGGAGATGCCTGATGACCGTTATGAAAGATCCGCTGGAGAACGATCAGAGGAGTCTTGACCTAGCTCAATCTTGCCTGCACTACAACTCGCCAGACTTAGCCATGGTCATCATGCGGAAAAATACGTCGGCAACATCCAGCTTAGAGGCGTCAGGATCCTCGCCACGGAATTCACGCCACAGACGTTCCAGATTAGCCAGAATTCGTTCACGGTCAAGCCACTGTTTGAATTGTCCTAAATCTATGTCTCTGGCAGCTTCATCAACAGTCATGCCTTTGTCAAAACGCTTCTTACCTTCGCGTTGCACAAGAGCCAGATAATCACGACACAGATTCAGTCCTTCCATTCCACACACCGGTCCATGGCCAGGAACATAAACCTTGGCACCCAGCTTTGACATGGCATCCAAGGTAGCAAGCCAGCCAGCGAAGGAGCTCTCCATACCCAAGGGTGTTGAGTATAAGAAAATGAGGTCGCTCGCGAAGATGATACCTTCGCGGGGCAGATATACGATTATGTCACCCACTGTATGGCCAGTCCCGAAATGCAATAGCTGGACTACTCGCCCATCCATGTGCAGTGTAAGTTGCTTATCAAAAGTAATGTCAGCCGGCGTGAGCGTAATCCCTCGGAAATCAAATTCGGGGAAAATGCTATTCAGTAGATTGGGATCCAGCATGCGTGTTCCAGTCAGCTCATGCCGGCAGAGGTAATGCGAGATTACGGTAGCCCCGGCAAATACGTGATTTCCGTAAGTATGGTCTCCATGGTGGTGGGTGTTGATCAAATAGCGAATTGGTTTGTCTGTGATTTTCCTGATCTCGTCCCTGAATTTTTCGGTCAAGCCCACCGTAGCCAACGAATCCACGACCACAACGTAATCCTTACCTACGATGAACCCAGCATTGCTCCAGTACCAGGTCGCTTTAGCTTGAATATAGGCGTAAACATTGGGCGCCAGTTCCTTAACCCCCGCTTCCCAGGTCGGGACTATGCGGTTTTCCTTCATAACAATGTCTCCCTCCTTTTGCTTTACTTCGCTACATTTTATTCATACCTTTAGCAGCCCGCAAGGTCGCGATGAAAGCAGGACCAAAAGTATTATCGTCTGAATATGCGCTTGGGCGGCTTTTCCCCAACACGGTTCCTGAGGATGCCGATACCTTCCACCTCCAGTTCAATAATATCGCCAGGTTGAATCCATTGACCGAGTTCCAGACCACAGCCACGCTCCACTGTCCCTGAACCTAAGAAATCACCAGGATATAATGTCTCCTCCATAGAGGCAAATTCTATGATCTGAGCCCAACTCCAGTAAGCCGTGCCACTGTTGCCTTCTGACCATAGTTCACCATTGACACGAGCTGTCATTCGTAGGTTCTTGGGATTTATTTCATCTGGGGTCACCAAACAAGGTCCCATCACGCTACACGTATCTTTGCCTTTGGCTGGTCCAAGACCACCTGCCATCATCTCTTGTAACTGAATATCCCGGGCACTAATGTCGTTAAAGATAGTATAGCCAGCAATATATTCCTCAGCCCGCTCTCTGGGGATGTTCTTGCCCTCCTTGCCAATATAAATGCCGTATTCCAGCTCATAATCTAACAACTCAGTGAAAGCAGGCCAGGGTATGACTTCGTCGGGACCGATAACAGTATCAGGATTACCTTTATAACACACGGGTATCTCATACCAGCCTTTATCGAGTTGCCTTCTGCCGGAAAAACTGGCATGACCTTCAAAGGCTAGAAAATCGCGAATGGAATTTGGACGCGGCACAGGTGCTTTGAGCTTGACCTCGCTCATTTCGTAGATGATCTTCTCACCGCGGGCACCCGTTAAGGTGTCTTTGGTTTGGTATCTTTGCACGTAGTCAATAGTGAGCTCAGCCTTGTTTCGAGCTTCCTTTCCCCTTCGCAAGAAAGCAATCATGTCAGGCGGTAGCATGGCTGATGCCAGTTCGTAGGCTTGGCCCGTGCCGTATTTCTCGGTCAGGTAGCGCGCATAGGCAACATTGAGGTCAATAATCTTGTTCTGGTGAATCGCTCCTATGCGTCGTATTTCACCGACTGGTGTCGGCACTGCGAAGGTCACTAGCTTCATTCCACCCTCCTACCTCCTGCAATCAAGTATGCTATCGGCTACTTATACAGTATGTCAAGAAATCACCCTGCTCTACAATCGGGCCGATGCGTAATCCCACTCTAGGGCGTAAGAGTTCGCTGACCGTTTGTGTAAATAGCATACCTGACCTTCCTACAGTCTCAGGCCGGTACGATAACCTTCGTCCACAGCCTGCAATATCCTGCGCGGCTCGGAAGCATTTCCTATGCAATATAGTTCAGGAACTTTGCCTTCCAGAGCTTTGTACAGGCTGGCATGTGCCTTATAGCCAACAGCGACAATGACGGTGTCGGCTGAGATGGTCTCGTTCTTACCTTCGGCAGTGGTTACGATAACGTTGTGTTCCTTTATCTCCTGGCAGGTGGCGTTCGTTAATAAGGTTACTTTCTTAGCCCTCAATCTATCCATAAGGCGTCGTCTGACCATAGGAAACATGTCGTTAGCCATCCGTTTCAGTATTTCCACAATGGTCACTGTTTTCCCTTGTTCCGCTAAGTAATGCCCGGTCTCGCAACCGACCATGCCTCCGCCGATGATGACGACGTGCTGCCCAGTTTTGACCTTGCCCAAGAGTACATCTTGCGCCTTGACCACATTTGGTCTGTTGATGCCCGGTATGTCAGGTAGAATCGCAACAGACCCTGTAGCTACAACCACAGCATCTGGTTTCCTTCTGATGACAGCTTCAGCGGTGGCTTCGGCAGTGAGCTCGACTTGTACGCCCGCTTTCTTAACCTGACTAGCCAAATAGTTTATGAGATGAAATATATCAGCTTTCAATGGCGGCACAGCAGCTATATTAAGTTGCCCGCCCAGTTTGGAGTCTTTCTCTAGCAGAGTCACCTGGTGTCCCCTACGCGCTGCCACAATGGCAGCCTGCATGCCAGCCGGACCTCCCCCCACTACCACCACCCTTTTCGCTTTTTCAGCTAGCTTGATTTGGTATGCCTTTTCCCTGCCTACCGTAGGATTGACTACGCAGGTTACACCCCGACCACGCTCTTCGAAAGCTAATCTCTCAATACATTCCATACAGCCAATGCATGGGATACTCTCATCAAGCCTGCCCTCAGCCACCTTATTGGGCAGGTCAGGATCTGCTATCAGACGCCTGCCTATGGCGATCAGGTCAGCCTTGCCTTCCTGTAGAACCTTCTCACCAAGCTCGAGATCCAGTCTGCCTACCGCAATTACTGGCACGGTGGTCAGTTTCTTGACCTCCGCAGCTAAAGGCACCAGAAATCCCGGCGTGTCTGCAATTGGAGCGGTGGTTATATAGGACCCTGCACCATAACCTGAGACATGAATGGCTTGAGCACCCGCCTCCACTGCCAGCGGCACCAGTTGCCTGGTTTCTTCAATGGTAACACCATTCTCCACTCCCCATTCTTGAGCATTAAATCTGACCCAGACCGGAAAATCCGCGCCCGCTTCAGATCGGATTGCCTGAATTATTTCTACCAGAAATCTTGCCTTATTCTCGATTGAACCCCCATACTTATCCTTACGTTGGTTGGTGGCTGAAGAGAGAAAGGCAGCCACCAAGTACTGGTGAGCACCGTGAACTTCCACTCCATCAAAGCCAGCTTCCTTCGCACGTCTGGCAGCCACCGCAAACCATTTCACCCTTTCCTCAATTTCTGCCACTGTGAGTTCGTGGGGAGGTCCCACGAGAATACCCATAATTCGGGTGGGTACTACTAACGGAGAAGGAGCAACTTGCACCACCTTTCCATCCCAGTTTTCTAAAGTTGAATGCATTAACTGGATAGCTATTCGGGCATTGTATCTATGGGCTATTGAGGTCAGTTTCTGCCATCCGGGCATAAATCTATCATCTCCCAGAGATGCCTGGTATGGGGTTGTGCATTTCAAGCTGGGCGCACTTCCCTCCACGATGATTAACCCCACACCACCTCTAGCCCTCGCCTCGTAATAATCAAGCATCTTCTGTGTGACTGCCCCTTCCTTTTCGGCATAATCTGTCCCCATAGGCGGCATCACTATACGATTCTTCAACCGCATCTGACCTATGCTTGCGGGGTCAAAGATTTTTTGCAATCGAGGTGTAACCATTGCTGACGCCTCCTTTGTTCAAGAGTTTACCATTTAATTTTCATCCTGCCAGTTTAGCACAAAACTATAACACGCTACCCTTGCATATTTAGGTGAGCCAAACTCGAAACATGACGTTCACAACTTCAAATTCAGATAGTGCGCAAGAATTTTTTGGCATTCAAGAATTCTGCGTTCGAGGCTAATGGTACAAGTGCTATAATCTAACCAATGCCTCGACAGTTTACTCACCTTCACGTTCACACGGAATATAGCCTGCTCGATGGCATGTGCCGTATCCCACAGCTCATTGCCCGTACCAAAGAGTTAGGCATGGATAGCCTCGCTATCACCGACCATGGTGCTATGTATGGCGCCATAGATTTCTATGTAGCCGCTAAGGAGGCGGGCATAAAACCCATCATTGGCTGTGAAGTTTACGTTGCCCAATCTGATTGCCGTAGCCGAGACCCAGCCCATAAGGACCCTTATCATCTGACGTTGCTGGTCAAGAATGCTACAGGTTACCGCAACTTGCTCCAACTGGTCACCAAGAGTCATCTGGAGGGATTCTACTATAAACCAAGAGTAGACAAGGCGCTGCTCAGGCTTCACCACGATGGACTCATCGCCCTTTCCGGGTGTCCTCACGGGGAACTGGCTCGGCTGATTCTGGAAGAACGAAAGGACGAACTGGCGAGGACAGCTTGCTGGTACAAGGAAGTCTTCGACGATTACTACCTGGAGATTCAAAGACATCCCATCCCCGAACTAGAGCAAATCAACCAAGAACTCGTGTCATTGTCCAGCGAACTGAACATACCTCTGGTAGCCACCTTTGATGCTCACTACATTGATAGAAAAGACGCGCCAGCTCACGAGCTTCTTCTGTGCATACAGACCAATACTTCCGTATATGACGAAAAGAGGCTGAAGATGGCTGGCGATTTCTTTTACCTGAAAAGCCCGGAGGAAGCAGAAGAACTGTTCGTTGATCTACCGCAAGCAGTGGAAAACACCCAGGTGATCGCCGATATGTGTCAGTTGGAGCTGGATTTTACCAAGTTGCATCTGCCGCACGTGGATTTGCCCAAAGGTCGCAAGCCCGATGAGTTTCTGGCTGAGCTATGCTGGCAAGGCTTGGAAAAGCGTTACCCGCAGCCCAGCTCTCAGATCAAGGAACGGCTCAGCTACGAACTAGATGTCATTCAGAAGACCAAGTTCGCCCCGTACTTCTTGGTTGTCTGGGACATAATCTCTTTCACTCGCAAGCGAGGCATTTATTTCGGTGTTCGGGGAAGCGCTGCTGCCAGTCTGGCTCTTTATTGCTTGGGCGTTACTGATGTTGACCCACTGGCATACGGGCTTGTCTTTGAGCGATTCCTTAACGTCGAGCGTCATGAACTCCCCGATATTGATCTAGACTTTCAAGACGACCGCCGTGATGAAGTCCTCGCTTACGTGAACCAGAAGTACGGCTCTGACCATGTAGCCCAAATCATCACCTTCGGCACCATGGGAGCCAGAGCCGTGGTAAGGGACACGGGGCGTGCTTTGGGTATGCCTTACGCCCAAGTTGACCGCGTAGCCCGCCTGATCCCCACAGAGCCAACCATAACACTGGATCGGGCTCTTGAGGAAAGTCGGGAACTTTACGAGATCTATCAACAGGATGCTGCAGTGCGTAACCTGATTGAGTCCGCCAGGAAATTGGAGGGGTTGGTCAGACATGTCAGTACCCACGCTGCCGGCGTAGTCATCTCGCCCGAACCATTGGTCGAATACGTGCCGTTGCAGTTGCTGGGAAAAGGTGACTCACGACAGGTTGGACTCATGACCCAGTTTCATATGGGTAACATCGCTCGCCTGGGATTGCTGAAAATGGACTTCCTAGGCTTGTCCAACTTAACGATCTTGGCTAAGGCTAAAGAAATCATTGCCCGAAACCGTGCAATCTCTTTGGACTTGCAGCATATTCCTCTCGACGATGCCAAGACTTTTGAGTTGCTAGCCTCGGGGGAAACGAGAGGTATCTTTCAACTAGAAAGCGCCGGCATGCGCCGCTATATCAAAGAACTGAACCCTACTAACTTCAGCGATATCGCAGCTATGGTGGCACTCTACCGCCCTGGTCCTATGGAGCAAATTCCGAATTTTATCAAAGCCAAACACGGTATTGCGCCTATTCGCTATCCACACCCCATTCTGGAGGAGATTCTCAAAGAGACCTATGGCATTATCGTTTATCAGGAACAGGTGCTGTTCATTGCTCAAGCTTTGGCTGGCTACAGTCTAGGCGAGGCTGACATCCTTCGCAAAGCTATGGGCAAAAAGATACCTGAGGTGATGAAGAAAGAGGAGCGCAACTTCATTGCTGGAGCTAAGAAGAAAGGCATATCGCCAGAATTGGCTAAAGAAATATTCTCTCTGATCGAACCTTTCGCCGGTTACGCGTTTAACAAAGCCCACAGCGTTAGCTATGCGCTGGTTGCCTACCGCACTGCTTATCTCAAAGCTAACTACCCCGTCGAGTATATGGTTGCTTTGCTCAACACTTATTCAGACAATATGGAGAAGGTGCGCTCGTCAATTGCTGAGTGCCGAAGGTTGGGCATCAAAGTGCTTCCCCCGGATATCAACCGGAGTTACTCAGACTTCGTCATCGAAACCTTACCCTCTCAAGCTGGAACAGGTGAATTTGCTATCCGTTATGGACTGGCTTCGATCAAAAACGTAGGGCATTCTCCGGTCGAGTATATCGTATCTAGACGAGGCTCAGAGGGTGATTTCAAGTCCATAGAGGATTTCTGTTACCGAGTAGACCTGCGTAACATCAATAAAAAAGTGCTGGAAAGCTTAATCAAAGCTGGTGCTTTTGATTGCTTGGGCACCCGCAAGGTGTTGCTCGATTCGTTGAATAAACTCGTCGCCCTGTCCCAAACAAAACAAAGAGCCAAGGAATCAGGACAGGTCAGCATGTTCGACCTCTGGGGGCAGGCTCCTGACATCCCCGCTGCTGCTTACCAGCGAGCTGAAGAAGAGGTGTCCCCTAAGCAAAAGCTTCTATGGGAAAGGGAGTTGTTGGGAGTTTACTTCTCACAGGCTCTGGACTTTCTAGATAGAACACCATCATCAGCAGGCACGATTTCCTGTGGCGAAATCAATATGGACATGATTGATGAGACAGTCACGGTGAGAGGAATGGTGGTTTCGGTACGCCAGGCTTTCACCAGAGATAAACGCCCATTCATTGTCGCCACCGTCGAAGACTTAGATGCCAGCATCGAAGTCATTGCCTGGCCTCGGGTTTACGAAAGCACCCGCGCACTGTGGCAAGACGGCAACATTCTCAGTATCAAAGGTGTGGTCAAGACCAAAGATGGAGAGGTGCAATTAAATTGTCAGGATGCCATACTCCTCCCCGTGAGACAAGAAGTGCTCAAGGAATATCAACGTCGCCACATCATTATAGATATCAACCAGTCAGGTGATACTGAACAAGATGTCGAACGCCTCCGCAGAATCATAGACATCCTCAAGAGCTACCCAGGGCAGGACAAGGTTACTCTGACAGTGGTCAGCGATGGCGAGGTAACTAACTTGGAGATGCCCAACGTGACAATCAATTACTGTCCTGAACTAGCTGGGAAGTTGAGCGAGGTAGTAGGCGAAGGCAATTTCAGGCTTGAACCATAGGCAAGCCTTGTGCGCTAAGTAATCCAAGAATTGCCCGTGATGTCTCTGGCAATAGACGTAGTTTCCATTTCTTGCTATATTTGAGTTATATGTTTAACCACATAATCTGGTATAAAATTTTTCCCCGACAAGGTAGGTTCCAGAGCAAAGTCTCCTTTTGCATCCAGGCAGGTTAAAGTGCAAAAGAAAACAAGGTAAGGAGCTCTTAACTTGACTATAGGGTTGCGGCTAGTTCCTTCCGGGAGCGTGAGCTCAGCTCCAGGGTTTCTAGCTGGGGCGGTGCGTGCGGGGATAAAGAGCAAAAAAGGGCTTGATTTAGCTATTCTTCGCTCTGAAGTGCCTTGCACCGCCGCCGGCGTTTTCACCACCAATCAAATTAAATCAGCTCCAGTTATCCTGTCCCAAAAACATTTAGCCAAGGGGCAAGCACAGGCAGTAGTGGTAAATTCCGGCTGCGCCAATGCTTGCACAGGTAAACAGGGACTTGTTGATGCTATGGAGATGGCAAAATTGACAGCTAACAAACTGGGCATATCTTTAGAGCAAGTCTTGGTCGCCAGCACCGGAGTTATTGGTGTGCCGCTACCCATGAGCAAAATTCAGGCTGGAATAGCTAAAGTAAAGCTGACCAGAGAGGGAGGGCACGACTTTTGTCAAGCGATAATGACCACAGATACTCGACCCAAAGAGATAGCTGTTCAGGCAGATTTTGGAGGAGCTAGAATCACTATCGGTGGGGCAGCCAAAGGAGCGGGCATGATTCACCCGAATATGGCGACCATGCTCTGCTTCATTACTACGGATGCTGCGGTGAGAAGCGATTTCCTTCGAGCGGCGTTGCAAAGAGCTGTGGATTGCACTTTCAACATGATAAGCATTGACGGCGACACCAGCCCCAGCGACTGTGTCTTCTTATTAGCCAACGGTCTAGCCGGTAATGAACCCCTCGACTTCGAAACTGGCACAGCCTTCCAAGAAGCCTTGACAGCAGTTTGTACCCATCTGGCTAAGTCCATAGCTCAGGATGGTGAAGGTGCCACCAAGCTGATTGAAGTGACGGTAGAAGGAGCAGAAGACGAAATTTGGGCTCGTCAAGCGGCTCGCGCTATTGCTAGTTCGCCGCTGGTCAAAGCTGCCATACATGGTAATGATCCCAACTGGGGGCGTATTGTGGCTGCCTTAGGACGAAGTGGAGCCAGAGTGAGCGAAGAGAGATTGGATATCTATTTGAACGGCGTATGTGTCATGAAGCAGGGCTGCCCGGCTCCTTTCAACAAGGCAGAGATGACAACAGCTTTGAGCAAAAGCTCTAACGTGCTTACAAAGGTCTGCCTCAATTTAGGTGATGGGCAAGCCACTGCCTGGGGCTGTGACCTCTCCGAAGAGTATGTTAGGATAAATAGCGCATATACTACATAATGCTGAAGAGGACTATCGTAGTCAAAATCGGTGGTAGCACCCTGGGCAGCCACGACACCACTCTGGAAGACCTTGTAGAACTTCAGAAGCAGGGCAAGGCGCTGGTGGTGGTTCACGGCGGCGGCAAGGTGACTACTGAATGGCTGACTCGGCTGGGTATCCCCACTAGCTTCGTAAACGGATTGAGAGTCACCGATGCCGAGACCTTAAAGGTAGTGGCAGCATCTCTAGGAGGGTTGGTCAACAAGGAATTGGTGGTAGCTATCCAGGCTCTTGGTGGTAAAGCTGTTGGGCTCAGTGGTTGCGATGGTAACCTGCTTTGGGCTTGCGTTAAAAACCCTGAGCTAGGCTATGTCGGGGAAATTGTCGCCGTTGACCCCACACCTCTGAAACTATTACTCGATGCCGGCTATATGCCTGTGGTTGCACCTATAAGCTTTGGCTCGGCGGACGGGAAAATCGTGCTACTTAATGTCAACGGCGATACGGCTGCGGGAGAAATTGCCGCAGCCTTAGCTGCCGAGAAACTTATATTCCTGACCGACGTTGTGGGCATTTATGATGGCTCGGGGAAGGTATTCCCAAAGCTTAGCCGTTCGGAAGCCAAAAATATGCTCACTTCTGGCATAGCTTCGGGGGGCATGGTCCCTAAGATAGAAGCCAGCCTCAAAGCTCTGACCACCACCAAGGTCGTGCGCATTATAGACGGTCGAGCTCCTCATGCCTTGCTCCAGGAAATCGTCGGCAAAACTCGACAAGCTAAATCGCGAGGTACCACAATTGTCCCAAAGTAAATGGCCAGAATTAGAACAGAAGCTATTTCTGCGAACATTCAATAGACTTCCTGTAACATTGGTTCGCGGTAAAGGAGCCTGGGTCTGGGATGATCAGGGTCGAAAATACCTGGACTTTGTTGGCGGCTGGGCAGTAAATAGCCTAGGACACTGCCACCCTGTGGTAGTCAAAGCTCTGGAAAAACAAGCTAAAACCTTAATCCAAGCGTCCAACCAGTTTTATACCATCCCACAAATAGAATTAGCTCAGCTTTTGATAGAACATAGTTGCCTGAATAGAGTTTTCTTCTGCAACAGCGGCGCCGAGGCTAACGAAGGAGCGGTGAAGCTAGCTCGCCGCTTTGGCAAGCTTCGCCTCAAGGGTGCTTACGAAGTTATTACTGCGTATAGCTCCTTTCACGGACGAACTTTAGCCATGACCGCTGCCACGGGGCAAAGCAAATTTCAGGAGCCTTATATCCCGTTACCTGACGGCTTTATCAACGTCGAATACAACAATATCGAGGCAATAAAGCAAGCGACCACTGCAAAAACATGTGCTGTGGTGCTGGAGCCAATCCAAGGCGAAGGCGGAGTTAATGTCCCTAACGATGACTATCTACGAAATGTCCAACATTGGTGCCGAGAGAAGGGTATCCTGTTTATTCTAGACGAAGTCCAGACCGGTATCGCTCGTACTGGCACACTGTTTGCTTATGAGCAGTACGGGGTCGAGCCGGATATCATGACTTTGGCTAAGGGACTGGGCAGCGGTGTGCCCATTGGTGCCTTTCTGGCGAAGGAAGATGTTTCAGTCTTTTCCCCAGGTGAGCATGGTTCAACCTTCGGTGGCAACCCTCTGGTTTGTGCCGCTGCTTGTGCTGTCGTAAGATACATCGTTGGCCATAACATACCAGCACAGGTCAAGAGAGTAGGTGACTATTTCCTGACCCAGCTGAAAAGCCTCCAGCAACAATTCGATTTCCTCAAACATATAAGAGGGCGAGGGCTCCTCATAGCTGTAGAATTCAACCAAGACATCGCGGAAAAGTTGGTGCTGGCTTGCCTTAGTAGAGGCTTGCTCGTCAATAAAGTAAAACCTAACGCATTGCGCTTTATGCCGCCTCTTATCATCACAGAAAAAGAGGTAGACAGAGCAATAAGCATCTTGGAAGATACGTTAAAGGAGATCCGAAATCCTAAGCACTAAATACGGAGGGTTAACAATATCAGAATTAACATGAATATAAAACCTGAAGTTGGAATTCGTTTAAGATTTCGGATTTCCCTTGAAGGAGGTACACATGGCAGAGAAAGTGGTATTAGCTTACAGCGGCGGGCTGGATACATCGGTAGCCATAAAGTGGCTTGAGACAAAATACCACCTGAAGGTCATTACCCTCACTGTCGACATCGGTAATGTTCCTGACCTTGAGGCTATTCGGCAGAAGGCATTGAAAATCGGAGCCATAAAAGCGCTGGTTGTAGATGCTAAAGAAACATTTATTAAGTCGTTTGTTTTTCCTGCTCTGCAAGCTGATGCTATCTATGAAGGGCAATATCCTTTAGCCACAGCTTTGGGACGTCCTCTCATCGCCCAATTTTTGGTAGAAGCAGCCAGGCAAGAAAAGGCAAAAATAGTGGCTCACGGCTGCACGGGAAAAGGCAATGACCAAATCCGCTTTGATGTGGCTGTAGCAGCTCTTGCCCCTCACCTGAAGGTGATAGCACCAGCCCGGGAGTGGAAGATGACCCGGGAGCAGACCATCGAATATGCTCAGGCTCACAACATCCCTGTGCCTATCACCAAAGCCAGCCCATATTCCATAGACGAGAATCTGTGGGGCAGAAGCATTGAATGCGGTGCACTGGAGGATACTTGGACTGAGCCACCGGAGGATGCTTTCGCCTGGACCAAACCTCTTGAGAAAACTCCCCCACGCCCTGCCTATCTGGAGATTGGCTTTGAGAAAGGGATACCAGTAAGCCTTGATGGGCAGAAACTAAGCCCTGTAGCCCTTATCCAGGAAGTCCATAAACTGGCTGGTAAGCATGGCGTAGGCAGAATTGACCACGTAGAAAATAGGTTGGTGGGCATAAAATCCCGAGAGGTTTATGAGGCTCCGGCTGCCGTTGTCCTGCTCAAAGCACATCAAGCCCTGGAGGACTTGGTGCTAACCAAGGACCAATTGCGCTTCAAAGCTAAAGTGGCGGCGGAGTACGCCGACCTTATCTACAACGGGCTATGGTTCACACGTATGCGTGAGGACTTGGCAGCCTACGTGGAAAGCACACAAAGATACGTCACCGGCACTATCAGGGTGAAGCTCTTTAAAGGCAACTGTCAGGTGGTGGGGAGAAAGTCTCCTTACTCCCTTTACGACTATGGTCTGGCTACTTATGATAAAGGCGACGTATTCGACCAGAGTGCCTCGCCCGGCTTCATCCACATCTGGGGATTGCCCGTCAGGACCCAAGCCAGGGTGCAGCGAGAGCACATAGACCGAGCTAGCAAGTAGTTACGTCAGCCGCATGGTGAGGAACGCAGCGCCCAAGTAGGCGACGACGCTAATCAAGAGTGACCACACCAACCCCAAGCGCGGCAGAAGCAAAATCACGCCCACCACGTAAAGGATCCACGCCGGCAACAGTATCAGCATGTTCTTGGCATAGGAAACCGTTGCGCCGGTTCCACTGGAGAGGTATATAGTGCACAGAGTCAGCAGAGTCGTGCTCGGCAGGAAGGCAATGAATACAGCTAGCTGGCTCCTGCCCTGACTTCCGAAATAAGTTACAGCGGCGATTACAGCTCCGCCGATCACAAAATACGTTGCCAGTAACCTCAGATCCACAGGCTTCTTCAAATTGCGCTTGATTATATCATATAGCCGGCGCGACCGATGATACAAGTTCCGCAATGCCACACAGGTCAGCGACATTTCACAGCCGGAACCCCTCAGCCACGAGCCAAGATATCCCTGACCTGCGTAGCCAAAGCTTCGCTCTGAGCATCCCCGGTGATAAGCTGAATCTTCTTTGCCGAGGATATACCCAGCCCCAACTCCACAGCTCGTGCAATCTGGTCTTGCTCAAATATACGCCCCCGCCTGACCTCGGGCGTTGTTCCCAATAACCGAAGAATTGCCACGCCCACAGCATCAATAGCTACGCGGTCTGTACCACCCAGCATCACCTCAGCCTTCACTCTGGTGCCACGATCAGGACCGCCATCAACAAAAGCCTCCACACCATCCAGAACAACCAGATCCGGCGAATAGGCAGTGTTAATCTCAGCAATCATCTGCCTCTGGTATGGCGACGAGTGAAGTTCATTCATGTAAGGATAGCCCTTCAAGGGAACCAGCCCCACCGAGTTCTTCAAGGACAACGTGAAATGTCCGCCGTAAGTATGTGTCTTGAGGCAACAGGTTTGAACAATACACTCCGCTTCCAGATAAATCTTGGGAAAATGAAAACCATGTTTCCAATGGCTATCTTTAGGTTCTATCTTGACCCACCCTTCAGGACCAACTTCTTCCAGATTGACGATATTGAAGCCCAGTTCCTGAGCCAGCTTGAAAATCCCTTTCTTCTCCATGATTGTCCGAGTACTTTCGTACGGTCCACTTCGCTCGGCTAGTGTGATTTGCTTTGCCCCCCTTTCTTTGAGAGCCAGAACTAAGGCCCGCAGCGTGTCATTATGAGTAGAACCAGGAGCCGGGTCAGCGGTATTGAAATTAGGCTTTAAGACTACATTCTTGCCGGCAAAGGATTTTAGCTCAAGGAGACTTATCGCCTTTCTAACGCCCTCACCTCTGTCCTTGGTGCTTACCAGTGCTACCTTCGCCATGCTTACCTCTGTAGTCTACAACGCACAACCCAATTATAGCCGACGGGCGTCGCTCAACCAAGCTGCTCCGACTCAATTGAGTATGGGCATTGGATAACACTCAGTGGGTCCACAAGCGTTACTTCGCTTAGGTTGCCCAGCGTTTCCCACCCCAGTTTTTGTATTGCTAGGGGCTTCGCCGCCCAGGCTACCGAGATATGCAGATGAGGTGGGACAGCTACACCGCTCTTTTCTGTATCAGCGAGGACTCCCAGAACATCGCCTTCGCCCAGCTCGTATCCAGGGCGGATATGCCTTTCAGGCTCTATGTGACCGTAGACGGTATATAGCTGGCTGCCATTGGGATTGTAGACGCTGTGGCTGACGAACACGGATTTGCCCAAGAAATCGTCACTGACCTTCATCACCCGACCTGCGAAAATCGCTGGAACTTTTGTTCCCCTGGGCAGATAGTGTGTTTTGCCGTCTTTCGTACGGTACAGGCACATATCCAGTCCTTCATGTGACTTCTGTCGCTGTCCCAGGTCTCCCCACCATTTCTGGAGCGAGCCGAATAGCATGGCAGGATGAAATATCCATTCCTTGAATCCCAGGCTATCCAGATTGTTAAGATAAAGCAATCGCTCATGAAACGATCTCGAGACAGGCACATCGTCTAGCTTGTCGCTATCTTGCTCGCGCCACTCCATAACTTCGCTAGACCAGACTGTGAGGATGGCTTTTTCCATCACAGCTTGCCGCGGCTCAGGTATGTCCAAGAGCATCCGCAGGACACGGTCGTCAAATTGGTTTAAGAAAGGACATTGCTTGCGCAGTAACGATATAGTGCTTCTGGCTCCGCCGTAGACCAGGTAGTCCAGTGCCCGAGCATGCGGCTCAATATGTTCACGGACATGGCTGCAAACGCGGCCGAGGAACTGCTCTATTTGCTTCTCCCGATGCCGCGCAAACCTTGCTTGCGAAGAACCGCCCTTCTTATGACGGGCATGCACTAAACCCGTCCCTGTTTTGCTATCTATGAGCTGTGTGCCCCGGCAGATGCCGATGCTGTATGCCCCGAGACGAACCAAAACCAGAGCCATCAGATAATCACGGCTGAGAAGGGAATAAAGCGGTTCAACATCGTAACCATTGGCCACATATTCCTCGACGATCGGAAAGGGAGGCAAAACCAAGTAAGTTTGTTTGGCACTTTTAAACACCGCAGCACCTGTCTGTGAACGTGCTACAGCTTCAACCATGTCCACTGGCACAGACGTTTGACCCAATATGCGTAGCAGCAGACTTTCCGACTTAACCTGAGGCATCTCCCTGGAGATATATATGGTTACTGCTTCATCCTGCACTGAAGCCAGCTTGTTGAGAAAGCCGAGCGCACTGGACCGACCCAGTCGAAATCGTTTTGATGTTAACATAATATCAATAAGCCAAGAAGAATATCCTTGCTACAAATTAACTATAGTCACCCCATCGCCGCCCTCACCCTTTTCCCCAGAGCGGAAGGACGCTACCAAGGGGTGAGATGACAACACTTCCCTGACAATCTGGCGCACCGTACCTGTGCCGAAACCATGAATTATGCGCACCTGGCTTAACCCGCACAGAGACGCCCTGTTAAGGTAGTCGTCCAGGCGCGGCTCCACTTCTTCCGCCCTCCTTCCCCGCAAGTCGAGCTCGGGAAGAACTCGTGTCTTGCTCAGTTTCTTTGTTACCAACGGGCTATCCGTCTTTGCCACGGCGGCACCTGTTGGCATCCTCTTTTCAACACCATCCAGCCTGAGAGTCATCTTCACTTTTCCAGCCTGAACCTCTACCAGCCCGCGCTCCTCAAATATTGACAGCACAGTGGCGGGCATACCAATCTCTTTCAACCAAACGATGTCACCTACACTGATTGCACCCGCCTCAGGCTCCACCTCTTTCGCCTCCGTGGCTAGTGGCTGCCAGACGCCCGCACTCAACAGTTCCCGAACCTCAGCCAGTGCCTTCTTAGCTAGCTCGATCTTTTCCCTCGACTTCTCCTTCCGTAGCTCCGCTGTCGCCTCACGAATTTTCTGGTATAACTGAGCAGCCTCACGAGCTATTTGCTCACGGGTATCCTTGATAATCCTTTTTCTGTCTTCTTCTAGCTGACGAAGCTTTTCTTTCAATTCCGTGTTTCTCTGTTCAGCTTGACTCAGTTCTTGTTCTAGCTTGTGTCGAAGCGATTCTATATTCTTCTGCTCGGTCGCCAAATGCGTGAGCAAAGACTCGATCTCCCGAGCTCCCTGCGACAGCATGTTGCGAGCACTGGAGACAATCTCCAGAGGCAACCCCAGACGGGATGCCGTAGCCAGAGCGTTGCTGCCGCCAGGCACGCCCACGGTCAGACGATAGGTAGGAGTCCAAGTAACGGGATCCACCTCCAGAGCCGCATTTTCCATCCCCTCGGTAACGTGAGCCAGTGCCTTCAGTTCTGTATAGTGGGTAGTAGCCACAGTCATAGTGCCCCGCGACAGGAAATGCAGCAGGATGGCTCGAGCCAGAGCTGAGCCTTCGCCGGGATCAGTGTTGGTCCCCAGTTCATCCAGAAGCACCAGGCTACGGGCGCTGGCATTATTGATAATCTTCACGATGTTGCCTATGTGCCAGCTAAATGTGGACAAAGTCTGTTCAATGCTTTGTTCATCCCCAATGTCAGCATATATGCCATTGAACAAAGGAATGCGGCTTTCTGCTTGAGCTGGAATAGGTAAACCAGCCAGCGCCATGGCGCTGAGCAACCCTATAGTCTTGAGAGCCACAGTCTTGCCCCCGGTATTGGGTCCGGTAATAACCAGGACAGAAAAATCTCGCCCGATCTCAATAGTCAGCGGCACCGCCTTCTTCCCCAGCAAAGGATGCCGGGCTTGTACCAATCTGAGCACCCCGCTCAGCTCCTGACCTTGTACTCTGGTATTTCTGCCCGCAGCTACAATAGCTGGCTCGGTGGCTTTGGCTTCCTTGGCATATCTGGCTTTAGCCAGTGCCAGATCAATCTCAGCAATCACTTCGATGTTCCGTGAGATTTCTTTCTGAAATGCTCCGACTTCAGCACTGAGCGCTCTCAGTATCTTCTCCGTCTCATCCTTCTCCTCAGCAATCAATTCCCGCAATTCGTTCTGCACGTCAGTAGTCGCCCAGGGCTCGATAAATACCGTGGCCTCAGTATTGGACACATCGTGGACAATGCCCTTTATCTGCCGTCGGCATTCCACCTTGACCGGAATAACATATCGCCCTTCTCGCTCGGTGATAATAGGTTCTTGGATGATCTTCCGTCCTCGGGGTGACCGGATTATGGCTTCCAGGTGACTGATAAGCTCCTGGCGAACCTCCCGCATCCTGCGTCTCACCGACATGAGTATGGGTGAGGCGCTGTCCAGTAATTCACCCGTCGGACTTACACAGCTAGCAATATTCCTGACAATCTGTTCCAGCACGACAATTTCGCTAGCCAGAGCACTTAGTAACGGAAGTTCGTGAGATAATTTTGCCAGCCGATCTTTCAACCGATGGGCAGAATCCAGCGTTTTCCCTATTTCCAGCAGAGACTGTGGGTCAAGTATCTTGCCACGCGCTGCCAGGTTCACCGTTTCCCGGATGTCCGTCACTTCGCCAACAGAAATATCTGGGCTGAGCGCCAGCAAACGGCGTGCTTCCGCCGATTGCCTCAGCCGCCGCAGAACCTCTTCCTCATCCGAAACAGGAATAAGGCTGAGAGCTAGCTCTTGGCTGGTGGAAAAGGAAGTGAATCTGGCTAGTATCTCCCGTATCTTGGGGAATTCGAGTAACTCTAAATCTCTGCTGTCCAAAATAAACCTTCCCGAATCTTCTGTAGTTCCATCTTTGCTACCAAACAACGAATAGTATAAAGCAATCACTTCACTTTTCAAAAACTCTGCTCCTTCGGCTGACTACAGATGGAGTCGCCAGGTCATTTTGAAGGGAGCATCACGCCAGACTCAACGATGGGTTTTGCCTTCCGCAGATCAGGCAGATATAATCAATCCGTGCTCTGTCCCAACGATAGTGTTGAAATGTGCCAGGTCAGGATAATGGTCATTACGGTGACCCGATTATCATTGACCAATGTGAGAAGTGTGGAGCATCTGGTTCGACGAGGCGGAGCTGTTTCGAGCAAGACAGGGAGAGGCAAAGAGAATCGAGGTGCTTAACGCCGAAATCAGCGAACTCCCTCCGCGATTGAGAATTCCACATTGCTTTGCCCCAGAGACAAGGCGGCGGTGAACCGCTTTACCGATAAATATTTTCCCAGGATATTATCTTGGTTCGCTGTCCGTTGTGTCACGGCATCTGGCTGAATAGAGGAATGTTCACAAAGTACCAACAATTCCGCCAGGAACTACTGCATCCGAAGAAAAGCGACCAGGACCAGAAAGTGAGAGCCCAGTGGGAAGCATCATACCAGAGGGAGAGCCCAGCTGGAGTGCGAGGAAGGTTGATAGAATTCCTGTCCGCTCCCACAGAGATACCTCAACCGTACCGTTATTCTTCGGGCGCTTTAAGCAATCGTGCCGGCGGTGTACCCGGCATCGTTGCCGATTTCTTGGCGACCACTACAACTAGTATCCTGATGCCCGGGTGGAAACCTTAGTCCCGCTCAATTTGGCGTCCTCAAGAATCAACTAGCGACGCCTCCACAGTCCGATCACGGCATCGAAAAAGTTACGTTTCTTCCTAGAAGGCACTGCCACTTTACGCCACCCATGAAGAGTCGTCCGTGTACCTCGACTTGCCTAGCATCCAACGCAAGCGTAAAATAGGCAGGTTCAGCAGCGTACTGAGCGTCTCTAAAATCTGACGAGGTTCCTGATGCATCCGATTTCCTGTGTCAAAAAGTCGAGACCTGCGTGGCTGTGGTTGCTCTTCAAGGGCGATGAATACAGATAAACACGAAGAACTTCAAGAGACTACCGCACGTCTCGGTATGGAACGGCTAAGCAAGTTGTTCCCCCGCCTGAGCGCACCTAGTATGGTTTCGATGATAGCCATGTCTCTCTACATTCTGGCTGACACTTTCTGGCTGGGTCGAGTCAGCTACGAAGCGATCGCTGCTATAACCATAACATTTCCGTTCTATAGTCTGATATTTGCCATAGGTCTTGGCATCGGCATTGGCGCCAACGCACTGGCATCGCGACGATTTGGTGAAAGAAACATCGAAGAGACCAACAGGGTAGCTGGCCAAGCTTTCCCTTTGACCGCTATCTTTGGGTTCCTGTTCATCATCCCCAGTGTTTTCTTTGCCAGGCAGCTAGCTGCCTGGCTCGGAGCCCCGCCCCAGATTGTAGAGCTAGCTGTCGAGTACCTGTTCTATTTCGGCTGGGGGATACCATTTATTCTTTTCCGAGTCATGACGCGCAATGTTTTCCATGCCTCTGGCGATGCCATCAAGCCCATGATTTTCATCGTTGTTGGCTCCGTAGTCAACGCTGTCCTTGACCCATTCTTGATCTTCGGCTGGGGCCCTTTCCCGGCAATGGGTATCGGTGGGGCTGCTCTAGCCACCACTATATCGGGCGGACTCGCCGCAGCCATCAGTTGCTACTACCTAATCGGAAACAAGTCCGTTTACCGCTTGAGGCTGCGTCATCTCAAGCCTGACCTATCCATCATACGCCAGATCTACCGTGTAGGTCTGCCCGAAGCGCTGATGAACATTACCGAAGCAGTGGTATTCCTGGTATTCAACCAAGTTGTCGCCGGCTTTGGCTCATCGGCACTGGCAGCGGTGGGAATCGCATTCCGCATCGCTGACTTTGCCTTTATCCCCATCATCGGTCTTGCCCATGCTCTTTTGCCCATCGTCGGCTTCTGTTTTGGCGCACGCCTGTGGGAGCGATTGTGGGCAGCAGTCAGACACGGCGCGCTCGTTTCCGCAGCAATACTAGCTGTTGCCACTGCTCTTCTGGAAATTTTTACCCCACAGGTAATCGCCATCTTCAATAATGACACTCAGTTGTTAGCTATTGCCGCACCCGGGATGCGAATTTTCCTCTCCGCACTCGTTCTGACCGGTCCCGCCACCATGTTCATTACTACCTTTCAGGGGCTGTCTAAGGGGTGGACAGCCGTTTCTCTTTCCCTAGTGCGTCAGCTAGCTCTTCTCCTGCCTGCACTGCTGGTACTACCGCGCTTCATAGGTATAAATGGTGTCTGGCTATCTCTACCAATTTCAGACGCTGGCGGTGCCATTGTCGCCGGACTATGGCTCTACCGCGAATACCGATTGCAGAAGCGTAGTGGCATCTGGGCTATTGCCACGGCGTCTGAGCCGCTCCCCCAACCTGTGTCCATAGACCCTCCTGCGCCTCGTTAACAGCAGTGAAAATTGACAACTGCACATTCTTCCGAAGATTGCGCTCGCGTCGAAAGATCCTTGTCATCGTTCGTCCTGCTGCCGCCATTTTGTCTCACAAACGTAGACTCAGGATATCGCTAGGACGATGGTGTTTGCTTCTCTCGAGATTTCCAAAAGCGTGCGGACAACAGATGCACGCCACGCTGTCGGTGGTCCTGGCTATAACATCTAATCTGTGGTGGGCTCGGTGTCTCGGGAATCGGAAGCGGCAAAGGGGTGCCTTCCCGGTCAAAATCAGGTAAATACACTTCTGGCGAATCTAACTCCTGCACCCAGCCATTTTCTATGCCCAGCTCATTCAGTAGCTGAAGGACTGCTTCATGTTCTTCACTGGTAATCTTTCGTGATAGCAACGGTATGCGTGGTGCCCTGTGCATGGGCATATACTGAGACATTACGCTCACCGTTACTGATGGCGAAACTTCTCGCACAAGCCATGTCGCGATTCCTGGTTACCAGCTAGCCCATTGGGCAGGATGAGCTGCCTCACTATCAGACCTCGTTGAGCTATACCCGATTCATCCACCACCAGATCCCCGGCCTGCCGATACATCTCCTTGATAGCCTGGCGAGCCTTTTCAACATAATCCGGAGCGTGCGAGAACCCCTTAGCCCACTTATTCGAGGCATATCTCAAATCCGGCAAGTAGATGTCTATGATGCCGTCTAACTCCTTGAGAGAAGTGACAGAATCATAGCCGCTGCTGTTGTAAACCAATGGCAGCCGCAGTCCCATGGGCACGGCTTCCAATACTGCTTCCACAAGCTGGGAACAAAATGAGACGGCGAAACGAAATTGATGTTGTGGCAGCTCAGCTCATCCTGAAGATAAAGCATCCTTTCCGCCAGAGCACGGCAATTGATCTCTTTGGATTTTTGCTTTTTCCAGTTCTGGCTTATCTGGTAGTTCTGACAATAGACTCATCTCATATTACAGTTAGCGAAGAAGATCGTTCCCGACCCTTTTGTTCCTGAGATAGCTGGTTCTTCACCATGATGAGCACAGACCGCCGACACTATAGGCAGATACCCGGAATGGCAATAGCCCATTTTGTTGCGCAACCTATTGACTCCACGCTTCCCTGGGACAGATATCGCAAGAGGCTAAGCGTGCCTTCAGTGCCTCGGCACGACGCTCGAGTTCGCCAGAGCGGTATAATGCAATGTGTCTTGGTTCCATAGTTAGCCAGAACACCAACAGGTACTGTGCCTTAGCTCAAGAGCTTACACTTTAGGCATCCTCAGTAGACTTGCCAACTCTCCGCCAGGCTGTCCTCAAGCACGGCGGTATCTTCAAGATGTAGCACTAATCCATAGCAGGGTTAGTTGCCATCACAGGTCACAAACTCCGTTGACAGGAAATAGCGATTAGCTCATAATCCTGTTTCAAAGTGCTCAAGCCTTCGGAGGAACTATGAATCTCAAGCATATGCTGGAAACAACTGCTCGCGAGCTGCCGCAGCATTCGGCTATCGTGTCTGGTCCGCGCCGCATTACCTATCGTGAACTGGATGAGGCTACTAACAGGATAGCTCATGCTCTCGTCAGCTTGGGTGTAAAAAAAGGCGACCACATCGGCATTCTCATGTCCCGTACACCGGAGTGGATCATCAACTGCTTTGGCATCCTTAAAGCTGGCGCTGCCGCGGTCCTGCTCGAAGCAGGAGCTAAAGCCCCCGAACTTGAGCCTCTGCTCTATGACAACGACTGCAAGATCCTGCTCACGGAAGAAAGATTCCGCCCTGTGTTGTCTTCGATTTTGCCCAATCTACCCCTGCTGAAGCATGTACTTGAGGTTGGCACAGCCAACTACAATAATCTGGTGAGTAACAGCCCTAACACGTCACCGCCTGTAGATATAGAGCCCGAGGATAAAGCTATCGTCTTTTGCACGCTGGGTGTTCTGGGCAAGAACAAAGGCATCGTACATACTCATAACTCATTCATGTCCATTTTGCCCATAGTGGTGGAAAAATTTGAACTGCAGATAACCGATGTTATTATGGGCATGCTCCCTTTCAACTACCTTCTGGGATTTGGCTTGGTTGTCCTTATGCCCATCAAGAGGGGAGCTTCTATCTCAATCCTGCCCCATTTCAGTTCCAAGAGCGTCCTGGAGACAATAGAGCGGGACAGGGTAACTTTCATCATCGGCGTTCCAGCCAGCTTCAATGCCATGGCTTTGATAGACGAAGAGATGACCAAAACCTACAACCTTCGTTCCTTGAGGGGCATACTCTCCGCCGGTGCAAAATCGTCCCCGTTCTTTATGGATATGCTGGAAAAGAAGCTGCACCTTGTTGCCTGCGAGATATATGGGCTCACGGAATTGATCATCGTCAGCATCGGTGCTGTTCGTGACCGCAAACTGGGCACGGCAGGCAAGCCTCTTGCCGAACTGAGAGTGCTGGACGAGAACGGTCGGGAGGTGCTGCGGGGCACTGTGGGAGAAGCTGTCGCCCGCGCTCCTTGGATGATGAAGGAATACTACAAATCGCCAGAGCTCACTGCCCAGGTTCTTAAGGACGGCTGGTTCCATACCCGCGACTTGGTCAGACTGGATGAGGAAGGCTATTTAGAATATGTAGAAAAGATGTCTCCCATCATAGTGCCCTCAGGAGGAGTCAAAATCCTCCCCGCAGCAGTCGAAGCCGTCCTGCTCAAGCACCCTGCCATTGCCCAAGCCGCCTGTGTCGGTGTTATTGACGAATACAAAGGACAAATACCCACCGCCTTTCTCGTGCTCAAAAATGGGCACTACGCCACCCCTGATGAAATACGCGAATTCTGTCGCCAGAGCCTGAGCGACTACAAAGTGCCCAAACAAATTCGTTTCATGGATTCCCTGCCCAGAACCCAGTCAGGCGAAATAGACCGCAAACTGCTCAGCACGCTGAAGAAAGAGTAAAGGTTCGTAATCAGCTTGCTAGCTAGACCGTGCCATGGGGTAACACGCCAGGCGAGAGCTTCTCAGCAACCCGACCCTGCTGCTGGCAAGCCCTGCCTCAAAACCTGCTTTCGCCTTCTCCTGCGAATCAGCAGGAATACGATCCCCGCTATAATAGCCGCCACTATCAACAGAAGCCACCCTATCAGGGGGAACGCCCATACTATGTTGATACGCCCGACGGCGGTCTTATAGTAATCGGGAATCACAGGTATCCCATCCACCCATGGCGCCTGAGCTGCGGCGTAAATCACCACCGCCTCCCATATCTTGAGCTCCCTCCCATCTGCTTCGTGCACCGTCAGCTCCTCGAATCTCTCCGGCGGTATTGGCTCTCCTTGACTATTCTTGGGGTTTATCTCCAGCGAGGGCAACAGTTCTTTTGCCAACGGAAACAGAAGCAGGATGTAAGCATCGGTAACCACGTGGTAAAGCTTTTCATCTCCCCGTTTTAATGGCGTGTAATCCTCACTATTTTGGGATTGAATCCCGTCTCCAGTGTAAAGCTCCGCTCTGGTCACGGCACGCGTGGTGGGGATGGGCAAATTCAGGAACGGTACGGTAAAGAGCACTGCATTGCCAGGGTTATAGCTAAATCGCAATCCAGAGAAGTGTATGAAGCCTTCCTCGCCTACCAACCTCTGCGCCAGTACGCTTAACTCCAGCAGACGACGTACTTCTTCGCCAGTGAGATAAACAGACACTATGGGGCAGCCTCCGTAGCCGTCCTTTCCATGCCCCATCCCTAGAGCTTGAGTGATCTCATAGAAAGAGATGTTCCCTGCCGAGTAGCTCATAGTGCCTGGCAGGATGCTTCCTCGGATCCAGCCATCCGCCAGACAGGCTAGATCAACCTTCTTGCCTGTTACCTGCTGCGCAACCATGCGCATAGCATCCGCAGCGAAGTTGCCCAAGGGGGTTTCACTCAAAAGCGGCAAGTTAGAAAGGACAAAATCTGACCTGGCTACCGTACCCATGATATCGTCAAATCTGCCGCCAGTCATCCCAGCAATATGTTCATTCAAGATATCCGTGTATTCATAGACTAGAGCATCTATTTCTGGCTGGCAAGCAACGGTACTGTCAATTGGAATAAGGAACGGGCATCCGTTCTCTTCATTGCGAATCCGCAACCTACCAGTGCTGCGATCGTATGCCAGTTCCAGTTGCCCCAGATATCTTCCGAGGGAATCAGCCTGGACAATTACGGTATTTCCCTCTACAACTGGCTCATGTAAGGCAGTATGGCAGTGCCCGCCGACTATTACATTGATGCCGGGGACTTTTCGTGCCAGTTCTCGATCCTCCTCCACGCCACAATGGCTCAGGCAGACAATAACGTCAGCGCCCTGTTCCTTCAGCTCTGCCACTGCCTGGTGCGCTGCCTCATGCTGGTCCGAGAACTGCATACCACCGGTCTCAGCCAGCAAGCGAATCGCGTCTTTGCCTATGATGCCGAACAGTCCTACCTTCAGACCATTCTCTAGCTCGAACATGCCGGTACTCCGGTACAAACCCTCAGTGACCAGTGGGTGGCTAGACGGCGCCTCTGTATTAGATGCCACTATCAATGTTTGCTGGTGCGCCCCCGGGTATCCTGCCTGTAGTAGATACTGCGCCAGTACATCAGCGCCATAATCATACTCATGATTGCCGATGGTCACAGCATCGTATCCGATTTTCTGCATTATGGTGAGCTCTGCAGCGTAACCACTGAGCGCCAGCCAGGAGAAAGCTGAACCTCCCAAAAAATCGCCAGCATCCAGAAGAAGCACCGGCTCGCCTTCCCTTTTCTTGGTCTCGCGAATTTCAGCCACAATGCTCACCAGCCGGGCAAATCCTCCGATAGAGGTATTTTCTTCCCCCGGGCGGTAATCTACCGCCGGCGAATGAGGAATGAGTTGAGAATGTATATCGTTAGTATAGAGAATGCAGAAATGCAGCTCTTCGACTTCAGTTGCCTCACCCCACACGCCCCCGACCATACTCAACAATGAAGCAATTGCCAGAATGGTCGCCGCAGCACGGAACAACCAGCCGTTAACCCTAGGAAAGCTGCTTTTGTTACGCACTAGCAACGGTTCTCGCCAACATAGCACAGGAATTCTCACCCACCACAGGTCGGACAGAAATTGCAGGAATAATACCACACGCCAAGCCCGGAGGATATAGCCGGTAGCGATGAATGGCGTATCCTGTACCCGACCGCCACGACGAGCCCCGATCCGTGGATTCCATCACTGGTTCAAATCTGGAATAGATTGGGCTAATATATCACCAGGAGGTTATTATGAAGCAAAAAGGTGAAGTCCTGGGTGTAAAGATTGTCGGTGGACTGAAAGAGGCATCTACCCCGTGGCTGGTGTCTCTTTACTTGTCGAGATATTTAGCCGTTCCGGCGTGGACGCGGTGGCAAATAAATTGTTGCCAGCAAAAGGCTCAGCTAAAGGGTTAAAGCAGGGGCAGACAGTAGAGAGCTTTGTCCTCTTAAGCGCCCTTGGTGGAGAGTGTGTTGAGGACATGCAGCGTCTCAGGGATGATGCTGGTTTAGCTGGAATTTTGGGTTACACAGACCACCAGCACCTGAAACTGCAAGGCAGTGGCTTGATAGGTTTCATGATGAGTCCTTAACAACAATGCAGACAGGTTTTATACCACCTGAATCTGGACCTTTAGCTGCCTTAAAGGAAGTAAGGCGGCAGACAATAACAGCCTACACCGAAGCAGCAAATCCAGGGTGGGATGTGACTTTGGATGTAGATGTCCGGTTAGTGGAGACCACAAAGGAAAATGCTCGGTATTGTTATGGGGTTATAAAGCCTTTGGCTCAGCAAAAGTGTGCTGGGCAGAGACCCTCCTGGTACTGGCTGATGAGCTCAGGCAGGGTAATGTGCCACCATCAAAAGCCTTATCAAGACTGGTGGATGAAGCCTACGATATGCTGCCAGTAGGTCCCTGGCAGGTAAAGGTACGTTCTGACTCAGCAGCCTACCAACAGGAATGCCCCGACCACTGGCATAGTCGGAATTGGCAGTTTGCCGGCAGTGCTGATATAAGCCAGGGCTCAAAAAAGAGATAGAGAAATTACCTGAAGATGCCTGGCATCTGTGGGGAATTGAGAAGGATGGGGTAGTGAAGAAATGGGCAGAGGTACCATATGTACCTGCCCGTCATTATGAGAGAAAAGATAGTTACCCTTACAGGTATGTTGCTGTAAGGCTACGCCGTCAGCAGGGGAGCTTTTCAGGGATGGCACAGATGTCCGCCACTTTGCCATGGTGACTAATATCTGGGATATGGATGGTCAGGAGCTACTGGAATGGCAGAGAGGAAAATTGGGCACTATAGAACAGGTACACCATATACTGGCTAATGAGCTGGCTGCCGTGTATTTCCCAGTGCCAAGCATGGGGCTAATGCTGCCTGGCTGAGACTACAGGTGATAACTCGCAATCTGCTCCAGTTTTTAAAAAAGGCTCTGCCTGAAGAAAATGCCGATGCTCACCCTAAAAGGTTGAGGTTTTCGGTATTCACGATAATGGGGCGTGTGATATGTCATGCTGGGCGGATGTTACTACGCATAGCTGACAGCATAATGAAGACCCTTATTGCCCCGGCACGAAAAAGGACCTTAGAGCTCACTTGGGATACAGGCTAAAAGCTGGGGCAAAGAAAACTTCCTTCCCATCTAATTCTTCTCCTCTCAACTTCCTCTGGGTGAAACTTTGCCTTTGACCAGGTAATTTCCTCCCCAAACTCAGGTAGAAGAGCGCAAAATGCCCCTCGCCGGTGGTTTTCTTAAGGCAAATCCTCGGTTCTAAGCCCATGGCTTGTGTTTTTCTTTATTAAAGGCCCTTTTTTACAAATTTCTCAAACGAAAAAACAAAAATCCACGGATTACGGCAGCCCACAAGGGCTGATCTAGTTCAGATAGATTAGTGACACATGGATTATGAAAGGACGTTATAATGGTCGCACCATGAATGTGTATAGTGAGATTCCGGGATACAGGTGCCTGGCAAGCGTACCGGCGCTATCAAAAAAGCCAGGCACAGACTTAAATGGTTTGATTACTATAACTCTCATGCTAAAAATGCTCGCCTCACTTGCCGCTACTTCGGCATCTCTCCTCAAACTTTCTACCGCTGGAAACGTAGATATGACCCCCATCACCTGGAAACCCTGGAGGACCATTCCTGCCGCCCTAACAGGGTCCGCCAGCCTACCTATTCCCAGAACTTGTTACAGCTGTCCGTAGACTACGAGAACAATATCCCAGGTGGGGCAAGGATAAGCTGGTAGTCTTATTACGTAGACAGGGTTTTTCCTGTTCTGCTTCCACAATTGGCCGCATCTTGAGTCGCCTCAAGGCACATGGCATCCCTGTCGAGCCTATTAGAAACCATATCTCAGCACACCGCAGGGATCAAACGCCCCTACGCCATAAGGAAACCCAGGGATTACCCGGTTAAAGAGCCAGGGGACTTAATTCAGCCGGACACACTGGATATCAGGCCTTTGCCTGGAGTAGTTATGTGGAGCGGGCCCATCTGACCCACACCTCGCCTCATCAATCCCTGGGCTACCTCACTCCAAGGGAGTTTCTTGAGCGTTACCTTGAAAACAAAAGAAAGGTAACATGAAAGCATAGTGCACCTTCAGGCTAGAATGGAGCAAAAAGCTTAACGGAGGGCACTATGCATTACATCGGAGTGGATTATCACAAAAAGTATTCGTACATGGTAGTGAAAGACAGAGATGGCAAGGTAGAGAGAAGAGGAATGGTAAATAACAGCAAGGAAGAATTTCGGCAGTTCTTGCGACCTTACCAGCCAGGGAAAGCGGTCCTGGAGGCGACAAGAAACTGGGGACTTGTTTACCATTGGCTGGAGGAAATACTGGATGATGTGGCTTTAGCTCATCCACTTAAGGTAAGGGCTATTGCTGAAGCCAGAATCAAGACAGACAAGATAAGTGCTGATATCCTTTGTGATCTCCTTCGCTCTAACCTTCTCCCTGAGGCTTATGTTCCAGGCAAGGATACCAGAGAAGCCAAGAATGTATTACGTCAGCGGATGTTCTTCGTTAGAGTCCAGACTATGATCAAGAATCGAATTCATGCCATTCTGGACCGCCACCCGGAGCTACTTTCTCAAGCTCCGGACGTCTCAGATTTGTTTGGGGCTTCAGGAATGGGATGGCTAAAACACGTGGTATTACCTGGACAGGATAACAGGCTTCTTGCCTCCGAGCTTGAACTTCTTGAAGTTTTGAAGGGAAAGATTTCTGAAAGTAACGGCCTAATAAGAGAGCTAGCCAGTGGTGATAAGAGAGTTAAGCTCTTAAAAAGTATTCCCGGGCTTGGTCCCTTCTTTTCTGTTCTGGTGGCTAAGGAAATCGATGACATCAGTCGCTTTAAAGACGAGAAGAAGCTTTGTGCCTACACCGGGCTTGTGCCATCTACCTATGCTTCGGGTGGGAAAGTTTTTCACGGCAGGATTACCAGGACAGGCAATAAGTAGCTCAGGTGGGCACTTATCGAAGCAGTACCCCATGCTATCAAGAGTGACCCAGCTCTTTATGCCTACTATGAGAGGCTCAGGATAAAGAAGGGCAGCAATGCTGCCAGAGTTGCTACTGCCCGCAAGTTGTCGACGATTATCTACCGCGTCTTAAGTCAAGGACGATTCTATGAGAAAAGGGGGTTGGCTTAGACAAGAATACAGTCCCGGCTGCCCTCGTCACCTCCTAGCTGACGTTATAGCGCCGAGCTCCTCGGAAAGGTTAGGGAGCGGGGGATCGAAGGTTATTGTGTGGAGGCTTTGCCTCCACGGATAGGAGGATGATCAAAACGAAAATAACACCGCAGGGAGCTATAAAAAAGGTCGATCAAAACTTGCACTATGCTTTCATAGGAGGAGGTGATGTGTCACTAAGGTACTGAACGAGGACAGGGACTTGACAAACTCTCAACTCCAGCCTATACTTAAATTAATAAGTTTTTAACAATTGTATCTCTTCTAGTCTCATTTAACTACACAAATCGTTAGGGCATATTAGCCCGGAAAGGAGGTGAGCGGGGGGAAGTTCAGAGCAGTATGAATCATAAGTTATCCCGATGCCGGGAAATCGGGAAACTGTTGCAAAATGCTTAAATAATCAAACAAAGGAGGTCTAGGTGAAAAAGTTAATCAGTATTGCAGTGGCACTTGCTCTACTAGCGATGGTTGTTTTGCCGGTTGGCGTAGCGGCACAATGCGAGTATGACCCAGACGGCAATGGCACAATTGCGCCGATACTGCCAGATACGTATGCCAAGATTCCATTCGCCATTATTGAGAGTGGACTTTACTTGGCGGCAGATCTTATGGGGAAGCTGGCTACGCCACTTGGTTTGCCAGTGTGGCTAGACGACATCTTCCTAGCATTAGCTCCGTGGGCTGGCGGACCTCTTTCTTGGACAGTTGACATGCTGGGGTGGGGCTTGGGCATGGTAGGGGCTATACTGACAGATCTGGCTACGACTTTGGGTCTCCCCGCCTGGCTGGATGACCTGATCAACACCATGGTCTGCCAGATATTTGCGCCGTTCAGCTGCAACGTTACGGGTGCCGAGTTTGCGCCGGACTGCAGATGACGCAGGTATTAAGTCCTACACGGTTGCCAGCGGGCGAAAGCGACATTAGACTGTAACTGACTTCCCGGGGTCAGGAGCAGTTGAAGTTCGGCTGGTAACCGGAAGGGCGAGAAGAGGCGTAAGAACAAAGGGGGCAGCTTAAAGCTGCCCCCTTCGGTATTCTGAGCAACTATCAGATGCCAGACTCGGCGTGTTCACGACGCCAAATTCTAAGCACCTGCCCTGATAGCCAAATTTCGGAGATTCAAAACAGTTCGCTACATGAATCGTCATCCTGAGCCGTCGGAGAAATCGGGCGAAGAACCACCTCCCGGGTTTCCCCCTTAGAGTAAGGGGGATTTGAAAGAATCTGGCCAAACAAGAGATGCCAAAGGGAAGAGCGGTGGCAACAGTGGGTATGCGGAATCCGGTAGCCAGCAGGACAATCGTCTGGATGCCGAACCCTGATTACCACTGTTGAAGCAGCCTGCTACTCTGTGTCCTGGCTGTCCAGTGCCTGAAAGAAGCAAGTCCTGTTGCCGGTGTGGCAGACTGGACCGGTCGGGTCAGCCTTGATGAGCAGAGCGTCGCTGTCACAATCTTTGGTGATGGACTTCACCCTCAAGAAATTGCCCGAGGTTTCTCCTTTATGCCACAGTTCTTGCCGACTGCGGCTGTAGAACCAGACATCCCCGCTGGCTAATGTGCGTCTCAGAGACTCCTGGTTCATATAGCCGAGCATCAAGACTTCGCCAGTCCTGGCATCCTGGATAATAGCTGGAATCAAGCCCTTATCATCGAACTTGAGCATTTTCCTCCTTCGTCAGTTCACAAGTCCTTCGCATATGACCACATCGTCCTTTGCGGCTAAACTGAGCTGGGTGTTTTGCTATTGGCATAGGCGTAACTCCTCTGGCCCCTCTTAACCTAAGATGGGAATAGAGAAGCATAGGTCGCTCCGCTGCAATATCGGCTGGGCAACCAAGAACCACGCAAGTTTCTCCAGCGCCGATCAAGATCCGAATTCTTCTATCGCCTCCCTTAACACGATGTCCCCGGTGTAGAGAGCTTTCCCAATAATCGCTCCTTCCACGCCGAGCCCTTTGAGCTTCTCTAGATGCTCAAGCTTAGAAATGCCGCCAGCGACAATGACTGGCACGGTTATCTTACAAAGCAATTTCTTTATCATATCAAAATTAGGCTCCGTCAGAGTACCGTCTCTTCTTATGTCGGTATAGATGAGGCGTTTGACTCCCAGATCAACCATTTCTTGGCTTAGCTCAAAGACTGCAACGACTGTATTCTTCTGCCAGCCGCGGATGGCTATCCTGCCCTCCCGGGCATCAAGGCTGACTGCGATAGCTTCGCCAAATCGCTGGCAAAGCTTTGCTATGAGTCCTCTGTTCTCTATTGCCGCAGTTCCCAGAACTAGCCGACTTACTCCCAGGCGCAACAATTTCCTGGCAATTTCTTCTTCTCTGATGCCCCCACCAAACTGTATCAACAGCTTGGTCTCCTTTATTATCTTCTGTACTACCTCTAGGTTTTGGGGTGCGCCGGATGCTGCCCCATCCAGGTCCACGATGTGCAGCCAGCGCGCGCCTTGGGCTTGCCAGGTGCGGGCAACTGCCAGCGGGTCCTCACTGAAGATGGTTTCCTGTTGATAATCGCCCTGATATAGCCTCACGCACTTGCCGCCCCTGATATCCACGGCTGGGATGATCTCCATGTCTGACCTCTACATAATCGCTGCCGGTTCGATATGGGCACTCAACTATGCCCGATAAACCAGGCTGCCCCTATCATACAATACGGAGTATGAGCAGACAAGCTAAACAAGGTGCACCTGAGCAATGCTTGACAGTGTGGGGGGTGTGATATAGCATAGACCGAAATTTCGGCAAATCAGGCTGTCGCCGGAGCGAGTAAAGGCTTACACACGGAAACATCTTAGCACTGTGATGAACTCAGGGGAACTAAAGGCGTTTATTGATACTAAATTCCGAATTCCTATAGTGGAAGGCGAAGACAAAGTCTGCTCTCTTCATGAGGCTGTAGGAAGGCATGTTAAGAAAGGTATGTCCATTGGCTTTGCGGGCAGGGGTGGGGCTCTAATTAATCAGCTTGTCAGAGAATTCTGGGGGAAAAACCCGGAATTCACCATCATAAATACGGGCATCTCGGCAACTGTTCTGGCTCTGATTCACGGGCGATTGGTCAAGAAACTCATAACGAGCTATGTGGGCGATGTATATCCTTCACCGGGACCCAATCCCGTGGCGCAGACAGCGTATCTGTCAGGCGAAGTAGAGTTCGAAAACTGGTCAATGCTGACCATACCGCAACGGCTTCTGGCAGGCGCTATGGGCTGGGGCGTAATTCCGACCAGGTCTATTTTAGGAAGCACTATGGAAGAAGAAAACAAGGAATCGTTCATGGTTGTGGACGACCCGTTTGTGCCCGGTGAGAAGGTTGGGCTTATGAAGGCGTTGAGGCCGGATATTGCCCTGGTTCACGGTGCAGCTGCCGACCGATGTGGAAACACAATTATTACCTATCCTCTGGGGGTTGACGTGTTCGGAGCCTGGGGAGCAAAACAGGGAGTGGTCGTCAGCGCCGAGAAAATCGTCCCCACAGACTATATCCGCAAGAATTCACATCTGGTGCGGATTCCTGCGTACATGGTCAAAGCAGTTTGCGAGGCGCCGTACGGGGCGCATCCGGCAGGGATGCCTAATTGCGGTCTGCCCGAATTTGAACACTACTTTGAGGACTACGATTTCATCACTGACATCAGGGAGGCGACCAGAGATGAGCGAAAATTCACGGGGTGGATAAAATACTGGATTCTCGACTGCCGGGATCACGCCGATTACCTAGCTAGGCTCGGTAAAAACAGGCTTCTTTATCTAAAGGGGAAAGCTCATTCGGATTCATGGAAGGATGAGATACTGGCTGAGGTACCGAATCTGGACTTGGACAGGGAGCCCAATCTACTGGAGCGGATGGTGGTCACAGCGGCACAGGTGATCAGCGACAAATGCATTGCCCGGGGATATAAGACCATACTGGCTGGCGTTGGACTATCACATCTGGCATGCTGGCTGGCAACTTACAAACTGAAAGAACAGGGCTATGATGTGGACTTGATGGCTGAGATAGGCATGTTCGGGCATCTGCCCAGAGCGTCAGACCCGTTTATATTCAGCTACCACAACATGCATACGTGCAAGATATTGACCAATGTCGAGACACTGCTGGGAGTGTTTGTGGGCGGCTCATCAAATCAATGTCTGGGTGTTCTGGCGGGAGGGCAGATAGATAGGTATGGCAATGTGAACTCGACGAAAATTCCTGGAGTAGCCTATCTGGTTGGCTCAGGAGGCGCCAGCGATATAGCCAATGGCAGTAGAGAGACCATCGTGGTGATGAACTCAGGCAGACAAAGACTGGTGGAGGAAGTGCCTTATATTACTTTCAGTGGGAGGAATGTGACGACGCTGGTAACAGATGTGGGCATATTCGAAAAGGTTGGTGAGGAGGAAATTTTTACGTTGACAACTTATATTCCAGCCAGACCGAAGCAGACAGCCAGAGACGCTGTATCTGAAATGCAGGGAAGAGTGGGCTGGGAACTAAGAGTCAGCCCCAATTTGAAAGAGGCTCAGCCAGTAGCTGAAGAGGAAGTGACTTTACTAAGGCTATTTGACCCCAAAGGATTCTTCATCCAGACGAGGTAACTTTTTGCGCATTTTGTGTCGTAAGGTTGTGTCTTGTACATTTGGCTTTGTCGGACATCGGTGTTGTTGCTCAGTCTTTAATTATGATTGGCGCGAGGCTTGTATTTGCCAATCCACCTTATCAGAGGTGATTTGCCCTTTATAGCCTGGTAGAAAGCTTTGTCTCCAGTCCAAAGCTCACATTTTTCTGTTTGGGCTAGACTAAGATAAGCAGCGTCATATGCCGACAGGTTGTATTTGAGCGCTGTCTCCAAAATCCTGAGGGGCTCCACTTCTCTGAGTTGGACATCGAGCGCCATGAGGTTGCTCAATGCGAAAACAATCATATCTGGGGCAATTCGTTTGTGCCTGGCAGCTGTGACGATGCCGTTGACTACTTCATAAACTAAGAGATGAGGGGCTATGACGATGATCGTCCCACGAATGTAGAAATCGTCTCTTAACGCTGTGGCTTGGGAAATACAATCTTCGTCATCAAGTTGCCACTTCAGCACCACCGAGGCATCCACGACCACTGATGACGGTTTTTGTATCATAGTGTCTATTTCCGCCGACCTGCTTTGACAAGTTCGGCAGTGGGCATACCTATGAGACCTATTTCTTGTCTCAACTTTTCCATCTGCGCCAGTAACACCTTCTTGTTTTCGGTAGCTTTGTCCACTATCTCTCCATCCCTCATCAAACGTTCCTTGATGGCTTGGGCACAGTACGCTGTTGCGCTCATACCGCGTTTAGCAGCGGCAACTTTGATTTGCCTCCTGAGCATCTCATCTTCAAGATAAAGTCCGAGTCTAGCTTTCCTGGTCACCAGTGTCACCTCCGGCTTAATTATATCACTATGACACTATGTCGTCAGTCCCAAAGCAAAGTGAGCATTTTTGTGTGGCAATTTGTGAAGCTACTCTCCCTCCACGCAACGGCAAGACAGATTGTAGAGGTTTTATCTCCGTTGTTTCAGGATGCGAGCTTATTCAGCGCTTTTTGTAAGGCAGAGCAATAGCTTTGGTAAGTACGGGAATCAAAGAGAACAAATGCGACCTCTTTAAGAGATGTTGCCGGCTCTTTAAGAAACGAAACGACGGTATCCACTGCTATTTTGGCAGCTTCGCCTACCGGATAGCCGTAAGCCCCAGTGCTTATGGAAGGGAAGGAAATGCTGGTTAGTTTCCTGTCGGTTGCCAATTTTAGGCACTCGTAATAGGCGCTGTGTAAAAGGGCAGGCTCGTTTGCTTCGCCACCGCGCCAGACAGGACCAACGGTATGTATTACATGCTTTGCCTTGAGATTGCCTCCTGTGGTGATTACAGCTTTGCCCGTGGGCAACCTTCCCTGCTGAGCGACAATTCTCTTACACTCTTCCAATATGGCTGGTCCGCCAGCCCGGTGTATTGCTCCGTCCACTCCTCCACCACCCATCAGGCTGGGATTGGCAGCATTGACGATAGCATCCGTAGCCTGCTCCGTTATGTCTCCCTGGATCATACGCAGTTTGGTTTTGTTTATTATTACCTCCATTTTCCCTCCTTCTTCCGGTACAGGCTGGTGCCGAGCTCTATGCTCCTCTGATTTATGTTACACAGATGTTCTGCCAAAGAAGGGTAACACACAGAAGAAGGCGAAGCAACCTTGATGTTCAGAAAACAGCGGGATGGCGACACTAGCGAAAAAAGTTTGACGTAGTTGCTTGGAATAAGGTAGATTACCTGAGATGAAGGCTATTATTCTGGTTGGCGGGGAAGCGACCAGATTGCGTCCTCTTACCTGCAATATCCCGAAGATAATGGTTCCTGTATTGAATCGTCCTCTACTTGAGCATATCATTGGGTATCTTAAATCCCACGGCATCCTTGACGTTGTTCTGGCTGTGGGCAAATCTCCTGAGCACATACAGCGTCATTTCCGCGACGGCAGCAAGCTCGGTGTAAAGATAACCTACTCGGTAGAAGATTATCCTCGGGGAACAGCGGGGGCTGTCAAGAATGCCGAAAGATTTGGGGATGGTTCGTTCGTGGTTCTGAATGGGGATGTTTTCAGTGACCTTGACCTAGGTGCAATGATAGAGCGGCACCGCAGAAGCAGGCCGATAGCGACGCTGGCGCTGACCCCCGTTGAAGACCCCAGCAGTTACGGAGTGGTGGAGACTGATGCGGATGGTCGGGTAAAGCGTTTCATAGAAAAGCCCAAGCCCGGCGAGGTCACTACAAATATGATTAACGCCGGTGTTTATGTTCTGGAACCGGAAATCTTGAGCTATATTAGTCCTGATGGTTTCATTATGTTTGAGCGCGATATTTTCCCATTGCTTCTGGAGAAAGGACAAGTTATGTACGGCTATGCATTTCAGGGATACTGGATTGATATGGGTACCCCTGACAAGTATTTGCGGTTGAACTGGGATTTGCTGAGACGACCTGCGTTGGTGAGAGCAAGAGATAAAGGTGTCGAATTTGAGGGCAAAAGTTTTGTTAATACTTCAGCTCGGATTGAAGGTCCAGCAATAATTGGGCAGGGATGCTTTATTGGCGCTAATTCCCTGATAAAGGGTCCTGCGGTACTCGGGGCGCGATGTCAGGTAGAAGAGGGGGCGATAATAGAAGGCGCCATATTATGGGAGGACTGCAGAGTTGGCAAGAACAGCAAGCTCGGAAACTGTGTGCTTGCTTCCCGTTGTCATGTGGAGGATGCAAGCGAAGTTCTGGATGGTTGTCTTATAGGCGATGGCGTGCGAATCGGGTCAGGAAACAGGCTGTGCAACGGAATCAAGATTTGGCCTAATAGCATCGTGCCGCCAAATACGATCTCGTTCTAGTTCACAAAGAAGTCATGGTCTATTTCCTATAGCTTTTCCCAATTGGAAACCAGAATCGATTCGGTTTTTTAAGCCGCGCCAGAGGCTTTGGGCGGTTTAACGCAAGACGCGGTATCTGTCAAGGTTGCTTCGCACGGCTTCTACTAGCTTGGTGACATTGGCGTTTCTCAACGGGGCGTGGACATGTACAGGGGTGGGGATCTCCCCTTCTTTGAGAATCCCTTGATTAATTAGGTCTGCTAGAATTGCCTGTTTCACCTCTTTATCACAGAGGGGGGAGTGGTAGATGGTGCTTAAAGAGCAGAGCAGTATGTCGTTAAGGTGCTGATTTCCTCTTTCTTCGTGCAAATGGGGATTCCTGGTCTCGATCTGGAGTATGTCTATTCCCTGTTCTATCACTTTGGATTCTCTGGTAGGCAGAATGCCACCGAAATTTTCGAACAGAGATATTAACTCCTGAGATTCTACAGCATATCCGGAAGCAAAGGGCAAGATCTCAGCTAGCTGCATACTCATAGCATGCTCGCCAGCGTTGCCCGTTTTCACGACTTCTGTTTCAAACCCGGTCTTGGTGGATATCAGGCTATTGAGATATTTGTTGGTTATTTCCGAAATCCTGCCCCATTTCTTAAAATAGAGTCCTGCCGATATTTTGGGTTTATATCGCCAGAGTATCCTCACCATGCTATAGGGGGACTGCGCCAGGCTGAAGCCAGCAGCGTAGTTTCTGACATACTCCAGAACTGACCCCGGAAAGTAATTGTCGGCATCAATGTACCCGACATATTCTTTTCCGGCAGCCTTGGCAACAATCAATCCCATTATCATCCCTTCGCCTTTGCCATCACGCACCAGCCCATTCCTGTCGAGTATATCCGTATAGTTCGCCTGAGCAGCAGCCTTGGCAAAGACTGGATCTTTCTGGTGAATGATCAAAGCCTGGCGAAAGGTAAAACGACATAGCTGGCTCAGAACGTCGCCTTCCATCCTGAATCTATCAACCCTCTCCCTTTGGCTATTAGAGGCCACTATTACCAGACAATCATGTGGCACCCCGCTCACCACTCCTTCCAGAAGCCTGAGTTTTTCGTCCTTGATAGGGATGACGACTGCCATTCTGCTCTCAAAATAGCGAATAGTTTCTTCGTCTATTTTGATTACTCCTGTACTCGTGTGGGCAGGCAGCCGTTTTCTGGCTCCGGAGTCTAAAGATATTACCCGCTGTATATGGCTCATTCTGACTGAGCCAAAACGTTCTGTGTATCTGGGGCTCTCAATAAACATGTTCTAGGCGAAGTTATGATATCAAATTAGTGGCGATGGCGAAAATTTCTGAGGTTGATACATTGGGTTCAAGAATAATTTCCCAAGGATTCCAGGTCCACCTACGGGATTATTGCAACGCCACAACTTAATTGTCTGGCTCTGATAGAAGCTGCGTCACAGCGTTGCTCCAGCCTTCGGGACCAATGCCACGGACTTTATACAGGCGAGGCAAATCCATGTCTTCCCAGCCGCCATCCGCCGTCTGAACGAGAATGGGTATATCTACCTGTGCCAGCATGGCCAGGTCGTTCAAGCTGTTTCCCAACCCCACCGTTCTCACCTCTCCCCACATCTTGCGGTATAGACCAATCAGGATTTTCACAGCTTTCCCTTTATCACTACCACCCGTCACATGGTAAAGCTGTCCTCCGTAAGTCCAGTTAAGCCCGACTCTGCCAAGCTCGGTTACAAAATTACTTATGTCTTTCTTCCCGGATGGGGTAAACTTTACAGGCTCACCATATTCTCTTTGCTTGGCTAATTTAGCGAACTCTATTTCCAGACCGGTTATTTCGGCTATTTCACTGGCGCTCATATCTCCAAACCCTCGGAAGGTGAAACTATGCTTCTCTCTGATTTTACTCAGCAATTTTCTAACCCGATGATAAGGAATTGCCAATTCGATAACCAGAAGGTCATCCACAGACTTATGGTAGTCAAAGGCGAAGGGGAGATAATGGCGAGGGATAAAAACAGCACCTCCGTTCTCGGCTATGAAAGGGTGAGACAGCCCCAATTCACGTCGATATATCTCCTGCTCGGCTCTAGTCTTGGCTGAACAGAATATCACAGGAATGCCATGTTCCTTAAGTTGGTTTAGGGCAGGCAAGGACTTTTCGTAGGAGTAAGTTTGAGGATCCAGAAGGGTGCCATCTAAATCCGTAAACACGATTTGTTTCATCGCAGTAGTTTCGTCTCTTTTTATGCCATAGCCCAAGTTCTTGAAGATGCCGAAAAAACTAGACATTGAATAGGAAGGTAACGATATCTCCATCCTGCATGATGTAACTCTTGCCTTCTGTTCTGAGCAGCCCTCTTCTACGTGCCTCAGCCAGATTCCCGCAGCTTTGTAAATCACTATAGCTGATAACCTCAGCCCGGATAAATCCCCGTTCCATATCTGAGTGGATTTTTCCAGCTGCTTTGGGTGCCGGAGTTCCTGCTGGGATGGTCCAGGCTTTAAGTTCAGCAGAAACTGTGGTGAAGAAGGAAATAAGTCCCAGCAGGCGATAGGAAAGGTCAATGACTCGTTCCAGTGCTGGTTTGCTCAGTCCCATAGCTTGGCGAAATTCCTTAGCTTCAGCCTCACTGAGCTGAGCTAGCTCCATCTCCAGCTTGCCACAGAGAGCCACCACAGCAAACTGTGGATACAGCGAGCTTATTTCATTTTCCAGTTGGGAAGCCTGCGGTATTTGCTTCTCTCCGATGTTGAGGACTACCAGCATGGGTTTAGCAGTCAGAAATTGGTAGTTGGACAGCATCTTGAGCTCTTCTTTGGTCAAGCCTTGCAGTCTTATGGGTATATCTTTTTCCAAGCCAGCCTTAATCTTCTGGAGCAAAAGTTGCTCCCCTAGATAGTGCTCACGCTCCGTTACCCTGGCTCCTTTGAGACCTGTCTCGAGTTTGTCCAGTCTTCTCTCGATAATAGCTAAATCGGAAATAGCGAGTTCCAGGTCTAAGGAAGTTATATCTCGTTTCGGGTCTATACTGCCTTCGGGATGAGGAACCTGGTCATCTTCAAAAGTGCGCACTACCTGGAGCAAAGCATCAGCAGTAGTGAGATAGTTCAAGAATTCTCCCCCTGCTCCTTCTTTGCTGAAGCCTTTAATCGAACCGGCAATATCTACGTAGCTCACCTCGGCGGGGATGGTCTTTTTGGGTTGAAATATGCTTTCCAGCACTGACAGTCGCAGATCAGGCACCTTAGCCACGCCGGTATTGGGAGTCAAGGTCGGTGAATAAGCGGCAACCTCAGCTTTGCCTTTAGTCAAGGCGTTAAAGATAGTGGTCTTGCCACTCTTGGGCAGCCCTATGATGGCAATTTTCATAAACATATCCTAGCACATTTTCGGCTTTGAACTTCTGCCAACAGAAGATGCTGCTGTGATAGAATGAGGCGAAATGCTCTACATTCTTTATGGACAGGACGATTTCTCTGTCAATCAAGCTTTGGAGAAAGTCAAGGCGGATTTGGGGGAGCGGGAAATGGTGGCAGCTAATACCACCAGATTAGATGGTCAACATCTGACTTTTAGGGAACTTAGAAACACATGTGACACCATTCCTTTTTTAGCCCTACATCGGCTGGTCATAGTCAAGGGCTTGTTACGGCGATTTGATGTGAAGCCAAGTGAAACAGGCGTTGGCAAAGGCAAATTTAAAGATGGACTGGGGGAATGGGAGGAGCTGGAATCTTATATCAAGCAAATGCCGACAACTACCGTGCTGGTGCTGATTGATGAGGATGTTAAAGATGACAATCCTCTTCTAAGAAAGCTTAAGGCATTAGCTGAGGTAAAGGTTTTTCCATTGTGGAAAGGAAAGGACTTAAAGGCGTGGATACGACAACGGATAAAGGAGGAAGGTGGCAATATCGCTCCACGGGCGGTGGATTTGCTCGCTGAACTCATCGGCGGAGACTTATGGGCGATGAACAGCGAAATACAGAAGTTGCTCCTTTACAGCCAGGGGAGGACTATTACTGAAGACGATGTGAGACAACTGACAAGCCAGGTTCAAGAGGCTAACATTTTTGCTCTGGTGGACGCCGTAGCCGAAGGGCGTACTGAATTAGCACAGCAGACATTGCATCGGCTATATTGTGAAGGTGTAACGCCGGCTCATATTCTAGCTATGATTGCCAGACAATTTCGGTTAATAGCTCAGGTCAAAGATTTGGAGCCGGGACTATCGCGCTCCCAGGTTCAGGATAAACTGGGGCTAAAAACAAGCTATAGCTTGGACAAAACACTGAATCAGGCTAAGTTGTATGATTTTGAGAGCATCAAGCAAGCTTACGATAAGCTTTTGCAAACCGACTTGGCTATTAAAACTGGCAAATATAGCGACAAATTAGCCCTGGAGCTCCTGATAACCGAACTAGCCTGCCTTGGGTGAGGCAAGGAAACTATTGTGGTTTTGTGCGTGCACGGACGAGAGATAAGCGCGTAGAGTGGTCGGTTACCTCAAATGTTACGGGGTCGCGTGAGAAGGTATGCTGTTGCTTTTCAGCTCCACTTTGTATCTTTGAATGCAGAGTTGGTTGAGGGTTTGCTTACCAATGGTATAATAGAGGTGTGGGAACGATGCACGTGCGACGAGCTGTAATTCTTCTGTTGCTTGGGGTGCTGATTTTAGGCGTCATAGCCTGTACGCCTGCGAGCCTTTTTCCCACTCCTATGTACATCATCACAATCTCCAGCGGCGTTGGTGGCAAAGTAAGCGCACCTGGCGAGGGAGCCTTTCGCTATGCGAAGGGGACAGTAGTTACACTGGTGGCGACTCCTGACCCGGGCTACCGATTCACTAATTGGGCTACCAACGCGGACACCATTGGCAATGTCTATGCCGCTAGCACTACTATTACTGTAAACAACTATTACTTTGTTATCGCTCGGTTTGACGACTAGATTCAATTCAGCTTACCGGGTGCACCGTAAATGTGTCCTTCTAGTTCGCATGCCTGGGTGATTTCGCATCTGTCGTCTTAAGTTCTTGTTCGTGTGAGCGCTATGGCGTCGGGCTAAATTATGTCCAAGACCGCAGGCTGCTAAAATAGGGTTGTGGCGGTCAAGTTAGTAGCCAAGAAGGGCACCACATTTCACGATTTCCCGTACTCCCATCCAGAGCGGAAGTGCTTCCATTGCTGGATTATTAACGTCACTCCTCCAGGTCCCAACCAGTGTCTGCACCACTGTGTCTACTGCTATGCCCGAGACGCCGTTTATTCCAATTACTCGGAGGATACCTTGATTTACAACAATCTGCCTGAACTGGTGGAGAGGGACCTCAGGAAACTAACTCTATGTCCGCCAATTTCTTTGTCCAATGTGTCCGACCCTTGTCAGGACATACCAGAATTGAAAAGAGAGGTCAAAAGGCTAGTACAGCTTCTTATGGATTACGGTGTCTCTTTTTTCATCACCACCAAAGGCGACCCGTCTTTTTTACTGGAATTGCCGGGCTTTGCAGAATACAAGCCTAAGTTCATCGCTATAACCGTGGAGGGGACACCTGAAGTGCTTCGCCTTGTATCGCCTGGCGCTCCTTCGTTCGATGCTAGGGTAGCTGTTGCCAGCAAGTTAGCTAGCCGGGGTATAGGCATAGTAATCCGCCTCGACCCCATCCTGCCCCATTTATTCCAGGCACTTTATGGTGATTCTTGGTTTGAAAAAGTAGTGTGGTTGCTGGACGTTTTTGCTGCGACTGGAGCAAGACATATCACCGCCAGCACCGGTCGGCTTTCCAAGAGGCATTTTCCATCAGCTCGTCAGGCAGGCACAAGTATATGGCAGCGTATATACGAGATTATCTGCAGGCTGTCGCCGCTTGTTGCCAGGAAATTCGCGCAAGAATATGTGTATGAAGCACACTGGTCGGGCGGTGGCTATCGCCTGCGTCGAGATTTAAGGCTCAACTTCCACCGCAGGGTAAAAGAATTGGCTGAAGCTCGAGGAATGACCTACGCCACCTGTCAGGAACTTCCTGCTGAAGAGAGTGATTCCCAGGGTATCCCGCATTGCGAGGGATTGGCAATACCTTTTGCCCGAAGGCAGGCGAACGGAAAGCTCAAACCTATTTCGGGCTGCACGGCTAATTGCCACGTTTCTTGCCGAGGGCTGTCCAATCCGCCCTGCGGACAAGCCAGACTGATAAGTTCTGAACCGCTACGGCTCAGGGAACTATGCTTTAAGCCAGAACTATTTCCCAGGCAAACCAAACGCAGGTAGCTAAGGCTTCGGACGTTTACTATTCTTCGGAGGTATGTAGAATTCAAAGAGCAAATCTATAGTTCTCTTGCTGAAATCTACGATGTGCTGTTCCAGCGAGCCCTTCTTAGCGTAAAGTCTCTGCCGGACAGTCTCCAGTTCGGCTTTAGTCAGCGCAGCTTGTTGGACAAGCTCCAGTATATGCTCTAGGTCCTGAATCCGTTGGAAGAGGATTTCCTGTTCCTCTTCCGATGCTGCGACTCGAGCATCGTTGGCTCTTTTGTACTTAGTGAGCTCTTTGATTACGTTCTGGATAATTCTTCTACGCCTTTCCAGACTAGCTATCTGTTCTCTAATATGTGATTGTTTCTCTCCACTCTTTTTCAGTTGCTTGGCTAGACTTTCAAGCTCCCACTGCTGCATTTCTATGTGGCTAAGTTGGGTGGAGAGGTTATCTAATCTGCCCTGGTACTTTTCTTTGAGCAGGGATTGCAACTTTGTCAGCCGTTCCAGCCGCCTGCGTAAGAATGCTATGTCGCTATGCGCCTCTTTGATCTCGGCTGGCAATTCTTCCTGTTCAGCGAGGAATTGCTCTGACCTCAACGTCTGCCTAATTGTTTCCATGCGCGAATACGAAATTCAGGGACTGAAGGCATTATAAATGTTGTGACCGAAAACAAGCAATAGCCACAGCCTACGACATTTTCCAGCTCAACGCCTTGCCAGCTCTACTATTGTGACACCATAGTCGCCTTCCCCATGTTCGCCAAGACGATAGGATTTAACCAGGGGATGTTTGGCTAATGAGTTGTGCACCGCACGGCGCAATTTTCCCGTCCCTTTACCATGGACGATACGAACAGAGGGTAACCCAGCCATGAAGGCATCGTAGAGATATTGATCCAGGCGAAATAGTGCCTCATCAACAGTAAGTCGCCGCAAATGCAATTCTTTGTCCACCGTATTCACTCCAACCTTGCAAACTCCAGACGCAAGATTTCCTTGGTTGCTTCTGTGACCTTGACCCTGTCATCAATTCGCCAACTCACCACCCAGATAATTTGATGAGGGGAACAGACAATCGGGATGCAGTCTCGCCAGGAACGGGGTATCTTGGCATCCACCATAAAATCGTAGAGCTTTTTCGGCATATTCATTCCTAGGGGCTGGAATCTGTCTCCGGGGCGACGCTGCCGAACGAAAAGCTTTGAGCCTGTCTTGTGGAAATCAAGCTGAGCAAAAAAAACAGTTCGGTCAATTTCCTCGCTTGAATTCAAGACATCTGATGCTCGAACAAATGGTCGTCTTGTTATGCTGGCTGTCACTCGCCACCCCGGGAAAGTTGTGCTACCAGGGATCTTCAGAGGGTGTTGACCGGACAGTGGTGGGAAGGGACAAGGCATAAGTTGAGATTGCCTACTTATGGTTGTGATCACGATTTCTTTGTACCCTGCTTGACACACAAGCCCACGCGGCAAATTGAGCCTCTTGCCCGTGGGTCTATTCAGCAAGCTCCTCGCTGCCTCGATGTGAATAGCTTCGACGTCTCGAATATCCCCAATAAGTTCGGCCATAGCGGTTCTGAATAGTTGCCTTTGCAAGGCTATGGGCAGCTTTGCAATCCGGTTACTATCCAAGTAAATGGCGTCATTTTCCTGCTTCACTACTTCGTCCCAGAGCTCAGCAACCTTTTGGCCGATAAAGGCAATATCTTCTCTGGCAATATCAGCCAAACGAAGCAGAGCTTGGTCAATGTTTGGATTATATTCCCTGAGCAGAGGCAACAATTGGAGACGAAGGCGATTTCGGAAGAAAGATAGAGAGATGTTGGAAGAATCCATACGGGGCTGGAGTTCATGCTCTTGGCAATAACTCATTGTTTCTTTTCTGGAAATATCCAGTAGTGGTCTGATGAGCATGAGGTTGCCCCGACAAGTGGGGGCTGGCAATGATGGCTCTGAAGCAAGTCGTAATGTTACCTGTTTGTCATATGGCAATGGTGAGCAGGGAGCTAAGCCACAGAGTCCTGTAGTTCCTGTCCCCCGTAATAAATGCATCAAAATGGTCTCTACTTGGTCATCCCTGGTATGTCCTACAGCTATGCAGTTGGCGCCCACTTTTCGGGCTACATGGACAAAGAAAGCGTAGCGCAGTTCTCGGGCAGCTTCTTCCAGAGAGCAATTTCTTTCAGACTTGTAGGCAGCTACATCTTGCTTATCAATGGTAATAGGGATGCCCAGCGAACCAGCTAGTTTAGATACATATTCAGCGTCAGCGTCAGATTCAGCTCCCCGTAGTTGGTGATTGAGATGAGCTGCGTGAAGTCTTATCTTCAATGTCTTTTGAAGCCTTGCCAGAACATGAAGCAAACATACTGAATCGGCGCCACCAGAGACCCCCACGACCACCATCTCTCTAGGTAAAATCAGATTATGTTGCTGGATAAAGTGTAAGACCTTCGATTCTAGTTTGGCTTTGTTCATAGCACCTCCCTCACCCTGCCATCCCGCTAATTCTAATACGAGGTATCGTTAAAAGCTACCAGACGGGCTCCGTAATCTCGAAACTCAAGGATGCTTATTCCGCCGAGGTCCACTTTGAATTTGATGAAGTAGTCCAGAGGTAAATCTAGAGCTTTGAGAATAATGGCTAGCGTAACGAAGTAATGGCTGACTACTACCACCGTCTTATTCTTATGCTCTGGCAATAAACGCTCGATAACCTTCCAGGCTCTCTCTTGCAGGTCGACAAGGCTTTCTCCGTTAGGCAAATTCTTGGTTCCCTTGTCCTGCCACCATTTAAGTAAGAACTGGCTGAACGTGGTGCGGAGATTGGAAATAGACATGCCTTCTAAGTCGCCAACCTTGAGCTCCTTGAGCCCTTCGTTGACTTCTACGGGCATTTGGTGATAACTGGCTATGACTTCAGCGGTGGCAAGAGCTCGTTTCAAGGGACTGGATAGTATGGCGGTAACAGGTTCAACCTTGAGGAAGGCAGCAATTTTTCGAGCCTGCTCCAATCCCGTTTCGTTCAATTCAATATCACTATCACCTCCCTGAACAAGCCCATCTTTGTTCCAGTAAGTTTCTCCGTGTCTAACTAAAATAAGCCTCAAAAAGCCTCCTTAGAAGTCTTTCGTTCGCGATAAATCGGAATTGACACTCGGAATCCAACATCCAGAAAGAGATATTTTACCGGGTCATCGTGGTCAGGGAAATAACGCTAGGTGGCAGCAGTGCTTTTTTCTTTGGTTACTATGACTTTTTCTATCTTAAGTCCCTTCATCTCAGTGACCACAAACTTGAGGTTTTGATATTTGAACTGTTCCCCTTGCTTGGGTATGCGGCCAAGGTGGCTGAGTATGAAACCAGCTATAGTCTCATAATCGCCGCTGGGCAAATTCAGTTCTAATTCTTTGTTGGCTTCTTCAACCCTGAATCCTCCATCCAGTTGAAATGTGCTGTCCCCAGTTACCACAAAGTCTTTTTCTGTTCCCGTGAGCTCATCGTGAATATCGCCAACAATCTCTTCAGTTAGCTGCCCAAGAGTAGCCATTCCGGCAACACCTCCGAATTCGTCTACCACGATTACTTCATGGTATCCACCGTCTCTCATCTCTGCTAGAAGTTCACCTAATCGTTTGCTCTCCGGGACAAAGTGGGCTGGGCGGATAAGGTCGTCAATAGTAGCGTCTCCACAGTCATATTCAGCGGTTAGTTTCGAGAGTAAATCTTTCACATGTAATATACCCACCACGTTATCGGTATTATCCTTGTACACTGGAAAACGGCTGTAACGCCCTTTGGTGTAAATCTTGAGAAAATCCTTTAATTTTGTTCCTTGCTCTACCCAAGCAATTTCTGTCCTGGGCACCATTATCTTGTTGACCGGGCGGTCGGTAAATTCAAATACCTGACGGATTATCTTTGCCTCATGTTGCTCCACCACTCCTTCGCTTTCTCCGGCGCTTATTACTGAACGTATCTCTCCCTCCATGATCAGTCTCTTGTCCTCATCGGAGATGGTGGCTATCCTGGTAAACCTCAGCCCAATCCGTTCCAAAGCCAGGATGAGGGGGTAAAAGCACAGTTCAATTAATCTCAAGGGATTGATATATAGCAGAGCTAATCGCTGGGCGTGGTGCACGCCAAACGTTTTTGGGACGACTTCCCCGAAGACCAAAACCAGTGTTGTTACTCCCACGGTAGCAATAACCGGTCCCCACGGCAAACCAAAAGCCCAGATTGCTATGATGGTGCCCAGTGCGGCCGCGCCAATATTTACCAAGTTGTTGCCCAGCAAGACAGTAGCTAGGACTCTCTCGGGCTTTTCCGCCAGTTTAGCTAGCTTTTCTGCTCCTTTAACGCCGCTTTCCACCAAGTATCTTATACGCAGCTTGGGCAAAGAGATGAACGCCGACTCAGCACTGGAAAAGAAAGCGGACAAGGCTAAGCAAATTAAGAAAGCTAGCAAAAGCCAACTAATAGTGGCATCCACCTGTTACCACCCCCTATGTTCCCTCCCAACGAAATTGATTACCATGCGCTCCATTAATTCTAGCTATTATGCTTTGCGTGGTTATGCTAGCACTAATAATTGAACCTGTCAAAACGCACGGAGTGCCAGGCTGTTAACTATGATTGCGTCTCGCGGCAGCAGCCTTAGTTCTCTGCTCAACATTGGAACAGACTTTTAAGTGTGATGGATACTGTACGGGAGCCGATACTATTTAGACTTAACGGTAATGGCCACGGTGTCTATTTTCTCCACTCCCTTTAACGAAGAGACCAAGCCGGTTACAGTATTGGTGAGAATCTTCTTAGGGAATGGTGTAAGAGGTAGTTCATTCCCATTGACCACCAACTTAACATCACCATGGTCTAGATGAAGTCTCAAGTCTCCTATATTTTCAGTTCCTTTCAAGGAAGACACGGCTCCGACTACAGTACGAGCCAGGAATTGCTCAGCAAACGGATTTAGTTTAATAGAGTTTTTGTTGACTACAAGCTCTGCTGTAAGGTTCTTCTCCATTTTCTCGCCTCTTGGTCAGTCCTGGGATGCCGCTAAACCTCAAGGAATACTTTACCAGCTTCAACCTTAACGTTGTAAACCGAGAGGGACTTTGGTGGCTTGAACATGCTGCCAAGTTTGGACATTAGTCCTCCTTTAAGCCAGCGCACCACCTGCCCGGTGGTCACATCAAATTGCGAACCATGTACAGGACAGGTAACCACTGTTCCATCCAGTTTGCCCTGTGATAGATCCCCCTTCATATGTGGGCAACGATCCTCCACCGCATAGTATTTATCTCCAATTCTGGCTAGGAGAATTTCACGTCCTTCCACCACTACTTTCTTCATTGTTCCAGCCTTCAATTCTTCTGCTTTAGCTACCTCCGTAAGCTTAGCCATAAAACACCTCCTCTGTAAATCATGGCTTCCAAGTAAATTATCTGGCTGACTAGACTACTCTTCGGAATTTCTCCTTACCGGCGCCACAGACGGGACATTCGTCGGGAAGAACGCCGTCGGAAACATGTCCACAGACCTGACAGACGTAATACTCGGTTTCACTCTCAGCCATCATATGCCCGAGGGCTTTCTTATAGAGCTGGGCATGTCCTTTCTCCACGGCGTGAGAATAGCTGAAAATGGTGGCTATGCCGGTATTTCCTTCTTCATTGGCTTCTCTAATGAATTGAGGGTAAGTACTGGCGGCGAGGTTTTCTCTTTCAAAGGCACTTTCTAGGTTCTCTTGGGTGCCGGATACAACGCCCAGCAGGCGAAGATGATTGAAGGCATGAACAGCCTCAGCTTCAGCGATGGCACGGAATAACTTTGCCATCTGAGGATAGCCTTCTTGTTCAGCTTTCATGGCGAAAGCTAAGTTCCTGAGATGCGCTTGGGACTCAGCTACGAAACCAATTTTAATGTTCTTGAGGGTCTTTGTCCCTTTTATCCCGGGCACCTCGTGCGGCAGAAGCTTCGCCGCATCGGCGCCGCACACCGGGCAACGTGGCGGCTTGTCGGTGTCGATGTCCACATGGTGGCAGTTTGTGCATTTCCACATATTTACCTCTCGAACTTAGTCATTTCCTCTGGCAAGATACTTTTCGGGGTTTTGGTCGAAAGCTTTCTTGCAGCCAACGGCGCAGAAGTAGTATTTCTTTCCTGGATACTCTGCTGCAGCTCCCTTAGCTTCTTGTACCTCCGTCTTACAAATAAAGGACTGGGTATCAGTGCAGTCAAAGCAAAGGTTACGTTTTAGACGCTGCACTATCATAGCCAGTGTTTTGTCATCCCGATATGCCAATCAACCTTGTTTTTCTTTCTTCAACAAGTCCGTAAACACGCTAGCGTGGTACAATTCGTGGTCTCTTATCCGTACAAGAAGCTTTTTCAGGTCAGCCTCTTTGAGTTCCTTGGCAGCGCGGTCGTATTCAGACGCCACCTTTTTCTCAATCGCAATGTCTGCCCGAAGCATATCAACGGTCTCTGTAGATTTGTCCACCTTTTTGTGCTCGATCCTGGGAGTGCCTTTTTTGCTGACTAGCTCCTCAGCCAGCCATCCCAGATGTTGCATCTCGTTTATAGCCTGGTCCTCCATTTCTTTCTTGACATCTTCGCTGGGTGTCATATAGGAGTGGATGAGGTACTGGAGAATACCAGTATATTCATGTTCGATCCCCCGGTTGAGAGTCTGGGCAACTTTGTCCTGCCGGAACCCTCTTAAATCCTTGGCACCTTCCTTTCGGGCTTTGGCTACAAAGTGTTCGAAGTCACCTCGATGTGATCTTTCATCGGAAAGGATTCGCTTTAACAGCCGTTTTATCTTGGGATTGGCGATGGCTTTGATATGCTCTTCATATTGGGCGATAGCGTCTTTCTCTTGGAGCACATCATTCTGCATCCAATCGGCGACTGACTTGCCACCTGTGCGCATGTCTCCCCTCTTGATGCTAGGAACGCCACCCAGACTGACTATGGTCTCAGCCAGCCAATCAAAATGGCGCATTTCTTCACGGGCGATAGCCTCTATCTCACAAGCCATCTCACCCTCGCCCATAGCATAGGCGTGGACCAGATATTGAATAATGGCAGCATGTTCCCCTTCGAGGTCCTGATTTAGCAAAGCGATAACTTCATTCTTGTCCATAGACTCCTCCTGTGGCGCCTAATTCTTTGGCTAGTTCACAGCAATAGAATATCGGCGTTGCCCAGATAAGCCACTCCGAATATCGAATACAACTAGAAATATTATTTTGCCAGCTTAGCGCCTTCTTCGCTGAGCTTGTATTTGTCTTCAGTTTGGATAGCTAACCCAGCCTGAGCAAGCTCGCGAAGTCCACTTCTCACCCTGAATAGAGGTAGCCCAGTTTCCTGGGCGACCTCTTCGGGAGCCTTTGAGCCCTTCTGCAAAGCACGGAGCATTTTCATGCCTGACTCAGTAGGCTTGCCATCAGGGTTAATACATGCCATATTCTCCTCCTACAAAGATGCGTCTATAGCTTTTTCTTGCACAGATACCAGTCAATACACTCATACCCTTCTTTCAGCCTTGCTTCAGCCATTTCCACAGTCTTGGGCGGCGGCACTATCACCTTGTCACCCGGTCTCCAGTTCGCTGGAGTAGCCACACCGTGCTTATCCGTGGTCTGTAAGGCATCTATGATTCGTAGTATCTCATCCATGTTTCTGCCCGTGGTCAAAGGATAGTACAGTATGGTTCTGATAATTTGGTTAGGGTCAATTATGAACACGCACCGTACAGTCTCGGTCTTGCTTTGTCCAGGGTGAATCATGCCATAAGCTAGAGAGACCTCTTTGTTGAGGTCAGCGATAATCGGGAATGGTATCTTCACTCCCGTCTTTTCCTCGACGTTTCGCACCCAGGCAATGTGCGAGGTGATACTATCCACACTCAGTCCCAGAAGTTCCACCCCGCGCTTCTGCAGTTGGGGATAGATCTGGGCGAAGGCTATAAATTCGGTAGTACAGACCGGGGTGAAATCTGCCGGGTGAGAAAAGAGAATCAGCCAGCTCCCTTTAAAATCCTCCAGCTTGAGCGTACCATGAGTGGTAACTGCCTCGAAAGCTGGCGCTGGCTCCCCTATTCTGGGCATATGCCCTGTTTGTTCCCTTATCTGTTCCATGTTTCGTACCTCCTTCTTAACTAACTATGCTATTACCTTGATTTCTTTTGTGCTTTCCCACAGACCGTGGATATTGCACAGAGATAGGGTATGTATGGTACCGGACTTGGTGAGCTTTAGAGAAAATGACGCTTCGTGATTGGTGTAGACTGGACCCTTATTCGGACCCTCGACCGATTCACCGTGCGCTGTGAAGTCAATGTGCGCTACCTGATAGATAAATTTCTCCCCGTCAGGTTGGAAGAACACGCTTATCCAGCGTATGTGGTGCTCAGTGGTATTGGGATGCGCAATCTCCTTGCCAAGGTTCACTTTGACCTCGAATAGCTCACCCGCTTTTACCTGAGCAGGGCACTCGGTTGCTGGCACATGCTTCTCTTGCTTCCAATCTCCTGTCTGAACACGCTCCCCTAACTTTGCCATTGTTTACCTCCTTTCTTTTTGATTTCGCACCTTAGTTCTTAACAATCTGGAGCTCTATTCTCGCTAGCAGTTTCACGGCTTGTCGGGGTTAGACGCCGGACTCAAAGCCTTTAGGTCTAATCAGCAAGACAGGCAGTGGGGGAGAGCGCACTAATCTATCTGCCACGCTGCCAAAAACCCAACGACGTACACCAGAACGCCCATGCGTGGCTAGAGCTATAAGGTCCACTTTTTCACGTTGTGCAAAGTCTGCGATAGTTTCAGCCGCTCTGCCGGTCAAAACCTTCATTTCAACATTTAATCCTTCTTTCTTAAGCTTAGCTTTTGTCTTGGCAAGGTATTCCTCGGCTGCTTTCACACCGGCTTTTTGCACCTCACACTCTATAGCCGGCGGCATCCCGACAGGAATAGGCTCTATGATTCGCAAGAGTATCACCTGCTCTGTGCTAGATCTTGCGGCTATTGCCTTAACGTGAGACAAGACACATTCCGCTAGTTCTGATCCGTCCAGAGGAACAAGAATTTTTTTATACATTCCGTTACCTCCTTTGTCTGTTTTTTATTCATGAAAAGCCACGCTCTTTATGCTTTCTGGTTATGGTGCTAGCAAGGTTGTCGAGGGCTTGAAAGTCTTCCTTCTTGGGAAATCCTTTACTGAGTACAGGAGGCAGCATCTCGGCTTTAAGGTTGGGAATCATAGCAGTGAGCTGTTCCACAGCTTTGCTGCCCCAGCCATAAGAACCAATAATGGAGATGAACTGAAGCTTGGGTCTCAGGGCATTGGCTAAAAATGCGGCATAAGCGATATTGGGGTGTGGACCAACCAGAGCAGTGGGTGTGCCGATGACCAGAGTGGCAGCATCCACCAAAGACATGGCTAGCTTGCCAATATCCGTGGCTACGAGGTTGAATTGCTTGACCGTGACTCCATTATCGGCCAAAGCTCCGACCAAATATTCCACCATCTTCTGAGTGCTGCCATGCATGGAGATATACAGCAAGACCACTATGTTCTTGGGCGGGTCAAGTACCCAGTCTCGATATGCTTCAATGATGAAGGATGGTCTGTTGTACAGAGGACCATGACTAGGCGCAATGATGTCAATTTTGTAATTCTTTAGCTTCTCCAGATGCTTCTCAATACTGGTGCGGAAGGGCATCATAATTTCTGCAAAGTACCTTTTGGCGGCTTCGTAGACCTGCCGCTCATCAGTCACATACAAGTCTGTGGTCGCCAGATGAGAACCAAAGAGGTCACAGGGGAAAAGTATCATATCCTCTCGCAAATATGTCAGCATCGTCTCTGGCCAGTGTACCCAGGGAGCATGAATGAACTCCAAAGTCTTATCCCCCAGGGACAAAATCTCACCATCATTCACCGTGATAAATTTGTCTTCTGGGATGAGCAGGAGAGCAGTGAGCAAGTCTTTGCCTTTGGGTGTGGCAATAACCTTGGCGCCGGGATACTTCGCCAGTACCCGGGGAATAGAGCCAGAGTGATCTTGCTCTGCATGGTTGGCAATGACATAGTCAAGAGCAGGAACATCCTCAAGAAAAGCCATCAGGACATGCGCCATACTGGGATCGACAGTATCTATCAAAGCGACTTTCTGGCTGCCCTGTACCAAATATGCGTTATAGCTCGTGCCATCGGGAAGAGGTATCAGAGCGTCGAAGAGGCGCCTATCCCAGTCAATAGCGCCTACCCAGTGAACATTTTTTCTTATTTGTCTGACCTTCATTTCTCTCACCTTCAATCCTCCAACAGTCTTTTTTCGCCCTCAATCTTCTTAATGTCTGTGATATCCTGAGTGACTTCCAATGTGCCTAAATACTTACCAGCCTTATTCCGCACGGCAAAATATCTTATGTATATCTTCCTGCCCTTGAGGTCTATCCAGAACTCGGCTGAATCTCTCTTGCCAGCCTTAAAATCGGATAATATCTGGTTTACCAGATGTACGCTCTTCTGGGGGTGGCACTGCTGCACCTTCCGTCCAATGACCGCCTTAGTGCGGGCGAAAATCCTGTCCTTCGACTGGCTAAAATAACGGACGGTATCGTCCTTATCCACAAAGGTGATGTCCACCGGCAGAGTATTGAGTA
>DAITOK010000002.1:48432-135081 GCA_036834125.1 Chloroflexota bacterium | reverse complement strand
CTTAGATGAGGCTGAGGTATATGCCATTCCTGTAACTGAGACTGGAGAAGCCAGAAACCCTGCATATTTCAATCCACCTGTGGTGGGCTTCAGGATGAAAACAGAAGACGGGTTTACGTTTCCTTCCATTTTCTATAGTTGTGGAACTATCTCCGATTTTGATCCCGCGGAATCGTTTACTGCGTGGATTCTATTGGACGGCTTCCCGAATTGACTACAGGGTAATCTTAAATCCCTGTCCAGTTACCCATAGACCTTAAGTCAGCTACTTCTTCACCAGAGCCTGGCAAACTACAGACTTCGCTCACAATCTGACGAAATGTATGCCTTGCCCCGAGCAGTTGCCCCAATGTGCAGACGTGTCTTGTGGATTCTCGCATTTCACCATTTTGTCCCATAGTGAAAACAGAGCAGCTAAGTTGAGCTTTCTTATTGCAGGAGAACACACAGTTTACTGACAATGTTTCTTGTTTCGAATTAAGAGACAGATAGGACACCAGACGAATCTATCTTCATCTCCTTCTAGTTGTAATACCCTTATGTTGCCCCGCCTCTGAAGTCAAATACAGATTTTCATCGAGCATATTCAGCTCTTGTTGGATGCCTTTACCTATAGATTGGTTCTACGAATAAGTTCAACTTCGGCACCTTGACTTTTATCTTCCACTGGTTGAACGCAACGTGATGCAAAGATACCGTATCTGAGCTTTCGTTGAACTAGACCTGCCAGTCTCCGAATGTCTGCACGCTAATCTTTAATATCCTCCTTCACTTCAATTGCAACCAATGGTCTTTCCTCTTCTTCTTTTCCCTCCCAAAGCACCATATCACATTTACCACGTACACGTAACGCTCTCGGATATCGCCTGGTGTTCTCGGAAGATGCCCAGGATTTCGCGAACTGGTTGTTCAAGAGAGAGACCATATGGAGAGCCACATCTTCTCTTGAGTCTAAAGAGTGATTGAAAAATGTAGACTTTCATAAAGTATTCGGGACAGTAGGCTGAATTGAAAATGTGACTTTCCCATGCTTTTTATAGTCTTGCGGCCTGCTTAATCCTTGTGGTTACTTCGTTGATCAAAGCAGGCTTCAGCAAGCCCCGGTTCTAGACGGAGTGCTTTTTTGTATTCTTGAATTGCTTCATCAAAGAGACCGTTTATAGCAAACCTCGCCCCACGATTAAGATGGCATGTCGCAAACATTCTCTTGAAAAGCCTCATTTTCCTTGAGCCGCCCTGGTACAATTGTAACATAGTCCTAAGGGAAGTAAGCCAACAAAGTAGCGGGTTGTTCATCGTTAACATGCCTGCGACCTTGTCCGGAGCAACGTGTTATAATCCCCAGTGGCCACGATGCCTTTGGAGGTTCGTACACCGAATATAGGCAAAAAACAATAAAAGGAGAACGACGATGCGTCAGCTACTGCGATTCATTCAGTCCACAAAAGTACCGGCGATGACTCAAACCTGCTTTCTGTGTGCGAGAGGCTTATCGTCAAAGGGGAGACTTTAGAATACCTCGAGCGTGCCCTAAAATGTTTCCCTACACTGCTGACACTGGAGGATTTTCAGGTACGGCATTGCCTAGCTTCTCACAACAAGCCATTAAAGAAGCAAAGGGACGCGTCCAATGCTTCGATAAACTAGCTGGTACTGCTAAGTATAAATAGTCCTAGGGGACCTCCCAGGTTTGTTGTTGCACACTTGCCAGGTACGTTCAGCTGAGGCATCAATTGTTTGTTTTGCTCAGCGTGATTGCGTTTACACACGGGACAAGCTTTCCGGCAAATTTTTATCCCGTCTGAGGATTTTTTGAAACGCCCGAACCAGGAAGATACCGCAGGTAGAGGCAGATATTTAGAAGAGGCAATTACAACCTGCCCAAGAATTCTAAAACTTGCACCAGGTCCACAGCCCAAGACAAGATGAAATTGAGATGTTTTGTGCAAGCTCCAAATGCAACTTCAAACTATCATCAAGCACAGGCATCTTCCACTTTAGATTAGCTAGGGCTATAATTAAAACGAGGGCTGGAAGTGAAGAGGCTAGTGCTCCTAATTATCCTAGCTGTGCTAATAGCGGTATTTCTTGGCTCGCCTGCATCAGAGATGTCTCCCACTGGTACATCACTTATTGATGACGATGTGCCTGATAGTGAGGTGACGCCCAGCCGAAGTGGTACAGGTAATTCCCCAACAAGTGCCATAATTACGATAACAATGTATGCTGTGGATACCAAGTAGTTCAGTCAAGGCAAATACACATCCTCGAACTAAGGAAAGAGAGAAGGAAAAGGGCTGAGCTTGAGAAGCACCACAAACCACGAACGTGACCAACGGAGTTAGAGATGACTCAATTGTGCCTGGTAGGCATGAAGCTACAGGAAATGGCTATCGTCTCCTGCCTCTGAACCTGCCGACTGGGTTATTAAAACCACTTCTCTGCCACTAGAACAATTGAGGGCAAGCGGAATAGGTACCCATTAGGCATTTTTGTGCAGCGCGCCGCACTTGCCTGTGTTGTTTCCCTGGCGCAACAAAAAGCATTCTGTGATTCCTCAGCTTCAAGTATGCATAGCTCATACATAAACATCCCACCTATCTTACCACGCAAGACATTTCGAAGCAGAGCTTGCTAAAATCTGCCGCTCATCAGTCCCTGTGTAGCCAGTCAAACTACGTTGCCAATAATTCCGGTGGCTTACTAAAATAAAGAAAAGACTATTCAGTCCAGAAGAAAACGTGGCGAGGTGAGGTACGAACCACGAATGCAGAAATGAACCTGATGCCATGTTTTCGCTGTGGAGTTCGCTGCACAAAATATGAGGTGCGCATAAGCTTTCTGGAGACATGCCAAATTGCCGATGGCTTGGGATTTGGCAACGGCGTATGTTTTCCCGAAAGATGTCAGTAATTTAGACCGTCTGCTTGCATGGAATACAATCCCACCTGCACACATGAGATTGCCAAGAGGGATTTGCCAAATATTGCGGACTCAGAGTAGATAACCTGGCTGCCCGGGGGTCCGGAACAGAACCTTAAACGTTTGTATGTTGCGTTGGAAGTATTTTCCTCAGTAGAGAAAGACTCAATCCAGCTTGAGATCGGGTTACGCCACAATATCCACGCTGCTTGACTGCATAAGTCCTTAAGTTCTTATCCCCAATGTCTTCCTTTTTGACTAGAGCGAAGAGAACGGCTAACGTAACTCGGCACAGCGTATACAAGTCTATGAGTTGATTTGCTGGTTGACAGTGCGAACAGATTATCCACGGATGCATTGACACCTCTTTTGAGGAATTGTTACTCTTAGCTGTGTTCACCAGACGCAGCATATTTTCGATTATAGTAGCGCTAATTGCCTGGCATCATTGCCACTTTCCTCTCCCTTGGTGTAAAAGTAAGAAAAAGGAGGACAACTAACCTCTAAACTTCAGAGATGCCCTTGTGTCTGTTTCAGGCGGGCAGACAATAATGATAGGAGCTTGATAACTAGGAGGTGACATGCCGTAGGTTGAGATTTGAGGAAAACAAGGGTTTACAAGAAGGGAAAGGTTCACACACAGCAAAGTCGGTCTCAAAAATTTTATTCTTTGTCGCTCTGGTAAAAATTGTATTGAACCTGTCCTGTACGATTGCCGCAGGCGGGCGTCACACAGTGGGGATTTTGCCCGACGGCAGGGTGATTGCCACAGGAAACAACGACGAAGGACAGTGCAACGTCAGCGGCTGGACCAACATCACCCAAGTCGCCGCAGGCTTCAGTCACACGGTGGAGCTTAAGGATGATGCCACCGTGGTCGCTACGGGAAGGAATATTGAGGGGCAGTGTAATGTCCTCGGCTGGACGGACATCAGCATGGTCGTTGCCGGCGACTGGCACACGGTGGCGCGTAAGGACGATGGCACTGTGGTCGCCACGGGAAAAAGCGACGAGGGGCAGTGCAACGTCGGCGGCTGGATTCTGAAAACGCCGTCAACTGAGCCCCACCGTCTTATCACCTCATCGTTTCCAGCACCGATGGCAGCTCGGTAACCGCTCCCGGGGAGAGCACTTTTGCCTATTGCGACAATGAAACGGTGGCCTGGTGGCTCAGGCTAACCCCTGCTACGAGTTTGTCGAGAGGACCGGTGATGTGGACGCTCTTGGCAATGCCAATGCCGCTTCGACCAGTGTCACCATGAACGGTGACCATTCCATCACCGCCAACTTTGCGCCGATACCACTATCGATCAACTGGCTGCTAATTGGCGGGATCACAGGGCAGTGATAGTAGTGTTGCTGGTGATTTTCTTGGCGCGCAGAAAGCGACCTGCGTCGAGCGGAAACGGCTAATCCAAGCTTGCTTCGGTGGCGCCGGCTGTCCGGGCAGCTAGGTGCGAAAACAAAGGCTCAGCGTATGCTTGAGACCGATATGGCACACCAGTACGCATTGCCACGTTTGTCCCCACAACTCGTCGCCTTGTCATTCTGAGCGGAGCTAAGGGTCTCTCGTCCTGTGCCGAATAGCGTGCGCAGACTCTTCACGGTCCACACAAATCGAGATTGTTCGAATGATACGGCTTTGGAGAGGTGACTGTGGAGAAGCCGCGCTAGGAGATGTAGCCGTCCCGAATGAGTAGCTCGGCGACGAGAACTGCGCCCTTGGCTGCTCCCATCTTGGTGTTGTGGGAGACTAGAAGGTACTTAATGCCATTTTCCAGGACGCTATCCTTCCTGACCCTACCCACCACAGTAGCCATGCCGTCTTCGGCATCACGATCAAGCCGCGGTTGTGGTCTGAACGGGTCTTCGTGGACCAATATGAAATGCTTTGGTGCCGAAGGCAGTTCACTCTCCTTGGCTGAGCCTTTGTATTCTCTCATCGCTTTGATAACGTCACTCACCTCGCAGGGTTTGCACGTGGACACAAAGACCGACTCTGTGTGTCCTTCCCGAACATTAACCCGGGTGCAGGTGCAGCTCACATTGAACCTAGCGGGCGTGATGGAATCGCCAGCAAACTTGCCCAGGATTTTCTGCGTCTCCCGCTGCACCTTCTCTTCTTCCCCAACGATATAGGGAATAATATTGTCCAGGATATCTAGCCCTATCACCCCCGGGCTCCGGCCTGCTCCTGACAGGGCTTGCATGGAAGTCATGATGACAGCGTTTACGCCAAAGGAATCGTAGATTGGCTTCAGGGTTATGGCTAAACCAGTCGTGGTGCAATTGGGAATGGGAGTGATAAAGCCCTTCCAGCCCCGGCTTTTTCTTTGCACGTTAATCAATTTGGCTTGTTCGGAGTTGATGCCTGGAATCAAGATGGGCACATCCTCATCGTAGCGAAACGCCGAAGCCGTGCTGATAACTGCCTTGTCCTTAGCAAATTTGGGTTCCAGAACTTTCGCTTGGTCGGATTCCACAGCCGAGAAGACGATATCCAACGATGATATATCCATTTCGGCAGCATTCTGAACGGGCATCCCCATAACCTCTTCCACCGGAGGCTCCTGGCAATACCAGCGCAAGGCTCCTGTCTGGGGGTCAGTTATAGCTTCTCTATAGGTGCGACCAGCCGACTTCTCCGAGGCAGCCAAGGCAGCCACCTGAATCCAAGGGTGACCTTTCAAAGCCACGAGAAATTGCTGACCCACAATGCCTGTAGCTCCTACAATTCCAGCCTCTAACATGGTGTCCTCCAGTCTGCTTCTAGTAGATTAGTTTAGTTGCTACTTTCCTCATCCAGACTTTTTGTAGTCGCTTTGTTTCACCAAGCATAAAAGCCCAATGGATTGGGCAACCGCAAAAATCGGGGCGAGAGGATTTGAACCTCCGACCTCAGCGTCCCGAACGCTGCGCGCTAGCCACTGCGCCACGCCCCGTCACCTGTGCTATTATATGCTGTTTAACTACGAGGGGCAAGGATGAAGTATTGCGTTTTAATAATTGATGGAGCAGCAGACTGGCCATTGCCTGAGTATGGCGGGAAGACTTGCCTTGAGCTGGCGCATACTCCAAATTTGGATGCTTTGGCTAAGGCAGGTATTGTGGGGCTGGTTCGTACCGTGCCAGACGGGATGGAACCCAGCAGCGCCTGCGCCTGCATGTCCGTATTAGGTTACGACCCGAAAGTATATTACAAGGGACGCAGTGCCATCGAAGCCTATGGTATGGGCATTCCTGTCAATGAAGGTGAAGTCGTTTTTCGCTGTAATTTGGTCGCTGTTCGCAACGGAAGGATGTGGAGCTATAGCTGTGGGCATATCAGCACTGCCGAAGCCCGAGTTCTTATCGCCAGCTTGAACGAAAAGCTGGGCAGCGACGACGTGCATTTCTATCCCGGTGTAAGCTACAGGCATATATGTAAGATAAAGGGGAGAGAAGATACGCTGTTAGCTACCTGCACCCCCCCACATGACATCCCCAACAAACCTATTGCCAAATTTCTGCCCACCGGACCGGGCAGCGACTTGCTCAGAGAGCTTATGTCATGTTCCAAGCCTGTGCTTCGCAACCACCCCATAAATATACAACGAAAGGCGCGTGGCGACATTCCTGCTACCATGATCTGGCTTTTCTGGGGCAGTGGTAAAATACCTGATATGCCTGCTTTCAAAGAGGTTTATCATCTTGATGCTGCCGTGACATCTGGGGTAGATATTTTGCGAGGCTTGGCGCGGATGATAGGTATGGAGGTGCTGGATATTCCCGGCGTCACCGGTGATATAGACAACGATTATGCAGCCCAAGCTAGCGGTGCTTTGCAAGCACTTAAGACATACGACATGGTGGTTATTCACGTAGAAGCCACTGATGAAGCAGCCCACGCTGGCTCGGTTGAGGAAAAAATAGAGGCTATTCAGAAGGTAGATAAGGAAATTGTAGGTCGGATTTGTTCTTGGCGTAAGGATGCTTTGCGGTTGCTGATTTTGCCCGACCATGCCACGCCCATCGAAGTCCAAACCCATGTCGCTGACCCTGTGCCTTTTGTACTCTGGGGAGCCGGGGTTGTTTCTAATGGGGCGACGAGATTCACCGAAGCTGAAGCTAGCCGCACGGGCGTCTTTATCACAGAGGGTTATAATATTATGCACAGACTCGTTGAGTGAACGCAGATAACACGATGGCACTCATAGTTCAGAAATACGGTGGCAGCTCGGTGGCTGACGCTGAAAAAATCAAGAATGTTGCTCGGCGTGTGGCTAAATCAAGAGACGCTGGCAATCAGGTGGTGGTTGTTGTTTCGGCTATGGGGGACACCACTGACGACCTCATTAAGCTAGCTTATCAGATAAACGAGCGGCCAAGCGACAGGGAGCTTGATGTGCTGTTATCCACCGGAGAGATAGTTTCCAGCACCCTTCTGGCCATGGCGCTGGAGAGCTTGGGCTACAGGGCGGTCAGTCTCACCGGCGCTCAGGCAGGTATACAAACAGATTCCAGTTACAGCCGAGCTCGCATTCTCCGTGTTGACCCGAAACGAGTAATCAGCGAATTAGAGAAGGGAAACATTGTCATTGTGGCGGGCTTCCAGGGTGTAACTCAAGAAATGGATATTACCACCCTGGGTCGTGGTGGTTCCGATACTACAGCCGTGGCTCTGGCTATCAGTCTAAACGCCAAAATATGCGAGATATATACTGACGTTGAAGGTGTGTATACTGCCGACCCTCGGCTTGTGCCCGAGGCACGAAAGCTAAAAGAAATCGGCTACGAAGAGATGCTAGAACTGGCGACCTACGGAGCCAGAGTAATGCACAACCGTGCAGTGGAGCTCGGCTGGTTATACAATATGCCCATTTTAGTGGCTTCCAGCTTTAGTAACAACCCGGGTACCATTATCTGTAAGGAGGCTGCCATGGAGGTAAGAAACAAGGTAAGAGGTATTGCTCACGATACCAATGTGGCTAAGGTCACCGTTGTCGGGGTCCCCGACCACCCTGGTATAGCGGCAGCAATTTTCGAGCCTTTAGCCCGAGCCAATATAAGCGTAGATACCATCGTGCAAAATGCCAGTATCAACAATGTTACCGACCTCACTTTCACAGTGGCGCGCAGTGACTTGCTTAAAGCAATGTCCATTGTGGAACCCGTGGTCAAATCTATAGGAGGAAAGAGATGTGTCACCGATTCCACACTGGCTAAAGTCAGCATCGTAGGCACCGGCATGCAAAATACACCAGGGTATGCCGCTAGGATGTTCCGTGCCCTCTACGAGCAGGGCATTAATATCCAACTAATCACCACTTCCGAGATCAGAATCACCTGTATTATTTCTGAAGACAGAGTTAAGGACGCTGTTCGGGCGTTGCATCAGGCTTTTGAGCTGGAAAAGGAAGCTTGACAATCTTGGTCGGACATCGTAAGTATATAAGCCTGTGGAAATGTATATAAACTCCTATCAACAAGAAGATGAAGAGAAGGCTCGATTAAGACAACGGCTGAGTAAGGAAGCTATAGATTTAGCTCTTCAGGGGAGATGGGAGGAAGCTGAAGCAGTAAACAGGGACATAATTGAGAAATTTCCCGGCGACGTCGAAGCCTACAACCGTCTGGGGCGAGCGCTCACAGAGCTAGGGAATATCGAGGGGGCTAACGAAGCCTATCTTAAGGCGCTAGAGCTTGACCCCGACAATGCTATTGCCAGGAAAAACCTATCCCGTCTTACAAGCTTGTCGGACTCGATGGCAACCTTGGGCACCAAGCTTAAGAAAGCTCTGACCTCCAAGGGCAAAGCTCGTGGAGTAGCTCTAGATTTGTTCATAACTGAGATGGGCAAGGCGGGGGTGGTAAATCTTCATAATGTGGCTTCCAGTGAAACTTTAGCCAAAGTAGGGTTTGGCGACCCAGTACACCTGAAAGCCAAGAAACAACATCTTATTGTAACGAGCGAAGATGGAGAATACTTGGGAGAAGTGGAACCCAAACAAGGATTGCGCCTCCTCAAACTGATGCGGGGTGGAAACAAATACGATGCAGCGATTCTCAATGTTGACGACGGCAAAGTACAAGTGATTATTAAAGAGGTATATCAGCATCCCAGCCAAGTTGGGCGTCCATCCTTTCCTGTTAAAGCTACTGAGCATCTCCGTACGCGTCTCAAAGAAAGCCTTCTCAGGCGAGGAATCATTACTGATGAAGGCGAGACAATTCCCGAGCTTGGATATCTGGAGGAGGAAGAAGAGGCTGCCCCTGAAGAGGAAACTTTGCTGGAAGGTTTCACCATCGTTGGTGAAGATGGAGAAAAAGGAACCGAGATTTGACACCACTACACAAATCGCAAGATTTCTTGAGAAACTCATCTAATTTTTTAGGTTAATTTGATGGAAGCTGCAGTCATAAAGCCAATTGATATCGAAGAGGAGATGAAAAACTCCTACCTAGACTACGCTATGAGTGTCATCGTCTCCCGAGCTCTGCCTGATGTCCGTGATGGCTTGAAACCAGTGCAGCGACGTGTTCTGTATGCCATGGATGGGCTGGGGCTACGATATAACAGCCCCTACAAAAAGAGCGCCCGCATCGTCGGTGAAGTTCTCGGGAAATACCACCCCCACGGAGATGCCCCGGTATACGAAGCCATGGTACGGATGGCACAGGATTTCTCCCTGAGATACCCCTTGGTTGATGGACAGGGAAACTTCGGCAGCATTGACAATGATCCACCGGCAGCAATGAGATATACCGAAGCTCGCCTTTCCAAAATTGCCGAAGAAATGCTAGTGGATATTGATAAGAATACCGTTGACTTCGTTCCCAACTTCGATGGCTCCCTCCAGGAACCTTCGGTCTTGCCTGCCAGGTTACCCAACTTGCTAGTTAACGGTTCTTCTGGTATAGCCGTGGGGATGGCAACCAACATTCCACCCCACAACTTAGGCGAGATATGTGATGCCATCGTGTACCTAATTGACAATCCCCAAGCTACTGCAGAAGAACTAGCGGCGTTTGTCCAAGGTCCTGACTTCCCCACTGGCGGCATAATCTGGGGTAAGGAAGGCATAGACAATGCTTATGCCACCGGCCAAGGAAAAATCGTTATTCGTGCCAAAGCCACCGAAGTGATGACCAAGGCTGGCAAGAGACAGCTGCTCATCACTGAACTCCCTTATCAGGTCAACAAGGCAGCGCTGGTGGAGAAGATAGCCGAGCTGGTCAAGGCGAGAAAAATCTCAGGAATAGCTGAGGTGCGAGATGAATCGGATAGGGAAGGCATGCGCGTAGTCATCGAGCTCAAGAAGGAAGCCCAACCTCAACAGGTACTCAATAACCTCTACAAGTACACCGCAATGCAATCTGCTTTCTACATCAACATGGTGGCTTTGGTTGAGGGACAACCTAAACTAATTAATCTCAAAGAGGCGCTCACTTCTTATATTGATTTTCGTTTTCAAATCATTACCAGAAGATCCCAGTTCGAACTTGATAAAGCCAAGGACAGAGCTCATGTACTTGAAGGTTTCAGAATTGCCCTGAACAACCTAGAGAAAGTGATCAAGGTTATCCGACAGTCTCAGACTGTGGAATCAGCTCGTGCTGAGCTAATGGCGGCCTTCAATCTATCACAGATTCAAGCACAAGCTATTCTCGATATGCCGCTGCGAAGATTGGCTAAGTTGGAACAAGACAAAATAACCGAAGAATATGCGGCTGTCATAAAGAATATTTCTTATCTTGAAGATTTGTTAGCCAACCCTCGGAAAGTGTTTTCATTGGTTGCCCAGGATGCTCAAGAGCTCAAATCTAAGTACGGTGATCTTCGGCGGACTGTCGTGAAAGAAGAAGAGGTCGAAGAGTTTCGCACCGAAGACCTGGTACCTCACGAGACAATGGTCGTGACCCTCACCAACAAGGGGTTCATTAAGAGAATTCCAGTCAGCACCTATCGTCTACAGCATCGGGGTGGAAAAGGAGTCACAGGAATGGTCACTCGCGGTGGCGACACAGTAAACCATATCTTGGTCGCCGATACCCATGATAATCTTTTATTCTTTACCAGCTCTGGTAAGGTTTACTGTCTTAAATGCTATGAGGTTCCCGAGGATATCTCCCGTACCTCTAAAGGGCTAGCTCTGGTGAATCTACTGCCTGTGGACTTGGAAGATGAAGTAACTGCCTTATTAGCCATACCAAGCTTCCCTGAGGATAAGTTCCTGCTAATGGCGACCAGGCAGGGGCTAGTGAAGAAGACGCCTTTAAATAAATTTGCTGCCATAAGGAAGAACGGCATTATCGCTATGAAGCTGAGAAATGCAGATAAACTGACTTCAGTCGCCGTGGTAGGTAATGAAGATGAGGTCATTTTGGTAAGTCGCAACGCTAAGGGTATCAGGTTCAAGGTCACCGGCTTGAGGATTGCATCTCGAACCAGCGGCGGTGTTCGTGGTATTCGCCTTGATAACGACCATGTTGTAGGTATGGGCATTGTCTTCCCCGACGCATATGTGCTCACGCTAACAGAAAGAGGGTTTGGGAAGCTAACCCCAACAGCAAAATATCCTATCCACAATAGAGGCAGCAAAGGCGTGAGGGCTTACAAGGTCAGCCAGAAAACCGGGAATTTAGCTTTAGCCAAACTCGTCTCACCGCAAGGCTCTCTGGTCATGCTATCAGCTAAAGGCAATGTTGTGAATATTCCTATGGAGCAGGTACCGATTCAGAGCCGGGGTGGACGAGGAGCTAGGCTGATGACTTTGGACGAAGACGACAGCCTGGTCTCCGCTACTTGGGTTCTCCGCCAGAACGAGAAATCCGCCTCAGCCTCTCCTGAGAAATGAAAATATGAGGTCCAAAGCTTTGATGAGGCTGGATTTTTGGCGCTGAGAAAGCAAGGCTTCAAAGCAAATGAGTGAGTTTGTTCGAGAAGTAGGTTTAACCTTCGTCCCGATCTTTGTCGCTATGGATGCGATAGGCAATTTACCTATCTTTCTGGCATTGACCCACGAAATAGCTGCCAAGGGTCGGAGACAGACAGCCAATATAGCTACGCTTACTGCCTTCGGCGTCGGCGTGGGATTTGTGGCTGTTGGCAAAGCTATTTTCACGCTCTTGGGCATCGAAGTAGCAGACTTCTTAGTGGCGGGGGGCATCATTTTGCTGATTTTAGCTATCAAGGATTTGATCACTGGCAAGATTGTAGAAATCCAGGATTCATCGGCTTCCGAGACGATAGGGGCTGTACCCTTAGGCACTCCCTTAGTTGTCGGACCAGCGGTGCTTACCAGTTTGTTATTGCTCATCGGTCAGTATCGTATCCCCATTGTGTTATCTTCTTTTGTTCTCAATCTAGTTATACAGTGGGCTGCTTTCAGTCAAGCTGGTCGGATTGTCAATGCCTTAGGACGTACCGGTGTGAACGCTGTATCCAAAGTGGTTATGTTACTTTTGGCAGCCATTGCTGTGAAGATGATTCGCCAGGGCATTTTGGGCATTCTTGGCTAAGCTTCGAACGCTAGGGAATTCACAGAGCCTCTAGCGGACTCCGGATACAACAACAGTGAATAGCAATCCCAGCAGTCAAAGACGCAACCTTTGTGATTTTGTATCGCTTGCGAGAAAAGCGGCTCCGTGAGCCCGAGCGCAGCGAGGAATCTTGAGCCAGAAATCCCAGCCAAAAATCTCTTGACTTCGCCAAAGCTTGATAAAAGAAGGCTATTGACACATCTTTAATATGTGATGTAGATTTAACCAAAGGAGGTGAATATGTTTTGCTCTAAATGTGGCGCTGAGAATCCCGACGGGGCTAAATTTTGCTCCAAGTGTGGTGCCGAGCTTGGCGCTCCCACCGGCGCTACTAAGCCAGAAGCCGAGAGCAGCACGGGCTTGTCGGCTAATGTAGCCGGACTTCTTTGCTACGTCGCTACATGGGTAACCGGCATAATTTTCTTGGTGTTAGAAAAGAAGAGTAAGTTCGTTAAGTTCCATGCCTGGCAGTCTATTATGACGTTTGGTGTGTTAACCGTAGCACTCATTGTTTTTCAGGGCATAATAGCGACAATTGCAGTCGCAACTCTTGCGCCAGGCCTTACAGTCTTTGCCACAGTTATGGGCGTGCTCATTGGAATCCTAATGTTTATCTTGTGGATTATCCTTATGGTACAAGCTGGCAGTGGCAAAATGTGGAAGGTGCCTATAGCCGGGGATTGGGCTGAGAGGCAAGCCAACAAATAAAACTCTTCAGACGCTTAGTTTTCTTGACTTAGTCAATTAGGGAGCAACGGTCCTCTGTTCTCCGTGCGAAATCTTGATTTCTGACTGGTGTAAAAGGCTCAGTACCTATGACGTCATAGCGGCAGCTATGCCGTCGCGGGGATCCCTGTTTTCTTCCTAAACTAACCCAAATTCTCCTTTGGGGATTGAGTGGCGGGGTGTATAATAGTGGTGTATGGGCTCTGAGGTTTTCTACCGCAAGTGGCGGCCGCAGACCCTCAGCGAGGTGGTGGGGCAGGAGGCTGTAACTCAGACTCTGCGCCGTGCTGTGGAGAGTGGCAAGATAGCTCACGCTTACCTTTTCTGCGGTCCGCGGGGCACAGGCAAGACCAGCACTGCACGCATCTTAGCCAAAACAGTCAACTGCCCTAATCAAGTTGGTGGCGAGCCCTGCAACACCTGCGAAACATGCCGTTCCATCACGGAAGGCAGAGCCTTGGATGTAATAGAGATAGATGCCGCCAGTAATCGGGGCATTGATGAAATCCGCGGCTTAAGAGAAAAGGTAAATTATGCCCCGAGCCTCGCTCGCTATAAGGTGTATATTATAGATGAAGTCCACATGCTTACTGAGGCAGCCTGTAATGCCTTGTTGAAGACACTCGAGGAGCCGCCCAGTCATGTAATCTTTGTTTTGGCGACCACTGAGGCACACAAGGTGCTGCCCACTATAGTATCAAGATGCCAGCGCTTCAATTTCCATCGTCTAGGACAAACCGCGATAGTGGATAAACTCAAGCTGATATGCAAAAGGGAGCGAATTGACATCGAACCTGAATCTCTAAGGCTTATCGCTCGTGCTGCTACCGGCAGCCTTCGAGACGCCGAAAACATCTTACAGCAGATGATTGCCCTCTATGGTAACAACATTAAGCTCGAACAAGTTCAAATGTCGCTAGGTAGGGGTTGGGATTCTCGGGTCAAACAACTCGCACAATGTATCCTCAACAAAGATGTGGCAGCTGGACTAAGAGTAATAAACAGCCTTAACAGCGATGGTGTTGACCTACGTCAGTTCAATCTGAGCCTGGTGGAATACCTGCGTGGGTTGCTTCTAGCCAAGTCCCAATGTGACGAGGTATTAGATGTTACGAGAGAGGACTTGGCAGAGATGGGCAGCCTTAGCACAAGTGCCTCACTGGACTACTTACTTAGGGCGGTCAAGGCTTTCTCCGCTATAGATTTTCGCACGGATAACTACTCAGCCTTGCCTTTGGAGCTAGCGCTATTAGATTGTGCTTTATCCTCCTCGCCAAAACAGGAGCACATAACCAAAACCAAACCTGGAGTGGTTGTGGATGCTGCCTCAACCATATCAGAGTGTTCAAAGAAGGTTGACGTTCCTGTGCCAGAGGAGCCTGATAAAGTCGAAAGTGTTGTCGATAAAGACGCCCCGCAGGACATTGATTACCTCCGTAGTCACTGGAAGGATTTCATTAAGTCCTTGCGAGGGGAAGGTTCCAGTGGCAATCTGGATGCCTTCTTGCGTAGCGCTTGTGACCCTATCGCCTTGGAGGATGATACACTGGTGCTAGGTTTCTACTACTCCTTCCATAAAGAGAAAATCGAAGACGCTAAATATCGGCATCTAGTAGAGAAAAAGCTCAAGGAAGTCTTTGGGCGACCCTACAAGATACGGTGTGTTTTGGTCGAGTATAAAAAAGAGACTGCCTCCCAAGCGAGAACACAAAATCCTATAATCAAGGCTGCACTGGAAATGGGAGCTAGAATCAGAGAGGAAAAGTGGTAATCCTGAGCCAAGTCGAAGGAAGGGAAAGAGATGGATAAATCAATATTGCGTCAAGCCCAGCAACTTCAAGCCAAGCTAGCCAAAGCCCAACAAGAATTGGGCAACATGACTGTAGAAGCCGCCAGCGGGGGTGGTGCCGTCAAAGTGGTGATTGACGGACACCAGAAAATTCGCTCTGTGCAGATATCTCCTGAGGCAGTACAGGCTGGGGATGTTGAATTACTACAAGATTTGGTCATGGCTGCTGTCAACGAGGCTATTGCCAAATCACAAGAGATGGTCAACAAGCATCTCAGTAGCTTGACCGGCGGGCTCAACATACCGGGGTTGCTTTGATAAGTCATAAGTAATTAACTGTTTATTAGTTCGGAGATATTAGAGCCAGTGTTCCTTCGCTTCACTTAGCAGCATAACTCAGGAGAGAGAAACAAAAAATGAAAATCGTCGCCGAGCCTATAGCCAGATTAATTGAGGAATTGAACAAGCTGCCCGGAATTGGACCAAAGAGCGCTCAAAGGCTAGCCTATCACCTGCTGCGCTGCCCTGACGCAGAAGCTAGAGCTTTGGCTGAGGCTATCTTGACACTGAAGGAGAAAATCAAACTCTGTTCAATCTGTTTTAATATCACCGATTGCGATCCTTGCTTCGTCTGTCAGGATAAAGAGCGCGACCATTCCAAAATTTGTGTCGTGGAAAAGCCTTCAGATATCCTGCCTTTGGAGCGGACAGGAAAATATCACGGTGTCTATCATGTGCTTCACGGCACTATCAGCCCGGCGCAAGGAATAGGTCCTGAAGAACTGAAAGTAAAAGAGCTTCTGACTCGCCTCAAAGATGGGTCAGTAACCGAAGTGATTGTAGCCACTAATCCCAATGTCGAGAGCGAAACCATGGCTATGTATCTGCAGCGGATTATCTCGCCTATGGGAATTCGCGTTACCCGCCTGGCTCGTGGCTTGCCCTTCGGCGCTGAGTTAGAATATGCTGACGACCTGACCCTGGGGCAGGCGCTAGAAAACAGGCAAGAATTCTAATAGGACACGCCAGCTTTGCAGAATCGCTTACTACAGATAGCGCACACATGCAGTCAGGCTGAGGTTTTCTAAAAATCTCAACGTGCCTCTTACTCATTCGATTTAAAGCACAGGAGGAACAGAATATGGCAAATCTAAAACAAATAGACGAAGCATTGACTTACTATGTGCGTCCACAAACTTTTCCACTGGCAATTCGGATGTGCGAATCCGAAAAAGAACTGCCTGACAAGACCAAGACACCTCAAAGAGACGCCGGGGTAACTATTTCACTGTGTCACGCTATCAATATAGCGCGACGCTACGGCTGGGCTATAGCTGTTGATAAATTCCAAAGTTGCTACATTGCAGGCTTGAGCATGGGATTTCTGCCTTTGCTGCCGGATGTCGCTGATGGCAGTTTCCAGGAGTCCATCGGATTATGGGGAATGAACAAACAGCAGGCTGCAGCGGTTATCGAAAATATTCCGAAATTTGAATACGGTAAATACAAGCACATACTTATGGCTCCTTTGGGCAGAGCTACCTTTGAACCACATCTTATCTTAGTTTACGGCAATCCTGCACAAATATGGTTGCTTCTCTCAGGTTACCTTACAGGGACGGGCAAGCGAGGGCTAGACACCACTCTGGCTTCGGGGGGTAGCTGTACAGCTCTTATCACTCGAGCTATCAAGAACGACGAATGTCAATTCTCTTTAATCGGACTTGGTGAACGGCTTATCCCACATACTCAAGATCATGAATGTGCTTTTTCCATACCGATGAGCAAGGTCGAAACAACGACTCAGGGTTTGGAACTGGGCCATAAAATCGGCCTTTTCAGGTATCCACTTCCAACATTTTTGAGATATAACTCGCCGCATCCACCGGGATATGACAAGATGCTGAACCATCTACTGGGACAAGGACCTTAGTGAGTTAACCATCATCTTTCCATACCTGGCTGGCTTTCAGCCCAGACACAATGCGAAAACGTCGGCGGCAAAGATGATATACTATGCAAGATTCCGCGAAAGCTAGTTCATCACAGATTTTGCCATTGATTAACTTCTTAAGGAGGGACAAATGAGAACAAAAGAGCAATATATACAGGGTCTGGCAAAAATGAAAAGAAATGTTTACTACAATGGTGCCCTGATTGACCGCACCGATGAATTACAGATGGACTGTATCAACACCATTGGTACCACATTTGAGGAAGCCGCCAAGCCAGAGAATCAGGACCTATGCACTGCTATATCCCATCTCACAGGCAAACGTATCAGCCGCTTCACTCATATTCACCAGAATACTGATGACTTGCACAAAAAGCAGGACATGACCCGTATGCTTTGTCAGAAAGTAGGAGGCTGTATCCAGCGCTGTATGGGCATTGATGCTGTTAATGCCATCTACAATGTTTCCTACGAAGCTGACAAGATGACCAAAGGCGCTACTCAGTATCACGAGAACTTCAAAAAGTGGCTTGTTCGCTTCCAGAATGAAGACCTAGTAGGCTGTTGTGCCCAGACTGATGTCAAAGGTGATAGGATGCTGAGACCCGCCGACCAGCCGGATCCAGATGCTTACGTGCGTATCAAGGAAAGGCGTAGCGATGGTATCATCGTGAGTGGTTGTAAGCTACACATCTCCGAGGCATCAGTAGCTGACGAGATACTGGTGGTGCCAACACGTGCATTGCGTCCAGAAGATAAAGACTACGCAGTGGCTTTTGCTGTTCCGGGCGACTGGGACGGAGTGAAGCAAGTGGTTTCCATCCGAAACCTGAGACGCAGAGAGTATTTTAAGCGCGGTTTTTCACCGGGCGGAACTGATTCCTACGTCATATTTGAAGATTGCTTCGTACCCTGGGAAAGGGTATTCCTAGCCGGGGAATGGCAACATGGCAGCGTATTAGCTCTACTCTTTGCACTGTTCCACCGCCATTCCTATTCAGGCTGTAAACCTGCTCTGGGTGACATACTGCTAGGAACCGCCGCTCTAGCGGCTGAAGTGAACAATATTCAGAGAGCTCCGCATGTGCGTGAACAACTAGCTGAAATAATCATGGTCACTGAACTAGGCTACGCTGCCGGATACATTGCTTCTGACCTTGGCAAACCGGAGGTCTACATACCAGGCATAGGATTCATGCCTTATGGACCAGGCTCATACATACCCAATTCCATTTACTGCAATGTTGGGCGTTGTCTGACAGGTGAGGCAGTGTGGCGAGAAGCGGAAATACTCTGCAATATTTCAGGCGGTGTACCTGCTACTTTTCCCCACGAAAGGGATTTTGTCAATCCAGAGACCAAAGCCTTACTTTTGAAATACACCAAACGAAATCCCAATATGCCAGCGGAGGACCAAGCTCAATTCTGGCGATATATGGAGGATGTATTAGTTTCTACAGCCTCTGGTGTCGCCAGGTTAGGCTCCTATCATGGCGGTGGCTCACCTATAATGGAGCAGATTGCTATCACGACCCAGTACGATATCGAGTCCAGAAAGAAGCTGGCCAGATACTTCGCCGGAATGAGCGGCGGCGACCGCGACGCCTTGAGTAAAAAGAGAGCTTAGCCAACTTAGATAGCTAATCTTAAATAAGTAAGCCTTTATAGAAAACGCAAAGGCGCTTCATCTCGCTAGGCTACGAGATAACTTCCAGAGTGGCGATACCAAATGCTGCCATGCCAAGCGTAACTACCTTATTCTCCATTGGTTAAATTATGTCAAGTAAATGAGATTGTGAATCACTATACGTACTCAAATATTATCCAGCCGATGAGATACCCTCTCCACTGTTATGCCAAGCCTGGCAGCAATTTCCTGCTTATCGAGCCCAGCGTCCTTTAACTTGAAAATCTCCCTCGTCTGTTTGCCCTTCTCTTTCTTCCTGCTGGCTATTTCTTCTACACCAATAAGGTCTCCTACGTCCTTTGTTTCCATAAGTCCTTTCTCTGCCATGCCAGAAAAAACTTTGTCGCCTTCTTCAGTTCTGACTATCACAGTTGACCATCCTTCTTCCGAGCCACCGCCAATGGCAATGTCAGCAAGCTCGGCAGCGAAGTCTTGGCAAACCAAACAATGTTTAGGAACACAACTCTTGACCTCAATTATCGGCAGAGACCGTTTCTTTCCACTGGTATATATATTGAATTCGTTGGAAACATCGAGCTTCTTTATCTGGTTAACATCCATCCCCAATGTCTGGATTTTGTTCACTAAACACGTATATTCGTAGTTCTCTCGACAAAACAGTCCGACAGCTAGACTTACCGACGATGCTAAGGGCAAGTTTTTGTACTTCAGGTATCTCACCGATTGCATGTGACAGGGACACCCCACGATGCAGATTCGGCTCAGTCCCTGGTCAACAACGGCAGCGCGCAGTTCCTTCAGCACTGGCACCACACCGTATTTGCTACTGGCAGCCCGAATAACCTCAGCTCTAGTCCTAGCGACATAAGCTACCGGGGCCAACCCCTCGCTGCCAACCACAACTGCTCCATCAATGATACCGCTATCAAGAGCAGACTCTAGTAAAGTGGTTACTATTCCGCCATTCTGGCAGACTTTCATGACTTCAGGGTCCTTCGTCCTTGCCACTACCATGTAGCGGTAAAGCCCTATGCTTCCTTTTTTACCCCAGCCGATAGTACTGCTCTCTATGTCCTTTATCAGGTCGTGCCTTAGCATATAGCAAGCTTCGTAACAAATGCTGCAACCTACGCAATCTATGGTCCGCTTGGGACGCTTTGGCCTGTTTTCGATGAATTTGATGTGGGAATCAGGGCAGGCTGTGATACATGCCCCACATACTGTGCACTCGCCGGTATTTATTATTTTGGCTTCTAAATCTTCATAACTCGGCATATGGACACTGCAACTTTCAAGACACTAGCTAGATTATTTATCAACCATAATTTTCAGTGCGTCAAACTACTTGGTTCAAATAAGCCTGAAACTTTGACGCATGCTACTGCTTTTTTGACGGACACTTCAGAACATTCTCTGGTGCTTGGTGCTTTCAGGAACCACGAATATACAGCATAAACCTCCGCAGCGACATTAGAACTCGCACGTATAAATAGATTTTTGATACTGAACACTGGGAGCTATCGGTTCCATTTCAGTTCCCCTTAGCTCTCATCTTGGCTATCTCTTCTTCTCTTAATTGTCTTTTGAATAGCTTTAAAGTAACCGTGAGCGGTAGCTCTTCTCTGAATTCAATGAATTTGGGCACGGCATATGCTGGCAGCTTTTCCCGGCAATGATTGATTATCTCCTCAGCAGTAACTTTGCCCTGGAATTCTTTTTTCAGCCTGACGAAGGCTTTTATTCTTTCGCTGCCCGGGCGCTCCGGGTCGGGAATCCCAATCGCCACCGCATCTCCAACCGCCGGGTGCTCATATAAGACATCATCAACTAACCTGGTATAGACCTTGAACCCAGAAATATTAGCCATGTCCTTTAGGCGGTCGGTGATATAGAAATAACCATCTTCATCCATCTTCATGACATCGCCTGTGGGCAGCCAGCCATCAACAAGCCCTTTGCCCACTTCAGGCCAGTACCCAACCATGACCTGCGGACCCCGCACCCACAATTCACCTTCTCGCCCTGCTTCTACCTCCTTACCCGTGTCAAGATCCACAATTTTGACATCTGTATCCGGTACTGGTACGCCAATCGAGCCAAACTTCTCGAAAGGCATAAATCCTGTGATTTTGGAGAATGAGGAGAGATTTATATGTGTGCCGCCACCTGTTTCGGTCAAACCATAAGCCTCGGTTATGGGGACACCTGTTTCCTGACGAAATTTCTGAGCAATTTCAGGTGCTAGCGCCGCCGTTGTGGACACAAACATCGTGGTAATCTTCCCTAACCCTGCAGCAACAAGCCTCGAGTATTGAGTCGGTACACAGGCACAAAAGAATGGGCGATACTTCATAAGCATCTGAACAAGTGTGTTGATATCCCTGGGATCAGGAAGTAGGTAACACTTAATTCCCCAGTAGACGCAGAAGTGCATCATCAGATGCCCATAGGCATGAAAAAGAGGAATAGGCAGCATGGCAGAGACTTTTCCCTTGATTCCAACCTTCAAAGGCTCGTATGCCCAAGTTGTCTGCATCACCGCCACAACACGATTGTAATGCGTCAGCATCACACCCTTTGGCATCCCAGTAGCGCCGCCGGTGAAGGGCAAGACAGCCAAGTCTTTCAGGGGGTTAATATCCACTTCAGGAGCTCTGGGCTCATGGCTTGCTATCAATTCACGGAACTGGTATGCGCCTGGTATCTTCTTTAACTCTGGCTCTTCCGATGAATAATCCATAAGCGAAGTGACTATTATGTTCTTTAGTTTGGTGTTGTCTTTTATGGAAGTAACGGTTTCCAGAGACATCTCAGCGCAGATGACCGTTTCAGCCCCTGATTCACCGATTTCGTAAGTGAGGTCAGCGGCCTTGTGCATGACACTGCACGGAACATGTGTAGCTCCAGCTTTCATGATCCCAAAATCACTGATCATGAACTGCGGGCAGTTTGGCAGAATGGTAGCTACCTTATCGCCTTTCTTAACACCCAGATCAACCAGCGCTGCAGCTAACCTATCGCTGAGCGACTTCAGCTCCCTGTAACTGATTTCCTTCCCCAAATAGAAGCAAGCAGCTTTATCAGGAAATTCCGCTGCTGTGGCATCGAGAAAATTATGGATGGTTGTCCTAGGATAGGGCTCTTTGGTATGCGGGAGCTTATAAGGACCCATCCTGTATTGTTTCAGCCAGGGTTTGTCAGACACGCTAGCCATAACTTCACCGTCTATATCCTGTCTATCACATAATCCAGACCCAGCTCCTTGAGTTTTTCCGGGGTCGGCTTTCCTGTGTTCTTATCCCAGCCACGAAACTCATAATAGGCATCCAGTGATTCGTCCAACCTTTTCATGGTATGCCCCTGTGCGGCGCCTTCGGGTAATGGATCCTCAAGCAATCGCTTCGGCAAGGTGTCATCCGCTCTGGTCAGTCCTTCCCTGACATTGAAAGCCCTAGCCAGGTTATAAACTCTTTCGCCGATTTTTCGGAAATCGCTGACGCTGAGCTCCCAGCCAACACAATTGGCTATCATATCCACCCAGTCTTCGGCAGCCAGCGCCATGCCCATGAACTTGCACACCCCCATACAATCAAAAACCGTGAGGGCATCCTCAAGGTCTTTGACAACCTTGGCTTCGGCAGGATTTTCCACCATCCAATCTTCAATTTTGCTATTCTCAACGCAGAGGAACGGTGTGTCTACAAAAGCTGGACCTTCAACATAGGCTGTAATGTGATCGCCGCCACGATTAGCCGTGACGAATGCCAGGCCGCATATCTTGGCGGCTCGTGGATCGTAAGCCGGCAACTCCAATCCCTTTACGTGCATAGCAAACCTTTCCGCACCCCTGTTCAGCCTTGCTGCCGCTCTTCTGGTTCCTTCGGCTAACAAGTCGCCGATACCTTCCCTTTTGGCTATTTTGTGTATGAGCTGAATGACAGCATCTGGCTCACCGAATCTCAGTTCCAATCCATCGGTGTCGGACTTGGTCAATATCCCTTTCTCATAGCATTCTATGGCAAATGCTATCGTGCTCCCTGTGGAAATCACATCCAATCCGTATTCATCGCACAAGTTATGTGCCAGCGTCACCGCTTCAAGATTATCTAGCGCACACATCCCACCGAAGGCACCGATCGTCTCAAATTCTGGACCTTCTCCTTTACAGGCATAAGGACCACTCCTGACGACTGTTACCCGACCGCAGCTAATAGGACAGGCATAGCAATGCTTTCTGTCCACCAGGAGGGTATTTGCCATCGTCACCCCGCTTATCTTATCTATGTCCGGAAACACACCAGTCTGCCAGTTCCTGGTAGGAAATCCTCCCCTCACATTCACCAGATCGGTAACCATAGCCGTCCCGTAGGTTTCCAATGTAATCTTCAGCAGGCTTTCATTGACCAGGTCGTAATTTCTCTTAGAGATCTGGCTGAAGGCTTCCTTACTAGCTACTTTGATCTCCTGCGCCCCTCCGGCAGCCACTGCCTTTAACCGCTTTGAACCCATTACTGTGCCGACACCACATCTGCCGGCAGGACGATGAACATCATTGAAGATGCCTGCGTACCTGACCAAGTTTTCACCGGCGATGCCAATGCAGGCAATGTTAAAGGCATCCCCCAGTTCGTCTCTGATTGTTCTGGTAGTCTCACCAACGCCCTTGCCCCACAAAGCCTTAGCATCCTTCAATTCCGCTTTCCCGTCATCTATTACCAAATACACCGGCTGTGGCGACACACCCTCAAAAATAATTCCATCGAAGCCGGAGTTCTTTAGATACACTCCCCAGGTGCCCCCAGAGTTTGCTTCTCCCCACAGACCAGTTAGAGGCGATTTGGTAACCGCACAGTACCTGCCAGCGCTCGGTGATTCCGTGCCCGTCAAAGGACCAGTCATAAGAATTAGCCTATTGTCAGGACTCAGGGGATCGGTGCCCTTGGGCACTTCGTCGAAAAGATATTTCGTTGCCAGTCCGCTACCCCCCAGGAACATCTTACAATCCTGCTCTTTGAGAGCCTCTTTGGATAGCCTGCCGCTTGATAAATCAACCCTCAGTATCTGCCCCATATAACCGAACATGTCTGTCCTCCTTTCGTTCGCCCATAAGGACCGGGGCAACCCAAGTCATTCCTCGAATTTGGCTTTGATAGCGTCCATTCGTCGCACCCGATGGATTGTCTCAAATGGCGCCTGCGTCAAGTTGAGGATTCGCTTCAACAGCTTCTCGTCAGGTGCTTCCCATTCACAGAAATGCGTGTTTCCCTTGAAATCGCAGTAACTGCGTATCCAGGAGACGCCTTCCGGCAAATAATTGGGTGCAGCTTTGGCGCGGGCAATCAACTCCTCCTCGGTGAACGGTGCTTTATGAACGACCATGAAACGTGCCATATTCCTTACCTCCTTGCAGCCCCGGAATCTTCGGAATCAACAACCAAGTTCCAGCGGAGCTAGAAATCTATGCTTTTACCTTCGTATGCATACTGGAAAAACTTCTCAGCTTCTGTAGCATCGGGTATTCTGGGGGAGACGATGAGCGAACCATCAGCCATGACATTATCTATTAGCTTGGGAATAGCTTTCTGAAAACTCTCCGATGGAATACCGGTTTCTTTGATGTTCAACGGTTGATTGATATTGCGAGCCAGTTCCCGTATAGCTTGAACCAAAACTTTACCGGCTCTTTCGCCTTCAGGCACTCGGAGTTTGATAGCATAAGCTATCTCTGACCAGAGCTCCTCACGAGCCTCGCCGATGAACTCAATAGTATAAGGCAAAAACAAGCCTACCGCCCTGCCATGAGGAATATGGAACAAAGCACCCCAGGAATGACCAGCGGCATGAGCCATAGCTGTCAGCGCGTTGATGAAGCCAATACCTGCAATACAAGCCGCATTATGCATCTTTTCCCTGGCTTCCATATCATTTCCGTCTCTCACCGCCCTGGGAAGATATTGGAAAACGAGCTGTAAAGCCTTAAGACAGAGACCATCAGTGAAGTCATTTTTCCATGTACAGATGAATCCTTCAACAGCATGGGTCAACACGTCCATACCGGTGTCCGCTGTGATTTGCGGAGGCATTCCTCTTGCTAGTTCTGGGTCCACAATAGCGATATCGGGCACAATCTCACGGTTGATAAGACTCAGCTTCCTCTGGTCCGTTGTATCAGTCAGCACGATGGCAAAGGTTGCCTCGGCACCGGTACCCGAAGTTGTAGAAATGCAAACAAGCTTGCACTTCCTACCGAGACCCAGGTCTGAAATAAATGGGTTAATCTCCTCGGGTCTGATATCTGGCCTTTCGTATTGCACCCTCATCGCCTTAGCTGCATCCATAACTGAGCCTCCGCCGACGGCAACAACTAGATCTGGCGCACAGCTATTCATCAGGGCTACGCCTTTCTCCACGGTCTGCAGCGATGGGTCAGGCTCAACTTCATCAAAAACCGTAGCTCCTATCCCTGCTTGAGAGAGTTGTTCTTTGACCTTGTCAACAATCCCAAGCTTAACAATGTTCTTGTCAGTAACGATGAATGCAAGTTTACCTTTCAATTGAGCCAGATGACTCAGCGCGTCCTGTCCAAAAACGACCTGAGGAGCAACAAAATACCACATATCTATATCCTTTCAGCTAACTCGTCTTCTCCAGATAGATTGATTGCTACTGGCAGCCCATATTGTCACATGGGTTGAACGGCTAGCTAGGGAACACTGTCTCAAATGCGGTCATACAATTGACCAGCTCCACGGCGGCTCGGGGCATCTTCATTATTTGAGCCATGTCGCCTTTGACCTTGATCTTGCCAGTCATCATGGACTGGACCGGGTCAACTTTCTTGTCCAGTATTTGCTTCATGCTGGTAAACGGGCCAGAAATGCGGTACTTCGGAGACTTTTCATTTTCGTCTGTAATCACGCGAGCCTCACGACACTCGCCATGCCATAGATCCAGATACAGAATGTGCCTATTCTTGTACGCCGCGTCAGGTTCCACAATGATGTACAAATCTCCTTCCCAATTCTTGGCTGCCTCCTTATATGCCTGGCTCTTCTTCAGTGCATCCTTCAAAGCATCTACCCATTCTTGGGTTCCAAATAAAATAGCCATTCTTACCTCCTCCCGTGGATTCTTAGTACTCAATTATATCATTTTATGAAATGAACATTATATCAAAGCCTGCCCCAACGCAGATTGTCCTATTTCAGCACCATTATTTTGGACAGCTTGAGCAGCAGGAATAAATTACCTCTAGACTTAAGCTTACCTGTGAATATGGCGACCACCGGATTGAGTTGACCAGAGCTGATATATGCCAGATTCTCAAACCCGGCTTCCATGGATGCCGTGGGCTTGGCGATGGCATCGTTCTCCAACTCCAAGTCGCCCCTATTGAGATGCAATGTAACGGCTACACCAGAAGTTGCCTCCCTGATGACTACGCTTCCCCTCACATTCCTGACACTCTCAAATTTCCTGGGATCCTTAAGGTTAGCGTCAATAATCTGCTTGAGCATTATCCCCAGACCGTTAAGTTCCTGCCCTTCCTTTACTTTGACTTCATTCACCTGTCCTAATCTCCCTTCCCTAATTTGCTTCTTAACATATTATAATTTATATAGGGTACATATTGTACAGGCGGTAAAGGTGGCTTAGTGAAAAACAATAAGACCGACAAAGAGATTAGCCGGCATATCGCTCAATCGGCAGAAGTATGTATCGCTCCCGACGGGAAAGAGGTGCTCGTTATCAGCTTAAAAACCGAGGCATCTATAGCCAATTCTTTAGGGATGTCAGCGAAGGAAGTGGAAATAACAGCATTGCAACAAGGGATTGTGCCCCGACGCTATCTCCGCAATATAGGGACAATTGGTCTGGATGGACAAATTAAGCTCCTACAGTCAACTGTAGCCGTAGTAGGAGCAGGAGGCTTGGGCAGCGCTGTTATTGAGTTGCTAGCCAGACACGGAACGGGGCATCTAATTATTATTGATGACGACCGCTTCGCAGAACAGAATTTGAACAGACAGATTATGTCCACAGAACAGAATCTGGGCAAATATAAGGTGACTATAGCGGCAAGAAGAGTTGCCAGGATAAATTCAGCAATCAAGGTTACGGCATTCCGCCAAAGATTGACCCGGGAGAATGCCCGTAATCTCCTTAGTGATGCCGATGTCGTAGCTGATGGGCTGGATAACTTGCCGTCGCGCCTGGTTGTTGAGCAGGCTTGCCGTGAGCTGGGCATTCCTTATGTCTACGCCTCAATAGCTGGGTTCAGCGGACAACTCATGACTATTTTTCCTCAAGACGTTGGTTTATCTTCGCTTTATGATTCCTCCTCGGATACCACGCCCGAACAAGGCATAGAAACCACGATTGGCAATCCTCCTGCCACAGCAGCCATGATTGCGGCACTCGAAGTTCAGGAGATAATCAAGATTATAACTGGGGTCGGCATATCTGTACGCAACCAAATCCTGCTAGTTGATGCCAAGGAGTTTGTTATTGATAGAATCGAGCTAAGTAGGTGAAGACATGGCTTTAATTTTGGTACGCTTCTATAGCCTCTGGCGTTCTTATCTGGGTATAGACAGCGCCACCTTGCAAGCCGACAATATAGATGAGGCACTAATCCAGCTCGATGAGAAATTCGGTTCTCAGCTCCGGGAAAAACTTGCAGATGCCGGAATTCGCCTCGACGGCAAGATACAGGACTATTCGCTCATTTTGCTGAACGGCATCGCTTTGCGAAATCTGAAGAGCAACGCGCTAAAAGAAGGAGACGTGCTGCACGTCTTTCCACCTGCCGTTGGTGGATGACAAGCTATAAAAACGGAAGGTAATTTTCCTCGGCAATTGCTAGCTGTAGACAAATGCTTGCAAACTCAAACCATTTCTACTGGGTCAACGTCTACAGTCCAACCTGGTCGCAAAGTGACCTGAGATAATATTGGGGCGGGGTTCGGACCGCGAAGAAAAAGCTGCCAGCGATACCTGTCTCTGACTCGGAAAGCAAAGGCAGGCACGGGACCAATTATGCTACCATCTGTCGGCCGCCAGCTATCAGCTATCAGGTGGTAAATCCGTTCCACTTCACGACGGCAGGATGCCTCGTTGGTGTGAGTATAAACCAACCGCACCAACCGGCTGAAAGGGGGATAGTTGTACTCGCGGCGATATTCTATTTCCTTGCTGTAGAAGCCGAGATAATCATGCTTAGCAGCAGCTTCAATAGCATAATTATCAGGAGAGTAGGTCTGGATGATCACTTTTCCAGCTTTGACCCCCCGTCCGGCTCTTCCTGCCACTTGACACAAGAGCTGGAAGGTGCGCTCGCTACTTCGGAAATCAGGAAAATTAAGACCAATATCGGCGTTGATCACACCAGCTAAAGTCACCTGAGGCAGGTCTAATCCTTTAGCGATCATCTGGGTGCCAATAAGAACATCTGCTTTGCAGTCGCGAAAGTCTTTCAACAAGTCCTCATGGGTATATTTTTTGGTAATCACATCTCTATCCCAGCGAAGTACCCTTGCTTCGGGAAAGAAATACTTCACCTCCTCCTCCACCCTTTGTGTGCCGATACCCAGAAATCTGAGGTGGCGCCGAAAGCACTGCGGACAACTCGTAGCTATCGGAACAAAATAGCGGCAACGATGACAAATTAATCTTTTCTCTACAGAATGGTAAGTAAGAGCTATAGAGCAGCGAGGACAGCGAAAAACGAAGCCACAGTTACCACATCGAACAAAGGTAGATGTGCCCCGGCGGTTGAGGAAAAGAATACTTTGCTCGCCTTGCGCCAAGGTTTCTTTCATAGCCGCTAACAAAGAACGGCTAAGTAAACTTGTGTGCCCAGATTTAAGTTCCTCCCTCAAATCTACTATGCTTACTTCGGGAAGAGGAGAATAACCACGAGGAGTAATTCTTTCTTTTAGCTCTATGAGCTGATATTCGCCTTGCTGTGCTTTATAGAAGCTGCCAACATCAGGTGTAGCACTACCTAAAATGACCACAGCGTTATTGAGTTCAGCCAACTTAATGGCAACATCTCGAGCGTGATAGCGAGGCGATTTCTCTTCTTGCTTGTATGTCCATTCATGCTCTTCATCAATGATGATAAGACCTAGATTGGGCAACGGCGCAAACAGGGCGCTCCTTGGCCCAATAACCACGTCGCAGTTCCCCTCCCTTATCCACTGCCATTCGTCGAACTGTTCTCCTGGAGAAAGCCCGCTGTGCAGTACAGCTATACGCCCAGGGAAGCGACTAGCAAATCTCTCTACTGTTTGTTGAGTCAAGGCAATTTCCGGAATAAGACAAATCCCGCGCTTCCCGCTGGTGATGACTTGCTCCAGAGCTCGCAAATAAATCTCGGTCTTGCCACTACCAGTAACACCGAACAGCAGAAAAACAGGTGTTTTGCCAGATTGTCTAGCTCCGTTCACAATAACATCTCGGAGCGCTTGCCAAGCAGCTTGTTGAGATGAAGTGAGAGCCGGTGGCGAAGAAGGAGTGAAGCTGAAACGAGATAAAGGGTCACGCTTTACTCTGACTTTTTCCAGGGAGACCAAGTGGCATCTTTCTAGAGCTTTGATAGTAGCTGGAGAAACTTTGAACATTTTCCGTAGTTCGCTAAGTGAAATGGGTTGAGTTTGTCTAGCTAGAAATTTTAAGAGTTCAACTTGCTTGTAAGCTCTAGATTTGTTCAACCGAATCTTGGCTGCTTCAATTTCACTTTCCGCAGCTATTAGCTTAATATAAGAAACTGTTTTGGGCTTGACCTTTGCCTTGCCCAATTCCAGAGTTTTAATAATTAGCCCACGGGCTAACAAGTGGCCAGCGATTTGTCTGGCTTTTCTTCTGCCAAGGATTTTCTCCAGCTCAAGTAAGCTTGTCTTCTTTTTCCTTCGGATAATGTCAAGAAACTGCTCTTGGTCCGGTGTTAGGGACAAATCTGCTGGGGAACTTGTCAATTGGAAATAAGTGATGGCTTGTCTTTCAAAGCCTGGAGGCAACATCAAAGCTAAGGCATCGAAGAGTGTAGAGTGATAGTATTGGCTTATCCATCGGGCAAGCTCTATTTGCGTGGAGGAAAGTACAGGAAAATCAGCAATAACACCAAGTATTTCTTTGATCTCTGCGACCGCCGGCTCATCAGATAACCCTAGCACAATCCCCTGGACAACCCGAGAGCCAAACGGAACCCAAACACCTTGTCCAATGCCAGTACTGAACCTTGATGGTATGGCGTAGCTAAAAGTGGCTCGGCTCCCTGGCGAATTTACTGCCACCTCCACATACTTCATTCAACAGCCTGTTCCTTTTGTTGAGGTACTTCCCCTAGAAGCTCTGCCCCTTGAGGTTCCTCCTGAGGCAAGGCTTCTTCCAATATCTGCTCTCGCCTTTCCTTCAAACGAGCCTGCTTAACACTGAGTCTGCGTATATAGTAGAGTTTGGCACGGCGCACTCGTCCGTGTCTGAGCACCTCCACACTCTGCACAGAGGGAGATTGAAATGGGAAAGTACGTTCCACACCAACGCCGTAAGATACTCTCCTTACCGTGAAGCTTCCTCCATCAACCCCCTTCCTCATTTTAATCACAACCCCCTGGAAGTACTGCACTCTCTCCTTCTCCCCTTCCTTCGTCTTCAAGCTAACTCTAACTGTATCGCCCGGGGAAACCTGCGGAATACTGGAATTCATTTTGGGTTTGACAAATTCTCTAATATCCATTTTCGTTCCTCTTCGCCAAGATTAACTTTTTCTAAAAGGTCAGAGCGCCGTTTTGCCGTTCGCAGGAGCGCCTGGCGTCGTCGCCATTGAGCGATCTCGCCATGATTCCCTGAAAGTAGAACTGACGGTACTGACCAACCTCGATATACCTGTGGCCTGGTATATTGAGGGTATTCCAAAAGCCCGTCGCTGTGAGAATCGTGGCTGACCGATTCTTGTGAGCTGACCACTCCTGGTATCAGCCTGGTCACAGCGTCCACCACCACTAAGGCAGCCAATTCTCCCCCGCTCAGGACATAATCCCCAATACTAATTTCATCAGTGGCTAAGTACTGGCACACTCTCTCGTCCACCCCTTCATAGTGCCCACAAATCACTATTAGATTGGAGTGACGGGCTAGTTCCTGCGCCACAGATTGAGAAAAAAGCCGACCCTGCGGGCTCAGCAATATGATAGGAACTTCACCCACATCCAGTTGCTCCTTTACTGCTTCGACTGCTTCGAAGATAGGCTCGGGCTTGAGCACCATGCCGGGTCCCCCGCCATAAGGATAGTCATCAACAGTACGGTGCTTATCATGCGTATAATCGCGAATATTGTGAACCACAATATCCACCAAGTCCCGCTCCCGAGCACGCTTTATGATGCTCTGGTTGAGTGGAGAGGTAAACGTTTCCGGGAAAAGACACAAGATATCAATACGCATGGTTTCCTAACCGAGAGCCTTCAAACCTCATATCTTACCATACGGCCTAAGATAAAACAAAGTCTCCTGGGCATAAAGAACAGTATGTTCACTGACTCAACTTAATCCGGTTTCGACGCCGCTTCGAAAAAATTATCCAATTTTTTCAAAAAAATCCCTCACAAAGTATTGACAAAACAAGGGTAAGGTTTATAATAGCATTGTGGGGAGAAATGGGGAAAAATGGTGGAAAAGACCATCAACAGCGGGATAAATGGAGTAACACTGTGGGTTTGTGTGGGAAACTGAGGTAACAAAATGTTCTTCGGTGAGTACCCATATAAAGTGGATGAGAAAGGCAGAGTGCCCTTGCCACCGAAATTCAGGCGAGAGATGAAGGACGGCGTGATACTGACCAAGGGGATGGGAGAAAAGTGTATTACCGTTTACCCGGCAAAAGAATGGAAGCGCCTGGCGGACAAGCTTGCTGAAAAGGCATTGACTCCCGCCAACCTAAGGAAGTTAAATCGCGCTATTTTCCCGTCTGCCTACAGCACCACGTTCGATGGGCAGGGACGCATAAAGCTGCCCGACTCGTTCCGCGCATACGCTGAGATTCGAGACACGGCGATTGTTGTCGGCGCTAACACTTACGTCGAGATTTGGAACGAAGAAGGATGGAGAGCCGCTAAAGCTTTGGCTGACGAACAGGCATCCCAGATAATTGAAAGCGGAGTATAGTGGATGAGCGTCACCATGCCTATACCAGTCCATGTGCCCGTTCTGCTTAACGAGGTCATAGCCGGGTTACAGGTTCGACCAGGGGGCTACTATGTTGACTGCACTGTCGGTCTGGGCAGTCATGCAGCAGCCATACTGGAAAAGATCTCCCCTACAGGAAGACTTTTGGGCATTGATGCTGATCCTGAAGCCATCAGATTAAGCCAAATCAGGCTCAGCAGTTACGGTGAAGAAGTTATTCTGGTTAACGACAATTTTGTTAACCTCGAAGCGATATGCAGAGAATACCAATTTCATCCAGTTGACGGTATTCTCTTCGACCTCGGTGTCTCGTCCCTGCAACTGGATACAGCCGAACGCGGCTTCAGCTTCCAGCTCAATGCTCCTCTGGATATGAGGTTCAACCCTCGACAAGCTTTGACCGCCTCCGACATTGTCAATACCTTCCCAGAGGAAGAGTTAGCGAAGCTCCTAAAGAAATACGGTGAAGAGCGTCACAGTCGGCGGATAGCGCGCCAAATCGTCCGAAATCGCCCCATCACCACCACCGTAGAGCTTGCTCATTTAATAGAGCAGGCTTCTGGTGCCCTGAGACATCGGGGCAAAATTCACCCTGTTACAAGAACCTTCATGGCGCTTCGCATTGCGGTCAACAGTGAACTCCAAAATCTCGAGTTGGCCCTTAAACAAACCATCACCCTCCTTCGTCCCGGCGGGAGATTAGCAGTCATCAGCTATCATTCTCTAGAAGACCGTATGGTTAAGCAATTCATGAGATACGCTGCCAGCGACTGTGTATGTCCCCCGGGCACAGTAGTCTGTCGCTGTGGGCATATGCCCACCTTGAAGCTCATCTCACGGAAGGTTATTAGACCTACCTCGTTGGAGATAGAATCCAACCCACGCAGTCGCAGCGCCAGATTAAGGATAGCCGAGCGACTCAGCTAGGCAAGCATTCTCAGCAAAAAAGGAGGTGAAAATGGCAAAAAGAATCGTTTCAGCTATTGATGTTGGCACCACCAAAATCGCCACTATCGTGGCTAACGTTAAAGGAGAAGACGATATTGAAGTTTTGGGGGTGGGAGTCGTGCCTTCTCATGGCATGCACAAAGGCGTCGTAGTCAATATGGATGAAGCCAAACAATCTGTCATTGCATCGGTAAGAGAAGCACAAAGAATCAGCGGCATACGCATAGATTCTGCCTACGTTGGAGTCACCGGCCGACATGTCAGCAGTCTGAACAATCGAGGGGTAGTGGCTATTCCTCGAGAGGACAGACTGGTCCGTCCCCAAGACCTTAAACGGGTGCTGTCTGCAGCTCGTAATATTGCCGTCGCCGAAGGAAAGAAAGTGCTCCATGCTATTCCTCGATATTACGCTTTGGATGGACAAGAAGGAGTGAAACAGCCAGTAGGTATGCATGCCACCAGGTTAGATGTGGAAACCCATATCGTAACTGCTTCAGTGACTTCGATACAAAACCTGGCCAAATGTGTCCGCAGTGCTGGCGTTGATGTCGAGGATTTAGTCCTTGAGCCTCTCGCCAGTGCAGAAGCAGTGCTAACTCCCGAAGAAAGAGAGGCAGGTGTTATCATGGCTGACATTGGGGGCGGCACTACAGACATAGCAGTATTTAAAAATGGCAGTATCTACCACACTTCCGTCATCCCTGTAGCCGGTTACCAAGTGACCAGCGATATCTCCATAGGACTGGGCTTACCTTTCAACATCGCAGAAAAGATGAAGAAGAGGTATGCCAATGTCACCCCCAACCTACAGCTTGATGAGACGGTACAGGTAGGTATCGAAAATGGTCATAGTGCTTCTTACAAAGACCTGTGCAATATTGTCCGGGCTCGTATGGAAGAATTACTCCAACTCATATTGTTGGAAATGCCTACCAGTGATTATCACACCCTAGCACCTTTCGGCTTGGTATTAACCGGCGGTACAGCTAATCTGCCCGGCCTCGATGAGCTAGCTCAGACACTGCTACGAATGCCAGTACGCAAAGGTCGCCCCTTGAACACGGGCATCTATGGGATCTCCGATATCCTTCATGACCCGTCTTACGCCACCACACTGGGATTAATACTATGGCAGGTGCGCGGCAGAGAAGGATCAGCTTTGCAAGTAAAGAGAGCTGGGGTCCTTGGTGGCTTCGTAAATTTCTTTAGAAGGCTATTTCGTGCCTGATTTGTGAAAGGAGGTTAGAATGGCAAAGCAAATTTATACTCCAAGTCCAGCAAAAATTATGGCCATAGGCATTGGTGGCGGCGGATGCAATGCCATTACCCGTATGGTTCGGGAGGGCATAAAAGGCGTTGACTTCGTAGCCATGAATACCGATGGTCAAGCGTTAGCCCTGGCTGAAGCCCCTACTAGAATTCAACTGGGTGAGAAATTAACCAGGGGTTTGGGTGCCGGGGGTGATCACAAGGTTGGAGCTAAAGCAGCGGAAGAAAGCCGCGAAATAATTGAAGACCTCGTTAAAGGTGCCGATATGGTGTTTGTCACTGCCGGTATGGGAGGGGGCACAGGCACAGGTGGTATTCCTATTGTGGCGGAAATCGCCAAAAAGTCCGGTGCTCTCACTATTGCCGTGGTAACCAAACCATTCTCCTTCGAGGGAGCGCATAGAGCGAGAACAGCCGAAGAAGGATTAATGGCTTTAACCAGTAAGGTTGATACCCTTATCATCGTACCTAACGACCGTCTTCTTCAGCTCTGCGATGCTAAGACGCCTGTGGATAGTGCCTTCCGACTGGCTGACAACGCTCTTTTCCTCGGGGTTAAAGCCATTTCTGAAGTGGTGACCGTCCCTGGTTTAATCAACCTAGATTTTGCTGACATCAAGTCAGTAATGAAGGATGCCGGTCCAGCCTGGATGTCTGTCGGCCGAGCCAGTGGACAAAACCGTGCTGCCGAAGCTGCCAAGATTGCTCTCGCCAGCCCGTTGCTCGATGTATCCATAACTGGAGCTAAGGGTGTGCTGTTCAACATAACCGGTGGTCCCAGCTTGACCTTGTTCGAATGCAACGAGGCTGCTCAATCAATTGCTCAGGCAGTAGACCCTGAAGCAAACATCATCTTCGGCGTGGTCTACGACCCCAAGATGGACAGCGAAATCCAAATAACGGTCATTGCCACAGGTTTTGTTACTCAATATGGCCAGGGAGGAGCCGCGACTGAAGAGCTTCGCCGTTTGGTTAGAGGCGGTGGCGAAACGCTCGACGCTCCCTCGTTCTTGCGCCGTCCGCGCCGGCCGGCTTCTCTACCCTACTCCCCGGTACAGGCAAACACCCCAACCACAACCCCTATATCTACAGTGCCAGCGCCAAAAGTTTCTAAGCAGTAAACCTAAGCCTCATTTGGGGGGAAAGGGGTAGCTCCAAGCTGCCCCTTTCCCTAGCCAAATTGCAGGGAAATCTCCCTGCATTCAAAGCTTAGCACCTATAGTTGCTTTATTTCCACGCTTGTGGCATAATTTATCAAGCCTTTAAATCAGTCCAGCGAGGCTGGTAAGGGGAAAGGTGCTTAATCATACCGTAGCAAAACCACCAATTGAAACCTCTTGCCAGTGTGAAGGCAGGAGGTTTTTTGATGCCTGAAAAAATCCTCCTAACCTCAGGGGAGATAAATCGGGCACTTGCTCGCATTGCCCATGAGATTGTAGAAAGAAATAAGGGCGCCCAGAATCTCGTATTGGTGGGCATGCGAACTCGGGGAGTGCCTTTAGCCCAACGCATAGCTCAAATAATCCACAGCTTCGAAGGAGTTTCTATACCTACTGGCACTCTGGACATCAGCCTTTATCGCGACGACCTCCCGCATCCAAAGCCAGCAAACCCGAGCAATAACAATGCTTACATCCCCGTTAACATTACCGATAAACAAGTAATCTTGGTTGACGATGTTCTCTATACCGGACGAAGTATTCGTGCTGCTATGGATGCCTTGATAGATTTGGGGCGCCCAAGAACGATTCAATTAGCTGTTCTTATTGACCGTGGTCATAGAGAGCTTCCTATCCGCGCCGACTACGTGGGCAAAAACATCCCGAGCTCGAGAGATGAGGAGATACGAGTTTTACTTGAAGAGACTGATGGCATTGATAAGGTGATAATCGAAAACCTGGTAAACAAACAGCCAATCAAAGGAGAATGAAAGGCTGCGAAATCATGAATCTAGCAAATAGAAGCTTGGTGACAATAGATGATTTGTCCAATGCGGAAATAGAAGCATTGTTTGCTCTGGCAGATGAGATAGCTGCTTCACCAAATAAATACTCCGCACTATGTCAGGGCAAGATCATGGCTAGTTTATTTTTTGAGCCTAGCACCAGAACCAGGCTATCTTTTGAAGCTGGAATGCTTAGACTCGGGGGACGTGTCATAACTGCCGTGGACATTGGAGCAAGTTCTCTAGCTAAAGGTGAGAGCCTTGCTGATATGGCTAAAGTGGTAGGAAGCTACGCCGACATAATTGTGCTCAGGCACCCCTGGGAAGGCGCTGCTAAGGTAGTTGCTGACTATGCTGGCGTCCCTGTGATAAACGCCGGTGACGGGAGCCATGAACATCCTACCCAAACCTTGTGCGATCTCTACACCATTAGAAAAGAGCGAAAGACTCTCAAGGGACTGAGAATTGCTCTGTGGGGTGACTTGAAACACGGGCGAACAGTACATTCGCTAATCTACGCCCTAGCTAGGTTCGGTGCCACGATTCTTTTCCGCCCCGGACCAGAACTGGAGCTGCCAGAGCATGTCTTCAAGAGACTACGCACAGAATACAAGGGTGAGCTGAAAAAGTACGAAGCAGTGAACAAGGTGATGGAAAGAAGACCCTTCCCCATAGATGCTATATACATTACCCCCAGTAGCCCACATCAGCTCGCCATGTTGCCTGACGTGAGCATTCAAGTAGAACTGAGGGCAGGGATTGACGCCTTATACGTCACCAGACTCCAAAAGGAAAGATATGCTCCTAAGGCAGAGGTGCAGGAGTTGAAGAAAGGCTACCCTGTGGTGGATAAGAAACTACTTAAAGGCAAGGCATTTAAGAAAACGCTTGTTATGCATCCTTTACCCCGGGTTGATGAGCTAGCTTATGAACTTGATGCCGACCCACGCAGCATGTACTTCAAGCAGGCAGCTTACGGGCTGCCTGTAAGAATGGCTCTCATTGCTCTTTTGTTAGGAGCTAAAGAAGTTGCAATCCCTGAAAAAGATGACTCCTTTGCTCTGAAACTAGATTATCCTGTTTATAAGCGAGATACCGGAGTTAAGTGTCCTAACAAAAACTGTGTGTCTAACCAAGAAACAGAAGTAAGGTATATAAAGCCTGTGTTCAAAATAATCAGCCGTGAACCTGTGACCTTACGGTGTGTCTATTGTGACCATGAGCTTAATCCTCAGTATGTTGCCAGTTCAGACTGGCATGAAGGGAAGATAGAAAATAGGAAGTATCATAGTGCTGCCAGTCAATGGGCTCGGAGAATTAAGCCTGAGAATTTGATTGTCTTCATCTCGGAAGGTGATGCTCAAGCTCAAGGATTCAAGCCCAGCAGCTATATTAAACCATGAATAACGAAGCTATGTTCTTACTTATCCACGGCGCCCGCATAATTGACCCCAGCCAGGGTATAGACCAGGTCGGCGACCTGCTTATTGTCGAGGGCAAGATTGCGCAAGTTGGGAGGGCTATCCTTTCAGGACAGCTCTCTGAATGGACTAAGAAAAAGATGGAAACTCTGGATGCCACAGGACTAATTGTCTGTCCCGGCTTTATAGACATACATTGTCACCTCCGTGAGCCAGGCTTTGAAAATAAAGAAACGATTGCCACAGGGACAAAAGCGGCTGCCATAGGTGGCTTTGTCGCTGTCTGCTGTATGCCTAACACCGACCCTCCTTTAGACAATGCGGCAGTCGTAGATTGGGTAAAACGAAAAGCCAGCAAAGATGGCGTGGTTGCTGTTTTTCCTATAGGTTGTATCACCAAAAATAGAAAAGGCGAGGAGTTGACTGACTTTGCTGAGCTGACTGAGGCTGGGGTGGTGGGTTTCAGCGACGATGGCGCTCCTGTAATGAACTCGCAGCTTATGCGGCGTGCCCTCGAGCATAGCCGAACCTTAGGCTTGCCCATCATTGACCACTGCGAGGATAAGGCATTGAGCGCTGGGGGAATCATAAACGAAGGTCGGATGTCTGATAAGTTGAGACTGAAAGGGATTCCCGCCGCTGCTGAAGAAGTTATGGTTGCCCGTGACCTTATTCTGGCTAAGCTGACCAGAGCTAAATTGCACATTGCCCATGTCAGCACCAAAGGCTCTATGGAGCTTATTCGCCGCGCTAAGGAAGAAACGATCCCGGTGACTTCCGAAGTCACCCCTCACCATCTGACCTTAACCGAAACACAGATTACAAGTGGACCTCCGCATAAATCTCTTAATCCCAATGCCAAAGTAAATCCGCCTCTGCGCACCGTGGAAGATGTTAACGCCTTAATCGAAGGGCTCAAAGAAGGAGTAATTGACGCTATCGCCACCGACCATGCTCCACATACCTCAGCAGATAAAAACTGTGGCCTGGAAGCGGCTGCTTTTGGCATCAGCGGCTTCGAAACTGCCCTTGGTTGTCTGCTGAGCTTGGTGCACCAAGGAAAACTAAGCCTTGTTCAGTTGATTTCCAAGTTGACTCATGAGCCAGCAAAAATCATCGCTAGAAATAATGAACTAGGCACTTTGAAGATAGGAGTCCCAGCTAATATCACCCTGCTCGACCCTGACCTAGAATGGGTAGTGAATAGCCACAACTTTGTTTCCAAAGGCAAAAATACTCCTTATGAAGGCTACAGGTTTAGGGGCAAGATAATGGCAACTATAGCAAACAGCAAGCTAGTTCATATAGACGACTCATTGGTAATCAAACAAAGCAACGCGGCAATCTGATGGCTAAAAAAACCATTTTGGTTCTCGAAGATGGCGCGGTTTACGAAGGCGAAGCCTTCGGCGCTGAGGCTACCACCTACGGTGAGGTGGTCTTCAGCACAAGTATGACCGGCTACCAAGAGATGCTCACAGACCCCTCTTACGCTGGTCAAATTCTAGTGCCCACATATCCTTTGATTGGCAATTACGGCATCAATGACTCCGATTTTGAATCCAAGCAGATTCAAGTCAGAGGTTTTGTAGTCCGTGAATATTGTGTGCAGCCCAGCCACTGGCAAAGTACCCGGACTTTACATGAATTTCTGCTGGCTTATGGCATCCCAGGCATCGCCGGTATAGATACACGAGCCTTGACGCGCCGCTTGAGGTCGGCAGGGGTGATGATGGGAATTATCACATCGGAAATGACAGCAGGGGAGGCGTTAGAGGAACTGAGAACCGTGCCCAGATATGATGCCATCAATTTCGTTCGCCAAGTTAGCACCGACAAGACATACGAATGGCAGCCCAATGCGCCACCTGTTGCCAGTGTACTTTCCCACGCCCTGAAGGACAAAGATGGTGGCGAAACAAAGCACTGCCATATCGTGGTTGTTGATTGCGGTCTGAAATACAACATACTGCGTATCTTGTCCTATCTTGGCTGCCGAGTGACCGCTATCCCCTGCACTGCTTCAGCGAAGAAAATTTTGGCCTTAAACCCCGACGGCATCGTCTTGTCACCAGGACCTGGTGACCCTGCGCTCCTCGATGACATAGTCAAAACGGTAAAGAGTATCCTCGGTAAGAAACCCATAATGGGCATATGCCTGGGACACCAACTTATAGGCAAAGCCTTGGGAGCTTGGACTTTCAAGCTCAAATTCGGGCACCGTGGTGGTAACCATCCTGTGAAAGACCTAGCTACAGGTCGGGTCTATATCACAGCACAAAACCATGGCTATGCTATAGATGCCGATACCCTGAAAGGCGGACTAGAGGTCAGCCATATAAACTTAAACGATGGCACAGTGGAGGGGCTTCGCCACCGGGACTTGCCCATCATATCCATCCAGTATCACTCCGAAGCCTCCCCGGGGCCACTGGACAACATGTACCTATTTGAGCGATTTCTAGAGATGGTGAAAGGCTAGAATAGGAGAAAAGAGCAAACGTGTCCAAAATATCTAAAGTCTTAGTGATTGGCTCGGGCCGATAGTAAGCAGGCAGGCACCACTTGCCTCATGAAATATCATAAAAATACGTGCCTTCTCAGATGAGAGCTTGCAACAAGAGGCAAAAGAATATCAAGAAGAAAACAGAAAAGAGACAGAAAATAAGGAGGTAGACAAAAATGGGTAGCGTGAAAGACTTAACGGTTCTGGAAAAACCCGAAGCTAGCAAGGCCGGGATAGGGTATTTCATCTTCTCTGACCGCTATTCGGTGTTCGACTGGGGTGAGATGCCCGACCATATTACAAACAAAGGTAAGTCACTCTGTCTTATGAGTGCACACTTCTTTGAAAAACTTGAAGACAAGGGCATAAAAACCCATTATTTAGGGGTGATGGATGGCAAACCAAAATCTCTGCGCGAGCTTAAAGAGCCCGTCAATTCTCTGAAGATTAAACTGCTACGAGTGATAAAGCCTGAGATTAGGGGAAATGTTTATGATTACTCAGCTTACCAAAAAGAAACGTCCAATTTCCTTATACCTCTTGAGATCGTCTATCGCAACTATCTACCGGAAGGCTCAAGCGTTTTCAAGAGGCTAAAAGAAGGGAGTCTGAGGCTGGAAGACATTGGCTTGAGCAAAATGCCTTTGCCAGGACAGAAACTTGAGAAACCTGTCTTGGACGTGTCTACGAAACTGGAAAAGACTGACAGATATATAAGCTGGGAAGAGGCGAGGGATATTGCCGGATTGAGCCAAGATGAAATGCAGAAAATCAAAGACACAACCCTACTGATTAACGAACTCGTCACCAAAGAAGTTAATAGATTAGGTCTTGTCCACGAGGATGGCAAAGTTGAGTTTGGATTTGATGAAAAGCGAAACCTTTTGTTGGTGGATGTCCTTGGAACACCAGACGAGTGTAGGTTCACATTCAAAGGCATACCCGTAAGCAAAGAGGTTGCTAGGATATTTTACCGAAATACTTCTTGGTTTAAGGAAGTAGAAGAGGCGAAGAAAAAGGATAGCGTAAGGTGGAAGGAACTTGTAAGGTCAACGCCTCCACCACTCCCCCCAGAGCTTTTTGAGTCAATCTCCTTCCTTTACCAAACTCTTTGTAATGAAATAACAGGACACATTTGGTTCAAGACTCCTCCTTTCCAAGATACGCTGCTGAAAATACAAAAAGCTCTTAACTTATGAAAGTTGCTGTTGCTACACCTCAAGTTATCACGAAAGCTGCCGCTATTATACGGGAAGGCGGTCTAGTGGCATTTCCTACCGAGACTGTGTACGGACTGGGGGCAGATGCACTAAATTCCCTAGCAGTGGCCAAAATATTTGAGGTGAAGAACCGCCCGCGATTCGACCCGCTCATTGTCCATATAGCCAATTTCTCTTCAATAAGGAAGGTGTGTTCTTTGGTAGACAAAAGAACTAAGAAACTTATAGAGAGTTTCTGGCCAGGTCCTCTGACCTTGGTGCTACCCAAAACCCAAGCTATACCAGATATTGTGACAGCAGGTCTTCCATCAGTTGCTGTCAGGATGCCTTCGCACGCAGTAGCCCTGGAATTGATTAGAGAGGCGCGAACACCGATAGCTGCTCCCAGTGCCAACCCTTTTGGGTACCTAAGCCCAACCACTGCAGAGCATGTAAAGGAGCAAATAGGGGAAAAGATAGACCTCATACTGGATGGGGGAAGATGCCCCGTTGGCGTGGAATCTACCGTGCTGGACGTTACCGGGCCAGACCCCATCATCTTAAGACCTGGCGGGTTACCTATTGAAGAAATAGAGGCGGTAATAGGAGAGGTAAAAATATCCGCGAACAATCCCGACAGACCTCGCTCGCCAGGACAATTACCCCATCATTATTCGCCCAGAACTCCTGTAAGAATTCTTCAAGATAAGAACTTTGAAGTTTCAAAAGAAAAACGAATAGGACTCTTGGCGTTCACTAAACCAGAAAAGGAGCTGCCATATGAGGCAGTAGAAGTCCTCTCGCCCCAAGGTGATTTGCGAGAGGCAGCGGCAAATTTCTTTTCTTGTCTTCACAGGTTGGATAGAGCAGGGTTAGATATCATCTACGCCCAGCCTGTGCCGGAAATTGGGCTGGGAAGAGCAATTATGGATAGATTGTATAAAGCCGAAGGCAAGCATCAGTGATTGAGTAGGAGAAAAACATGTCCAGACTGCTTAAAGTCTTAGTCATTGGTTCGGGGCCAATAATAATTGGGCAGGCGGCAGAGTTCGATTACTCCGGGACTCAGGCTTGCCGAGCTTTACGGGAAGAAGGCGTGACTACAGTACTGGTGAATTCAAACCCAGCCACCATCATGACCGATGAGGGCATCGCTGATATCGTTTACATTGAGCCGCTCACCCCCGAAGTTTTGACCCGCATAATTGAAAGGGAGCGCCCCGATGGCTTACTACCTACTTTGGGAGGGCAAACAGGGCTCAACTTAGCAGTGGAATTAGCCGACGCCGGCATACTGGATAAGTACGGTGTAAGGCTTCTAGGAACACCACTAGAAACCATAAAGAAAGCCGAAGAAAGATCTTTGTTTAAGCAACTTCTTATTGATATTGGCGAACCTGTGCCTCCCAGCAAAACTGTGAAATCGGTAGAGGAGGCTGTGGAACTAGTCAATTCCATCGGCTTGCCTCTTATTGTCCGTCCTTCCTACACATTGGGTGGTACTGGAGGTGGCATTGCCTACACAATAAAAGAACTGGAACAAATAGTTGCCAATGGCTTGGACGCCAGCATGAGCCATGAAGTACTGGTGGAACAATGCATCTTGGGCTGGAAGGAACTTGAATACGAGGTTATGAGAGATGGTGCCGACAACTGCATTATAGTTTGTAATATGGAAAACATTGACCCTATGGGGGTGCATACTGGGGATAGCATTGTGGTAGCTCCCAGCCAGACTCTTACCGACAAAGAACATCAAATGCTACGGTCAGCCAGCATCCGTATTATAAGAGCCTTGGGAATTGAAGGCGGCTGCAACATCCAGTTTGCCCTTACTCCCCATCCTGTGGTGGCGGAAAAATGGGCTCCCAACCAGAAAAAGGTCACTAAAAGCCAGTATTACGTCATTGAGGTTAATCCTCGCGTCAGCCGTAGTTCAGCTTTAGCCAGTAAAGCCACTGGCTATCCCATCGCTCGAGTGGCTGCCAAGATAGCTATAGGCAAGAGGCTTGATGAAATACCCAACAGGGTCACAGGCAAGACATTAGCCTCTTTTGAGCCAGCCCTAGATTACTGCGTGGTCAAGATCCCCAGGTGGCCATTCGATAAATTCGCCTTAGGCGACCGCACAATCGGTACTCAGATGAAAGCCACAGGTGAGACGATGGCTATTGACAGATGTTTTGAGGCTGCTTTTCAAAAAGCTGTGCGCTCTCTGGAATTCGGCAAACGCACTTTGCTCTGGGAAGACCCCAACTGGAGTAAAGGGAAAGGACTCGAATCTTATCCCCTCTACCCTCCTAACGACTTAAGGCTATGGGCAATTATGGCGGCGCTGCGACGGGAAGCCACCCCTGAAGAGATTTGTCAAATCACCGGCATAGACCCTTGGTTTATCTACAAATTCAAGAATATTGTGGATATGGAAAAACGTCTTCTCTCCGAGCGGTTAACACCGGAGCTTTTGTGGGAAGCAAAAAGATTAGGTTTCTCCGACGAGCAAATAGGCACTCTAGCTGATAGGTTGCCGGAACAAGTAAGGCAACTTCGTCATGAATGGAACATTCGTCCAGTGTACAAGATGGTGGATACCTGCGCTGCCGAGTTTGAGGCTGAGACACCCTATTTCTACAGCGCCTATGAAAAAGAGACTGAAGCTTCACCTTTAGAAAGGCAGAAAGCTGTAGTTATTGGCAGCGGCCCTATACGCATCGGGCAAGGAATCGAATTTGACTACTGCTGTGTCCACTCAGTCTGGGCGCTTAAGGAAATAGGAATAAAAAGCATTTTGGTTAATTGCAATCCCGAAACAGTCTCCACTGATTTTGACACTAGCGACCGTCTCTATTTTGAAGCTCTGGACGAGGAAAGCATCCGAAATATACTTGACAACGAAAATAACAATGGTGTTGCTCCGGCATCAGTAGTCCAGCTTGGCGGACAAACACCATTAAACCTGGTTAACGTTTTAGCCCGCAACAACTTACCGATACTCGGTTCCAGTGCTGAAGCTATAGATATTGCTGAAGACCGTCGTCGTTTTGAAGATTTCCTAGATGGATTAGGCATCCCTCAGCCACCGGGAGCCGGAGTAAGGTCTTTAGACGAGGCATTAAATATAGCTAAAACCTTGGGCTACCCAGTGTTGGTGCGCCCCAGCTATGTGCTGGGAGGGCGGGCTATGGAAATCGTGTATAACGAAGTTGAGCTGACCCGCCACTTAACGTTAGCTTTAGAGGTAGACAGCCAGCATCCTGTCCTTATTGATAAGTATTTCCAAGGTAAAGAGGTCGAAACGGATGCCATTTGTGATGGTGAAAGGGTCCTCATTCCTGGCGTGATGGAGCACATCGAAAAGGCTGGGGTACATAGTGGCGATGCCTTATCCATCTACCCCGGAATCAGCCTCACAGAAGAGGAAGTGAATACCATCGTGGATTATACTACTAGAATTGGGCTGGCTCTGGGAATCAAGGGTTTGATGAACGTTCAGATGGTGATTATGAAAGAGAATGGTCGCTCCACAGTATATGTTTTTGAAGTGAATCCCCGTGCTAGCCGAACCATGCCCTTCATCTCCAAAGTAACCGGCGTGCCCATGATCAAAATCGCTACTAAAGTTATGGCTGGAATTAGCCTTAAGGAGCAAGGCTACGAAGGTGGGTTGTGGAAAAGACAGAAGCTAGTGGCTATAAAAGCTCCCGTTTTCTCCATGTCCAAATTGCCGGGAGTGGATAGCTACCTTGGCCCTGAGATGAAATCCACAGGCGAGGTCATGGGGGTTGACTACACCTTTGAAGCAGCTTTGGTTAAGGCTCTTCTGGCTGCTGGATTGATGCTCCCGCAAAAAGGCAGCCTGTTACTTAGTATTGCTGACAAGGATAAAGATGAGTCCATGCCCTTGATCAAGAACTTGCATTCTCTTAACTACGAACTCTATGCCACCGAAGGAACCGCTGCTATGATTGAATCCATGGGACTACCGGTGAAAATGGTGACCAAGAAGCTTAGCGAGGGACACCCCAATGTAATTGACGTTATTCAGAATAACTCTGTGAGTGGCGTGATTAATACTATCACAGGGGGACGCATCCCACTAAAAGATGGTTTCGCTATCAGGCGTGCCGCCGCCGAAAAAAGAATACCTTGCTTCACTTCTTTGGATACTGCGCGGGTAGCTATAGAGGCGCTGGCGACCAGCAGTCAAGTTTTTAACGTTCAACCGCTCCACGAATATCTAAAGAATAGAAAATATTAATCCATGTAGGATAAGCTGTCAGCATGAAACAAACCCTGTGCACCATTATTTCTAATGTGCAGGTCATGCCCGGCACCTACCTTATGTGGATTGAAGCACCAGATATAGCCACTGCAGCCCAGCCCGGGCAATTCATCACAGTGCGATGCCCAGACCTCACTCTACGCCGCCCGTTCAGCGTGCATCAGGTTTCGCAGGATAAGGTCGCCATCCTTTTCAAGATAGTGGGAAAAGGAACTCTCTGGCTGTCGCGGCAACGCAGCGGCGATAAACTGGACATCTTTGGTCCACTCGGCAATGGCTTCAACGTCCAACCGCAATCGAGGAAATTGTTGCTGACAGCCGGAGGAATTGGCATTGCCCCGCTTATTTTTCTGACCCAGCGTGTCCCATCTCACTGCGTTGTCACTCTGATTCACGGTGCAAACACAGCGGCTCAGATTTATCCCGACGCCTATCAGCCGCCCGCTGTCAACCATCGAGAAATTCGTTTCATCGCCGTCACCGAAGATGGCAGCCTGGGGCAAAAGGGCTTAGCCATAGATATTCTGCGTGACTACCTGGACTGGGCTGACCAAGTATACGCCTGTGGTCCAGTGGATATGTACAAAGCCTTAGCAGATACGTCATTGCGAATACCGACAAAATCAGGACAAGGTAAACTCAAGTTGAAGAAATGTCAGATCTCCCTCGAGGTCAGGATGGGATGCGGGTTGGGAGCCTGCTATGGCTGCACTATAGATACTAAAAAAGGCTTAAAACGAGTCTGTCGCGATGGACCTGTATTTGAGTTAGACGACATTATATGGCAGGAGGTGCACATATGACCGTAGAGACCAAGGAAATATCCCTTCAATCTAGAGGTGATTGCGACATCATTGATATAACTTCTCAGGTGGCTAACGCTGTGACGGAATCAAAGATAAACAATGGCATAGTAACCTTGTTTGTGTCTGGCTCAACAGCTGGAATAACCACGATAGAATACGAACCAAATCTGCTTTCCGACTTCAAAAGTATGTGGAAGAGAGCGGTACCAGAGAATATTCCCTACGAGCATAATAAGACTTGGGGAGAAGGGAACGGGCATTCCCATGTTCGGGCTTCCGTACTCGGAGCTTCACTAGTAATACCTTTTGTCAATAAGAGGTTAACTCTAGGTACTTGGCAACAGATAGTTTTTGTAGATTTCGATAATCGCCCCCGCCGCAGGGAAATAGTTGTTCAGGTGCTAGGCGAATAATTGTCTGCCTACGTACAGCATTTCTTATCGTATACTTATTGGTGGCTGGAGTTTTTCATGCCGCCCGAGATAAATCAGTTCAGGAGCTGCCTTTCTCAATCCCTTTCATAAAGACCTTCAAATCATAAACCACATATTTGCGCCCAGTATCATTCCATTCTCTGTACTCAGAATCGTGGGCTAACCTGCAGAGTCGCTTCAATAACCAATAATAGGTAGCCATGGCTAACCACGTCCGAATGCTATATTGGTTAGATGTGACGAAAATGCCGTTCTTCTTCATGATTTTCGTCACACCGCGCAGATAAGGCACCACTTTCAGTTGCATCACCAACGTAGGAAACAGGTAGTAGAGGGTCTCACTTTGAATGACAACATCAAAGCTGTTCTCTGGGAAGTAGGCTTGCTTGAATAGTCCTATTATGTCTGCCTCAAGTATGTTCACATTCGGGTAACCTGAGCAATTCTGTATCGCCCTCCTAGCCGCAGTTTCCGATATTTCCACGCCCACTATACTGGCTTCTGGAAATGCCTTCGCTAGCATCAGGGTATGAGCTCCTTCGGCACATCCTATTTCCAGAATACGCTCAGGGTGAGGCACATGTCGTTTGATAGCCTCTATCTGCCTGATATATTTCCTTCTCTCGTATTCACATATAAAATACCTCCAAGGGTCTTCTTTCGAAAAGACTTTTTCAAAATACCTTTTACCAAACATCATTTGACTCCTTTACAATTTGAGAGTTTTATCTCTTAACCTTATGCGTCTCGCTTAAGGCGACTTCTTTCAATGTCACAAACCTTGTCCCTTTGGCACGCAGGTAGCCTATGATCTTGTCTAGCTTATCTAAAGCCTTGTCTCCCGTGGCAAATCGCAAGTCGAATCTGACATTCGATATCTTAACCAATTCCCAGGGATGGTAATCCAAAACCACTAAGGGCAAGAGATTGAGACACAAATTCAGCACCTGGCAAGAAAGCCAAATAGGCAAACGTAGGAAACTAGAGGGAAAGGTGTTAGAAATTTCTACAAGGCTGGAATCACCCTGTCTCGTACCTCTTTTATAACTCGCCTTTGAAGCATTGTATACATACTCCATTTGCTCTAAGATAGCTACTGTGTATGCAGTGAGCTTGAAATTCGGTGCTCTAAATCCCAGAGGCTTTGTTCCTGTGATCCTTTGCAAAATCTTTGTCGCTTTTTCAATACGTTGTTGCTGCTCCTCCACAGCCAATTTATCAAACCTTTCATGCTCGTATCCATGACAGGCAACTTCATACCTTTGAGCAATCTCGGCAATTAATCCTGAAAATCTCTCTGCCGTCTGTCCCGTTACAAAAAAGGTGGCTGGCACAGCATGTTTATCAAGAACTCTCAGCAGCAGCGGTAATCCCTGTTCCACACCTCGCCATGTGTTGAGATAGGGTGGCGCATCCTGTTCAACATCAACGGTGAGAGCAACCTGAGCCATTTCCTTGTAACACCTCCTCATAAACTTGCAATGTGCGCCTAGCAGTCATCTCCCAAGAAAACCTCTTAGCAGTCTCTACAGCATGTGCGCTAATGATTTTTGCTAGCTCCTTGTCTTGAATCAGACGAATTATGGCTCTTGCCATAGCATCCTTGTCTCCCGGTGGATAGAGGAGCGCATCAAAACCATCCCGGAATATTTCGGAAACTCCACCGGCATTCGAGCATACCACTGGCACACCAGTAGCTGAAGCTTCCAGTAAAGCTAACCCAAACGATTCCATCTTGGATGGTAAAACAAAAACATCCGCTGCTGCCATGAGCTGCGCCACCTTCTCTTTTGGCAATTTTCCCACCATAAATACCGAATTCGTTATGTTCAAATTTCGTATCTGACGCAAAAGATTGTCCTCTTCCCGACCAGACCCGGCGATAACCAGCTTGGCATCTGGTATAACCTGCAAGACTTTAACAAACGCTGATAGGAGCAAATCCGGGTTTTTCCGCTTGATCAGACGCAACGCTGTTGCTACCACGGGCTTGTCACTAATGCCCAATTCCTTTCGCATCAGGAAAGCGTCTGTTTTCCCATTGAAACACGATAAATCAACACCGTTGGGGACAACAGTTATTCTTTTATCGGGGAAGCCTAACAAGCGGCAGAAATTTGCCGATGCCCGGCTCACAGCTATTACGTGGTCAATTTTGCCCAGTGCTAGCTTAACCAAGTGCTGCAGCCATATTAAAATAGGCGAATTCATCACTGTGTGGCAAGTTATCACGTAAGGAATACGGAGCCTGTTGGCAGAACGAATCACCATTAGTGCCACAGTGGAATACATATCGAGTCCATGGATCACATCAAAATCGTTATACGCGATATATTTATGGCAGCGGCAAAAACATAGCGGCGAAACAGCACGATGAGGATTAGGTAATACTAAGCCTTTCACCCGCTTGATCTTGACTCCGTCAACTTCCTCCTCTTCTAATTGCCCACGATGTGCATGTGTGATCACCACCACATCTACACCTAACTTAGCTAATTGAAGACTTAACTCGAAGGCATACTGAGCTGCCCCACCTATATCGGGATAATACTCATCGCCAACCAATGCTACTCGCATCTTTCTTAATTTCGTTCTTATTTACCAGGACGGGTTTTGTCGCTATCTTAAAGCCTAGATAAAAGAAAACTCCAGCCCCTACTATAGTGCTCAAAACAAACGAAATCCCCCTTTCAATCAGTGTCGCTGCCATCGCTAGATTTAGGGGGACACCAAAGAGGGCAAAAACCGAAAGTAACGACCCTTCGATAAGAACCAAACCTCCCGGCAAGAAAGGTATAAGACCAACGATGGTCGGCACCGACGAGGCTAGCAATAGCATGGAAAGTGTTGGCTGATAGCCTAGAGCTAAGAATATAATGTAAATTCGCAAAACATCGAGTGCCCCGATCACCAATGTCAACCCTCCAATCGCCGATACTTTCTTTAACTGGTCCATTGTTGCATAAGAACTCGAGTAAAAAGCATCAACTCCCTTCACCAATTCCTGAATATCCTCACGCTTTCCAAACCAACCAAGAACGCGGCTTGTGATGCGACTTATACCATTTAGTGCAATCCTTTTTTTAAAAAAGAGACGCGGGAAAAAGACCATTCCGAGAGCAACCAAAGCCCAAATCACCCCTAGAATTAAGCTTAACTGAGGCGATTCTTTACCAAATTGCAAGAACAACCCAGCCATCAGAAATGATATTATGACAAGAGGAGTAAAAACATGTTCACCAACAGAAGAAGCTATGGCCGACGAATAACTTATGTTCTCCAACTTACGTAACATATAAACCCTTCCGAATGGGTCACCCCCCACACGTGCCACAGGGGTGATATTGTTCAGGAAAATAGCAGCACAAATAATAAAGTAACGAATACCAAAACTTGTTTTGCAGTTTATGAAAGAAAGCGCTGCCTTCCAGCGAGCCGCCCAAACAGCAACACTAATAAAATATATGGCTATGGCTAATGCAGTAAACAAATGGTCAGCGTCCTTAATAGTCCTGAACATCTCATAGAAATTCTCACGTGATAGAAGCCACCCTGCTACCGCCATCAGGACGATAGCCAGAACTATTATGATGACAGACTTACGCAGGTCTATTCTCGGTTTATATTCACTCATGCGATACCGAATTTACTACCAGCCATACATTGTGGCAGCAATCTAAAATGCCAATAACATATGAATCTATATGGCACACAAAACAACCTGCACTTGAGAAATAACTTATCACTGTGTTAGGCAACTTGGCTGCTAGACCTATTTCGAAAAAGCTCACCTTAAGAGCTGTATTATAGCCTGTCCCAGTGCTATATGGAAGAAAGAGCTTCAAATCGCCCACACCAATGTTTGTTTTTGGCAACTTTGTCTATGAACTACCGCCAGTTTTTAAAGCCCGCTTTTTCAATTGCCCAAAACCATTAGTCCTCCGTACCAGCAAAGAGCTAGGACAGGACATCTCCCTTCCCCAATTGGGTTGTCAATATAACTCAAAACTGCTAGATTTATTCCCATGTCCTACAACCGTATAGTGGCTAAATTCGGCACAAGCCTCCTCACCTCCAGCACCAACCATCTGGATTTGAAAGTTATGTCAAACTTAGTCGGGCAGCTAGCCCAGCTTCATAGCCAGAGGAAGGAGATTGTCATAATCTCCTCTGGAGCTATTGCCTCAGGCAGAGAGAAACTGACGAATATTCCGGAACGCAAGAACACTCCCTTCAAACAGGTCCTGGCTTCCGTCGGACAAAGCCGCCTTATGTATACCTACGAACAACTTTTCAGCCAGCATGGCATAACCGTAGCTCAAGCACTGCTCACCAAAAGAGACCTCTCCGATCGAAGCGGCTACCTCAATGCCCGTAACACTCTGCTATCTCTTATCGAGCTGGGCATAATCTGCATTGTGAACGAGAACGACGTCGTCGCTATTGATGAAATCGAAGAGCTGAAATTCGGGGATAACGATAATCTCTCTGCCCTGGTGGCTAACCTGGTTGACGCCGATATCCTGGTCATACTCACCGATATTGACGGCTTGTATACAGCCGACCCACATCTCAACCCCGATGCCCAGCTCATCCACCGAGTAGACAAGATTGATGCCAAAGTTGAGCGCATGGCGTGCGGTACTGCCAATCGTCAGGGAACCGGTGGCATGGTTACCAAGATCGAGGCAGCCAAGCTGGCAACAGCTTCGGGAGTAAATGTGGTCATCGCCAATGGGCGAGAACCGGATGTGCTAATTCGGATTAGCCAGGGAGAGGAAATCGGCACATTCTTTCCAGCTCAGGTAAACAAGATGGAGAGCCGAAAAAGATGGATGCTCAGCGGGCTGGCTTCCAAAGGAAAGCTCACAGTGGACACAGGCGCTGTCTCCGCCCTCAAGAAGCTGAACAAAAGCCTTCTTCCGGCTGGAGTAATCAAGGTGGAAGGGAAATTTCGCCGCGGCGACATCGTGGATATTCTGGACGAAAAGGGCAGACGCATTGGCTGTGGTATTGCCAACTATAGCTCCTCCGACATAGCTACTATCGCCGGAAAGCATTCCGATACAATCGGCAGTCTCCTCGGCTACGACTACGGCGACGAGGTGATTCACAGGAATAATATGGTGATAGTGTGAATAGCATGAAAAGAGACTTTGAGGAGCATAAGTGAATAGTCATCTCATAAAAATCTTTGAGGACAAAGAACTCAAAGCTAGAATACAGAGGAAATTGCCCTACTTATTTAACATTGCGGAGCTAGAAAGCTCACGAGCAGGCACAACCGGGATGCAAGTTGTGTCGGTCAGAGAGAGCATCATAACAACTTTACTCATATACAGGTTTGGCGAGGAGAACGTAGAAACAGGAATCCGCATCACCAAGCCAGAAGTTGACCTCAGGTTATTTGGGCAACCTGTGTCTATCAAGACAATTAAGGCTAAGGGATTGAGTGGAGTCAAACTCGTGTGGACCGTTGCTGCCGCAAAAGCACAGGAATTTCGGGAAAATTACTACCCTCGATGCGATATTTTATTCGTGCAGGTCAATTGGGCGACAGGGGTGGATTTTACTATCTGCCACTAGAAATCCAAAGGGAAGTGTTTAATAAGATGGGTCGAGTAGCATATGTCAAGCTCCCCAAGCCAGGAACAAACCCCAGGGGTGTAGAAATCACAAGGGAGGCATTAGGAGCTGTAGTTTCCGATAAGCGATGTAAGAATATCGATATATTCTGGCAAAGAACATAAATCGACTACAATCCGTACCAAAGATGGGTGGATTACTGGAGCGAAAAGTGAGGGGAAAAAGAGCCACCGAGATGAACTCATTCGGTTCGCCAAGGCGGATAAACCACGATTCCACTCGCTTCTATGCCAGCAGACTGTACGAGGGTTTGCCGAAAGAAGAAAGAGCTAGATATGTGGAGAACCCTGTTCCTTCCGAAGTCTTGGACAGAATATTTTGTAAGTCCAGCGAAAAGATGGACGAACTGCCTGATAACAGCGTTCATCTTATGGTAACCTCTCCGCCTTACAACGTAGGCAAAGAGTATGATGAAGACTTGACACTCGAAGGATACAAGGAGTTTCTGCGGAGGGTATGGCGAGAGGTGTACAGAGTTCTCGTGCCCGGTGGCAGAGCTTGCGTAAATATTGCCAACCTTGGCAGAAAACCCTATATCCCCTGCACGCTTTTGTCGTTGAAGACATGCTTGACTTAGGTTTTCTGATGCGAGGAGAAATTATCTGGAACAAGGCCTCAACCTCCAGCTCCTCCACAGCTTGGGGAAGCTGGCTTTCAGCAGCCAATCCAACACTTGGAGACATTCACGAATATATATCTAAAGGCACATTTAGCCGAAAGCCACTCTCGAATAAGACTACCACTATATCTAGAGAGGAATTCCTCGAATTAACAAAAAGTGTTTGGACATTCCCCGCAGAGCAGGCGAAGATAATCGGGTATCCCGCCCCTTTCCCCGTGGAGCTGCCGTATAGGCTTATTCAGCTTTATACCTATGAAAGAGATGTAGTCCTAGACCCGTTTATGGGAAGCGGGCAAACTGCTATAGCTGCCATAAAAAACCAGACGACACTATGTAGGCTATGAGATAAACGAGGAGTATGTTAAGCTAGCAGAGAGACGAATTAGGAGATTTAGCTACGTCCAGAATGTTCCCTCATTATTTGACTTCATAGTTAAAGAAAGAAGGCAGGGCAGATAGAACTATAGGGAATCAGGTGAAAGGTGAAAAACCAAGAGAGGCAAAGTATGAAATCGGCGGCAAGAGAGCTGGAAGAAAAGGGAAAAGCAGCTAAGGCAGCATCGAAGAAGCTGGCTTTCCTTTCTACGGAAGTTAAGAATAAGGCTTTGCTCAATATTGCTGATGCCCTTACCGCCAAAAAGGAGGAAATCCTGGCTGCTAACAAAACCGATTATGAAGCAGCCAAGGCTTCGGGGATGAGCGAAGCCATGCTAGATAGATTGCTGCTCACGCCATCCCGTCTGGAGGCAATAGCCCAGGACACAAGAGCTGTGGCTGCGCTGCCAGACCCAGTGGGCGAGGTGTTCGACATGCGGACGCTGCCTAACGGCTTGCAAATAGGTAAGAAGCGAGTTCCTCTAGGAGTCATTGGCGCAATATACGAGAGCCGCCCCAACGTAACCATAGATATATCCAGCCTGTGTATCAAATCAGGCAATGCCGTGATACTGCGCGGCGGCAAGGAAGCCATAAATTCCAATAAGGCTCTGGCTAATGTGGCTCAAGAAGCCTGCGACCGAGCCGGAGTGCCCACCGGAGCCATTCAATTTATCGAGTCCACAGAGCGGGCTCTGGTCAACGAAATGCTCAAGATGAAAGGAATTATTGATTTGATGATCCCCCGCGGTGGCGCTGAACTGATAAAGCTGGTTTCAGAGAACGCCAGCATGCCCGTGGTTGCCGGCGGCATCGGTGTGTGCCATACCTACGTAGATAAGAGCGCTGACATAGACAAAGCAGTAGCCATCGCTTACAACGCCAAAGTCCAGCGCCCTACCGTCTGCAACGCTCTGGACTGCATCCTGGTTCATAAGGAGATTGCCCCCGTTTATTTGCCGGCGATTGCCAAGGAATGGGCTAAAGCCGGGGTGGAAATGCACTGCGATAAGCGAGCTATGGCTATCCTCAAGTCCGTTCCGTCTCTGAAGCTAGTCCCAGCTACGGACGAAGACTGGGGCAAGGAATATCTCTCGCTCAAGGCAGCTATCAAGGTGGTGGGCTCTCTGGATGAAGCTTTGGAACACATTGAGAAGTACGGCTCAGGGCACTCCGAAGCCATTGTCACCGAAGATTACTCGGCAGCCATGCGCTTCCTTAATGAGGTGGATGCCGCCTGTGTTTATGTCAACGCCAGCACACGATTCACCGATGGCGGGCAATTTGGTCTGGGCGCCGAGATAGGCATAAGCACCCAGAAGTTCCATGCGCGCGGTCCTATGGCTCTCAAAGAGTTAACCAGCTACAAGTGGATAATCTTGGGCAGCGGACAAGTCCGCCCCTAACCATTGTGCCCCTGGATTCTCAAGAGTTCAGCTCGGGACAGCCACACTGCCTTAATCTGCGATACTTTACGAGATGAAGCACGCCCCTTAAGCCAGGGAATACTACGAGCCTGCCTCAATGCTGTGATATGGAGCCAAGCCAGCTTTACTCTCAAGCTGTCCGGCAAATCAATAACCTGAAATCCCAATCGGCTAGCCTGAGTATAGAAGGCAGTCCAGCCATATACAGCTACGATGTCACCATACTCACCGTCAGCTACTTTTCGAGCAAGAAGCTGCATGCCCTCTTTGAAGTAATGGAAAGCACCCCGAGGAAAACGCCTTCCGCCAAACCCCACACCCGTGCGCCATTTCTCAGCAATCCAAGCATTGTTCAAATGTAGCTTGATGACAGGGTCACCGGGCGTGACTTCACAGCCGTCCCGCAATTTGATTGGGCTGCCCTTGTGACGTCTAACTTCAATGCTGATGAGGCTGTTTCTTTCCAAAGGTTTGATACCGAGGACTGCTGCGTGAACTCTGTTTATTACCGGCAATAGCACCCGTACAATAGCTACCAAGAAAGCAGCCATCTCACGACCCAACTGCACAAATCTAATGACTACCGCTTTTCCAAGGAATGCCCGACGACCGAGACGCAACTATCTCTGGTTATTGAGTTGCCTGCTTCACGTTGGAGATAATGTTCTTCCACTTCCCCATATGGCGAGAGCGGTCTTCTAACGTCGTCACCAATTCCACACGAATAGATGGGCGTTCAACGCCTAACGCTTGCAGCTTCCGCGCCAGTTGCTCCTGGACAATGCGAGCCGTATTCCCGTTGCCTTCCTCAAACATCAGCCGCAAACAAATGCCATCTTTTTCATGTACCACCTGGTATTGCCGTATATTAGCAAAGCTTTCCAGGACGTTCCAGAAATGGACAGGATGAACAGCAACCTGTCTTCCTCCTCGCCCCTGAAGGTAAAGGACATCGTCATTCCTCCCGTTGATAGCCAGAATGCGACGAAACGGCTGACCACACGGGCACGGCTCTGGAGCCAGTACCATCATGTCTGCTATTTCGTACCGAATGACGGGCTGAGTAAAACCAAATAGACTCGTGAATAGAATCTTGTGTCCCAGGGTTCCATCAGGCACAGGTTGGTTGTTCTCATCCACCACTTCAACGATGCCCAAATCCTCGAATATATGCATGCCCTGGCCAGGGTTGCACTCCATAGCGCGCAGCCCTTCCTGAGTACCATAAATATCAAACACGGAGCTTTTTGGCCAGGCGTTCTGGAGCTGCTTTCTCAATTCACTGGTCAACGGTTCGCCGCCACCGGCAATAATAGCAGGATTGATGTGTAATCGCCCTTGAAGCTGTTCTGTGACAAGCAGACCGAGCATGGATGGAAACCCCCGCAGCACATAGGGCCGAACATAGTTTAGCCTCTGGACGAGTTCTTCGACCGGCGCTGTAGCCGGCAACACGTAATAGCGGTAAAGTCCAACATTCATGCTCAACGGCAGGCGGTAGCTATCGTGCAAGGGGCTGGGAGAACCGATGGTCACAATCGTAGGACGTCTCAAAGAAAATGGAATTATCCCCATCATGGCAGCAATCCGCATGCTTGTCGCTTCTTGAATACTCCATTCCTTCCGGTTGAAGACCATCACCGTTTTCTGTCCGGAGCTGCCCGCTGTCGTAAGCACGCGATACTCCCCAAGGTAATACTCGTCTCCCGAGATGTGAGCCGCATGCTCTTGTATTTCAGAAAGTCGTAATCGAGGGTCAGTGATAATTTCGTCAAAGTGTTTCATATAGGTCTTTTTGTCCAAGATGGGGAAATCTTGGAGATTGTAAGGCTTGCTGATACGATGCGTAGAACAGAACTCGCGATAAAAAGGAGAGCGCTGTGTTACCCAGTCAAGAAGTTCGGTTAGACGGCGCTGCTGCAGCTCTTCGAGTTTGGCACGAGGCCAGGATTCATGCCTGACCAACGCCTGTCGGTACATGATGGCTCGGGCTAAATCCCCCAAGCGACGTACCGTATGCGGTTCTTTCATCCAGCGTTACCTCGAATTACCCTAAGGAGCCTATATCCAGCCTCGATAATTCTCGGTTTTTTCTTAAATACCTCGTCTTACTAGGTATTCTCGATTATAGAATCGGCGCCGTCTATTGTCAAGCGGGGTCGGAAATTATCGTTGAGAAGCTTCGTTACCGAAGCAGTGAGGAGTCCTGCGGGCACAATTCCCGTAACCGATAACCCAATTCAGAAGACTAAACACCTATTAGCCTGGGCAACGAGCTCAATTTCGAAGAGTTTAGGCCATAGTTTCCCAGTGACAAATAGGCGATCACCTTCTGCGTCATATGCAATGCCGTTCAGAACATCAACTGGCTCACTGCGGTCTTCTTCGGTCAGGAGTCCCTTTAAGTCCACCCATCCGGTCACGCGACCTGTTTCAGGATCAATAATTGCGATTCGGTCAGTTTGCCACACGTTGGCGTAGATTTTCCCCTGCACGTACTCCAGTTCATTAAGACTGTGTACAGGGCCACGACTGTCCAAGACTTCAACCTGACTGATCACTTCAAAGGTCTCAGGGTCTAAAAAATACAGTGTCTGCGTGCCATCGCTCATGATTAAGCGATTTCCGTCATGTGTGATACCCCAGCCTTCAGTCGAATAATTGAACTCTCCCAATAATTCAAAGCTGTCTTTGTCGTAGATAAACCCGACATGGGATTGCCAGGTGAGCTGGATTATCTTGTCTTCGTAAATGGTTATACCCTCACCAAAAAACTGAGACGGAAGCTCGCGTATCTGCAAGACGCTTCCCGTTTCCAATTCCACCCTGCGCAATGTGGATTGCTCATAAAGCCCCGTTCCCTCGTAGAGAAAACCATCTTCGAAAACTAGTCCCTGTGTAAAAGCGTTACGGTCATGAGGATAGATATTTACTATGTTATAGGTGTAGATTGGAGTAGTGTCCGAGCAAGAGAAACCAAAACTGGCTCCCAGCCATACCAGCAGTCCTACGATGAACATCCTAAGCACACAACTCATAAAAATTCCCCTTTCTCACCCTTTCTGAATTATAAAGAATTTCCGCTTGAGCGGCGCAGCGAGTAGTTCTCTCAATGCTGCCTTTCTTTCTCACGAGAGCTTGGTAAAGGGTTGCCAAAATAAATCTTGGTGCGAGACCAGGCTATCTCTATACCTTCGGCATCAAATGCCTTCTTCAGGCGAAGCCTCAATTCGCCCATCACTGCCCACTGTTGCATCGGCTCAACATCCCCCAGAATCTTGATATCCATCCCGGAGTCACCGAAATTATTGACCCTGAGCACCTGGGGCGGACTCTTAATTACACTGCGCCAATTTTCGTCCTCAGCCAGTTCCTTACCTACTCGGTTTATCACGCTTATGGCGTGGTCAAGGTCAGTCTCATACGCTACCGAGATGTTGAGATTGACTCTGGCAAAACTTCTGGTGAGGTTACTGGCAACTCTGACCTCGCCATTGGGAACATGGTGGACTATGCCATCGAGGTCACGGAGTACAGTCTTTCTCAAAGTTATCTCTTCAACCAAACCTGAGATATCGCCTACCCTGACTACATCACCTACCCTGTACTGGTTCTCCAAAATAATGAATGTGCCGGCGATGAGATCTCTTATTAAGTACTGAGCGCCGAAACCGATGGCTACACCAGCGATGCCCAAGCCGCCCAGAATCGGAGCAATGGGCACTCCTACCTCAGATAGAATCATCACCACAGCCACTATGGCAATAAATACCCGCCCTGTCCCCTTGAATACAGTCAAGAGCGTATTGGCTCTTTTCTCTATCTCCTCCTTGCTTTCTTTGTATTCGGTTCGGGCTACGCTGCGGCGCACAATAGGCGGTAGAAGCTTATCCAAGATAAGCCACAGCACAGCTCCCACCGCTACTATGATAAGGATGTGGATGCCGTGCCCCATCATCCAAATATGAACGGCGTCCCAACTCAATTTCGGCATTTGCTACCTCTGTTGTCGTATTCCTGCGGCACAAATCAAAGCCATATTTTAAACACAACGGTCTCCGCTGCCTAGCTAACCTGCTCGCCACGGGCTTAGCGTTCAACCGGATGCATTTTTATATTTCTCGGCAAATTATTCACTGCGGGACATTGCACTGGTGGCTTGCTGGAACACATATTGAGAAAATCTTTTGACGGTAACGGACCTTAAGCCTCCTTGAACCCAGAAGACGACCAAGCACTCTGATTACGGGAAAGGTCTAGACCCGGTCATGCTTGGTAACCTTAACACCCTGATAAAGTCTTCTAGACAGTCCAAGCCGAAGATGTCGTTTATGTATTTTGGGCGATATGCTTCTATAAGTCGTGCGGCCCCTCATTCGTGCCAGATTTTTGTGATTATGCACGATGAGATAGAATTCGATATTATTGCCCAATCCTTCCTTGATTAATTGGGCTGCCATTATTATGGCAAGAATGTGACCCTCCTCAGGGTAACCTTTGTATTCAATGAAAATATTCTTTCCGCCCACAACGAAGTGACCATCGTGCTTTACTGGGATACCCCCTTGTAAGCGGGTATGACCACTTTCTTTAACCTTGATTCCTAGCTTATCTTTCAGGCAACGACGCAAGGTAACGTCGATTCCTGTTCTCCCTCCACTGCCTCGGTTTTGGTTACTGCAGCGCTTGTAAGTCTCGTCGTCTATCTCCCTTAATATTTCGACCGTCAGTTTGGACAAATCGTCATCCAATCTGCTCAATCTATCAATACTGCCATTCAATGTCCCCCATATGTGTTGATATGTGCCACCTCTGCACTCTCTGTGTTTCTTATAGTGTACTTACAGTCGCTTTGACGGCTACAAGACACCTTTTCACCCCCGTTTTATGCTGAGTTCAGCTCATTTCGCTTGTGTCTACTGCCAAAATAGTACACTTCCTCCCCAAGCAGGATTTGAAATCAACTCAACCTTTTACCCCTCGATAACCTCTTTGGTGCTGGGAATCCGGCCCAGGATGCGCTCGTCAATGCGGGTCGCTGAGTCGAGGGCGCGCCCCAAAGCTTTGAATAACGCTTCGGCTTTGTGGTGGTCATTGATGCCGCTGAGCACTTTGGCGTGGAGGTTAATTTTAGCTTCGGAGGTAAGTGAGACCAGAAAATGGCGGACTAAATCAGAGTCCAGGTCGCCGATGCTGGCTTCGTTGAAGTCCGCCTCGATTGTGCTGTAGGCCCTGCCCCCGATATCCACCGCCACCATTGCCAGAGCTTCATCCATAGGCACGATAGCATGTGCCATGCGAATAATGCCCTGCTTTTTCCCCAGTGCCTGGTTAAGAGCTTTGCCCAAAGAAATAGCCACATCTTCAACTACGTGGTGCTGGTCGGGACCCGAGGCTGAGATTTTTATGTCAAATACTCCGTGCTGAGCCAGCTGGCTAAGGAGGTGGTCGAACATCCTTAGGCCGGTGGTGATTTGAAATTGTCCGCTGCCGTCAATGTTGAGTTCCACTCTGACGGTCGTCTCGGCGGTCTCACGAACTACTTTTGCTTTCCTTTCAGCCATGTTTAACCTCCTTCAGTGCCTCAATCAAGGCATCGGTATCTTCGGGCTTGCCCACGCTCACCCGCAGACAATCCTTCAATAATGGCGTGTCAAAATAGCGAACAAAAATACCTCTCTTTCGTAATTGTTGCCAGATTTCTTTGGCTAGAGATTGCTTCTTCTTCGTTTCACTCTGGGTTACAACGACTTGACAGAGGATAAAGTTTGCCTGTGAAGGGTAAGGGCTGAGCCACCTTATTTCCTTTAGTTTTTCGAATAATCTCGCACGCTCCCTGATTATCTTAGCCACGTTAGCCCGAAGGTAATCTATATCAGCCAGGGAGGCAAGCACAGCAGCCTGAGCAGCGGCACTGGCATTATAAGGTTGCTTGATCTTCATGAGATAATCGGCAATGTCCACAGGAAAAATGCCGTAACCTATCCTTAAGCCAGCTAATCCTGCCCATTTGCTAAAGGTGCGCAATACTATCAGGTTAGGATAAGACGGCACCAAGTTGGCTACAGTGACATTACTAAATTCAAAATAGGCCTCATCCACAACCACAATCTTTCCGGCGTCAACAAGCTCCAAAATTTCTTTCTCACTAGCGATATTACCAGTAGGATTATTGGGCGAAGCCACGAAGATAACCTTGGTCCTTTTCGTCAAAGCTTGTTTCATTCCAGTTATATCCAGGGAAAAATCTTCAGTCCGGGGCACCTCCACAAGACGTCCTCCACAAATATCAGTGCTAAAGGGATACATACCAAACGTGGGCGGACAATTGATCACCTCGTCTCCGGGATTGAGGAAAAGCCTGAGGATAAGGTCAATAAGCTCATCGCTGCCCGTGCCACACACGATGTATTCACGATCTAAGCCTGTATATTTCTCCAGAGCTTTTCGCAGCTCTCTTTGCTCAGGGTCGGGATAATTGTGATAATAGGGATAAGTGGCGAGAGCCTGATAGACCTTCGGAGAGCAGCCGTAAGGATTCTCGTTGCCATCGAGCTTTATTATCTTGCCAGACGGCAATTCTGCTTCCTGACTCAGAACTTCCGTCGGCTCAATAGGGGTATAGCTCTTCATAGCTATGAGCTCAGGTCTGATAAGTTTTTTGATGTCCATAATACAAAATCCTAAATCCTAAACAAATCCAAATACTTTGCCATTTGAGCCTTTATTTTGCTTTCAGCCTGATTTCTACAGCGCGGGCGTGAGCATCGAGCCCCTCAGCTTCAGCTATCAGCATAGCAGCTTGGCCAAGTTTTCGCATGGTTAGCTTGTCTAAAGCGACAATATTGGTAACTTTGAGGAAATCAGCAACGCCCAACGGGGAGCTAAAACGAGCGTTGCCCCCAGTAGGCAGGACATGGCTGGGACCAGCTACATAGTCACCGAGAACGACAGGCGAGTTCTTGCCGACAAAGATACAGCCAGCATTGTAGATTCTGCGAGCTAGAGCCAAGGCATTGGACGTCATAATGGAAAGGTGCTCAGGTGCGAAAACGTTGACCAGCTCCACAGCCTGACCCAAGTTGTCCACAAGCACTATCATTCCTCTATCAATAGCCGCTCGAGCTGTAGAATAGCGCTTCAACTTTCCTAGCTGTGTTTCAATTTCCTTCTCTACGCGATCAGCCACCTCAGCCGAGGTGGTGATTAAAACCACTACAGCCAGAGTATCATGTTCAGCCTGGGCTAAGAGGTCAGCAGCACAGAGAGTAGGGTCAGCTTTTTCATCAGCAACAATCACTATCTCGCTGGGTCCTTCCAGACCATCAATGTCCACCACGCCATAAACCATTTTCTTAGCCAAGGTCACAAAGATGTTGCCGGGGCCACAGATTTTATCTACCCTGGGTACAGATTCAGTCCCAAAAGCCAATGCCGCAATAGCCTGAGCCCCCCCAAGCTTGAAAATACGGTCAACTCTGACAATGTCAGCAGCAACGAGCGTGGGGGCAGGAATGCGACCACCCTTGCCCGCTGGAGAAACCACGACAATCTCCTCAACACCAGCTACTCTTGCTGGTATCGCCATCATCAACACTGACGATGGATAGGCAGCATTGCCACCGGGCACGTATAAGCCAACCTTTTGTAAAGGCCGATTTTGCTGTTTTAGATATCTGTCAATGGCAATTAAACCAGCTTTGCGTCCACAGGCAACATGAAAATCCCGTATTCTGTTAGCTGCCAATTTGAGAGCGGCGATGACTTCCTTATCTACTAGTTCATAGGCGGCAGTTATTTCTTGCTTATCCACCTCCAAGAAACCGAGTCGCACACCATCCAATTTTTCGGTGTACTCCAAAAGAGCTTTGTCACCTTTGCCTCGGACATCATTCAGTATACGGTTGACTACTTCCTGAACTGAAAGCTCTTCGCCAAAGACTTGCTTTATCCGAGTTTTTAGTCCCGGTGGGGTGACAAAAGACTCCCAGAAATTCTCCCTTCTTAGTAGCCACTTGGCTTTATTAAAGCCTCTAACTTTTTTCATATCTCGCCCCTTCCTCAACCCCCACACAACCTCCAACCGTCATTCTAAGGCTGCTCGCAATTTCTGTGTCAGTAACTCTACCTTGTCCTTCTTGTCCGAAGACATCAGACTATTCTTGTTAGCAATCAGGCAAGCCGAGGACTGGAAAATTTCATCAATAATCTTTAATTTGTGCTGTTTGAGAGTTTTCCCCGTCTGAGTGTTGTCAATGAGCATATCGGCATCATCAGGCAAAAATGCCTCGCTTGCCCCCCAGGTTGGGATTAACTTGTAGGGGTGAATGTGATTGTCTCTAAGGTGCTTATCGGCGATATTTGTGTACTCGGAGGCCACCTTCAAAGGTGACTTAATTAGCTCAGGGTTTTTCTGGATAAGCACCCTTAAATCATCAATGTTGTTTACAGGCATTTCCTGGCTCACAGCAGCCACGACCTTGACAGTGCCAAAACCCAGGGTAAGTAACTTCTCCACCGGGCTAGCAGGGAAGCGATAGAGATGATCCAGCAGCCAATCCTCACCTGTTATGGCTAAATCAAAATTCCCATTTGCTACTTGTTGAGGCATATCTTGAGGTCTGATCACTTTAACGCCCAGCCACTCTAACTCAGCAGAAGGACGACGGCTCACTACTTTTTCAGAATAGCCATCAAATACGAGCCCGGCTCGTTTCAAAAATTGCACAGTCGGCGATTGTTGGTGCCCATCGGGCAAGGCCAGATTTATTTCTTTTGCTGACCAAGGAATGTCATAAATCTTCAGCTCTCTAAATATATCACTCTCATTCTCTTCCGATGTCCGCAAGTCAACGGTAAGCTGTGAGCTAAAGCATGCTAATATGTCGCTAAGGTCTTTACTCTCCAAGCTTTCTCGGTTGGCTATCAGAAAGGCAGTAACAGAAAGCAATTTTTTGAGGGGGAGTAAGCCTCGAGCTGCTACATATGCTCCATCCTTTCCCCAGAACACTGCCAAGTCAGCGTTTTCCGGGGGATAAGCCTCAGCAGCTCCCCACACCGGGAAAATCCGGAATTTTCTAATCCTGCGTTTCAAGGCAAAAGCTTCAGCTAGATTAGGATACTCGCTAACTATGCGGTAATCCCTTCTCTGGGTTGATAAGTCAGCAAGATTGGCTATCCCGGATAGAGAACTGGTAGCGACATATATACCCCCTTCACCATAGTTTAGACTTGATACCTTTACTAAGGCACCGGTAGGATACTTCACCACAAATTCCTCAATCCAATCCAAGCCACAAATACCCAGGTCGTAATTTCCAACTGCTACCTGTATAGGTATATCTTTCTCCTGAAGTATCTTGGCAGAAACGCTGGAAAGTTTTTTCGAGCTAAGGCGATATTGCTTGGCATCGCTGCTATAACCTTCAAATTCTAAGCCTATCTCAGCAAGCATGTTGGCAGTAGGCGACAGAAATCTGCCCTTGGGAAGGGCAATTTTGATAGTGCGGTCTTGATAATCCTTCATCCCTCGCTCAGGGCTTTAAGAACCTCGGTGGTGGAAGCTACTTCTCGCCGTCGCTTCTGTAGACAATCCTTAAGCATAAATGGAGAGGGTTCTTTGCCTGAAACTACAATAACCCACCTATAGCTGGATCCTTCGCGGTCGGCAAAATCCAGTTCCGTGATGTAGCCAGCACTGCGAAGCGATTCCGCTAGCCTAAAACTTAATCTTACTGTTTCGGGCGTCAACTCTCTACCTTTAACTAGGATTGCAAGCCCATTCTGTTTCTCTTCCTGGGGTGGCAGCATTCTCATGAGGGGGTCCACATATAGGGCAAATCCACAAGCGGGGATTTCTTTCCCGTTCATAAGTGGCACGAGCTTGTCATACCTTCCTCCACCACCTACCTTCTCCCCAGTAGCCAGGAACTGGAAACAAACTCCGGTGTAATATTCAAAGCCGTGTATCGTTCCAATATCAATTTCATAAGCACAATCCACACTATCCAGTAGTGCGGTCACGTTTATGAGGTCTGCCACGCTGGACTTAAAGTCATTCGAGGCTTTGGGAAACGAAGCTCTGATATTGTGCAGAAAATTGCTCGACCTCCCTTTGAGATTCAAGAGCGCACCCAGAAGCTTGCTAAATTCGGGACTGGCAGACTTTGCTTTGGTCAATGCCCGCCAATCACCTTCTAAAACGCTGTGTGTTACTGCAGCTTCCTCATCAGCGCCAAGCTTCAACTCTTTGACCAATGCTCTCACCAAGCCAGCATGCGACAGCTGCAACTCAACATTATTGACGCCCAACTTGCGAATGATTTCCTTAGCTAAGAGAATTATCTCCACGTCCGCAGCGAATTTGGCACCGCCGAAGAACTCAGCACCACATTGCCAGCGCTCCCGGTTCTCTTTCCCGGTTCCTTCGAAAGCAAAAATATTCGTCACATAGAAAAGCCTGGCTAACTCCTGTCCACTCAGATTATCAATGTAGAGTCTCGCTACAGGAATAGTACCATCTGGCCTCAGGACGACCCGCTCGCCACTCCAGCCATCCCAATCTAAAAAGGAATAGACTTTGCTCAACATACCCGGCGTCAGCGTGCCTGCAGCTGTAAACAGGTAAAGAAATTCCAGGGTGGGTGTTTTTACCTCCTGATAGCCCCAGCTACGACAACAGCTACGGAAAACATCTTCAATACAGCGAAAGCGCAGCATATCCTCAGGAAGCAAATCTCGCATTCCCTTACATTTTTGGTTTGTCATTTCTCGATCACTCTCCAAAATTCGTAGAACTTTCACGTTCACCAAAATCTTTTGATTTTGGTGGTAAGCCAAGCCCGTCTTGAAACCGAGCTCGCTTCTTGGGCTTTCCAACAAAAAGGCAACATTCTTCGAATAACTTAGCCTATTCTACACTAAGCTGTGCCCAGCTTCAATGATGAACTTTGAATTTTTGTTGCTTTCAGCCCCTTGGTTTAGCATTAACCTGAGATTTATGGAAATCGCCGTTTACTAGCTTTATCAGGCTATTTGACCAAGTATGCTTATACCGGAAGACTAAAGCGGGTTAAATCAATCTTACTCTTGGCCGAGCCAGTAAAATCGTATATCCATAACATAGTTAAGTATGGTTGAGTATAGTTACATATTAATTAATTAATACGAGGTATGGACATTGCTGCTCAAAAGTGTTATTCTTATATGGTTGATACAATCACAATTAACTCCAATAGTTATTACAAATATCTGAGGCAAAAAAAGGAGGCGATGGCTTGGAGTGGAAGACTAATTAAAACAAATAATGAAAGGATTAAAAGAAATGAGGAAACCGTGCCTAAGAGTTCTAACTATTATGTTAATGGTTATTGTTGCGATGGCTTTGGTCGCACAGCCGGCGCTTGCTGCAAAACAACCTGATAATCCTCTGCCCGGTTCCAGGATTGAACGTGAATACACCAGCGCCATAAACAAGCTGGAACGTTATTTATCAATCTCAGAGACCGGCAATATCGTGTTGAATGCACCGAAGGGGGTAGTCAAAAGTATTAACAGCGAAGTACATCAATCATTATTGGCAGGACTGGAACAAACAAACTCGATGATTGATAGTGGATACATGGTAGCCAATCCCGACTTTACACTTACTGTTACAGAGAAATACCTAGAAGATTGCAATCAATACTTGGAACCGGGGCAGCAATTAATAGCTGAAGGCAATGCCGTTTACTTGGTAGAAGGGGTTCAAACCTTATCCTATTCAGGTGTAACTAAAGTTGTATGGCACTGGTGGGGGTTTCATCTTTATTTGGATAATGCCCTCTGTATTAGGATTTGTGCGGGCTTATACTTTGGTTCAGCAATAGCCTTGATTATTCCAGATCCAGTAGTTTCCAAAGTAGTTTGTATTGCCTTAGCGGGGATGGCGTCGACTATAATGGCCACAAATGTATACGGGAGAGGGGTTATAATAAGGTTCCATTATATGCCACCACCATTACCACCAGTTGTCCCTACCGGTATATGGTCTCAATAACAAAATAATTTATGAGGGGGTTTATTTTTTGTTATAATAAACCCCTCGATTAAATTAAGCTGATGGAGGCGAAATTGAATGTCTTTCAAGACCTTTAGTATCATTTTACTTGTGGTGTCGTTTATATTCATTATTTCTGTTCTTTTCCCTTATCAAAGGTTTAATATTGCCGATAAATATGCTAAAATTATAAAAATGATTGTAGCAATTGTACTGCTTGGTATGGCTGTCAGATTACTCTTGTACTCATTTTAGTTGGCCACATTGAATCTCATCATTAACCCAGCTTGATCTGAATGGAAAAACCGCCTCTATTAATCTTTAATTAATTAAGCTGAGGGAGGTATCTTTGAATGTCTCAGAGCACCTTTCGCATTATTATGATAGCGGTGTGTGTTAGTTTAATATTGCCATTAAATATTCTAAAATTATTAGAATAATTATAGGAGCTATAGTGATTGGTATGAGTGTGGCAAATTATCTCTTGTACTGACTTTAGTTAGTCACAGCCATGACCTGAATTACCCGAAGTTTTCCCAGCTTTTTAAACCTGATAAGAAATTATTCTTTCCGCTTGGACGAAAGAAGATGTTCGGAGCAAACTTGGTGTCATTCTCTTCATGACTCACATCCCGTTCCTAATCTTGTTAGCAATGCATCTCTAACCAATTCCTCAGTTTTGCTAGCTCACTAACTGACTTGTGCCCATTTCCGGTAAGCAGGTGAATAACATAATCAAGTTTGCCGTTTAGGGTGAGGAACATTTGTTTGGTTTCAGCAGAATCGGCTATAATACTGAATGGGAGGAGAAAAGGTGGGAATCTGAATTCCTATAAGCTTGAGGATAATCCTAGATGCTGAGAACTGGACTCAGGATTTTCTTCCTGGCCTTGCTGGTGATTCCCATAGTTGCGGGTTTAGCAGGCAGTTTGCTCGCTGCTGCCAGCCCTACCACTGTGGAAGTTCTTACCGTGGAGGGTATCATCGTGCCTGTGATAGCTGACTACATTGACCGGGGCATCAGTCAGGCAGAGAAGAATGGCGCTAGTGTCTGCATAATTGAGCTAGATACCCCAGGTGGGCTTCTGGACTCCACCGAGAAGATAGTCCAGAGGATTATGAACGCCAATGTGCCCATTGTGGTTTACGTCTCACCCAAAGGCGCCTGGGCTGCCTCAGCGGGAACTTTCATCACTCTATCGGCTCATATAGCGGCGATGACGCCGGGCACGACTATCGGCGCTGCCCATCCTGTGGCTGCTGGAGGACAGGAAATACCCGAAGACCAGATGAAAAAAATAGTTGAGTTCGCGGCTAAGTGGATGAAAACGATAGCTGAGGAGCGTGGCCGCAATATGGAAGAAGCTGAGCTGGCGGTTACGCAAAGTAAATCGTTCACCGATGTTGATGCCTTAGAAAGTGACCTTATCGACCTGCGAGCGGAGAGTCTGGAAAGCCTTATTTCCCAAATCAATGGCTGGAAGGTCACTCTAGCCAGTGGCACGGAAGTTACCATTGATACCACGAGCTATGGTACAACCAGAAACGAAATGAATGCCGTTGAAAAATTCCTGCAAACCATCAGCGACCCCAATGTTGCCTATATCCTGTTTGCTTTAGCTACGATTGGGCTGATTACTGAGATTTCCAATCCAGGGTTGATTATCCCAGGAGTAGTAGGGGGCATCAGCTTGCTCCTGGCGTTTTACTCCCTGGGCGTACTTAATGCTTACTGGGGCGGCATAGCTCTCATCTTGCTGGCTGTAGTGCTTTTTATCGCCGAGTATTTCACCACCGGCTTTGGGCTATTAACTGCTGGGGGCATAGTTGCCCTGGTCATAGGTTCCCTCATATTGTTTAGCCACAGTCCTGGAATAGAGGTAGACAGGAGGTTGGTTGCTGGCGTGGCAGTAGGCTTCACCGCCTTCGCTATCTTTGTCCTGGGCGCCATCATCCGCAGCCAGAGGCGACGCAAGGCCACCGGACCTGAGGGAATGGTTGGGACGATAGGCATAGCCAAGACTCCTCTCGACCCAACTGGCACAGTTTTAACTCAAGGAGAACTGTGGGCAGCGACATCAGAGAGTGGTAGAGTAGCAGCGGGTGAAGAAGTGGTGGTGACCAGGGTAGAGGGATTGAAACTACGGGTGGCGAAGAAGTCAATGGAATAAAGGGTAGCAGCGTGCAGATGACAGCCCCAATTATTGCCGCCATAGTTGTAGGTGCCGCGTTTATCATCTTCGTTATCTATGCGATCGTCAAAGGTCAGAGGCGAAGGCTTTCGGCTGGTGTCGAGGAGATGATAGGGAAGAAAGCTGTGGCACGAACGATCCTCAATCCCAAAGGCACAGTCCTGGCTGAGGGGGAGTTATGGACAGCCATAGCTGAAGATAGTACAATACAACCTGGAGAGGAGGTGATAATAAGCAAAGTTGAAGGACTGACACTGTGGGTGACCAGAAAATTTAAAGAGAAGGAGGAAGAATGATTTACCCGTTTATCTATTTCACAATCGCAGTAGTAGTAATAATTCTTCTGTCGGCAGCTATCAAAGTTGTGCGAGAATATGAAAGGGTGGGAGTTTTCCGATTGGGCAGGTTCGTGGGGCTGAGGGGACCAGGCTTGGTATTGATCATACCTTTCATCGAGACCGTGCGAAAAGTTGACCTTCGTATAGTGACCATGGATGTCCCCCAGCAGGAGTGCATTACCGTGGATAATGTCACCGTCAGAGTTGATGCTGTGGCTTACTTTCGCGTGGTGAATGCCGCGGATGCTATACTCAAGGTGCTCGACTATGTCAAGGCAACCTCGCTGCTTGCCCAGACCACTCTACGAAATGTTGTCGGGCAATCCACACTGGACGAGCTATTAGCCCAGCGGGACAGGCTCAACGAAAAGATAAGGGCGATAGTAGACCAAGGCACGGACCCTTGGGGCATAAAAGTGAGTATGGTAGAGGTCAAAGAGCTACAGTTGCCGCAGACGCTGCAGAGGGCGATGGCTGCCCAAGCTGAGGCTGAGCGAGAGAGGAGAGCCAAGGTGGTTCATGCCGAGGGTGAATACCAAGCAGCAGAGAAACTGGCTGAGGCTGCCAAAGTTATTTCCAGTCAGGCATCTGCGCTCCAGCTTCGTTACTTACAGACGCTATCCACCATCGCCACAGAGAAAAGCAGCGTTATCGTCTTTCCTTTGCCTGTTGACATGCTGACTCCCCTTTTGGAAAAAGGGAGTAAGTCAGAGCCGGGCAAATAGTGCTATAGAGTGGAGCAGTTCTGGTCAAATCCCGCGTAGTAGATCTGCGTGGTGGATTTACCTGCGGTTTGCACTGTAGCACGCAGCTTGAACTACGCGTTGCCAGTATGGCGGCTACATACAAGGAATCCGCGCCAGATACAGTTTGTCGCCTCAGGGGGTAGCTATGCGCAATAAGACCAAACAACAGTGGCGGGAAACCACACTAGCCTCAACTCTACAGCGTGCCGGCGAACGGCAGGATAGATTCGAAACCAGCTCAGGTTTGGAGATTGATACCGTCTATACTCCTGAAGACCTGCCAGATTTCGACTATATTCGAGACTTAGGCTACCCTGGAGAATACCCTTTTACCCGTGGTGTTCAACCCAATATGTACCGCGGTCGGATATGGACAATACGGCAATACGCTGGCTTTGGCACTGCTGAGGAAACCAACCAGAGGTATCGCTATCTCCTAGAGCAAGGGCAAACCGGGCTGAGCGTAGCCTTCGACCTACCCACGCAAATTGGTTATGACTCCGACCATCCCTTAGCCCAGGGCGAAGTGGGCAAGGTGGGCGTTGCCATAGACAGCCTGCGAGATATGGAAATTCTTTTCCAGGATATACCGTTAGATAAGGTCAGCACCTCCATGACCATCAACGCCACCGCCCCGATTCTTCTTGCCATGTACATTGCCCTGGGTAAGAAGCAAGGTGTCGAGCCCGCTGACCTCAACGGCACCGTCCAGAACGATATACTCAAGGAATATATCGCCAGGGGAACCTATATCTTCCCACCCCGCCCTTCCATGCGCCTCACCACTGATATATTCGCCTACTGTGCCCAGCATGTGCCTCGCTGGAATACGATTAGCATCAGTGGCTACCATATACGGGAAGCCGGCTCCACCGCCGCCCAGGAAATTGGATTCACTCTAGCCAACGGCATAGCCTACGTTCAGGCAGCTATTGATGCCGGACTTGACATAGATATGTTCGCACCCAGACTATCATTCTTTTTCAATAGTCATATCAACTTCTTTGAAGAGATTGCCAAATTCCGGGCCGCACGACGTCTGTGGGCAAGGATTATGAAAGAGCGGTTCGGAGCTAAAGACCCCCGCTCCTGGATGCTTCGCTTCCACACCCAAACCGCCGGCTGTAGCCTCACCGCCCAGCAACCATACAACAATATCGTCCGAACAACCCTGGAAGCTCTGGCTGCCATCCTAGGAGGCACTCAATCACTGCATACCAACTCCTTTGACGAAGCCTATGCTCCACCTTCCGAAGAAGCCGTGACCATCGCCGTGCGGACACAGCAAATATTGGGCTATGAAAGCGATGTGGCTAATGTGGTAGACCCCCTTGGTGGCTCATATTACATAGAGCATCTCACCAATAGCCTAGAAAAGGAAGCCGCAGAGTATATTAACAAAATTGATGACCTGGGCGGTGCCATAGCTGCCATAGAACAAGGATACCCGCAGAGAGAAATCCAGGCTTCCTCCTATCGCTACCAGAAGGAGATCGAAAGTGTCAAACGTACCGTGGTGGGCGTAAACAAATTCGTGTCACCCTACCCCAAGATAACTGGATTGCTGCGGGTCAAGCCTGAAGTAGAGAAGAAACAAAAGGAAAGACTCGCGCAGGTTCGCAAGGAACGGGACAACGGCAAAGTCAAACAGGCGCTTAAGAGATTGGAGGATGTGGCTCGCAGTCAAGATAATACCATGCCCGCCTTCATCGAATGCGTGGAGGCTTACGCTACATTGGGTGAGATATGCGATGTCCTGCGCAATATCTTTTCCACCCAGAAAGAATTCTTGGTTTTCTGAAAACGGATGAGAGGTCGCCTAGATTATGCTTAGCTAGCCTTGAAGGAGGTAAAATGGCAAAAAAAGTTGACCATGTCGGTATTCTGGTCAGCAACCTTAATGAAGCAATAACGCTTTATCAGACTTGCTTTGCTGCTAAAGTGGAAAAAATTGAAACTTTAGCTGAGCGCGGGGTCAAAGCTGCCATACTGTGCCTGGCTGAGGGTACCAATCTGGAACTAATAGAACCATTGCCCGGCAGCAACATAGCTCAGGTTTTGGAGAAGAGAGGCGAAGGGCTTCACCATATAACATTTGAGGTTGATGATATAGAGCAGGAACTCAGTTATCTTTCCCAGCAAGGGATAGAGCTGATTGATAAGAAAGCGCGCCCGGGCTTAGAGGGCATGGTGGCGTTCATCCATCCCAAATCTCTGAGAGGAGTGCTCGTTGAGCTTTGCCAGAAAAAATGAGTCAGCTCAAGGAGCTTGCCACGCTTCGGAAGTTTAGGTAAATTTGATTCTGGACCGAAAGGATGCCACAAATATAGCAGACTTTTTGGGACTGGCTAAAGAGGACAGACTATGAGCAAACGGAGAATTCGTGTTTTGCTAGCCAAGCCGGGGTTGGATGGACATGATCGAGGCGCCAAAGTGGTAGCCAGAGCTCTGCGGGACGCTGGTATGGAAGTCATCTACACAGGTATCCGTCAGACTCCGGAGATGATTGCGCGGGCAGCTATACAAGAAGATGTGGATGTTGTGGGGTTGAGCATCCTTTCAGGCGCCCATTTAGAGCTCTTTCCCGCAATCGTAGAAGAGCTAAGGAAAAAAGGCAGAGGAGACGTCCTCATTATCGCCGGCGGCATAATACCCGAGGATGACCTTCCCGCCTTACAACAAATGGGGATAAAGCGTGTTTTCGGACCGGGTACTTTTACTGAGGAAATCATCAAGTTCATCAAGAAGGAAGTAACCACTGAATAGCAACACGGCTAAGGTTTGCCCTGGGCAACACCGACCAGGTCAGTGAGCTTTCTCACCTGATTATCGAGCATAAATTGCTCTATCCCTTCCAGTATTGTGAGACAGATACGGGGGTTAGCCAGAACTGCCGTGCCAACCTGTACCGCAGTAGCCCCAGCCATGATAAACTCTAGAGCATCTTCAGCACAACAGATCCCACCACAGCCAATGACAGGAATATGCACAACTTTGGCTACTTGATATACCATATAAAGAGCCACGGGCTTGATAGCTGGACCGGACAGCCCGCCTGCGATATTCCCCAGGCGCGGCTTTCTTTGTACTATATCAATCGCCATTCCTCTCAACGTGTTTATGAGAGATATAGCATCAGCTCCGGCTTCTTCTACAGCCAGAGCGATTTCCTTGATATCGGTTACATTGGGACTCAGTTTAACGATAACTGGCAGCCTGGTGACAGCTTTGACCGCTGAAGTAACTTCAGCTGCCAGGTCGGGGGCGACACCAAATTCCAGACCACCACCAGACACATTGGGACAGCTAATGTTCAGCTCAATGCCGCTTATCCCCGGAACCCCCTCCAACTTCCTGGCTACAGCCACATACTCATCCATCGTTTCCCCAGCTACATTGACAATAACCGGAACCCGCCACTTTGCCCACACGGGTGCCTTCTCTTTAATCACAGCATCAACGCCAATGTTTTCCAAACCTATGGAATTTAGCAGACCCCTGGCAGTCTCCACTAATCTCGGCTGGCGATTACCTTTCCTGGGCTTGAGAGTCGTCCCTTTACAGACAATAGCCCCCAGCTTCTGTATACCAGCAATTTCTGCATATTCTGTATCATAGCCGGCTACACCAGAAGCTATCATCACAGGATTAGATAACACCAATCCTTTAGGGTGACGGGGGGCTATTTGCACGCGGAGATTGAGCGACTTTTTCATTGCTTAAGACTTTATCATTGCTCAAAGTAAAAGGAAAGACTAAATGGTTTACAGCCTGATTGACGCATAAACCTGAGGACTGATAAATTCATTTCAGTAGAGAAACGAGAGGAGGCTTGCGCACAGATGCCATTAATCACTGTCAAAGCTATAGCAGGGAGAACTGTCGAGCAAAAAAGACGCCTGGTCAAGGATATCACTGAAGCGGTAGTCAAAAATTTCAAGGTAGCTCCCGAGGATGTGTATGTTGATATCATCGAATACAGCCAGGAGAACTTTGCCAGGGCTGGCAGGCTGTTTTTGGACAGCTAGTTACCCCGTGACCAGACACAAAAGATGCGGTCGAGCGAGCTTAAGCAAGTGGCACGATTTTCAACTTGCCCCATACACCCATCTGGCTGCCCACGATAATAACTACACCCCGCAAATCCTGAATATTCTGTGCTTTCTCAATTGCCTCAGGAATATCACGGGCACTCCTAACGATATTACCCAATGCCGTGGCTGCCGCATCAGCTAAAGCTGCTGAGGAAGAGAGCACAACCACAGCGTCAGCACTACCCAGGCTCAGAGAATGCCCTACAGTTCCTGAGGACGTGCAAATACCCAGCGGCGTTTCCTTGGCTGCAATCTCTAGCGCTATTCTCTTGGTAAACGGTGAGTCGCCGGCGTAAATTCCCACCAGCCTTTTCTTGGAGGTTTTCAGAAAAATATCGCCGCCATTTTCCACAATCACTTCCGGTGAATAAGCTAGCAGATCCCTGCCCACAGCCTCAGCAATCGCCCCAGCGACTGCCGCCATAGGACCAACCCCCGTAAGCTGGGATACTCTGGCCATTTCTTTGACGATACCTGGAGCTCCAGCTTCAGCTTTGTAGGCTTCCAGTGTAGTTAGGAACAGCGGGTGATGTTCAATATAGGTCTCTAATGAGCCGCGGTGCTTGAGCACTGAATCCAGCGCCTTGTTCTTCAGGTTACGCTGGCAGCGGATATACAAGTTGGTTTGCTTTACCGTTACTTCAAAAGAAACTAAATCGCTATCGTCTATCCACTGGCGGTAGAAACGTGGTTCAGGCATGCTCTTATGAAGAATCCCGAGCTCTAATCTCTGAACTTCAGACAAATCGTCTGAAGGCAAAGCGATGATCTGTCATATTCTCGGCCAGTCTTCGTCTCGACCTTTGGTTTCTGAACCTCTCTGCTCAGAAATACAGTATCATCGCCCGTGGAGGGCAAGCCTTAACACACAAACCGCATATTACACACTTATTGTGGTCAAAAAGCACTTTCCTGCTCTTGGGCTCCAGAGAAAAAGCATCAGTAGGACAAATGGTGATGCAGGCTCCACAGTGAGTACACTTGGACTCGTCTCGAACTACATCCTGGCTCAGGGACTGGATTTTCACTCCGGCATCCGCAAGGTATTTGATGCCCTTGTCATAGTTCTTCTGCTCACCGCTCAGCTCCAGAACCAGCAACCCTTCCTGTCCCGGCGATATTGAAGCCTTCAGGATATTGAAGGTGAGCCCAAAATCCTTGACCAGACGATAAACTACCGGCTGCCCGGTGATATTGGGCGGGAAGTGCAGTACTATCCTGCGAGAAACGTTCATTTCTTAAATCCCCACTCCAAATCTTTAGATGATTTCGCGTTTGGGATACCCACTTTATCCCTCATATCGGTCTTTCCTTAAGTGCTTTGATTGTCACACCAGATTCCACTCCCGGCAGGGGGGCTACAGGCTCGGTAAGCAAAAACTCTCCACTTTCTATCCACTTTTTCAAGATGTTGGCAATTTCCACCGCCTTGGGATAACTGGACAAGGAAGCGGTGGGGACATCCTTTCCCCGAACTTTTATACGACCGCTCTTGAGTTCGGCGTAACTAACCTCGCCCAGGATATCTGGCTTCGTCTGAGGATAAGCCTCAGCATAGTCCACAACAGGAGCAAAGATATCAGCATCGCTCACGGCAGTATAACGGAGAATTTCCTCGGAAAGTATAGGTATGGGAACGCCTATGCCCACGGTGAGCGTGCAACCGTAACCGAGCATGCTTGTCCCCACCAACCACTCTGGCTTCATCTGTTTCAAGTCCCCGATCACAGCCAGCGTCCCCGCTCCCCGCCGCGGGACCCCGTTGTCACCCCGCAGAGCACAAGGGTTATGCTGCGTACCGTGCCAGGCTACATAGCCTATCCCCCCACCCAGAAATATCTTCGTCCCTACACCCATGGTCTTATAATAAGGGTCGTTGAGAAGCGGTGAGAGTTGTCCGGCCGAACAATAGTTAGCATTGCCCAGATTCGGCTTGAGCACTCCCATATAGCTATAGAGAACCCTATCAGATAGATTCACAGCTACATTATAGTTCTGATACGCATTCCTGATATTAAACAGAATTGCCTCATTTATGTCCTTGATGTTGATCAGGGTCTCCAGCTTCTTCCTGGGATAGCAGTCTGTCCCATAAGCCGTAGCTGTGAGCCTTATATCCTTTCCCGCGACCAGTTCCTGAATCACATGCCCACCGCCATAGTTGAATTCCCCGGGATAGAGCTTATTCCTGGGGTCGTCATCGGGGATGGCGGTTGCCCCCAGGAAAAGATCCACAGCAGCTATGCCCGTATAGACAGGGACATCGTTAAGGTAGACCTTGCCGCCACCCAGCTTGATCCTCGGCTTGGAATGTCCAATATTGAGGAAAACACCGGAAGAACACATGGGCCCGAAGGTGCCAGTGGTAACGACATCAATTTCCTCTGCTGCCCTGCTCACACCTCTCTTCTGAGCAATATCAATCACTTCCTCGGCAGTCACCACCACTGCCTTGCCCTTCCTGATTTTCTCGTTGATTTCCGCTATCGTTTTTGCCATAGCCAATCTTGCCTTCTGTCGTTTTTAGTCCTGATCTATCACCGGGACGAACACTTTAAGAAGCCTTCAACTATCCTCGAGATCAAATATCTCGTCAACCTCGTAAGTTTAGCTTTGTTTAAGCAATTCTTTCACTACCCGAGCAGCCTTCCTGCCCGATAAAAGCATGCCTCCAAAAATGGCTCCCATCCTCGGTGAACCAAAAACGGCGTTCGCCGTCATACCAGCCACCACCAGCCCGGGATAGACCTCTCGGGTGTTCCTCAATATCTCTTTCTCGCCCTTCTCAGCCCACATCGGCTTTTCTCCCATAACCTCCCCTGTCTTCGTCCTTAACTTCGGACCTATTTTCCTCACCACAATACGGCAAACTTCGGCATCATGCCCGGTGGCATCTACCACCACCTTGCACCTCACTGCCAAAGGGTCTACGTGCAACTTTGACCAGGATACGGCGCTCCAGTTCAAAACAAACCCACATATTCTATCATCCTCTCGTATCATGACGTCTTCCACGCTGATCAGATTGAAAACCTTCGCCCCAGCCTTTATCGCCCGGGAACAGATGGTGGCAATAGCTTCTAGCGAATCAGCAACGTAGTACCCCTTCCTGTATTCTTCAGCTGATATGCCGAACTCATCTAATATCCGTTTGCCCTCTTCCTGAACCACGATGCGGTTGAACATCATTCCGCCCCCCGGCATACCGCCACCCACCCGAAGTTGCCTCTCAAACACCGCCACCCTTATCTCCTCCTTCGCCAGATAGTACGCAGTAACCAGCCCGGAGGGTCCCGCCCCAGCTATGGCTACATCCACATCCATGGCCTCCACTAAATCCCTCATATAGCTTTCCACAATGGCACGGGAGATAGTGATTTCATCCATCTCTTTGGTTAGCCTCCTTCTGGCTACTCTGGCTTCGGCTCTGACGGCGTGCTAGCTAGTATACCTCTACTGGCAGGTGCTGTCTAGCCACTTGAGGTAATCTTCGCTGCCGGCGAGGATAGGCAGGGCGATGATTTCAGGCACCTGATAACTGTGTGAACGCTTCACCAGCTCCACTATGTCGGTGAAAAGCGACGCTTTGGTCTTGACCACCAAAAGGCTCTCGGGTGCTGACTCAACCTTGTCTTTCCACCGGAACAGCGAACTTATCTCGGGCACGATGTTCACACAGGCCGCCTTTCTGCTACTGACCAGCAGCTCAGCAATCTTGCGTGCTTCTTCCTGGCTGCTGGTGGTGATAAGGACGACGATGTAGTCCGCTTTTTCCATATACCGGCTTATCTTAAGCTCCTGACTGTTTGCGGCAAAAAGCAAAACCAATTACAGGTTAACACGCAAATATTAAGAGTTTATTAAGCATCCGACGGCTGCCGTGCTTATATCGGTATGTGTAAGTCAACGCCTGTCTCCCAACCTCGATCCCTAGCTAGCCGGCTTGTGGTGGTCAATTACATTTTGTGGTATCACCAGAGGCTTCGTGCCGTTATAAGCAAAATTCCAGCAGCCGTACTGGTCGGTCAATGCCTGGTCGTATTCGTCACCAGAATCCATAGGCCAGACGCCCACCTTCTGCCAGCGACCGGTCTCATTATTCCATTGCCACTGGGCGCCAATGCCGGTCACGCGTCCTGGACCATAAACAAGGTCATGAGCAGTATGCGGCGGAACAATCCAATCCTTCCCGTCATATGTATATGTCCCGTTATAGCTACCCAGGTCGTACAGCGAGCGAACCTGGTCTTGCGTGAGCGCTGGCTTTCCAATGGCTGTGGTTCCCGGTCTGGGATAATAAGTGACATTGCCAGTGGTAGTCACCTGGGCATTGGCGGGGTTTTCCAGCCATCGAATAATGTCATCAGCCCGGGCACAGGCAACCCCTTTTCGTGCATCATACCATGCCACTGCTTCAATAGCCGCTTTAAGGCAAAAAATAGCGTCATAGGTAGCTGCGGTATACAGCGGGTACTCGTCTGAAGTGGAGTTCATGAACGCAGCCAGAAAAGCAGCCGTCCTAGTTGTCTGGTTCAATCCCTCTGCCCAGGTGTCCAGTAGAACTTCATAGGCACAACCTGGACCATCGGGTGGAGGTGCAGTAAGGTTACCAGCACCCCAGGGGCTCTTAAGCTGCGCCATGATATTGATGCCTACCGACATAGCATTCGGTACATAAGAACGGCGCAGCCTGTCATAGAGAACGCCGGCGTTCCCAGAGAACAAAGGGATGATAAACTGGGGATCCAAGGCTGCTGTGGAGTTCAGTATGCTCTCCATTGCCCGCACATTGCCGGCTGGATCTACCCAGAATGGGCTGCGCACAAGGTTCACATTTATGCCGCCCAGTAGACCTGTGATGATCACCACCTGGTCGTAAGCCCAGGGCAAATTATCAGCGATTATGGTGGCATTTAGCGTATAATTGGCTTCCACCCCCATTTTCTGTCTGAGCTTCATTGCCACCGCTCCCAGTATCCTGACCACAGTCTGCCCCAGGAAATACTCATTGTAGGGCATCCCCTTGAACCAGAACCGATAACCGGCATAATCATCAACCACGCTACGCTGTAACAGCTCTGCGGCAACACCACAATTGATGAAAATCACCCCGTTCTCCATGGCTACACCCCGATAGACCTTCACAGCTTCCGCTCGGGCACCACCAAGCAGGAAATCGATCTCCCCTATCGCCTCCCTGAGATTTTTCGAACCGGTCAAACCACTGGGGTCCACCGTTTCCTCACCAGTTTCTATGGGAACCAACTCCAAAACATAGCCTATTCCGCCTATGTCTACCCCGCCATTCCGATTCACCGCTTCCTGAGCCAGCGTGGCACCCTTCCACTGCATAGAGCCAAGCGTGGCATTTAGGTCGCCCACTACACCGATATTGATCTTCCCGTCCTCAAAGACATAGAGCACCGGGGTTAGTGCCGGCTCACCGGTGCAGCCAGGCAGGAGCAGCCCTATAGCTAGGAGAGCCGCTACTGCCAGGGAAACGACTTTCTTAATCATTTATCTACTTCTATCACAATGGCAATGCTCTCACGATAAGGCACAAAGCAAAACCGATTATATCATAGCATGAAAATATTAAGATTCCATTAATGATGTACTTGAAAAACTTGAATGCCATCGCTGGATAGTCACTGGCAGACTCGCTGTTTGTTCTTCGGTTCTTCCTCTATAACTTGTTTCACGTCATTTGTGAGGCGAGCAGACGGGTGCTAAAATGCTACAGTATTTTCGGTGCAAGCCGGCAAGGAGCAACGCCTGTAGAAATGCACAGAATATATCTTGACCACGCTGCTACGACCCCAGCCTATCCCGAGGTGGTGAAGGCTATGCTCCCCTATTTCAGCAACGCCTTCGGCAACCCCTCCAGCCTCCATTCTTATGGTCAAGAGACAAGGCGGGCTGTAGAAGAAGCTAGAGCCAAGGTGGCGAAACTTATCGGTGCCCAAGGCGAGGAGGTCGTTTTCACCAGCGGGGGAACAGAGGCGAACAATCTTGCCCTCAAAGGAGTTGCCCTGGCTAATGAGCACAAGGGAAACCACATCATTACCAGCGTCGCGGAACATCATGCAGTGCTCGAGGTCTGTAAGTTTCTCGAGAAAAGAGGATTCAGGGTAACGTATGTGCCCGTGGACAAGTACGGCCTCGTTGACCCCAACGATGTCAGAAAAGCTATTACCAATAAGACTATTCTCATTTCGGTCATGCATGCTAATAACGAGGTAGGGACGATACAGCCAGCGGCAGAAATAGGCAGAATCGCCCGTGAAGCTGGCGTCTATTTTCACACCGATGCTGTGCAAACGGTAGGGCATATCCCGGTGAATGTGGATGAGCTGCAAGTGGACTTGCTGTCCATTTCTGGACATAAGTGCTATGGACCCAAGGGAATTGGAGCGTTATATATAAGAAAAGGCACCAGGCTAGTCTCTCTCATTCACGGCGGCGGACACGAGGCAGGGCGCAGGGCTGGCACAGAAAATGTGCCCGGCATTGTAGGATTGGGCAAGGCAGCAGAGCTGGCGGGGCAGGAGATGGACAAGGAAATGAAACGGCAGACCTATCTTCGGGACAAGCTGATCAAAGGTCTTCAGGAGAAGGTTGACCACCTCCGCCTGAATGGGCACCCCACAAGAAGGCTGCCCAACAACGTCAACATCAGCGTTGATTTTGTGGAAGGGGAATCCATGCTCTTGAACCTGGACCTGGAGGGCATCTGTGCCTCCACCGGCTCAGCTTGCAGCTCGGGAAGCCGTGAGCCTTCCCACGTTCTCCTGGCGCTGGGGCTTCCTCCTGAGCAAGCCCACGGCTCACTCAGGCTTACCCTAGGGCGGGACAACACCCAAGCCGATATAGACCGGGTGCTTGAGGTGCTGCCGGGGATCATCGCCAGATTGAGAGCCATGTCCCCGCTCTTGAAAACCCAACATCGGAGTTAACCGAGTGACTGACCTCTGGGCACAGTATAGCGACAAGGTAATAGAACACTTCAAGAACCCTCGCAATGTCGGTGAGATGGAGAATCCGGATGGCGTCGGACATGCCGGCAGCCCTGTCTGCGGGGACACGATGGAACTTTATATCAAGGTGAGGGACGGTGTCATAGTTGATGCTAAATTCCGGACGATGGGTTGTGGCGCAGCCATCGCCAGCGGCTCCATGGCTACCGAGCTGATGAAGGGGAAAACCATTGACGAAGTGCTGAAGATCACAAACCAACAAGTCGCCGATGCTCTGGGCGGCTTGCCGCCACCCAAGGTTCATTGCTCAGTGCTGGCTGAGGACGCCATCAAGTCGGCTGTTGCGGATTATTTGAGGAAATCTTCTGCACGCTGATTTCGCATCACCAGATAAGCCTGGTTGCTGCGGCAAGTCTAGCTGTGTCACGGCCGGCTCCAAGTATCGGGACGGGCAACTGCAGCAGGAAGCGGCATACCTGTGCTTCTGCGTGCCAGGCTGCGGCAAATGGTCGCCAGCAAGAGAGACATCGGCTGAAGCCGTCTCCCACCTGCGTTGCTGTACAGGCTAAAAAATGGGAAAATAGGACACAACATGCTCCAGTATTTCACAGTATTCAAAGATTATCTTGTTGAGGTGTTGCCCTATCTGGCAGCAGGGTTGCTGTTGAGTGGCATCATTCACGAGTTCGCTCCTTCCAGACTGGTGGAAAGACATCTTGGCGGAGGTGGTGTCAAGCCCATCCTTTACTCCACAATTATCGGCACGCTCCTGCCTTTATGCTGTTTCGGCTCCTTGCCCGTGGCGGTTAGCCTGCGACAGAAAGGGGCAAGATTGGGGCCAGTGCTGGCATTTTTGGTGGCGACACCAGCCACTTCCATAAGCGCTCTCCTCGTCACCTATGGTCTCCTGGGATGGAAGTTCACCTTGTTCATTTTCCTGGCTGTAGTAATTATGGGGTTGGTCATGGGGCTGGTCGGGAACATGGTGGCAGGGAAGGCGAAAGCCCTTGTGCCACCAGCCAACCTGGCTCTCGACCCCGTTTGTGGCATGAACGTGGAGACGGAGAAGTCACCCAACACAGAATACCGTGGCGAAACCTATTACTTCTGCTGTTCTCATTGCCAAGAAGCATTTGAAAATAATCCCGAGCAATACATAGCAGGCTCCCGCCAGCTTGCCCACAGGATGAAGCATGTGCTCAAATATGCCTTCGTGGATATGGTCAAGGAGATTGGACCGGAATTGCTTCTGGGTCTGGCTCTCGCCGCCCTGGTAGCAGCAGTGGCGCCAGTGGGCAGGTTCGTGGGCACTCATTTCGGTGGAGGATTGGGCTATCTGTTCAGCCTGGGCTTCGGGTTGATCATGTATATCTGCTCCACTGCCAGCGTGCCACTAGTCCACGCCCTCGTGTCGCAGGGCATGAACATCGGGGCGGGGATGGTGCTGTTGTTGGTGGGTCCCATCACCAGCTGGGGAACTATCCTCGTCCTCAGAAAGGAATTTGGGGGAAGGATTCTAGCTATTTACCTGCTGGTTATCTGCACGCTCTCTCTAGCTTTAGGCTATTGTTTTGCTGTGATACACAAACTGTGAGATGATTCTTGAACATTATGGAAAGGCACAACTGCCGATACTATGTTGGAGTATTTGTTAGCATTTAAGTATTATCTCCTTGAGATACTGCCCTATTTAGCAATAGGGTTTCTGCTGAGCGGATTGATTCACGAGTTTGTCCCTTCCAGCTGGATAACAAGACGCCTGGGTGGAGGAGGCATTAAGCCGATTCTTTACTCCACCGTTATCAGCATGCTCTTGCCTATGTGTTGTTTCAGCGCCCTGCCGGTGGCGGTGAGCCTGCGTGAAAAGGGAGCGAAACTGGGACCGGTCCTGGCTTTCCTCGTGGCTGCACCGGCTGTCTCTGTGGTGTCCCTCATCCTCGCCTATAGTATTCTGGGCTTAAAGTTTATGACCTACATATTCTTTGCTGTAATAGTGACGGGCTTGGTTACAGGACTGGTGGGAGACGCCGCCAAAAGGAGAGCTGCGTGCTTTGTTCCTGTGGTACAGGCGTCTTCTGACCCTGTGTGCCAAAACAACGCCAAAATCCCTGACTCGGCTGGCACAGAATCCGACGGGGCGCCTGATTACACCTCGTGTTCCCGCTGTCAGCAAACCTTTGGAAGCAGTCCCAATGAGCCTATTAAAGAGCCGCAGCAGCTCGCTCACCGAGTCAAGGGGGCGTTTAGATATGCCTACGTGGATATGGTCAAGGAAATTGGGCCGGAGCTGCTTCTGGGGTTGGCTCTTACAGCTCTGATAACAGCCATAGCTCCGGTGAGAGAATTCGTCAGCACTCATTTAAGCGGGGGATTGGGATATGTGTTCAGCCTGGGCTTCGGCTTGATCAAATACACCAGCTCAATAACAAGCGTTCACCTGGTTGATGCCTTTCTCTCGCAGGGCATGAATGTCGGGGCGGGGATGGTGCTCCTATTGGCGGGGCCCATCACCAGCTGGGGCACCATCCTGGTCCTGAGAAAGGAATTCGGGGGCAGGATTCTGGCTATCTATCTGACTGTGGTGTGCACGCTGTCTCTGCTTCTAGGCTATTGCTTCTCATTGCTATAGCAATGATGCCAGCCTTGCCGCCAGATGGCTGAGGTATTCTGTGAGGCGGGAGCGAGCAACGATATGAGAAATAGAGATGCAGAACTAGCCGAAAAGATTATCGGCTTAAAGAGGAAAAGAAATGCTGTCATCCTCGCCCATAACTATCAACTGGGTGAGGTTCAGGATATAGCCGACTTTGTGGGCGATTCGTTGGAGCTGAGCCAGAACGCCGCCAAAACCAACGCCGATGTCATCGTGTTCTGCGGCGTCCACTTCATGGCGGAAACAGCCGCCATTCTCTGCCCCACTAAAGTGGTCTTGCTGCCCGATATAAACGCTGGCTGCCCACTGGCGGATATGATTACGCCTGAGCGCCTGCAAGCCAAGAAAAAGGAACATCCCCAGGCTGTGGTCGTCTGCTACATCAACTCCTCCGCGGAAGTCAAGGCGGAATCGGATATCTGCTGCACCTCTGCCAACGCCGTCAGAATCGTGCAGAGCCTGAAGGCTGAACAAATATTGTTTGTCCCCGACCAGTACCTTGGCCATTATGTCGCCAGCCAGACGGGCAAGGATATGATTCTCTGGCCCGGCTTCTGTCCCACCCATGTGCGGATAACCCCGGACAGGATAAAGGAGTTGAAGCGGGAGTATCCTCAGGCTAAGGTGGTCGTGCATCCCGAGTGCCGACCGGAAGTCATCGCCCTGGCCGACGAAGTTGCCAGCACCAGCGGTATGTGCCGCTATGCCCGGCGGGATGAGGTCAGGGAGATGGTGGTGGGCACGGAGATCGGGATAATACATCGCCTGAGGAAAGAAAACCCGGGCAAGAAATTCATCCCTGTTTCAGAGCAGGCGATCTGCCCCAATATGAAGCTCATCACCCTCGAGAAGGTACTGTGGGCTTTACAGGAAATGCAGCCACAGGTGAAGGTCCCCGACGAAATTCAGCTTAAGGCTAAGGCTGCGGTGGACAGGATGCTCGAAATGGGGCAGTAGCGCGTTCTGTTAGCTTTGCATCGTAGCGGCACCACATCCAAAATGCCCAGCCAAAAAATCAATCTGGAGAAGGGAGCGGCAGAAGATGCCGCCTTCTGTCTTCTCTATGCCTGGATTTTTTGTGTACCGGCTGAGCAACTTAACAGCATTTTAACATTCGGTTGTTAACATTAAAGAGGAAAAGGGAAGGTGATTGACAAAGGTCGGTACCATGGATATAATAAATCTCTTGGGAAAGGAGGTGCGGCAGGAAAACAAGGGGCAGGCACAGTATTCAGGTTGACAGTGTACGTGACAAGCTTCTAAAAGGTCGAGTTTTCAAGTAGTCTTGTGGCTTCTCGCGATGTTTTATCCTGAAGGGGGAAGACCGCAAGCCAGAAAGGAGGTGATGCTATCGGGTAAGGTAAAAATGGTGAAGTTGCTGGAAACGAACGCTGGTCGAGCGGCTTGTTCCAGCGACTGCAAAAAAGAAGCGTAAACTAAAAGGAGGTTGATGCTTTGAAAAGAGTATTATTTCTGATAGTGGTAAGCCTGCTGGTGATCGGGATAGTGCTGCCCGGGTGTACTGGACCAGGAGCACCTGCAAAGCCCAAGATAATAATCGGCGTACCCTATCCTGCCGGGTACATACAGGGCGAGCACATGGTCAAAGGTGCGCAATTGGCGGCAAAGGAAATCAACGCCGCTGGTGGCGTGAACATCACAGTGGGCGGGAACACGACTAGCTACGACATCGAGATACTCACCAGGAACAGCAACGAAATTACCGATTATCCCAACGCCTATAAGGCCGTCGATTGGCTAATCGAGAAAGGCGCACAATATATTATAGGCGGCTTCCGGACAGAGGCTGTCATCACCATGATAAACCACCTTGGAAAACCCGAGGTGCCAGACATCCCCTTCTTCATCTGTGGTGCGGCTACAGGTGAGTTACTGTCGGGATTTGTCCCTGGCGACGGAAAGGTACCGTTCTATCCGTCTCATCATATAGGGGCGCCTTTCTTTGAATCCAATGCGAGCATCTCGGCACACTTCAAGTACATTTTCCGCGCTACCCCGTTTAACGCGGGCTTCTTGCTGGCCATGGTCATGCCGGTATATCTCCAGCTTACTCAGCAAATACAGCAAGAGATGGGCTGGGGCTGGAACGGCACTGGCTGGAATGTTACCAAAGTCAAGACCGCCATATTCGGTGAGAACCTAACCTGGGCTGCGCCTATAATCTATGGTTACCAACGTTTTGTTAATAATTTTAGCGACGCCTTTGGCTTGGAGCTTGGTCCTGTGTGGACCACCAATGACGACCCACCCATAAGCCTGGTGGAGGCGTATCTCGACGATATACAGGATAAAAAGTGTCCGGTCATCTTGACCTGTATGTCTGGTCCGGTCGGGCTAACGTTCGGCAAAGCCATGAAGAACCGCAATATAACGGCGATACCTGTGGGCATCAATGTGGAAGGGCAATCGCCATTCTACTGGTATAATAGCGTCGGGGGGGCACAATATGAGATTGTCACCGCCACATGGGCACCGAACGTAAATAACACGCCTCTGACATATCAGTTCATCAAGAACTACCAGGAAGAGTATAATCTCTTCCCGATTTATACCGCCTCGAGCTATGACATGGTCATCTCCCTGGTGGAAGCTTTCCAAGCTACGAAGTCGCTGGACAAGGATGCCGTTTGCCAGTACCTGGAGGATAACACCCGCGTCAACACCTCGGGGCACTCTGGCTACTATCCGAGATGGGACCAGACCACCTGGAAGACCAGAGTCATTGGGAATGTCACACTTGGGCCGTTCCCAGCGCTGAACGACTCGCAAGTTGCGGGTATCTACGCAGCTGGCTGGTACAACAGTGCTTTTAACTTCACCATGCCACCGTTTACCACTCACGACCTGATCTTCGGTCCGAGGACTAACTCAACTGACCCCAAGAGCGGCTACCTAACTGGTCTTTGCGTCCAGTGGCAGAACGTCAACGGAACCGGAACTCAGATAGGCGTCTGGCCTAAAG
>DAITOK010000002.1:47133-48332 GCA_036834125.1 Chloroflexota bacterium | reverse complement strand
GTCCAGTGGCAGAACGTCAACGGAACCGGAACTCAGATAGGCGTCTGGCCTAAAGCGGGCTATGACCAGCCTATGGGGCCTGCCGGCTTGAGACCTCAGACTACTCTGACGCGCATACTTGTCGGCCTCAACTGGTCCAACGAACTGGAGTATCCGGGGACACAGAATATTCTAATACCCTCTGCCTACAAAGCCGTATGGTCCAGCTGATACCCAGCACCATGATCAATCCTGTGTAAGCAGCCTGGTGACAGGTTTCCGGAAGCCCCAGCCCGGGCTGGGGCTTCCGGTTTCTTTACCAGTAAGAAATCCGCTGGCTGCTCCCTTCCGGCTGCCGTGCTTGCTTCCCCGGCACCGGATCTCCATACTCGATGTGACCATTGCCAGCGACTTACCGCGAGTACCTTGAACAGACATTGACTTCATCAAAGGTAGCCATTATAATTTCCAGGATTTTTCCTGGGCAACACTGTGGTTTTCTCGGTTGGCGCCGGGCATGCTTAGTAACCGTGTAAGCCAACCGCAAGGAACCCTGGCAGATGAGAGGATATGCCAATGAAAAATAGAGAGCTAGCCTTGCCAGTGCTGCTCTCTGCTATTCTGGTGTTTTGCTCCCTCTTGGCTACGCCCGATGTTTCAGCTTCATCGCCGACGCGTCTGTTAGACAACCGCGAGACTGTTTGTACAGGGGCAGGCAGCTCCAGCCTTGCTTCGGCAATGGCGCTGAATACCCATCAGGGAGGGGCAAAGCCTATGGTGGCTGCTGGTAGCCACCACATAGTGGGGCTAAAAGCCGACGGCACCGTGGTGGCTGTGGGTAATAACGCAACTGGTGAGTGTCAGGTAGGCAACTGGACAGGCATCACCCAGGTTGCGGCGGGTTTCTCTCACACAGTGGGACTTAAAGCCGATGGCACTGTGGTGGCTGTGGGTGATAACTCCTTCGGGCAGTGCAACGTGCTTGACTGGAGGAATATCGTAAACGTCGCCGCCAACGGATATCTTACGGTAGGGGTTAAAGCTAATGGCAAGGCAGTCGCTGTGGGTGATAGCTCTGCGGAGCCACATGAGGTTGGCAAATGGCGAAAGATCATCCAGGTGGCTGCCGGCGGCTATCATGTGGTAGGGCTCAAATCCGACGGCACTGTGGTTGCGGTCGGGAGCAACGAAAGTGGGCAGTGCCAGGTAGGAAACTGGAC
>DAITOK010000002.1:0-47033 GCA_036834125.1 Chloroflexota bacterium | reverse complement strand
AACTGGACAAATATTATCCAGATCGCCGCGGGTGGGAAGCATACAATCGGGCTGAGAGCCGATGGCACCGTGGTTGCCATCGGCAACAATGACGGCCGGCAGTGTAATGTGGGCAATTGGACGGAGATTGTCCAGGTCGCTGCAGGCTACCAGTATACGGTCGGGCTGAGAACGGACGGCACCGTCCTTGCCATAGGAGACAGCGATGTGGGACAGCGTGATGTCAGTGACTGGAGGGATATTAAGCAATCCCCAGCAGTGGGGCGTTGCGGCACGATAGCGGGAGGTTGGTGGCATACGGTGGGGCTTAAAGCTGATGGAACTGTGGTGGCTGTGGGTGATAACTATTTTGGGCAATGCGCTGTCGAGGGCTGGAGGGGTATTGTGCAAGTAGCGGCTGGTGCTGCGCACACGGTGGGGCTTAAAGCCGACGGCACAGTGGTTGCGGTGGGACATAACCGTAACGGCCAATGCAACGTGGCTGACTGGACAGATATTGTGCAAGTTGCTGCCGGCGCCTTCCACACGCTCGGGCTCAAATCGGATGGCACCGTAGTGGCTGCAGGATATAACTACTTCGGGCAATGCAATGTCGGGGGCTGGACAGATGTGGTGCAAGTGGCTGCCGGCGCTGGGCATTCGGTGGGAGTTAGATCGGACGGCACCGTGGTAGCCGCAGGATACAACGACTTCCTGCAATGCAATGTCGGGGGCTGGACAGACGTGGTGCAAGTGGCCGCCGGCGCTGGCCACACTGTGGGCATCAAAGCCGATGGCACCGTCCTTGCCGTGGGACATGTAGACTACGGCCAATGTGATGTGGGGGGCTGGGTGGATATTAGCCAGGTCGCGGCTGGGAGCTGTCACACCGTGGGGCTTAAAGCCGATGGCACCGTGGTCACGGCAGGATGTAGGGGAAACGAGGATCTCGATACCAGCGAGTGGAGTGGCATCACCCAGATTGCCGCTGGCACCTTTCACACGGTGGGGCTGAAAGCTGACGGCACCGTGCTTGCTGTGGGCCCTGGCAGCAGGCTGGCGAAATGGAATCTGGGGAGCGTGAGCTTCGACGTCAGTCACCTTACTATCTCCAGCACAGGTGGGGGCGAGGTAATTCGACCGGGTGAAGGGAGTTTTTCTTACCGCTGTGGCAGAGTGGTCCACATAGTTGCCCAGCCCCAGGATGACTACCGTTTCACCAAATGGACTGGCGACATACGCACCGTGGCGAATATCAATGCTGCCCAAACGACCATTACCATGAGCGGCAACTATTGTGTAACGGCTAACTTTGAGAAAAAACCGCCAATCCATTGGGCTGTTATCGGCGGGGCTGCAGCAGCTCTGGTAATAACTGGGCTGGCGATTTTCTTTGTGCGCAGAAAACAGGCTGGTAAAAAGAGAACCACCAAGGCCAGGAGACGCTAAATTGGGCTTATCGCCATATCTTCCCTTTAAGAACGGAGCGAGGATTGTTGCTACCTGTTTTCCGAGATTTCCCAAAAATTGATTGTAAAAACCCAAGAACCCCTTGACAGGGCATAAGCAGGCGGTATATACTCTGCCACCATGGCTACAAGCTGCAAGGTATGTAGAAGCAACCAAGCGGTGAGGGTATCAGGTTTTGCAGAGGCGGGAATCGACTCCCGCCTCGTATTTGAGCTATCGCCTCTTCTGGGATTAAAAGTACTATGCTGGCAGCGATTTTAGTCAAGACCGTCGTGTACGGAAGTGTCTATGCCCTGGCAGCAATAGGGTTTTCCCTCATTTTCGGTGTGGCTCGCGTGATTAACTTGGCTCAGGCTGCCTTTTCTGTATTGGCAGCCTACATCTTGTACGGCTTGGTCTCACCGGTAATTGGAGTACAACTGGCGCTTGCGCCGGCACTAATCATTTCAGTGGGCGGTGCTATTCTGTTAGGTATATTCATGTACAAGTTTTGTGTTGACCCGGTACGCGAGCACCACGGAGCTGTGTTGCTGATCACTGTCGCCTTCGCCATGCTTATAGAACAGGGCTTGAGTATGCGTTTTTGGTCAGATCCCGCCAGCGTTGATTCATTTGTCCAAGGCTCTAGCACCATATTCGGAGTTGGCGTTCTCAACCACTATCTACTGATATTGGGCGTGACGGTGGCGTTGGTCACTGCTCTGCAGCTTTTCTTATCGAAAACCAGAATGGGCATCGCCGTGAGGGCAGTAGCTAATGACACTGAAGTTGCCAGCCTCATGGGAATAAGTCCTGCCAAGGTGCTCATGATAACCATAGTCATAGCCGCAGCACTGGCAGGGGTTTCTGGTGTATTGATAGCACCGCTAGGGTACTTCAGCTCTCCGCATAAATGGGGGTCTTTGCTGATGTTGCTTATGGTAATTGTAGTAATAGGGGGGTTGGGAAGCATAAAGGGAAGCATTATTGGCGCACTCATTGTAGCCTTTGTGGAAGAGCTGTGCATATATGACCCTTTGAAGCTGTTCGGGTATGGCGCGGCTTACTTGCTCAACGGGTTTGTTATGTTAGCTATGGTCATAGTACTCGTAGTCAGACCGGCCGGATTGTTCGGCACACTGTTTGAAGAGGAGAAACTGTAGATTGCTGAAACGGCTGCTTAAGAATTTCCGGTATGGTGTGCTACCTGTGCCCGGACGGGTCATCGCCATTGTTTTCTTCATCTTTCTATTTATCTTCCCGCTGATTATACAGGATACTTACTATATAGATATGATGATTACCGCCACCATACTTGCTATTTTCGCGGTGAGCTGGGATTTGCTGGCTGGCTACACCGGGCAATTCAATTTTGGTCATGCCGTGTTCTTTGGAGTAGGCGCTTATACAACGGGAATGTTGAACAGCCTTTTAGGCTGGCCGATGCCAGCTACGATGATAATAGGAATCCTGGCAGCAGTAGCGGTAGGAATACTCACTTGCTTCCCGGCGCTCAGGCTGAGAGGACCCTACTTGTCATTGCTCACACTAGCTTTCCCTCTCATGCTGGCATCATTGGTCATGTATTTCGCGCATTATACTGGGGGTCACCAAGGGTTGGGCGGATTGACTGTCATGGCTGAAACGCTTGTGGAGAAGTATTATATATGTTTGATAGTGATGACAGCATCGGTGCTCATAATGTGGAAGCTCACCGACGCTGGCAGCCGGTATGTAAGGACAGGTCTTGTTTTCCATGCCATCCGCGAAGACGAGATCGCTGCCCGCGCCTTGGGAATAAACACCATAAGGTATAAGCTGCTGGCTTTTGCCATTGGCGGCTTCTTCGCTGGACTAGCCGGTGTCTTGTATGCCCATAAGCACGCGTACATTACCGTTGCCGTGTTCGGAATCTCCCTGTCCTTCCAGGCTATGATCTTTGTATTGTTTGGAGGTATTGTCACGATTTACGGAGGAATTATCGGAGCTTACGTTCTATATCCGCTTGTCGCTTTTTCGTACGATGTGCAGAGCATCATAGAAAGCATCCGCAGCGCAATCCCCCCGAGTATGGTCCCGCTTTTGCACATCATGTCATTTTTGGAAAGATTCGCCATTTATCCCACTGCCGCCCTGGCTATCGTCATAATACTAATACTCCTGTTCATGCCGGAAGGCATTGGTGTGTGGTTACGACACAAGATCGAGCGTGAGTGTCCACGCTGCAAGCTACACAATGTTGCCTGGCGCAAGGAATGTCGCGCCTGTAGTGCGCCTTTGCGCTAAGACCAAGCAGTTTCAGGGACCCAAAGCCTGATACCCCTAATCTCTAAGAAGTCCAACGGTCAGAGTTCGAATGCCGCAACGTCCCTTGTGCGTTTGCATTGCTTGCGCTTTGATAATGTCCCGACCCAAAGTGGGGATGGAATCGGCGTTGAATTTCTGCCCTGCGTGTAAGCCACAGCCTATTTCCGCCGGAGGCTGCTTCGGTCCAATGAATAGCTCCTCACCAACACAGAGGAGCAGGCGATCTTGCAAACACAAGAGCCGAGCAACTACATGCCCAGGTACGTTTTCCTGATAGTCTCGTCTGCGAGCAGCTCTTTGGCTGTCCCGTGGGCGATGATATGCCCCTTGGACATCACGTAGTTCCTCTTGGACAGGGCGAAGGCAAAGCTGACATCTTGTTCAGCCAGGAGTATCGTGACCCCGAGCTCACGGTAAATCTCTTCTATCCGCTTGAACAAATCGTCCTTTATCTTGGGAGCCAGCCCGCTGGATGGCTCATCAACGAGCATCAACTTGGGGCGTCGCATCAATGAGCGCCCGACCGCCAGCATCTGCCGCTCCCCTCCAGACAAGGTTCCAGCGAGTTGCTTTTCTCTCTCTTTCAGCCTGGGGAACAATTTATAGACTTTAGCCAGGCTTTCCTCAGCTTCTTTCCTGTTCTTGCATAGATAGCCGCCGGCTAGCAGGTTATCTCTAACCGTCATCTCGACGAAAGGGCGCCCCATCTGGGGACAGAGCTGGATACCTCTGTGAGCAATCTCAAACGCTGACAGCTTCTTGATATCCTGTCCTTCAAATTCTATTGTGCCTTCAAATGTTACATCGGATCTTCGGGTCCCCCTGAGGACTTCTCTATCCCAGTTTATCAGGCCAGCGATAGCCCGAAGCAGAGTAGTTTTGCCAGCACCATTGGGACCAACCAACCCCACCAGCTCTCCCTTCTCCACTTTCAAGCTGGCTTTATTCAAGACCATAGCCGTATCGTAGCAAACGGTAACATCCTTTACTTCAAGCAACGACCACCTCCTTGCCTGTGTAGGCTTCGATCACAACTGGGTTCTTCACTACTTCCTGGGGAGTGCCCTGAGCAATGATTTGCCCAAAATTGAGCACAATTACCCGGTCCACTATCTTCATCAGGTCACTCAGCTTGTGCTCAATAATAAGCATGGCTGGCCCTTCGCTGTGAAGCCTCCCAAACCGCCCCCCCTTGTGTAACCTTTTCAAAGACTTAGCCACGAGCTCAGTTTCAGCCGGGTTGAGTCCCCCGAATGGCTCGTCAAGGATGAGGAGTTCGGGCTCAGTGGCGATAGCCCGAGCGACCTCTAATCGTTTCAAGTCGCCGTGGGACAATGTCGAGGCTGGCTCGCGAGCCCGGTCGGCGATGCCCACAAACTCCAGTGCGTCTCGTGCTTTCACCGGCGTGGTCTTGGCCCACTCGCCTCTCTTGGCTACCCGTGGGCCCAGGCACGCCACCATCACATTAGCGATGATAGGAAGGCGCCGAAATGGCTTCACCACCTGAAAAGTGCCGGCTATGCCTTTCTCCACGACTTTCCAAGGACGCAAGCCTGTGATATCCTCGCCTTTGAACCGAACCTTGCCGGAATCCGGCTTCAATACGCCGATTATACACCGCACCAGTGTCGTCTTCCCCGAGCCATTAGGTCCAATCAAACCCACCATTTCATCCCGGGCTATCTGGAAGCTGACATTATTGACCGCCACCAAGCCGCCAAAACGCTTGGTCAGGTTTTCCACTTCGAAAAATGGCGCCGTCATAATTCCTCCTCTCTTAGTTCACGGCGGGATACCTTCCCGATATCCGTCTTGGGCACCTCGCCCCTGAACTCGACTATCTTGGGTACCATGTAAGGAGCTAGCTTCCCAGCACACCATTTCGTAATGTCCTCCTCCGTCACCTTGCCTCTGGCTTCCGAATGAAGCACCACGATGGCTTTTACCTTCTCACCCACCTCAGGGTCGGGCACGCCAATTACACCCGCTTCCTTCACCTGAGGATGAGAGCAGATGACCTCCTCCACTTCTCGGGCATACACCTGCAACCCCTTGTACTTAATCATGTCCTTCTTCCTGTCATAGAAGTAGAAATAGCCCTCTTCATCCATCTTCGCCAGGTCGCCCGTGCGCAGCCAGATTTCACCATCAACTTCCATCAGCACTTCCTTGGTCGCTTCCGGTTTTCCCCAGTATCCCGCGAACACATTCGGCCCCTTGAACACCATTTCCCCCGTCTGACCGATGGGCAGGAACTTGGTGCCCTCTGCCTCAACTATGCCCGCCTTACACCCGGGCAAAGGCACACCAAAGGAGCCAATTTTGGCTCTGCCGTAAGGGTTAACCATCCCCACCGAAGTCGTCTCGGTCATGCCCCATCCTTCATGGATCCTCGCCTTAGTTCGCTTCTCCCAGCCTGCAGCAGTGTCTTCAAGCAAGGCGTCAGCACCGGAAATAAGCACTTTTACCTTCCGCCAATCTACCCTTTCAGTCTTTTCATAATCTTTAAGGTATTCATACAGAGCGGGAACGCTATAGAAAATAGTTCCCTTATAGTTCTCTAGTGCGCTCAAAATGTCATCGGGGTCGGGAGTGGTGAGCAAGATTTGAGTATACCCCTGGGTCATTCCACCCATCATGACCACCGATTGCCCATAGATATGGTAGAAGGGCAAATAGGCGATCACGACCTCCTTACCTTCCTGAACAACATCGCCCCAGAAGTTATTGGCAATGCTTCGTGCCGCGGCAAAATTGTAGTGAGTTATCTTGGCACCCTTGGGACGACCTGTTGTCCCCCCGGTATAGGGCAGAGTGACTATGTCCTCCTTGATATTGAACGTGATTTTGGGTGGATTCGGTGGATATTTCTTGAGCAAGTCCTGGAAGCGATAAAAGCCTTCTCTTTCATATATTTCCACAGGCGGGGCAGCCATTTTCTGGTATACCGCCCGCAGCACGCTGCTGCCCAGAAACTTTTTCATCGGCGGCAGGTACTCAGTGATGCTGGTCAGGATGACCGCATCCAGCTTGACCCCACTCTTTTCCACGTTATCCCAGAGGATATCCAGACAGACAATCATCCTCGCCCCGCTATCTTCAAGCTGATACTTGATCTCCGGGCTGACATAAACGGGGCTGATTGCCGTCAAGGTGGCTCCAGCTTTCAGAGCGCCGAAATAGGCTATGATGAACTGAGGCGAATTAAGCAACAGGAGGGCAATCCTGTCCCCTTTCTTGATTCCTAAATCCTGCAGCGCCGTTGCAAATCTATCAACCTGCTCTCTGAGCTCTCGGAAGCTCATCTTTCGACCGTAGAATACCACCGCTGTTTTGTCCTTCCATTTTTCTGTGTTCTCATTGAAGGAGTCCACCACCGACTTCTCCTCAATCACGGGGTCGGGCGACACACCTGGGAGGTACCACTTCGTCCATGGCCTAGCATCGTATATCGCTTTGTTCGGGTCTTGCGTCATTGTTTATCTTACCTCCATTTCAATTTGTAGACAGTGACTTCATAGCCAAATGCTATGCCTAAGCATCTCCCAAATCACAACGCATCTTACCCATAATTCGTTGGACTGTCAAGCCTTGACGGTAATGCGAGACTAGTATAACATAAGTAGGCTTTGGTGCTAAAGATGGCTCAAGCCTAAATAAAATTAAAGGAAAGGAGACCAGCGATATGGAAGAAGTAGTAATTGTTGATTATCTGAGGACACCTTTCTCCCGCTCGCGCCCCAGGGAGCCAGAAAGGGATGTGTTCAACGGCCTGAGAATGGATGAGCTGGCTGCCCGGCTCATCCAGGAGATGCTCAAGCGAACAAAGATAAATCCTGAGGAAATCGGAGACGTTATCACGGGAACAGCTATGCCGGTGCTTGAGCAGTGGCTGTACGGTGGCAAGATGATCAACTTCTTGGCTAGGCTTCCGTGGAGCGTCCCCGCCCAGGGCACTGACCGTCAGTGCGTTTCCTCGATGTCCACCATACATCAAGGGGCTATGGAAATAATGCTGGGATATTCCGATATTGTCATCTCCTGCGGAATTGAGCATATGACCCACATACCGACGCTGGGCGGAGGCGGGCGACAGGTGCCGGTGGACCCCAACCCCAAACTTGCCGAGTTCAAGGAATTGGACATCATGACCACCATGAACATGGGGTTGACTGCCGAGAAACTGGCTGTAGAAGCGGGGTTCACACGGGAAGAGATGGACAAATGGTCGCTGAGAAGCCACCAGCTTGCAGCAAAAGCTCTCAAAGAAGGGTTCTTCAAGGGAGAGATAATGCCGGTCGAGGCGCCGCAGGCAGACGGCACAAAGAAAGTCATTGACTATGATGTGAGCATCAGAGCCGACACCTCTCTGGAGGCGCTTGCTCAGTTGCAACCTGCGTTCAAGCCGGATGGCTTGATAACGGCTGGAAATTCATCTCCCCTCAACGCTGGCGCCACTGCCATAATGCTCATGTCCAAGAAAGCAGCCAAGAAGTATGGACTTAAGCCTTTAGCCAAGATCATCTCCATGGGCTGGGCTGGCGTTGACCCAACGGTGATGGGCAAGGGACCGGTGCCAGCCAGCAAGAAAGCTCTGGAGCATGTCGGGCTCAAAGCAAAGAATATTGATTTCTGGGAAATCAACGAGGCATTCGCAGTGGTGCCACTCTACACCATCAAAGAACTGAGCATTGACCCCGATAGGGTCAATGTCAAAGGCGGCGCCGTTGCCATCGGACACCCGCTGGGAGCTAGCGGCACCAGACTCGTGGGCACCCTCGCCAGGATACTCAACATCGAGAAAGGGAAATACGGAGTGGCTACTGCTTGCGTCGGCGGCGGCCAAGGCGCTGCTACCATACTGGAGCGCGAAGGGTAGAAAAAGACCACTACGGAACGGGCGGGCTTAGTCCCCGCCCGTTTCTTTGTCAATGCCAGCTTTCACTTATCAAACTATCAAACTCCGTAGCTCCGCTACTTGCCGTTGTCATTTTCAGCCTCGATTCCAGAACTTCCCACTGTGCCTCTGCACTCCTCCTCCGATGTGATACAATAAGTGCCAACAATTCGATTTGTCACAGCAAAGATGTATAAGAAGAAAAGGATGGCGGCTCTGAAGCACCGCCGGCGCATAAAGAAGCTCAAGGAAAAAAGGAAAGCGCGGGCTTCGGCTAAGAAACAATGAACAGAGTCCTCCTGTTGACCGGCAAGCCGGGCACAGGCAAAACTTCTCTCATCAGACAAGCACTAACAGAAACAAGAACCAAAGCCGGCGGCTTCTACACGGAGGAAATACGGACGGGGGGAATAAGGCAGGGATTCAGGATTGTCACCCTTGATGGTCAGGAGGCTGTATTGGCTCACAGCAATATTGTCAGCCCCTATCAGGTCAGCAAGTACAAAGTAGATATAGACAGTCTTAATAGAGTGGGCGTTGCCGCTCTCCACCGAGCGCTCAAACAAGACGATTTGATAGTCATTGACGAGATCGGCAAGATGGAGCTTCTCTCGCCCCAGTTTCGAGAGGCTGTGAGGCAAGCCCTGGACAGCCCCAAGAAAGTCCTGGGTACCATAATGCTCAACCCCCACCCCTTCGCCGACCAAATCAAACGCCACCCCGAAGTGAAAGTGCTCTCGGTCACCCCCGACAACTGCACCGAGATACTGAGCAAAATCCTAACCTGGCTACAATAAGGCGCCCTCTCTCAACAGGATAGAGCTTCGGCAAACTGATACCCATTTCTGCTCTGCAACTTTCCCGGAAAAGACCCCTCTTTCATTTGTGCGGCTTGATAATCACTTTTGCACAACAAGGAGACAGCAAAAGTAGTCACAGCATTCAAATTTTCGTCATTGGGGCAATAAGGTTGCCAGCTTCTGAAGCACGTCCGAGATAGTTTGGGTGGGCAAGGTGCATATGAATTCAGCATTTCGAGCCCGCCAATCCAAACTCTTGACCTGATCAGCTAGAATCGCCCCTGCCATCGGTAATTCAGCCGGAATAAGAACTTCGAATGGGTAACCTTTGACTTGACTGGTAATAGGACAGAAGATAGCCAGTCCTACCTTACCGTTATAGCTTTGTGGCGAGACTACTACAGCAGGGCGGCGTCCAGCTTGTTCGCGACCCGCTTGCGGATTCAGGGTTATCCACACCACATCCCCACATCGCGGGACATAGCTACGAGGATTTACCATATTTCATTGCCTACCGCAGGACCGGTGTCAATCTCATGATGCAAATTTTCTCTTGTCACCCTGGCTAGAAGTTGTTTCAGGGTCAGTTTGGGTTCAGTTACCGGTCTGATAACGAGCCCCCCATCGGCCACCGATATCTCCACAGGTGCTTCTTTCTGCAACCCGACTTCAGCAGCAAATGATTTAGGGATGCGTAAAGCCAGGCTGTTGCCCCATTTCTGGACACGTGTTCTCATATCGAGCCTCCATTTCGAGTATCTACATTGAAGATACACCGACAGCAGGCATTTGTCAAACGCAGCCAGAGAACCCAACGATGTCATCCCAATCAGTTCCGATAAGTCGAGCCTTCTTTCATAACTCCCCTGACCCTCTTATCTTAAGAGGGGGATTATGAGGCTACCTTTGTGGTTCGATAATGACTTTTAGAGAGTCCTGAGCTCGAGCCACAAGTTGGAATCCCAAGGCTGTCTCCGCCAGCCCCAGGCGATGGGTAATCGTCTCCCGTACACGTATTTTGCCAGCTTTTATCAACTCCAGAGCTGCGGCGTAATCGGCAGGGCTGCCACCATAAGAGCTGGTCAGCGTTATCTCATTGCGCCAGAACAGGTCATTCACCGATATGGCAACATTAACGCCAGATTCCGTGGGGGCAAAAAAGAGCACAGTGCCACCTCGCTCCACCGACTCCAGCGCCTGCTTTATGGCTGATATTGCTCCAGTGCACAGCACTACAAGGTCAGCCAGCCTGCCATCGGTTGCGTCACGCAAGGAAGCTGGCGTGTAGTCCCGGGCATATATGGCAATGTCAGCGCCAAATTTCCGAGCCGCTTGCAAACGATAATCCACAATGTCGGTAGCCACAATGCGACTGGCGCCTGAAATTCGAGCCAGTTGGATATGGAGCAGTCCAGCCACCCCACTGCCTATCACCAGCACGCACTGTCCAGGCTGAAAATGGGCTAGCCTTTGCCCACGCAGGACACACGCCAGCGGTTCCACAAAGGTCGCTTCTTCAAAGGATATTTCCTCGGGCACGGGGAATATTCCGTGCTCCACATTGAGACGTGGCAGCCGCAGGTATTCAGCAAAGCCGCCCGGATCGAAGTTCGTACGGCGCAAGGTATCACAAACGGTGTGGTGCCCGCTCAGACAATAGTGACAAGTATTGCACGGCACATGATGAGCAGCGCAGATGCGGTCACCCACCTTAAAGCGTTTGACCCCTCCCCCGATAGCCGTAATCACGCCGGCAACTTCATGCCCCAAGACCAAAGGTGCTTTGTGTCGCCGGTACCATTCCAGCAGGTCAGTGCCGCAGATGCCACTGGCTTCCACCCGCATCAGAACTTCGCCAAGACCGATTTCGGGCACAGGCATCTCCTCCAACCTTATGTCCTGATTGCTGTAATACACAGCCGCTCGCATGGCATTTCCCACAAAGCACGAGCCGTAAGCTTCAGAGAAATTCCAGTTCCAAGATTGGAATCTCTAAGCCCCTCTGGGAATCTGAATTTTAGCCATTGGATATTCGTTTAGGATTTTGATTTTAGGAGTTCTATAATTTGGAGCTACCCCGACTGTGGACACATCCGCTACGCTCCCCACCTCTTACATTATCGTATAACTCCTGGGCTTGCTCAGGCGTAGCATTCTCATGGATGATGGCGCGTATAGCTCTGACCATAGCCACAGGATGCTCATCCTGCCAGATATTCCTCCCCAGATTCACACCAATAGCGCCTTTCTGGATGCTGTCATAAACAAAGCAAAGCACTTCAAATCTACTGCTGACCTTGGGACCACCGGCAATGACGATGGGAACAGGACAACCCTTCGTAACCTTCTCAAACTTGTCGCAGTAGTAGGTCTTGACCAGGCGAGCACCCAATTCAGCAGCAATACGACACGCCAGAGCAAGATAGTGAGCTTCGCGCTTCTCCAGTTCCCGACCCACCGCAGTAACCGCCATCACCGGTATGCCGTACCTTTCTCCCTCATCAACAAGCCGAGCCAGATTCAGCAACGAATCATGCTCATAGTCGCTTCCCACAAAAATAGATATACCCACAGCGCCGGCATTGAGCCGGATAGCTTCTTCCATACACGTAGTTATCCCTTCATGAGCGAGGTCTTTTCCGGCTATGCTGACCCCGCCTGATACCCTGAGTATAATTGGTTTGGTCTTCACCGGGTCGAGGCACGACCTGAGCATGCCCCTGGTAATGAAAATGCCGTCGGTGTATGGCAATAGAGGCTCCAGTGTCTTACCGGGGTTTTCGAGTTTCTTGATGGGACCCTGGAAATAGCCATGGTCTACGGGAAGAAACAGACAACGACCATCCTTTTGAATCAACTGTGCCAGACGGTTTTTCATTCCCCAGTCCATAGGAGCAAACCTCTTCTCAGGGTTTTGTAGTCATTATACCATAAGGAGTCCCCAATCCGGTCACCCGATCAGCCAGCGCACAAAGTTGCAAAACCTTCATGAAGTGGGTTATACTTAAGCACTGAGCTTCTTGGTGACTTGAGCGGAGTGGAACCACCCGTTCCCATCCCGAACACGGAAGTGAAACGCTCCAGCGCAGACGATACTTGAGGGGGAACCCTCTGGGAAAATATGTCGTTGCCAAGAAGCTCTTAATCTTTTCTTTTGCCAAAACAATAGGCTGGCGGGCAGCAGGCATGCCAGAAAAGCACAAGGTTTCGCAAGCAGTTTGGTTATTACGCCAAGACATAGCCGAGAGTCAGAGCAGCAAGTCGCTAGGGAGTTGCTTAGCTTAAAGGGCGAAGGCTATCCAATAAACAATTCTCGAACCTATCTCCAGAAATACCTAATGAAGGGGACTCCTTATGTTTGCCATGCGCCTTTCGTTTTCATAACGGTAAGCCAGAAGGCAATGTATCCAGTTGCTTCAACCATGACAGCCCTTACGGAAATGTGGGAACCTCTCCATTCGATGAGATAATGAAAAAGTGGAACAGGCGTGAGGTGGCAGATAAGACCAAAGGATGCCGGAAATGCAATAATCCAGATGTAGTTGATGCCTCGTACATCTGGGAATTAAGAGCCGAACCTTCCTGGAATTTGCTCAAAGCTTTCTTGCCAGGATAAGATTTCTGGCAAGGTTGACTCTTCAGAGAGCTTACAGTTGTGCTAAGTCGAACGTAAGCCCGTCTCGGGCAGCAACAACTGCGACGCCAGTCTCTTGAGTCAGTTTCTCAGCCAGTTCCCAAGGTTTAGCCCGCCACATGGTCATGCCAAAATGGGTAAGGATTGCCGCCCTGGGTTTCACCTTCTGAACGATGCTTTTAGCCTCAGGGAGGGACAGATGGTCCAGAGGAGCACCGGGGTTCAGACGAACCACATTGATAACCAGCAAATCGCCTTGGTAATGACTGGCTAAATCTTCAAAGTATCTGGTGTCGGTAATCCAGGAGAAAGTATGCCGTGGCGTTTGGAAGACAAAGCCGTATGTTTCCACGGGATGCTTGTGCCTGATGGGGGTCTTAAAAGAAACATCATTAATCTCATAAGACTCGCCTTCAGTCAAGACTTGTATGCTCTCGGGATAAGAGAGCAAATAAGATAAAATAACGGGGTCTTGCTCTAGAGCATCGGCAGGGGCAAAGACCTTACCGCGCTTCTTTGTCCCACCATCCGTCATGGCTTCAATCATAATATTGATATCTCCACTGTGGTCCAAATGCTTGTGGGACAGGATGATAGCATCCAGTTTCGTGGGGTCAAGTTTTCTCTTAGCAACTTGAACCAAGGAACCGGGACCGGGGTCTAGAAGTATCTGAGTGTTTCCCAAATGAAGCCAGACGCCACCTGAAGCTAGTAACTGGCGTATCACGACAAATCGGGCACCAGCGGTGCCCAAAAACGTGATCGCATCGCTCAACTGGGCCACCAGTGAATTATAGCAAGGAAACCTGCTAGAATTAACCACGATGGCAAAGTTAGAAGCAGAGATTGCCCGGCTAATAAGAGAATACCAAGCCAAAACCGGAACGCTTTTGACCATCGGCACTGTGGAGTCAGCTACTGGCGGCAGGATAGCCGATAGGATAACCAACGTGCCCGGCAGCTCTGATTACTTCAAGGGCTCGGTAGTAGCCTACAGCAACGAAGTAAAAATCGCCTTGCTCAGGGTAAAGAGGAAGACCATTGAAAATTATGGTGCCGTGAGCGAGCAAACGGCTCTGGAAATGGCTCGAGGCGGCAGGAAACTTTTGAATGTGGACATATGCGTTTCTGATACTGGCATTGCTGGTCCTTCCGGGGCTACGCCTGAAAAGCCGCCGGGGCTGTTCTATATTGGCTTGGCAGCTGAGGATGAGAGCTTCAGCCAAAAGTATATTTTCGCGGGAAACAGAGAGGAAAATAAGCGAGATGCTGCCGAAGCAGCGCTAAACATGTTAAAACAATATTTGCTACAGGTCATCAGCAAGTAAGGAGGTTAAAGACAATGACAACCGAGAAATTCACTGTAGATGGAAGTCAAGTGGTCGAGAAGATCAAGGAGCTGATACATCAAGGAAATATCAGAAGAGTCCGTTTAATACATAAGGGGCGTCCCTTGATAGACATTCCACTGACAGTAGGCGTTGGTGTGACTGCGGTAACCGCCTTGGCAGCTCCAGTACTGGCTGCGCTGGGAGCAATCGCGGCATTGGTCACAGAATGCACTATCGTGGTGGAGCGGGCGCAGGACACGCCGGAAGAGAAAGCTAAAAAGTAATAAAGACGAACTATTCTTTGCAGGATAGTCCAGAGACTGAGAGTATGCCAATATAGAACAGAACAGCTCTTTGAGGTATACTTCACACTGTGGCAATATTCGACACTGGCGAAATAAAATCGAAAGCCAAAAGCAACTTCACCGAAGCCTGGATAGCTACAGCCAAGCTGACTCCCACCGGCACCAGAATCTCACTGACCAAGAGGGGCACGCCCCATCTTGTTCGCGAATTGATACAAAAATCGCGCCAGATTTTGCTCGACCTGGGCTTCGATGAGGTCGAGAACCTGACAATCTTGCCCGATGCCGACGTGGCCAAACAATATGGTCCTGAAGCCCGCATCATTCTGGACAGGGCTTTCTATTTGGCAGAGCTACCTCGCCCTGATATTGGTCTGAGCGCCAAGAAAATAGCCGAAATCAAAAACATAGCCGAAGGACTGGACATCGAAAAATTGCAAACTATTTTAAGAACCTACAAAAAGGGGGAAATCGAGGCAGATAACTTGATCGAGGAGCTCATTGCCGGATTGGGCATCACTGATTACCAAGCGACAGAGCTCCTGGACAAGGTTTTCCCTGAGATAAAAGAATTAAAGCCAGTGCCCACCAACAAAACCTTGAGAAGTCACATGACAGCTACTTGGTTTCATACCCTGGCGGCATTGCAAGACAAAGCCAGCTTCCCAGTAGCTTTATTCTCAGTAGGTCCCAGATATCGCAATGAGCAAAGAGAGGATGCCCATCATCTGCGGGTCCACCACTCCGCATCCATCGTGATTATGGACCCTGAGATGTCTCTGGAAGCTGGCCAAGCGATGACCAAAAAGATCATGCTGCAATATGGTTTTCCCGACATCAAATTTGAGACCAAGATAGCCACGTCCAAATATTATGCGCCGGGGCAGGAGCAGGAGGTTTTTGTCAAGCATAAAGAAAGCTGGCTGGAGATAGCTGACATTGGCATGTATTCGCCTGTGGCCCTGGCTAATTTCGATATCAAATATCCTGTGTTTAATGCCGGCTTTGGTATTGAGCGATTGGGAATGCTTATTTACGAAGTAAACGACGTGAGGAAGCTAGCATATCCTCAATTCTCTATTACAGAATATTCTGACGAGGATATAGCTAAATCTGTTAGCTATATCGCCAGCCCTCAGACAGCCCGGGGGTTGAAAATCGCCCAGGCTATTGAGGAAACCGCCCAAAAATATAAAGATGAGATTGCTCCCTGTGAATTTCTAGCCTGGCAGGATAAATCTATTGAAGTCAAAATCGTAGAGAGGGAACCGGGCAAGAGACTAATCGGTCCGGCTGGTTTCAATGAGGTTTGTGTGGCTAATGGCACCATTTATAGCGACATTACTCCTTCCGGTCTATACACCGGGATAAACTATATGCGTGCTATAGCCATGGGCGCTGCCTCGGCTATAGAAAACAGCAACGAAAACCTGACCTATCAAGTAAAGATGGTCAGGCATCTCTCCGATATTAACTTGCAGATCCCCGAATCTGTTAGACATTATATTGAAGGACAACGGAAGAAGATCGGAGTCGGCGGTCCTGTATTTGTGACCATAGAAGCTAAGAAATTGTGAGAAACACACCTCTCTGTCGGGAAAGATGGACCAGAAAAGCAGTAAGTCACTACAAAAGCTCAATGAGTTGCGCAGAGAGCACAAAGGGCTTATTAACCTCATGCCTCTTCAGACAGGTGGCGTACTCACCGAGGCTGCCAGAGCGGCGTTAGCTGAATTTGCTGATGGATATTCTGTATGCGACTTTTGCCAAGGTAGTTTATGTAATGTAACCAATCCCCCGATAAGGGATTTTGTCCAGGAACTGTTACCACAATTCCTGGGCTGTGATGTTGCCACCATAACCCACGGAGCCAGAGAAGCTAAGTTTATGGTCATGCATTCTCTAGCCAAGCCCGGAGATTCCATCCTCGTTGATGCCAACAGGCATTACTCCACAATTGTGGCTGCAGAAAGGGTCGGGCTAAATGTCATCGAGGTACCCAACTCTGGACCTCCCGAATTCAAGATTGATGTCAACGACTACGCACCGCTCATCAAACAATATGCACCCCAACTCATCCTGCTGACCTATCCCGACGGCAATTATGGCAATTTGCCTGATGCCAAGAGATTAGGCGAAATCGCTCAAGAATACAACACCCCTTACGTTCTTAACGGGGCGTATGCTGTAGGCAGGATGCCTATAAATATGAAGGATGTCAACGCCGACTTCATTATTGGCAGTGGACACAAGAGCATGGCTTCAGCCGGACCCGTCGGGGTATTGGGAATGAAGAGGAAATGGGAAGAGATAGTATTGAAGAAATCCGGCAAATATAGCAACAAAGACGTCGAGCTTCTAGGCTGTAGCGTAAGGGGAGTGCCTCTGATAACCCTCATGGCTTCCTTTCCTTATGTACAGGAAAGAGTGAATCAATGGGATGACCAGGTATCCAAGGCACAATGGTTTTCGGCAGAGCTTGAGAAGCTGGGTTTCCAGCAGCTAGGGGAAAAGCCGCACAGACACGATTTGTTGCACTTCGATGCTCCTGTGCTTTACGAAATCTCTAAGAAGGTTCGAGAGAGAGGTTATTTCCTTTACAAAGAACTAAAAGAGAGGGGCATCTGGGGACCACAGCCAGGCTTAGCCAGGTCTTTCAAGCTTTCCACCTTCGCTGCCGACAGGCAACAGCTCGGTTTTGTTACAGATTCCTTCAAGGCTATACTGAACAAATATGGCTAGCGCACCTCTCTGAGAACATCAGGATGTCTTTGAAGATAGGTTATCTTCGCCTGCTGAAAAAATGCTTGAAATGCTGGAGAGGTAATGTTCTCCGTGCTCATAATTATAGCGTCTTCTCCGTCGCTCGTGTAATACCGCCGACGCTTCCCCACCACTTGAAAGCCATATTTTTTATAAAGTCCTTGAGCCACTGTGTTAGAGGCACGCACCTCCAGAGTAACCACATTGGCATTCAATGTCTGCGCTAGCTCGATTGTGGCGATGAGTAAGCCTTCCCCTATGCCAAGACGGCGATAGCTTTCCTTAACGCCTATGGTTATGAGATGTGCCTCCCTCAACAGCATCCAAAAGCCGGAGAAACCGACTATTTCTTGAGAGCTGTCAACAGGCTGTTGCCCGCGGACAAAGAGCCGCTTGAACCAAGGCAACTTTTGCCGCACTTGACCTTTTGGTTCTGACACTCCGTCCCGTTTACAAGCCACTATATAGCGGATAGAAGGATTATTAAGGTCTTGCCTATATGCTGACTGAGAGCGAAACACCCACTCACCTGGGAAAGTCTCTCTATCAATCTGGACCACCTGGGGAATATCCTCATACTTCATAGGACGGATAATGTATGCCATCAATGGCAATTTTAGCATAGTCGCCTTTCCCTGCTTTTGTCTCCTTGCTGCTGCGGCGGTCAATATAAGGTCAGTCTCTGTGCCCATCATCCTTTGGAACAGAACCTGATATCGAATGAGGGGTTACAGGATAATTGCATTGGTCGGAAAGCCTTGCTAAAATAGCCAAAACTAAGGAGACAGCGTCCTAAATAGATATGGTGATGATAGATAGTCCGGTGCTAGTCCTTAATCAGAGCTACGAGCCTCTGAATCTGTGTCGCACGCGCCGAGCTATAGTGCTGGTATTTCGCGGCAAAGCCGAAGTCCTGGAGAATGGACGCGGAGAGATCCACTCAACTAACCTTGTGCTTCCGATACCTTCAGTAATCCGACTTGTCTATCTGGTCAGCCATCCTCGGCATCAGAAAAAATTGAGCCGTTCTGAGGTATTTAGTCGTGACCAATATACTTGCCAGTACTGCGGTCGGCAAACTAAGGAACTTACATTAGACCATGTCATCCCGCGTCGGCGGGGTGGGAAACACGACTGGGACAACGTAGTCAGTGCCTGTATTCCTTGCAATAGGCGCAAGGGCGGACGCACACCAGAAGAAGCCAGAATGAAGCTACTGCGCCAGCCACGTCCTCCACGCAATAACGGCTTCTTCATCCCCTACCACCTCCTCCATAGCCATGAAGAATGGCAAAAATATCTGCCTACTTTGAATTAGCTTTGTTGCTTAATACGCTCTAAGTTCGACTAGCGCTTGAGAAAAACTACTACTTCCCTTCTGGATAAGCTAAGTCTTTCAGGGATACTTCTTTAAGCGCTTCACTATCTTGCAACTGAACTATTACCGTTTCCTTAAGTACGTTTGTGCCGATCACGGTGGCTTTCCCCCAGGGTGTTAGTACTTCCTGTTTGAGCTTGGGCATCTTCTTTTTCACTTCTGCGTATTCTTTAGCCTCATAAGCCAGACAGCAAAGAAGCTTGCCGCAGGCGCCGGATATCTTCATAGGATTCAGTGCCAAGTCTTGCTCCTTAGCCATCTTAATAGATACTGAGCTAAAGCTGGTAAGAACCCTTTGACAGCACAAAGGATAGCCACACCTGCCAATACCACCCAAGAGCTTAGCCTCATCCCTAGCCCCCACCTGCCTTAGCTCCACCCGCGTTTCCATGGCTTGGCTTAACTGCCGCACTAAGTCTCGGAAATCCACCCTTTCCTCAGCACAGAAGAACACAGTCACACGCTCGTTTTTGGAATCACACCGAGCCACAAGCGGCTTCATATTCAAGCCAAGTTGCGCCACCTTCTCCTTACACTTGCCTAGAGCTTCCCGTTCCAGGTCCTGTTGAGCTTTTTCTAAATCCTCGGCTGTCGCTTGGCGAACAAATGTCACAAAATGGTTACCTGATTGCTGGGGCACTTTAAGAGTAACTACCTTGCCCACTTGCAGACCCTGTCCTGTATCCACCACTACATAGTCGTTTACCTGAAGCTGCATCTCACCAGCATCACAGTGAAACAACCTGCCTCTGGGGCGAAGCTTAACTCCAACTATCTTAGCCATCGAAATATATTATAAACCCTGATTTCTCGAAGCTTTTGTTCCTAGCTTCCGTGAGTGCTCAACAGCTTGCATCCTAGGTAAATTGAGCACAAGCCATTCCCACGCCAAACGAGGATTCACATTCCTGGACACCACTTCTCGTAATAAGCATAGATCGGACAGAAACTTTTTAATCTGGCTCACACTTAACTTTTGGACTTGTTTCTCCAGAATTGCCACGTAATCTACATTAGTGATAGCGTCAGGGCAGCCACTTTTCATAAGCATTAAATCGCGCCACCAATCAAACCAGACCTCCATTATTTCCATCCCAGCTTTTCTATTCTCACTAAACTGATTGGCTAATTCCTGAGCGTAGGCAAATCTCTGCTCTAAGTTGGCATCTAACAAGGAAGCTATCCTATCTATTCTGCGGGTTCTTTGCTCTAATATAGCGTCATCGGTCAAAGCTGAGACTGCCCAGCCTAGACGACCACGGCATAAGCGAGTTAAAAGCTTGGCTTTATCGGCGTCAACTTTATGGGAATTGACCAGCACCTCATATATTTGCTGCGATGGCACAGGCTTCAATTCCAATCGCTGACAGCGCGAGACAACCGTGGGCAAAAGACGCTCTTCCTCAGCCGCCAGTAGAAGCCAAACCACCTTCGGCGGCGGTTCTTCTAGTATCTTAAGCAGAGAATTTGCCGCTTCCGTAGATAGATATTCAGCATCATTAATGATAAATATCTTATATTTGCCTTCGTAAGGTGGTAGATTGGCTAAGCGTTGTAGTTCACGAATATCATCAATGCCAATCTCCGTTCTGGAATCCAATCTAATCAGGGTAACATCAGCGTGCTTGCCTTCTAAGATACGTTGGCAGGAACGACATTGCCCGCAAGGTGGCTCCGAACCTTCGCAATTCAGAGCTTGAGCCAGATTCGTAGCTAGAGTCCCCTTGCCGACATGCCGCTGCCCTACGAGAAGATAGGCATGGGCTATAGAATTGGTCCGAACACTATAATCCAGCAAAGATACAAGTTTTTCCTGTCCCACGACCTGCCACATGCTAAATCACATCCAGCCTCAGCAAATCTTCGTAAGTTTCTCGGCGGCGAATCAGACGCGCCTCTCCATCTTTGACCATGAGTATAGCTGGTCTAGGCAAGGCGTTATAATTGCCAGACATAGGGATGCAATAAGCACCACAAACCGGGATAGCAATGATGTCACCAGGCTGCACAGAAGGCAGGCTCTTATCCTTCACCAGGATGTCACCAGACTCGCAGAGCTTGCCAGCAATTGTCACTATCTCTTTCTCGGCATTCAAAACTTTGTTAGCCACCAACGCCTCATACTTGGCGCCATAAAGCGCCGGGCGAATATTGTCGTTCATACCACCATCAACACAAATGTACTTCCTTACACCTGGTATGTCTTTTATTGCCCCTACCCTGTATAGCGCTACGCCCGCTTGGGCGACGACCGCTCTTCCCGGTTCAATAACCAGCCGAGGATGACTCAACCCCAGCTTCGAAACAACCCTGTTTAGTTTACCAGTTATGCCTTTAGCATACTCAGAGATGGTTGGTGCTCGAGAATCCAGAGTATAAGGAACAGCAAATCCGCCACCGATGTCGAACTCTCTAAGGTCCAAACGAAACTTTCCCTTCATTTCCTGAGCAAAGCTGAGCACAAGCTCTATAGCCAGCTCATAAGGCTTGACCTCGGACACCGGAGAACCGAGATGGAAATGCAAACCTAAGAGGTTAATATTGGAGGCTGACACAGCCTGTTTCACAGCTTCCTCAGCCTGCCCGGTCGCTAAAGGAAAGCCAAATTTGCTCTCTATCGTACCTGTAGTAGTATATTGATGAGTGTGAGGATCCACCCCTGGGGTGACGCGAAGCAAGATATCTTGTTTGCTCTTTCTCACCTTAGCCAGCTGGTTGAGTAGTCCCAGTTCGTAGAAATTATCCACCACAATTTTGCCCACGCCCCAATCCAGAGCTAACTTCAACTCGTCCGGCGACTTGTTATTGCCATGGAAATAGACCTTGTCCATAGGAAATTCCACGGAATGGGCAATACTCAGTTCTCCACCTGACACAACATCCAGCCCCAGCCCTTCTTCCTTCAGTATCACAGCCAGAGCTCTATTTGAGAAAGCTTTGAAGGCGTAGATGACAAAAGTGTTAGAATAGCGCTTGCCAAATTCCTGTTTAAATTCACGGCACTTCTCGCGAAGGGTGAGCTCATCAAAAACATAGAGTGGCGTGCCGAACTCTTTGACTAACTCCACCACATCACAACCGCCGATAACAACATGACCTTGTTTATTAACCTCAGCACTAGGAGGAAAAAGAGCCAACTCGGCGACCTTGTTTCTGGGCAAGTTATGCTTCCTCCAATTTCTTTTCGATTAGGTCAATAGTCTCTTTCGCCAGTCGCATTGCTTCTTGAGCTTCTTCGGGGTCATCGAAATATCGTGACGGTATTCCGCCGGGCAAGCTATTAGGGTAGCGAGTCGGAATATAATACCTGTCCAGCTTCTTAGCCGCGACAACTTTTTTGAAATCTGAATCTATCTCAACCGCCATTTTGACAAGCTCGTCTATAGAATGTGTATGAAATACCTCTATAGATTTAACTTTGAGATACAGATATGCTTTGAAAGCCTTTTCCGTGGCTTGTTGAAAATGGAAAAGGGCAAGATAAAATCTTCCTCTCTTCCTTAGCTCTTCAGCGTCCGCAAACTCGTCCTTAGCTTGGGTAAGCCATCTTAAGGATTCTTCTTTATAACCTTTTTTCATAAACAATCTTCCCCGAATCTAATATGCTTCTTAAGAAGCTGCTCGTTGGTAGGTTTTCCTGCCACTCTTCTTGGTTATAGACAACAATGTCAGACGCAATCCCCAAATCTATATTCTCATAGAGCGACCTCATCCATTCCTTTCCACTCTTTTCGGGTGGCATGATTACCAGTAAATCGAGATCGCTGAATACATCTACATCCTCTTCTGCCAGCGAGCCAAAAAGGATAATCTTTAATGCTCCAAGGTCCCTTAGCTGCCTTGTGACCAAGGTTAGAGAAGACTTCAACTTTTCTTCCCTTTTTCTTTTCTTGTGCAAAATTTCCTGTAGTTTTGACATAGAATTAGCTCGGTGCAGGTGAAAAAACTACTCCAACTAGCTGATATGGTAGCTTGTAACACCCAGCGAAGTCAAAACACGGGTCGCTTCTGGTTAGCGTTCCAGTCTAGCGATGACGGCGTCGGCGACCTGGCTGGTGCCGACGGCGGTAGAGGGGTCGAGTTTCAAATCATAGGTGAGGTTTCTCCCTTCGGCGATGACTTCAGCTATGGCAGTTTCTAATCTATCGGCACTCTCTTTTTCACCCAGATACCGCAACATCATGACTCCCGAGAGCATCATAGCCATGGGATTGACTTTATTTTGTCCCGCGTACCTTGGCGCGCTGCCATGAGTGGGTTCAAAGACGGCTATTTCATCACCGATGTTAGCACCCGGCGCCATCCCGAGCCCACCGACCAGCCCAGCACAGAGGTCGGAAATTATATCGCCATATAAATTGGGCAACACGAGCACATCAAACATGTGGGGCTTCCTGACCAATTCCATACAGGTGGCATCCACCAGCATATCGTTAAATTCTATGTCCTTATACTCCTTAGCAACTTCGCGAGCAGTTTCCAGGAAAAGCCCGTCAGAGAATTTGAGTATGTTAGCTTTATGAACAGCAGTTACCTTCCTTCGACCATTCTTGCGGGCATACTCAAAAGCAAACTTGACAATCCGCTGACTGGCTCGCTCTGATATAACTTTCAGGCTGATCGCCGAGTCTTCATTTAGTTTCTTGTTTGTGGTTTCGCGTGCTAAATCTAGCAATCTCCGGGTTCTTGCATCGCCTTGAGCAAACTCGATGCCAGCGTAGAGGTCTTCGGTGTTCTCCCTGACCACTACTATATCTACATCCCGAAACGGACTTCTTATCCCGGGGTAAACCTTGCAGGGGCGAAGGCAGGCATAGAGGTCTAAGGTCTGTCTCAAAGCGACATTGACGCTGCGGAAGCCTGTCCCTATGGGCGTGGTCACCGGTCCCTTCAGAGCAAGCTTGTTCTTCCTTATGGATTGGAGAGCCTGGTCAGGGAGAGGTGTGCCGAATTTTTCCTGAGCCTCATTACCTACGATTACAGTCTCCCATTCAAACTTGACTCCCGTAGCTTCCAGCACCCGTTGTGTTGCCTCAGCCACTTCTGGACCTATACCATCTCCAGGGATAAAAGTCACCTTGTACTTCATAATAGCTACTACCTTTACCTTAATCTCTCTAACAAGGAATAGGGAAATTAGCTTGTAATAACAAAACCTTTATGCTTCTGTATATAGGGGATAAGCCCACCTTCTTGCAAAATGGCGGACATTATGGAGGGCATCTTACCACAGACCAAGCTGATACCACGGGTCAAATTAACAATCACCCCACTGGTTACATTTATCGTCAGCTCATCACCATCGCCGATTTTATCGGTGTCGCAGAGCAAGACCGGCAGACCCTGGTTAATAGCGTTGCGGAAAAAGATGCGTGCTGCCGATTTGGCTAAAATAGCACCCACGCCGGACATTTTGATGACCACTGGGGCATGCTCCCGACTGGAACCCAGCCCAAGATTTTTGCCTGCCACAAGAATTGCCTTGTTTTCGCCTTCCGCTAAAGCTTTGGCTCTAGCAGCAAACCCCGGCATGGCATCTTCCAGAACATGTTTGGCAAGTTCAGGCAGGTTACTCCTGAGATGGGCAAACCTTCCCGGGATGATATCATCTGTGGAGATATTATCCCTTAGCTTAATCGCTTTACCCTTGATTATTAAGTCTGGCACTGTCACCATCTCTGAAATCAAAAATCCAAGATTAAAAATCAAAATGACAAATCAAAGTGCAAAACCTTTGCTCTTTGCATTTTCAGTTTTATATTACCTCCCGCGGGTCGGTAATTTCGCCTGTCAAAGCTGAGGCGGCAGCTGTAGCCGGGCTAGCCAAGTATATCATAGCCTCAGGGTTGCCCATCCTGCCCTTAAAGTTACGATTGGCAGTAGAAACGCAAACCTCACCGTCTCCCAGCACCCCTTGGTGAAGACCCAGACAAGCAGCACAACCCGGCGGGAGGATCGTCGCCCCAGCTTCCACCAGAGTCTGGATATAACCTTTTTGCATAGCTTGAAGTAGCACCCGCCTCGAAGCTGGCGCTATGAGCAATCTAGTAGCAGGATGTCTCCTTCTGCCCTTGAGAATCGCTGCGGCTACAGCTAAATCTTCCACACGCCCATTGGTACAAGTACCAATGAATGCTTGTTGTACTTTCACTCCTTTTGTCTGGCTAACAGGACGGACATCATCCACAGCATGGGGAAAAGATAACACGGGTTCGAGCTGGTCGAGATTCACACGGATAACCCGTTCGTAGTTTGCGTCAGCATCGGGATACAGCGGTTGGCAGTTTTTATCTCGACCATGTTCTCTGAGAAAAGTCTGTGTAACTTTGTCGGCGGGAAACAAGCCCGCCTTAGCTCCAGCCTCTATAGCCATATTGGCAATAGTGAGACGCTGAGACATGTTTATTTTAGACAAAGCCTTGCCGCTGAACTCTAAAGCCTTGTAGTTGGCTCCGTCAGCGCCGATCTGTCCAATTAGATACAGGATTAAGTCCTTAGCACCAACTATTCGAGGAAAGGCGCCATTAAGTTCAATGAGGAAAGCTTCTGGCACTCGGAACCAGGTTTTGCCCAAAGCCATAGCTACAGCAACGTCGCTGGAACCCATGCCTGTGGCGAAAGCTCCTAAAGCACCGGCAGTCACAGTATGAGAATCGGCACCGACAATGACATCCCAGGGACTAGCAAAATTCTCCACCATCAACTGATGACATACGCCATCGCCGACCTCGTAAATTCGGCAGTTCTTCTCCTCTGCAAAACGACGTAACAGAATATGGTCATTAGAAAGTTGCTGAGCCGGACTGGGGGCGGCGTGGTCGAGGAATATTATTGTCCGCTGTGGCTTGGCTAGAGCTTCAAAGCCACTCTCTTTGAACTGCCTTACGGTAAGAGGTCCAGTGGTATCCTGGACGAAAACCCAATCTACATCAGCAATCACGACATCCCCAGCTTTTGCTTCGCCCTGCGATTTAAGACCCAGAATTTTCTCCGCTAATGTCTTGCCCATATAGACCAGAAATCCTAATGTCTACGCTCTAAACAAATGGACAGCTCAAGTCCAAATACTAACACCTAATTGCTCCCTATTTTAATCGCTTCCTTCTGCTATAATCAATAACGTGCCTAGATACAAAACTAACAGCTTAGGCTCTACCCGATGTGGCAAGAGCATTTTTCAATGGGGCAAACGCACCTACATTATGGGGGTAATAAATGTTTCGCCAGATTCCTTTTCTGGCGATGGTATAACCGATGCCGAGGAAGCGGTAGCCAGAGCTAAACGATTGATCTCGGAGGGCGCTGACATTATTGACATCGGCGGGGAATCCACTCGTCCTAACTCAACCCCCATTTCCATAGACGAAGAACTACAGCGAGTGATTCCCGTTGTAAAAAAGCTGGCTAAAGAAGTATCAGTGCCGTTGAGTATTGATACTTATAAGCTAGAAGTTGCCCGCCAGGCTTTGGATGCCGGAGCCAGCATGATAAACGATATCTGGGGGTTGAAGAAGGAGTCCAAGTTAGCTGAGTTAGCTGCTCAAAAAGGGATACCCGTTGTTCTAATGAGCAATCAGAGAGATTCTCCTTGTCAGGATATCATGCCCACGGTCATTGCCGACCTAAAAAGAGCTATCCAGCAAGCGCTGACAGCCGGGGTGCTCTGGGAGAACATCATTATTGACCCCGGCATAGGGTTCGGCAAGACGCAGGCGCAAAATCTAGAGATACTGCAGCGTCTGGATAAACTCAAGACGCTGGGCAGGCCTATTCTTCTCGGTAGCTCACGCAAGTCCTTTATCGGCTGGGTGCTCGATTTAACTCCTGAACAGAGAGCAAAAGAAGTAGTGTTCATTCCCCCTAGCGACCACAGGCTGGAAGGAACAGCAGCCACCATAGCTTTGGGCATTGCTAAAGGTGTGGATATCGTTCGAGTGCACGATGTCAAGGAGATGGCACGCGTGTGCAAAATGAGTGATGCCATCGTGAGAGGTCTATAAAGGATTGGCTACCGTCTACCTTGGCCTAGGCTCAAACTTGGGAAAACGGGAAGAAAACCTCCGCCATGCTCTAACACTTCTCTCACACAAAGCAGAAGTGGAGGAACTTTCAGCCATCTATGAAACTGAGCCGGTGGGCTATAAAGAGCAACCACTGTTCCTGAATATGGTATGTCGAATTACCACTAACTTATCTCCTGAAGAGCTTTATCGCTTCGCCAAGGATGTTGAAATCAAAATGGGCAGAGTACCAAGCTTCCCTAACGCCCCTCGTGTTATAGATATAGATATTCTGTTCTACGATGATAGGATTGTGGAAACGAAAGACTTGACTATCCCGCACCCTCGTCTGCACAAGCGAGCTTTTGTGCTTATACCATTGGCGGAAATTGCCCCAGATTTGGTTCATCCCAAGCTGCGCCAGAGCGTTGCTCAGTTATGTAAAGCTGTGAAGGGTCAAAAGGGAGTACGAAAATACACAGGAGGATTCAATGTATCAGCTATTTGTGGAAGAACACTTTGACGCTGCCCATTACCTGCCAAACTACCATGGAAAATGTGAGCAGCTACATGGTCATCGCTTCAAGGTAGTAGCACGTTTCCAAGCCGAGAAGCTCGATGAGACGGGTTTAGCTTATGATTTTGCCCAGCTCAAGCAGCACCTGCGGGAAATTCTAGCGAGGTTCGATCATACGTGCCTCAACGATGTACCGCCGCTTGATAAGCTCGGCCCTTCTTGCGAGAATATCGCTGCTACCATATATAAGGCGTTACGAGCTCGCTTTGCCCGGTCTTCAGTGGAATTGGTGAATGTAGAGGTCTGGGAATCGCCTACGACAGGCGTGGTCTATTCCCCTTGAGTTAAGCCTGTTGTTCTGGCGGCAACAAATTAGGAATCGTATCCACAATGGGATAAGAATACTTGCATTTGGCGCAATAAAGGGAACCTGTAACTATTTCGTCCCCCTTTTGTTCATTCACCTTAAGCTCTAAATCCCCTTTGCACACGGGACAGGCTAGGATTTCCATCAATTCCTTTTTCATACCGATTCTTGATTATATCATACGGGCGGTGAAATCAAGATAGGAAAGTGCTACAATATTCGCGGGTGAACAAATGACGATCCAAGTTAAGAAGACTTATCGAGGCTTGAATCCCGGTATGCTTTGCGATGAGGTACGCAGCTTATTACAGAAGCAAGGGCTCATAGTTGTGGAAGCTGAGTCACAGACATACGCCCTTCCCAGTGGCGACACCCAATCACGTACCACGCTGTCATTGAGAACACAAGCCGACCAAGAGAAGCACCAGAAGGAATGCGGCAACATCCATATTTTAGGCTCGACCCAAGGCGAAACAAAGATGCTTCTTGATGCAGATGACACTTTGCTTCCGCGGGAAAAACTTTTCGCTTTTCAAGGAGACCTCGATTTCATCCTTGGTTCGTACGAGGTTAAGTGGTGAACGAAGAATCCTCAGAGAGAAACAGGCTTATTAGGGAAACCAGGCAGGAACGAAGAGAAAGACGCCGAGCCAAAGAGAAATCCAAGATGCTCCAGCATGGCAAGAGCCTAGCGAGGATATACAAGGACGCTATCTCCAAGAGAGCCAGAGCCGCAAAATCTCCCAAGTAGCCACACTAAAGCGAAACACCCATCTTAAGGTGGAAAAGCTGGCTTTGTGCGCCAAACCTGCACAGTAACTAGCTGGTTCGGCGTTTGGAGCAGATAGCTGAGCATTGAGCACATTCACTATTGCAGGGCTCAGTATGTATGGTTACACTAGCTTCCCGGAGCACACCTTGTATTTCACCTTCAATCTGGTCACATATTTGGTGGGCCTGCTCCAGACTAATGTCTCCGAGCATCACCAAATGGAGATCTATATAACTCTGGCTTCCTGCCCGACGTGTCCGCAGCGCATGATAACCAAATACCTCCTGACTATGCTTACTTAGACAGGCTTCAATAACCGCTTGTTGTGCAGGAGGCAGCTTTTCGTCAAGCAATCCAGACATTGGCTTACGCATCGCATCAAAAGCTATCCTCAAGATGTAAACAGCCACCCCAATAGCGATTACGGAATCAATTGTATTGACTCCAGTAATTCGGACAAGTGCCAGCCCTACTAGGACAGCTGAAGCCGAGTACACATCACTGGCAATATTACGCGCATTAGCTTCCAAGGCGACCGAGGCGGTAGTTCGGGCAATGTTCATTAGATGTCGGGAGAGAAAGATACTTACCACTATGGAAACAACCATCACTATTATTCCAGCTTCAGCTAGTTCGATGCTGGAACGTTCTATTATCCGCCTTACCGCCGAATAGATTATCAATCCACCTGCGATGAAGATGAGGATCGCCTGACCAACTCCTGCAATATCCTCGACCTTGCCATGACCGTATGGATGCTCAACATCAGCTGGTTTAATCGCAATACGAATAGCCGAGAGGGTAATTATGGCGGCAAATAAATCTAGTAAGCTATCGGCAACCTGGGCTAATACACTGATGCTACCAGTGAGCCAACCGACGACTACCTTAAGTACTATCAAACTGACAACCACCCCAATCAGCAACTGAGTAGCGCCAGTCCTGGTTGAGAACCTTTTCGCCATCTACTGTGACCTCGTATAGAGAGCTAGAAGTTTACAACGATAATCTAGCTAAGGCAAATCCCTCTCGGTCTGAGTTATGTGACAACGGGAACTGGCGAAGTCGGCCACAAATAAGCTAAACTTGCAGATTGTGAACGTCCCTATGAGCGATAGTGCCACCAGGAGAGCCATACTTCTTGTCGCCACCATGGCTTCGTTTCTCTTCCCCTTCACGGGCTCCGCGGTGAATATTGCTCTGCCTTCGCTCAGAAAGGAGCTATTACTCGATACGGTTACCTTGTTCTGGATTCCTACAGCTTACCTTCTGTCTTCAGCAACCTTTCTTGTTCCCTTCGGCAGAGTAGCCGATATATATGGCAGAAAGAAGATTTTCAGCTGTGGCATAGTTATTTTCACAATCTCATCCTTTTTTGCTGGGATGGCAAGTTCCGCTAACATCCTTATTCTTTGCCGTATTTTCCAAGGAATTGGCGGCGCTATGCTGGCAGGAACAACAATAGCATTACTTACGACCGTATTTCCTCCCAACGAGAGGGGAAGAGTTCTGGGAATAAATGTCGCAGTAACATACACTGGCCTTTCTTTAGGTCCCGTCTTAGGGGGAACACTTACACACTATCTGGGCTGGAGAAGCATATTCTTCTCGACTGCGTTCCTGGGGCTAATAGTTATCGGCATCGTCCTATGGAAGCTGAAAGGGGAGTGGACTGGAGCAAAAGGAGCGAGATTCGATATTGTCGGGTCTGTAATGTATAGCCTTGGGCTTGCAGCGTTAATATACGGTTTCACTCTCCTCAAAGAGAGCTCAGAAAGGTGGCTGGGAATGTGCTCAATTTTGGGAGGCGTCTTGGGACTTTCGGCGTTTGTGAAATGGGAAATGAAAACAATGAGCCCAATCCTGGATATGAGTCTGTTCAGAAATAATAAGACTTTTACCTTTTCCAACCTGGCGGCGCTAATTAACTACAGTGCTACATGGGCTGTGTCTCTGTTAATAAGCCTTTATCTGCAGGACATTAGAGGATTTAACTCACAGGAAGCTGGGCTAATTTTGGTTGCCATGCCTGCTACTCAGGCTATTTTTTCACCGCTAGCGGGCAGGCTTTCAGACAGGATCGAACCAAGGATAATAGCCTCGGCAGGAATGGTATTAACGACCATAGGACTTGTCAAGTTCATTTTCTTAGGCAAAGAGACTGCTCTAGCGCTCATCATAGCCAATTTGATTCTGATGGGGCTAGGCTTTGCCTTTTTCTCATCTCCCAATACGAACGCCGTGATGAGTTCGGCACCAAAGATGGCTTATGGCGTGGCTTCAGCCATGTTGTCAACTATGCGCCAAATTGGCATGTCGTTCAGTATGGGAGTAGCTATGCTGATAGTTAGCCTGTACATCGGGATTGCCCAGAATACGCCTGAATACGCTCAGCTTATGCAGCAAAGCATGAGAACGTCGTTCATCGTTTTCGCCGCTCTTTGCTTCGGAGGAATATTTGCCTCGCTCGCCAGAGGTAAAGTTCACTAAGAACAAAGCTGGTTCCCAGCTGATTTTTGTGTTTACAATCTTATTTTCTAGCCGGCAACAGCGAGCTCTTCTTTCTGAGCGGGGCGACGTCGTCTTTTCCAGCCAAGTACCTCCAGAAGGTCACCCACTGCCTTGTCTTGCAGCATCTCATCGCGAAGAGATAAATCGGGATTAATGCGATACCTCAGACGTCTGCCTTCTCTTATCTTAGTAATATAACCATCAGCTTCCAAATCAGTGATTATCCTGTGTACCGCCTTCTCAGTAATGCCTATAGTCAGGGAGAGCTCCCTGATGGTAATCCGTGGTTGCTGAGCAATCTGGCAAAGTACCAAAGTATGATTGGTTACAAATTTCCATCCTGGCATAATTACACCTCCTTTCCAAAATCAACCCTGTTACTTCCAAAAAATAATTTTCAAAAAAATTTTTGTCAAAGGCTAAAACCCCTTGACAACCCTAATGGAGGATGTACAATTAAGTCAAGAAATTTATTTCATATAGATTATAACATGGAAACAGGTTCAAGACAAGCGATTCCTGAATATCGCAAGAACAAGCGATGAAAGGAGATAAAACGAACAATGTAAACACAACCAATTGGTATAAACTAGCTAAATCGGGCATTTTTACAATGGAGGGAAAAGAAACAAAAGTGAAATCATTGGTACGACTTAAACGCCAAAGTTTGAACCAGTCAGAGCAATGCTACTTGGAAAACTGCGGTAGCAGCGATCCTGAAGAAGAACCTCCAAGTAAACGCAGTATCTCTGACGAACTGGAGGAGGAACCTCCGGATAAGGTTGCCACAACCAGGTCCAGGTTCTTTGGAAATGTACCAGACAGCGCCTGGAATGACTGGATGTGGCAGTTTCGAAACAGAATCACCCGCATCGAACAACTCGCCAAATTTATCCCTCTCTCTGCCGAAGAACAAGCTCAACTCAAGTTAGTAACCATGCGCTATCCCCTGTCAGTAACTCCCTATTATCTATCCTTAATTAACCCTGATGACCCTGATGACCCGATAAGAAAACAGGCCATACCTTCTACGTTGGAAATGACTATGGGGACAGTGGGCGAAGAAGACCCACTGGGTGAAAAAGAGGATACCATAATTCCCGGACTAGTACATCGCTACCCTGATCGGATACTTCTGGTGCTTACAGACATTTGCCCGGTTTTGTGCCGACACTGCACCCGCAAAAGAGAATGGCGAAACGGCGGTTGGGTGCTAACCCCGGCTGAAATCAATGCCATCCTAAACTATATAAGCCAACACAAGTCTATCAGGGATGTCATCATCTCCGGTGGTGACCCGCTTACTCTTTCGACCCGCCACCTTGAGAATGTCATCCGTCGAATAAGAGAGATAAAACATGTGGAAATCATCCGCATTGGCACCAGATTTCCGGTAGTTCTACCCCAGCGCATAGATGAACAGCTATGCAATATGCTGTCCAGGTACGGACCAATATGGCTTAATACACATTTCAATCATGTTCGGGAGATAACTCCCGAAACTGCCAGAGCTTGTGACCGTTTGCTGCGAAGCGGTGTCCCGGTGAACAACCAGTCAGTGCTGCTGCGCGGCATAAACGACACCGTTGAAGCTCAGATGAAATTATGCCACGGGCTCCTCAAAATAAAAGTCCGCCCTTATTATCTTTTCCAGTGCGACGAGGTCCAAGGAACTGAGCACTTACGCACACCTGTAGAAGTGGGTATAAAGATAATTGAAGGCATGCGCGGACATACATCAGGGTTGGCTATTCCCACGTTTGTGATAGACCTACCTCATGGTGGCGGCAAGGTTCCGCTACAACCTAATTACGTCCTATCACATACTGAAAACGAGCTGGTGCTGCGAAATTATGAGGAACGCATTTTTCATTATCGAAACCCGACCGCGGCACCGGCCCAACCTCAATCCCCCAGTGAAATGTTATACCCAAGAGATAACGTCACTGCCAACAGGCCTCCAGAACCAGTAGCTAATTTGGGTTAAAGGGAGTCCAATGCGCATAGGCTTATCATACGATCTTAAAGAAACAATAGCCAAAGAATGTGTTGCCTGCGACGACGCCTTCGAAGAATACGATTCGCTGGAAACTGTAGAATTGATAGCCTCATGTCTTGAAGCTGAAGGACACACAGTGGTACTGCTTGGTGGTGGACGAGAGTTTCTGGACAAGATTCTTCACGAAAAGGTGGATTTCGTCTTCAACATCGCCGAAGGACGAGGTATTCACCGCAGTCGGGAAGCTCAGGTGCCCTCCATCCTCGAAATGTTAGACATACCCTACTCCGGGTCAGACCCACAGTGTCTGGCTATATGCCTGGACAAGCCTCTGACCAAGAAGCTAGTGGCATCCGAAGGAGTGAGCACACCTTCTTGGATGGTGATTCATACTACACAAGAGTCGCACCAGATAAATAGCTGCAATTTCCCATTTCCAGCTATCATCAAGCCTGCCTATGAAGGCTCAAGCAAGGGGATTCGCGTTACCTCAGTGGTAGAAGATGCTAAACAGGCTATGGAAGCTGTAGAAAGATTGCTGGAGAAATATCACCAGCCTGCCATGTTGGAGCAACTTATCCCGGGCGACGAGGTCACTATCGGAGTCATAGGTAACTGTCCGCCCAAAGTTCTCGGGATGATGCGTATAATTCCCAGACTAAGAAGTGGCTATTTCATTTATTCCCTTGAGGTGAAACGTAATTACCTTGAACTGGTTGACTACGAATGCCCAGCCAACCTTGAAGAAAGGGTACTGCAGCATCTGGAAATCTCGAGCCTCAAGGCGTTCAAAGTTCTGGGGTGCCGTGACTTCGCTCGACTAGACTTCAGGATCAGCCCGCAAGGAGTGCCCCACTTTCTGGAAATCAACCCTCTGCCCGGACTGGGCAATCACAGCGATCTAGTGATTATGAGTAGAAAAATGGGATTGACCCATCAACAGTTGATAGGCGCTGTGCTCAACGCTTCACTTCAGAGATATTCGCAATGCATAAGCGTGTAGCTATAGTCTATAACGAACCACGACAGCCTGATTCTGAGACCACGTTAGAGGAAAAGGCAGTGCTCGATGTACTTGACGCTGTGGATGCGGTGCGCCAAGCGTTACTGGAGCTTGGCTTTAGTGTGACCTTGGTTCCTTTGCTACCGCTGCTGGAGCAAATCGAGAGGGAATTGGCAAACCTCGACACAGACTTAGTCTTCAACCTTTTCGAAGGCTTCTTTCGCTCCCCTGAGAGTGAACCGATAGTGCCTGATATACTATCAGGACTGGGAATTCCCTTTACTGGCTGTCCTGCATCAGCATTAAGACTGGCACTCGATAAAGCCAAGACCAAGCTGGCTCTGGTGGCTGCTGGAATCAAAACGCCGGACTTTCAGCTCCTGAATCCCAGAACGCTCCACTTGTTCCGACTAAATTACCCTTGCATTGTCAAGCCCCGCTGCGAGGACGCCAGCAACGGCTTGTCTGCGGACAGTGTGGTTCATGACTCTGCCTCCTTAGCAAGGCAACTCGAACTGGTAACCAAGCAGTATGGCAGAGATGCCTTGGTCGAGGAATTTATCGCAGGCCGCGAATTCAATGCCACTGTTATAGGTAACTCTCGACTTACCGTACTCCCTGTGTCAGAAATCGTCTACTCCCTGCCCCCGTCAGTGCCCAAGATTCTCACCTTTGATGCTAAATGGGACCCCAACAGCTCCTATTTCCAGGGGACAAAGCCAATCTGCCCAGCTGAGATCGAACCTGAAATAGAACGATACATTGTTGAAACAGTGACCAAAGTTTACAGATTGCTCGGATGTCAAGGCTATGCCAGAGTGGATATGCGGATGGACGACTGTGGATTTATAAATGTCATTGAGGTCAACCCAAACCCAGATATCTCCCCCGACGCTGGCGCACCGATGCAAGCTAGAGCCGCCGGCATGACCTATACACAATTCATCGCCAAAATCGTACAGCTCGCCTTTGCCAGAAAGGAAGATGAACGTCAACATTCGTCGTATGTCCCGCGGAGACAAAGCCCGCGTAATGGAAATACTGCGCGGCACACCAGAATTCAAACCCTCTGAAGTAGCGGTAGCTGAGGAGCTGATTGACACTTATCTTAATGAGCCTTCAAATTCAAGCTATTATATCCTCGTGGCTGAAGTTAACTCCGCTGTGTCAGGTTATATTTGCTACGGTCCTACGCCCATGACCGAAGGCACATGGGATATCTACTGGATTGCTGTTGCTCAAGAGAGCCAGAGCCAAGGAATAGGCAGCGCCCTCACAGAGTCCGTAGAAAAAGAAATTATCAAAGCTAAAGGAAGATTGGTTATTATCGAGACCTCATCAACACCAGCTTATGAGAAAACGAGACGTTTTTACGCTAGTCACGGCTACGAGACCGTAGCTCGAATACCCGATTTCTACGCCCCCGGTGACGACAAGCTGGTACTGCAAAAGCGCCTAGGATGACATCCGTAAACTAGGCTTCGCTGGCAAAAAGACAGCTTACAAAGTAACGCCCTCGTGAAAAAGTCTCCACTTCAGGGCAGATGAGATATCTCAGTGGGAGGCTTCTTGTGTAACTCAAACTGTATTCCAGCCTCCCGGAACAAATCCAGAAAAGAACCATCAGCATAGCTGCCAAAAGTCACAAAACGCTTGATCTTGGCATTGACCAGCATCTTGGCACACAATATGCACGGGGAGTGGGTAGCATAAATAGTAGCGCCTTCCAGGCTTACACCGTGGAGCGACGCCTGTATTATTACATTCTGTTCAGCGTGAATACCCCGGCATATTTCGTGTCTGGTGCCAGATGGTATACCCAATTCATCTCGGAGGCAGCCAAGCTCTAGACAATCCTTGAGCCCCGCAGCCGCACCATTATAGCCCGTCGCTAATATGTGCTTGTCCTTCACCGCCACGGCGCCCACATGATGACGTCGGCAAGTAGAACGCTCCGCTACCACGGACGCTATTTTGAGAAAATATTCATCAATGCTAAGCCTGAGCTTCCTTTTCATCTTAAAGTGGATATGATTCGCTCCATCTCTTTCTTTACATCTTCTAAAGGACCTTCATTGATTACAATAAAATCAGCCATGGCAATTGGACCACCTTTGTTAATATTTTCTATTTCAGCTTTATCGCGACTGGCTGCTTCCTCGGGTGTCAAAGGACGCCCTTTCCTACATGCCAGTCGGGCATACCTAGTAGTCGGCGAAGCCCAGACGGCGAGTATAATGAGTTCTTGTCCGTAACGTTCCTTCAATAAAACATACTCCTCCCAGGAGTAAAGCCCATCTATCACGACATGAGCTGATTTCAGCGAGCTATCAATCCTAGGTAAGTTCAATTTGGCGTAAGCAGCCATGCCGTGTTCTTTTCGCAGTTGTTGTCTGATATAGCGCTCATTCTGCTCATTTGGTTCTAATCCTCTCTTCTTCAGCTCCTCATCCGTAATGTCTCCGAATCGCACTTTCTTAAAACCATGCTTTTCAAACACCTTGGCGACTTCTGACTTGCCTGCCCCTGTCATGCCTACAATTGCTACTACCTTCATCTTCGGTCGCAAATCCGGGCGATACTTGCGCGATCTTATGACAGCCCTTATATTAACAAGACTTGGACAACTATTATAGCAGTTATCCTTGTCCGGGAACTGGACACGCATTATACTAGTTGTGAAAGCTCAGGCATATCAACCTGAATTGCAGGTGAACAAGTGTTTGGTGTTCTTTCTCGAGAAGACATCTTAAAGATGCTGGCAGCTACTCCTCCTCTAGTAGAAAACTTATACGATGTCAACCAGCAGGTGCAACCCAATGGCATAGACCTGAGCCTCAAAGAGATAGCCTTACTTTCTTCAGCAGGCAATCTAGGCTCTAGCAACGAGAGTAGAGCACTTTCCTACTCTTCTCCGCTTGTTTTCGATGGTTTGGGGCGGATAGATCTCTTGCCCGGTTGCTACCTCGTTACATACAATGAGGTGATTAATCTCCCCAAGAATATAATGGCTCTGGCTATGCCCAGATCCAGTCTTCTGCGCTGCGGAGTCGCCATACACAATGCGGTCTGGGACGCTGGCTATTCGGGTCGGTCACAATCTCTTATGGTGGTATACAACCCACAGGGCTTTCGTCTGCATAGAAACGCTCGGATTGTCCAGATAGTTTTCTTCTTTTTGAGCCGTGAGGTAGACAAGGGTTATCAGGGCATATTCCAAGGCGAGAACATTTGACAAAAGCGTCAGCCAGGCTAGCTTTCTTCATGTATCAGTTTTCTCACCCGCTCTAGCCCTTGCACATCCTTAACCACGGATGCCCGTACTTTTTCAGCAACCTTGCGAAAATGAAAGCCTTGAACAGCGAACCTCATGGATAAAGGAAACGCCTTTGGTTTTCTGAGTAATGTCCACAAAAACAGCTTCCAATAGTGTATTCTCCCTTTTTCCTTGATTCCTAAAACCCACGCAGACCTCAGCCAGGCTACAAGATAGACAAGAGAAAGCTTGGGCTTGCTCTTGGCACTAGGTTTATAATCCTTGAGAAAGGTTCTAATACGCTCATAATATTGTCCAGGAGCATAGATTGTCTCTATGACATGACGATAACCCGAAGCCAGTGTTTCACGCCCCATCTTGGGGATGAAGTTGGTTGAACCATCGGTATTATCGCCGGAGCCCTTCGGCAACAGACGGTTCTCCCTCTTCAAGCGTTGGTAAAGCTTTGTCCCGGGCGGAGCACCAAGTACACCGACCATAGCAGTAACAATTCCGCTTTTTTGAATGAATTCGATTTGGCTCTTGAAAATGGAAACTGGGTCACTATCAAATCCCACAATAAACCCCCCTTGCACCTGCAGTCCATGGCTCTGTATCTTTTTGACCGCAGCCAGCAAATCCCGCCCCTTGTTTGGTAACTTATTGCATTCCTGTAAACTCTCTTCGTTAGGGCTTTCGATACCCACAAACACTGTGTCAAAGCCTGCTTCAGTCATCAAATGCATCAGCTCCTCATCATCAGCCAGATTTATAGACGCTTCGGTAAAAAACGAGAATGGGCGTTTCCTCTGCTCCATCCACTCAATTATTGCCGGTAGGATTTCCGACTTCAGCTTGCGTTTGTTGCCGATAAAATTATCATCAACAAAAAACACGCTGCCTCGCCACTCCATACTGTACAATGCCTCCAACTCAGCTATTATCTGACTTTTTTCCTTGGTTCGTGGTGTATGCCCGTTGAGAATAACGATATCGCAGAATTCACAATCAAAAGGACAACCGCGAGAATACTGGATAGTCATAGATTGGTATTTTTTCATATCAATAAGTGACCATAAAGGCACAGGGGTTTGCTTTATATCCGGAAATTCTCGAGATGCGTATGTATGTTTGGCACAACCTTTCTCTAAATCCTCGACAAATAACGGCAGCTGATTTTCCGCCTCACCAAATATGAGATGGTCTATATCATCGAACCCGAACTCTTCATATCCAGGGTTAAACAAAGGACCACCAGCTACAATCTTGACCCCTAGCTTTTTGCACCTATTGATGACCTCCCTCGCTGAATGTTGCTGCACCACCATAGAGCTGACAAACACATAGTCAGCCCACTTAATATCCCTATCTGTCAAGTTTATGACATTCATATCCACAAGCTTTTTCTCCCACTCCTTGGGAAGCATGGCTGCCACAGTTAGCAAACCAAGGGGTGGGAAAGATGCTTTCTTAAACACGAATTTCAAAGCATGTTTGAAACTCCAAAACGTATCTGGATACTGAGGATAAACTAAGAGTATTTTCAACTTATTCTCCTTATATGCTGTTTGCAGCAGAATAGGAATGATAATAGCACAATACACACTATTTCACCACTAACATAGACGAGCCAGTGTCCCGAGATTAAAAAAGGCAGGACAACCTGCAAAGCATCCTGCCTTCCCTGCTACATGGTGGCGGGGGTTGGATTTGAACCAACGACCTTCGGGTTATGAGCCCGACGAGCTACCACTGCTCCACCCCGCGTCGAGCAAGCAATCCGTGGGTTTTGTGCTCAGCCTGGCGTAGGTCAAGGCCTCGGCCATTAGTACGGCTTAGCTAAACGGATTGCTCCGCTTACACATGCCGCCTATCAAGCAGGTAGTCTACCTGCGGCCTTACCCCGACCGAAGTCAGGTGGGAGATCTCATCTTGGGGTGGGCTTCGCACTTAGATGCTTTCAGCGCTTATCCCGACCAGACATAGCTACCCAGCGTTGCTCCTGGCGGAACAACTGGCACACCAGCGGTCTGTCCCTCCTAATCCTCTCGTACTAAGGAGAGCTCCCCTCAAATCTCCGGCGCCCACGACGGATAGAGACCGACCTGTCTCACGACGGTCTGAACCCAGCTCGCGTGCCGCTTTAACGGGCGAACAGCCCGACCCTTGGGACCTTCTCCAGCCCCAGGATGCGACGAGCCGACATCGAGGTGCCAAACCTTGCCGTCGATGTGAACTCTTGGGCAAGATAAGCCTGTTATCCCTAGCGTAGCTTTTATCCGATAAGCCACGGCCCTTCCATACGGAACCGTAGGATCACTTTGCCCGACTTTCGTCCCTGCTCGGCTTGTGTGCCTCGCAGTCAAGCTCCCTTATGCCAATGCACTCTGCGCACGGTTTCCATTCGTGCTGAGGGAACCTTTGGACGCCTCCGTTACCTTTTAGGAGGCAACCGCCCCAGTCAAACTACCCACCTGACATTGTCCCCCGATTCCTCGGGGTTAGAACCAAAACCAGACAAGAGTGGTATTTCACCGTTGGCTCCACTCCGACTGGCGTCGGAGCTTCTCAGCCTCCCACCTATCCTACACATGCCTAGTCTAAGCTCAGTGCCAGGCTATAGTAAAGCTGCTAGGGTCTTTTTGTCCTGTCGCGGGTAGAGGGCATCTTCACCCCCAGTTCAATTTCACCGAGCCCCTCGTTGAGACAGCGCCCAAGTCGTTACACCTTTCGTGCGGGTCGGAACTTACCCGACAAGGGACTTCGCTACCTTAGGACCGTTATAGTTACGGCCGCCGTTCACCAGGGCTTCGGCTCAAGGCTTCTCCCGATAAATCGGAATAACCTCTCCCCTTAACCTTCTGGCACCGGGCAGGTATCAGCCTCTATACTTCAGCTTTTTCGCTTTAGCAGAGACCTGTGTTTTTGTTAAACAGTCGCCTGGGCCGATTTCGTGCCCCCCGATATAATCGGGGCCCCCTTCTCCCGAAGTTACGGGGTTAGATTGCCGAGTTCCTTAACGAGGGTTATCTCGAACACCTTGGGACTTTTATCCCCACCTACCAGTGGCGGTTTGCGGTACAGGCGCTCGGCTTTTTAGCAACGAGGCTTTTCTCGCCAGCGTAGACTCAGTTGAGTTTCCTCGGGTTTCCCCTCAGATTCTCCCTCCCCTCAGCTTAACACCAGAGTGGATTTGCCTGCTCTGGTACGCCTTGAGTTGGGAACACACCATGTCCAATAGGCATGCTCAACCTACCTTCCTGTGTCCCCCCTTTGCCGTAACAAAAGCCGAGCGGTGTAGGAATATTAACCTACTGTCCATCGCCTACCCCATTAGGGTTCAGCTTAGGTCTGACTAACCCTACGCCGATAAACGTTGCGTAGGAAACCTTAGGTTTACGGTGGGCATGATTTTCACATGCCTTCGCGCTACTCATACCGACATTCTCACTTGTCATTGCTCCACCCCGATTCACATCGGAGCTTCACAGCCATGACAACGCTCCCCTACCCTCCGAGGTTATCGGAGCCATAGCTTCGGTAGCAGGCTTGAGCCCCGTTAAATTGTCGGCGCGGTACCACTCGACCAGTGAGCTGTTACGCACTCTTTAAAGGATGGCTGCTTCTAAGCCAACCTCCTGGCTGTTTGTGCGGCACCACCTCCTTGCCCACTTAGCCTGCATTTAGGGACCTTAGCTGATGGTCTGGGCTGATCCCCTCTCGACTATGAAGCTTAGCCCCCACAGTCTCACTCCCAGGATTACACCTACGGCATTCGCAGTTTGGTTGAGTTCGGTAACCTCACGGCCCCTGGCTCATCCAGAGCTCTACCTCCGTAGATTACTTCCTGAGGCTGTACCTAAATACATTTCGGGGAGAACCAGCTATTTCCGGGTTCGTTTGGCATTTCACCTGCACTACCCACAGTTCATCTCAGAGTTTCGCCTGACTCACAAGTTCGAGCCTCCACTCAATTTTACTTGAGCTTCGCTCTGACCATGGGTAGATCACCCGGTTTCGGGTCTGATCTATGCGACCTGCCCGATAGAGTCGGGCACGCCCTGTTCGGACTCGCTTTCGCTACGGCTCCACGACTAAAGTCGCTTAACCTAGCCACATAGATCAACTCGTCGGCTCATTCTTCAATAGGCACGCCATCATCCCGATAAAATCAGGACTCTGACTGCTTGTAAGCATAAGGTTTCAGGTTCTATTTCACTCCCCTCCCGGGGTGCTTTTCACCTTTCCCTCACGGTACTGGTTCACTATCGGTCATCAGCAGTATTTAGCCTTGGAGGATGGTCCCCCCAGCTTCCCACAGGATTCCACGTGTCCCGTGGTACTCAAGAACACAGGCAGAGACTTTTCCTTTTCGCCTACAGGACTCTCACCTTCTGCGGTTGCCCTTTCCAGAAGCATTCAGCTAAGGAAAAGTTTTATCACTCTGTGGCAGACCTTGGAATCTGCCCCCTGTGCCTTGCAACCCCAGAATAGCTTAGGATCCAAGCCCACTGAGCTACTCTGGTTTGGGCTCTTCCCCGTTCGTTCGCCACTACTAAGGGAATCTCGGTTGATTTCTTTTCCTCGGGTTACTAAGATGTTTCAGTTCACCCGGTTCCCCTTTCGATATAATCGAAATGCCCCGATCTTCATCGGGGCGGGTTGCCCCATTCAGGAATCCCCAGATAAGCTAGCTAGACAGCTCCCTGAGGCTTTTCGCAGTCTTGCCACGCCTTTCTTCGGCTGCTGATGCCAAGGCATCCACCTTATGCCCTTACCTCCTTGACCCACGCCAGGCAGAACACAAAACCTATTCAATTGTTAACGTGCCATACCGCGCTCTGTTTCTCAAGAGCTTACCAATTATACAGCCAGCCTTTTTTCTTGTCAAACAAAAAACCAGAGCACGCTTTTTACCAGTCAAATTTTCGCGGGTTCTCCAACCCCTTACACACTCTCGGATAATCCATCACCTTGCCCCAGTTCACCACCAGGACCATTCTATTCTCCCGTCACTAGCATATGCCCATTACACCAGCGAATAAAGACATGCCTGCCGTGCTAAAACTCTGTAGGCGTCACCTTGTGTCAGACTGCAGCCACATCTATCCCAGAGGGATATTGTCTATCAGGCGGGTTTTGCCTATCCTGACGGCTAAAGAAACTACCGCCGGGCGGTCAATTAGATTCAATTCCTCTACTGTCTTAGCATCGGCAATGCTCACATAATCAATCTGAGCCCGAGGTTCCTGCTGGATCAGCTTGATCATCTCAGACCGAATCTTTTCAGCATCTTTTTCCCCACCCTGCCATAATCGCTGAGCCAACGTTAGAGCCCTGAACAATATTGTGGCAGCCTGGCGCTCCTGGGGGTTGAGGTAAATATTGCGGCTGCTCATAGCTAGACCGTCTTTCTCCCTGACGGTAGGCACAACCACTATCTCCACAGGTATATTGAGGTCTGCCACCATTTTCCTGATCACCACAACCTGTTGGGCATCTTTCTGCCCGAAGTAAGCCCGAGTTGGCTGGACGATATGAAACAGCTTAGCTACTACGGTGGCTACTCCCCGAAAATGCCCCGGACGCGATGCCCCCTCTAACCGCTCTGTGACCTTTTCCACCTCAACCCAAGTGCCAAATCCAGGCGGATACATTTCCATATCGGAGGGAACAAAGACAATGTCTGCTCCTTCTTTTTTCAATAACTCTAGGTCGCGATCGAGGTTACGAGGATAAGCTCCAAAATCTTCCTTGGGACCAAACTGAGTGGGGTTAACGTAAATGCTCACGATTGCAGTAGAGTTTTCAGTTTTAGCTTTCTTTACCAAGGCTAAATGCCCTTCGTGGAGATAACCCATGGTGGGCACAAAGCCCACTGAGCCCTTGAGCTTTTGCCTTAAAGCCCTGAACTCGGCAATTGTTTTGATTACTTGCATCTGGATTGTTTCGCTTCGCTGGCAACGACATCAATGATGCTTTTCCCCATAGTGTAACTGTGTTCTGAAGTGGGGAAGAGACCCGATTTGACTTCAGACACATAGCTAGAGACAGCCGCTTTGATCTCTTCAGCTAGCTTGGCATATCGCTTGGCATGCTTGGGCACAAATTCAGTATACAAACCAAGGATATCGCTAATCACCTGCACCTGACCATCACAATCTGGTCCCGCACCGATACCAATCGTGGGAATAGCAAGTTTTTCAGTAATCAACCTGGAAAGAGATGACGGAATGCACTCAAGAACGATGGCAAAGGCACCAGCCTCTTCCAAAATCTGAGCATCATTGAGTAACTTTTTAGCTTCTTCCATAACTTTGCCTCTGACCTTAAACCCTCCTAATTGGTGTATAGATTGCGGAGTGAGTCCGATATGCCCCATAACCGGAATGCCACAACCAACAAGCCGCCTGACTGTCTCGGCGACAATTTCGCCTCCCTCTAACTTTACTGCCTGTGTTCCTCCTTCTTGAATAAACCTTGCTGCATTGTGTAAAGCCTCTGACACGCTAACGTGATAAGTCATAAAGGGCATGTCTCCTACTATCAAAGCCCTCCTGGCACCCCTAACCACCGCCTTAGAGTGATGAATCATTTCATCCATAGTTACAGGGATAGTGGATTCGTAACCCAACATTACCATCCCTAAGCTATCTCCGACCAAAATTAAAGGCACGCCAGCCTCGTCAACTATTTTGGCTGTCACATAGTCATAGGCGGTAAGCATAGGTATCTTTTCTTTCTTTCGTTTCATCTCTTTTATTTCAGTGATAGTAACTCGCATTGTTTTCTCCTAGAATAGCAGCAAGCAATCAGTAGTTAGAATTCAGTAATCACTGGTCATCCCTACTGGCTATCGAGTTTTGAATCTTTTCCCATTGAGGAGCTGAAGGCAGAGTTTCAACAATTCTGTTTTCATTATCCACAAGAACTATGCGCGGGGTTATGCCGATTGCCTCATCCTCAGGCACCTGGCAATAAGAAACGATGATAATTATGTCACCCTTCGCTACCAGTCGAGCAGCGGCACCGTTGATGCCAATAGTCCCCGAGTTCGCCTCACCTTCGATAGCATAAGTACTGAATCTGGCTCCATTGCTGATGTTCAGTACATCTACCTTTTCAAAAGGCAATATATCGCTTGCCTCCATCAGAGCTTTGTCAATGGTAATGCTGCCTTCGTAATCTAGGTCAACTTGTGTGACCCGAGCGCGGTGGATCTTACTTTTCAGCATAGTCCTCATTTTCTACTCCCTCTATTTTTTCCTTTTACGCATTCCAAAAACATTTGCCACACGATTCTTTGTAGTTGTTTGATTTATCAGGCACAGTCGCCCCATAAATCGGACCACTACGTTTTTAAACGACCATTTTCGTGAAACAGCGCCTTCATTTCCTCCGCTTTTTGTTCATCAATCTTGCCTTTAGCCAGGGCAATAGGAATAGTCTGCAGTCCTAGTTCCCTATAAGTTGTGAGTAAAGAAGGTTTTTTGGTCTCTAGAGCTGTCAAATGTCTTACTATAGTGCCCACATCTCCGCGAGCGATGGGACCGGTCAGACAGTTCGGCAAGCCAACATTTTCAATGTTGTTCATTGTCCCTTTGAGTAGAGGCATCAAGGCTTTTACTGCCTCCCTTGAAGAGACGCCGAATTCCAGCCACAAGTCTAAAGCCAACTTAACCAAGGTCACCAGATAATTACAGGCAAAGACAGCAGCTGTGTGATACAGCACCTTATCCCCCGGTTTCAGCACCACCCAGTTGCCATCCAAAAGGCGAGTTAGTTCCTTAAGCCTTGACAATAAAGGCTCTTCCGCTTCCAAGGCAAAGGCTGATCCAGGCAAATTCTGTATTGCCTGTTCAATGCTGGCAAACGTCTGCAACGGATGAAAGGAGCCCACAGTCGCTCCCAGATTCTTGGCTGGTTCCAGAATATCTACGGGGTGAGCACCACTGCAATGCACCACGCTCTGCCCTTTATGCCACTGCACCTGGCTACACACCTGACCTATGACATCATCAGGAGTAGTAATGAAGACCATTTCAGCAATTTCCGCCACTTCCTGGGCAGTATGACAAACTTGACAACCAGCTACCAACCGGGCTAACTTTTGCGCCGAAGCTAAAGTACGACTGGATGCAGCCACCACAGGCCATCCTTTTCCAGACAGCTTGACTGCCAGAGCAGTTCCCGTAATTCCTGCACCAATAAAGCCGGTCTTTAACATTCTTTTACGTCCTTAGCTGCTGGCACACCAGCTAGGGTTTCCGCCTTGTGAATTGCTCGAATTATAGCTTCAGCCACTGCTTCGGTAGCTGCTGCTCCTACAGCGCTCAAATCTGCTTCTATCTCACCTGAAGACAAGGCGAACAAAACATCGCCATCATATAGTGTATGACAAGGGTTAATAGTCCGAGCAATTCCAGCCTGAGCTATACGAGCCAACCTGTTTGCTTGAGCTTTGCTAAGTTTAGCATTAGTAGCTACCACGCCAATCACAGTATTAAATGGTGGAACCATCCCTTTGCACTCACGTTTCCATAACTCAGATGTAGATAAGAATCCACTACCATCTGGTTTGCGAGGTCCAGCTAAAATTCTCCCTGTTTCAGGGTCAATGACATCACCAACAGCGTTTACTACCATGAGAGCAGCTATCACAACATCTCCGGCTATCTTCTGGCTGGCAGTTCCTAAACCACTTTTGACAGCTCTTTCTATACCAAGAATCTTGCCTACTGTTGCCCCAGTGCCTGCACCGACACATCCCTCAGCCACGGTGCCACTGCTAGCATTCAGGCAAGCCTGATAGCCTTCGTTCAGGCCGGGTCTGACTTTGGAATCCCCGATATTGAGGTCATAAATAATAGCCGCCGGCACGATAGGTACCTTGCCAGCGCTAGTCTCGTAGCCAAGTCCCCGCTCTTCGAGGTATTTCATAACTCCGCTAGCAGCATCGAGACCAAAGGCGCTACCCCCGCTGAGAACAATAGCTTGAACTTTTTCTACCAGATTTCCGGGACGAAGCAAATCTGTTTCTCTGGTTCCCGGCGATGCCCCACTGACATCAACCCCAGCTACAGCTCCGGCTTCACACAGTATGACCGTACAGCCTGTAGCCGCCCGCCTGTCGGTGTAATGACCGACCTTAATTCCCAAAACATCCGTTATAGCACTAAACATAGCGACAAAACTCAAAAACCCTCTCGGCTTAACCGAGAGGGCTTACTCACAATAACTCCTATTGTCCGTCTCGGTCACCGCCGATCCAAGCGGACTTTTCAATAAGTCAACTTTAACGCTCACTGCCCTATGGGTCAGTGGCTAGTTTACACATGATAATAAATTAATACTGCTTTGTCAATATCCTGTAGGCTCTATGATAGATTCTGTGGAAAAACTCTTTATAAAATGGCCAGAACCCTTAAGCGGAGAGGTTAACCGACGGAGGTTTTACCACCATGGCTAAGGCTAGGAAAGTAGTACCACAACGCTGCTTGGGCTTAAAGACTGCAAAGCGGGGGAAGTGGTGAGGGGTGATGATATGATAGTAGTGAAGATTACAGTTAATGGGGGCCGGGAGAAATGTCCTTATTGTGGCTTGCCAAATTGTATAGGCATGGTATGTGTGATCCTCGCCGCGTACTTCACACTTAGACAAACGGCACAAAGGTTTATCTAGACCTTTCACCGGCAGCGTTGGAGATACTGGGATTGTGGTCATACCGTTACTGAGGCTAAAGTAGTGGTGGCTACTTCCATGTA
>DAITOK010000001.1:137173-147973 GCA_036834125.1 Chloroflexota bacterium | reverse complement strand
AAAAATGCTCCTGGGTTTGTGCTGTCTCGTAGCTGTTTCCACACGATTTGACAAAGAGCCAAGCTGGTCTTGCATATTTGCCCGTTTACCCGTAAAATGCTCGACGTTGCCCCCATCGTCTAGAGGCCTAGGACATCAGCCTTTCAAGCTGGAGATCAGGGGTTCGAATCCCCTTGGGGGCACTTTCGTTACTCCAGGTTCTAATCAAAACCGTACCAAGCGCTGACACTGTCCAAAGGCTCCCTGTCGGAATATAGCCGATTCACGGGGTCATCCCAATTAGGGTAACCTATGGCTATGCCCAGCACTATAACCTTACTGTCCGGTATTCCCAACACCTTTCTAAGCACATCAGGATATGCGACCGCCTGTATTTGAGCAATAGTCCCTAGACCATATTTCATAGCCAGCAGCATGATGTTCTCAGCTACCAAACCGCAATCAAACACAGGCCAGATATTTAAGCTGTCGCCCTGCTGGTAGAAAGAGCGGTCAATATAGATATAGATAGCACAAGGAGCCTCAAACAGCCTCAATCCCTGCAACAGCCACCACCTTCTTTTTTCTTTGTCTTCCCTGCCGATTCCTTTCAGTTCTAAGACTTTCCTACCCAATACACGCCTGCGGGTATCATAGGGCTCCGGAAACTCTCGAGGACGCGCAATATCAGGATTTTGCTCTTCATCCGCTCTCTGAACAAAACCCTGCTTTATCTCTTCCAGCTTTTTTCCCGTTACTACAGCAAATTGCCACGGTTGAGTATTTGCCCAGGAAGGAGCTCGCAAAGCCAGCTCGAGTATTTCCTTTAGAATCTTCTTGGGCACCGGGTCAGATTTGAAAGCTCGGATACTTTTCCTTTGATTTATCGCTTCGGCGATGTCCATGCTTCGCCTTCCCTCCTTTCGCTATTTTCAGAATGAGCTATTTTAACCCACAATCCATTAACTTTCACCACTTCTCCCGACTAAGAATAATGGCCAAATTCGTCCTACATAACAGCCAAAACTTTTACCTCTTCCCCGTTTCCTTTCGTCACAATCCTCTGCGTCACTCCGAGCACCATGGGAAATCATGAGATACCTTCACTGCGCGAGCCATGCTGATGACATCCACCGCCCAAAGATTAATCCCACAATCATCCGGCATGGCTACAGACCGAACCCAATTCAGATAGTCTTTTTATTCCTCCCAGGCGCCCTCACCAATAAGAGGTACGAAGTAGCAACCACCCAGGTTCTCTATCCTGTTACCTTTTTTAAGTTTGGTGATCTTGAGCAAATCCTGCTGCCATCGAGAGCCCACGGGGATTACCATTCGCCCATTCCATGCTAATTGCTCCAACAGAACCTCAGGCACAGCGGGGGCCCCTGCCGAGACGATGATAGCATCATAGGGTGCTTTTTCTGGCCAACCCAGAGTCTTGCCGGCTACATGAACCTCAATGTTTGTATAACCCAGCTTGTCCAGAACTCTCTTGGCTGATTCCGCTAGTTCCGGTATACACTCCACAGTGACCACTTTTCTTGCCAGCTCTGACAGTACTGCCGCCTCATAGCCGCTACCTGTACCTAGTTCGAGCACCTTTTCGTGCCCTTTGAGGTCCAGAGCTTGCACCATCAGAGCCACAATGAAAGGCTGGGAGATAGTTTGCCCAAAGCCGATACTTAAAGGCCTGTCATCGTAAGCCGCATGATATAGCTCAGGTGCTACGAAAGCTTCCCGGGGAACATGCCTCATAGCTTCCACCACACGCTTGTCGGCGATCTCACGATCCAGGTATCGAAGCAGGTTCTCTCTAGCCCGCTCTAAATCCGCCACAGTTCACCAGCTGGAGATGCTACCAAGGAACGAAGGATAGAATCATGATGACCAGGATTATCGCTCCGGCAATAATGCCGATGCGCTTTACATCGCTCAATACATATTGATAGCGGTCGGCCGCTTCTTGAGGTCTTTGCAATACTGGCGTTTGCCGCCATGACTCCGCAGACACTGGCTTTGCTTGTGCCAAACGTCCTTCCTGCACTGCCTTGGCTATTATGGCTCGGTGCTTGGCTTTGGCGCGGCGTGACCGTCTGGGCATCTATGCTCTCCCTACCGTTGATTGCTGGTAAACCTTAGTACTGGAAACATAAGCATGACCTAAAAGTTGCTGAAGCTGTCGCAGTTCTATGCCACTCTGTAGTTTGTGCTTAGCAAAGCTATGACGCAGACTCTGCGGCGTCACTTTATCGCCCAAATTAGCCCTAGAGGCATAACCTTTGACAATTTGCCAGAATCCTTGCCGAGTCAACCTCTGACCACGTCGGTTGAGAAACAAAGCTTCTTCCTTCTCATCATACAACAAATCCAATCTGTCATTGCGCAGGAAGTTCTCCAGGATTGTACCAACGCGATGGTCAAAAGGAACTACTCTTTTAGAGCTGACATGCACACGATTTTGCTTCAAATCAATATCCTTTACGTTCAAAGCCACTAATTCGCTTATACGTAGACCAGTAGCATAGAGCAACTCCAGCATCACCATATCTCTCTTAGCTTCAGGAGTAGATAGCTTAGCAGGTTCAGCCAGCAGCTTTTGGTATTCTGAAGGAGATAGAAACTTCAGGGCATGTCGGCTAACCTGAGGAGAAGGCAAATTTTGAGTGGGATTCTCCTTCATTTTTCCCGAATCAACCATAAACTTGAAGAACGATTTGGCTGATGCAACTTTCCGGGCTGCACTAGCTACAGAGTATCTCTTCTCCCGTAGCTTCAACAGATAGCTCTTTAAAAGTTCATCATATGATTGAATTATGCCCTTAGCCTGCTCTTCAGCAATAAAGGCTAGCATTTGGGTAAGATCATTACGATAAGCCGCTATCGTGTTTTGAGAGTAACCTTTCTCCTTACTCAGATGCTCTAGGAAAGCGTTGATATCTAGGTTAGTTATACTCGAAATCATCTATAGACATCCGTAAGTCCTCTACCCAGATGGGAGAGGATCTCTATCCAGCCATTACAGGCAATGTGTATTATAACATAATGCAAATTATTTTGCCTGCCTATAAGACCCTTGCTACAATAAATTTGCTATGAACTTGGAGCAATTGAGAGCTTTACCAGCCAGACCTGGAGTTTACTTATTCAAAGATAAAGAGGGTAAAGTCATCTATGTCGGCAAGGCTGCCAACTTAAACAATCGAGTAAGAAGTTACTTTGGCGCCCCTTCCAGTTTGTCATCCAAGATCCAGCAATTGATTTCCCGAATACACGACCTGGAGTTCATCGTCACCAACTCCGAGCAGGAGGCGCTGATTCTAGAATGCAACATGATAAAGAAATACGCCCCACGGTACAATGTGCGCCTCAAAGATAACAAAACCTTTCCCTATCTTAGAATAGACATCAACGAAGACTGGCCCGGCGTTTATATCACACGACGCGTTCAGAAAGACGGAGCCAGATATTTTGGACCTTTCGCCAGCGCTGGCTCAGTCCGCAAGACTCTAAAACTGATAAAGAAAATCTTCCCCTTCCGCAGTTGCAGCAAGCGCATTGACGGCAAAGACAGACGACCCTGTCTGAATTACCACATCCACCGCTGTCTCGGACCATGCATCGGCGCAGTAGGAAAACAAGAATACTACGACGTAATAGACCAGGTCATCTTGTTCCTACAGGGAAAACAGGAACTTATTCTGCGGGAACTGAATGCCAGAATGAAGGAAGCCGCAGAGCAGCTTCAATTCGAGAAAGCAGCCTTGCTGCGAGACCAAATTCAAGCCATAGAAAAAGTCATAGAAGGACAGAAGATTGCTATAAAGTTGCAAGGGGAAAAAGATGTCATTGGTATGGCGCAAGACGAAACAGTAGCTTATGTGGAGCTATTCTTCATTCGCAATAGCAAGCTTGTGGGGCAGGATCACTTTATTATGGAAGGCGTCCAGGGTGAATCCCCTGAGCAGATAATGACCAGCTTCGTGAAACAATACTATGCCTCAGCTTCTTACATTCCACCATTAATCTTGCTCCAGCACCCTGTGGAAGAGATCGAAATGCTCTCAGAATGGTTAAGACAGCAGAGAGGCGGCAAAGTTGAGATACAGGTCCCGCGGCGTGGCACCAAGAAGCAACTGGTGGATATCGCCGCAGAAAATGCCGCTAAAGGCTTGGAACTAGCACAAGCTAAACAAGTGAAGGCTGAGGTTGTGATGTCCGTCTTGCAAGAGTTGAAAAGCCGACTGCACCTGCCCAAGCTGCCCGTAAGAATTGAATGCTACGACGTCTCCAATATTCAGGGTACTTCAGCCGTAGGCAGCATGGTGGTTCTGGAGAGAGGTTTACCAAAACCAGCTCACTATCGCCGTTTCCGCATCAAGACTGTACCGGGTGCCGACGACTGCGCCATGATTCAAGAGACCCTCAGACGCAGGTTTAAGAGAGGCACAGCAGGGCAAGATACCTGGGCAATCATTCCGGACCTCGTCCTTATTGATGGTGGCAAGGGACAGCTCAACGCCGCTCTCGAAGTGACACGAGAACTGGGCATGGACTCCCTCCCCATAGCCAGCCTGGCAAAACAAAATGAGGAGATATTCATACCCGGCGAGCCACGACCAATTTGCCCGCCCAAGGATTCACCAGCTCTACATATCTTGCAAAGGGCCCGAGACGAAGCTCATCGCTTTGCCATAACCTATCACAAGAAGTTGCGCCGTAGAGAAACCATGACTTCTATCCTGGATGAGTTTCCGGGCATCGGACCAAAACGCAAAAAGGCTCTCTTAAGAAGGTTTGGCTCTCTTCAGCTTATCAGAGAAGCTTCAGTGGAAGAGCTCGCCCAGACGCAAGGCATAACTCCGACACTGGCGCGCAAGATCAAAGAGTTTCTAGAAACTCCCTCAGCGTAATAGCGTTGCTTACGGCAAACGCTTCGGCATCGTTATTGAAATAGATGTAGCAGGCTCCGATGTTTTGTCCCAACTGAGCAATGCCCCTCGCCCATCGGGAAAGTTCCTCATCGGAGTAAGAGCTGGAATATAACCATTCCCCGCCATGGAAACGCACATAAACAAAATCGCTGGTAGCCACCAGCGGACACCTAAAGCCCGGCATATCAAACACGCACAAACCAACATTGCGCCTCCGCAAAATATCGAAAACAGCATCATCAATCCAAGACTTGTGGCGAAATTCAACCACATGCTGATACTGTGGCGGCAAAGAGGATAGGAAATTCTGTAACAGTTCATCGTTCCGCTTCATACTGGGAGGAAGCTGATATAGCAAAGGACCCAGTTTTTCTCTTAGACAGCTCGCACGCGATATAAAATTGTCCACCGCTGAGCCTAAGTTCCTGAGTTTCTTTATGTGGGTGATGAACCGGCTGACCTTGACAGCAAACACAAAGTTGTTCGGCGTAGATTCCCGCCAGGTGCTGAAAGCTTTCTCCGAAGGCAAATGATAGAAACTATTATTAAGCTCTACAGTATTGAATTGCTGGGCGTAAAATGACAGCCACTTTGACCTGGGCAATTCCTCAGGATAATAAAGCCCCCGCCAGTGCTCATAATGCCACCCGCTACAACCGATATAGTACTCCACCGACACACCACCTGAACAACCTGAAATCTTCCGAGTTTACTTTCGTTCTGGGAGTCTTAAATTAGCCTCTTGCCTTTAGCCGCCTCGGCAACTATGCCCAGCTCTCGCACCTTCTCTCGGAATTCTTCCTCCGTATAGCAGAGCAACTCCACTCCCCTTAAAGGCATCTTTTTCAGAAACATGGTTGCCCGCTCAGGAAAAGGAATACCGGCGAACTCTGGAGAGACAATCAAGATATCCCAATCACTTTCTTCAAGATAATCATCACGGGCACGAGAGCCGAAAAGAAAAGCATGTTCTACAGGGACGGGACAATCGCGCAGTACTTTCTTTAGCTGTTCTAGATCTCTAACTTTAATTCCCTTTTCACCCACCGTATCACCTGGCGACTCAAATTAAGATGGGTCTCAGCGGAGTCAGCATCATATAACTTTGCTGGCACCGAATTGGCGGCATCGGGATACCGGGTCATCACGTAGTCGGGACTCAGCTCAGCTGCAGCACGACATATATCCGGCGGTGACTCCAGTTCTTCAGCGATTTCCATCAAGCCGTGAGTAAACGCCACCCTCCACTTCTTCTCCAGATACATCGCCTTGAGCACCCTTTCCGCCGCTTGCTCGGAGAAAAATACCGAAGCATAATACCTCTTTACCTCTAACAACTTCTCAGCAGTATCGAGGTCTTCTTTTGCTTGCTCCCATAGCCGAGCGCTTTCTTTGCGCATCGCCGCCAATTATAACACAAAGCCAAACACGATCGCCTTTACCAAGCCCGCTGCGTTCCGTCAGACCGACACCCGCATTCCCCGCATAGGTATTGACTTTGAGCCTGGGCACATACACAATAAGCGGCCATGGGAATACTTTTTATATTGCTGTTCGCCATCCTGGGTGCCGCGGTCGGGAGCTTCCTTAATGTCTGCATTGACCGCCTGCCCCAGAATAAATCCATTGTATTTCCGCCATCGCATTGCGAAGCCTGTCAGCACAAGCTAGCTGCCAAAGACCTCATCCCGATATTCAGCTATCTGGGACTCCGCGGGCGTTGCCGCTACTGCCAAGCCCGTATTCCACCAAGGCTATTCTGGGTGGAGCTCGCTACCGCCGTGATATTTGCTCTGCTATCCTGGCACTACGGCCTAAGTTCCCAGTTGGGGATTATGATCTTCTATGCCTGCGTATTCATCATTGTTTTCGTCATTGACCTGGAACACGGACTCATCCTGAACAAGGTGGTTTACCCCAGCATGGTTGTGGCTTTGTTGTTCGCTTTAATCCCACAGCCTGGACTCACCCTAGTAATAAAGCCCGGCATTGCCAGCGCCGCCTTGGGAGGAGCTATCGGCTTCGTCTTATTTCTCTTGATTGCCATGGTCTCGCGTGGCGGTATGGGCTGGGGAGATGTCAAGCTAGTCGCTCTGATTGGTCTGGCGACTGGATTCCCGCTGGTTTTTGTCGCCATCATTATGGGTGCTATCCTGGGCGGCATAGTGGCAGCGATCCTGATGATAACAAAGAAAAAGGCACTTAAGCACGCTATTCCTTTCGGTCCCTTCCTGGCACTGACAGCCATGGTGACGCTGCTGTGGGGAGCTGATATCTTGAGCTGGTACCTTAACTTGATGCAGTAGGCAGGCTCACCTTCTCCTGAACAGGGCAAAGAATCGGTCTTGGTATTCAGCAAATAGACCCCAGCGGTTTAGCTCCATCGCCAGCTCCGGAGCTCGTGCCAGGTTATGACTTACCTGCTCGAAAAGCTCTTCAATGTACTCCCGGGCACCCCGTGGCACACCGCTGGCATCTACATTCAAAAAACCACGTCGGTCGAACTCAGCCAGATTGGTGCGAACCGACCTGTTCGTTAACTCGTAGATGAACATAAGCAAGGACACATCCCACAGTTCCTCAACCCCCCTTATGATGGTGGTTAAAGGATTGCGTTCCTTATCTATCTGATAGTTAAGCTTCTCTATGACCTGCCCAATAGGCTCGGAGACAACGTTCATCTCCTTTGGCTCGTTCTTATATCGGTAGAAAATACCCGATTCGTAAGGACGCTCCCGCGCCAGCATGGCTATATACCGTCTCGCTTGCTCGCTGAACCCCTCCACGTTGATCAGATACGTAGGGGTGACGACCTTGGGCCTTTCAGCAATTACCTTTCCATCCCGCACCACGCTGACATTCCCCACCAGTTCCGTTACCACGTAGTAATCAATCACGGAGCTGCCAAAGGTCGCCAGCTTCTGCCGCGGCGACCGGACTAATTCCGTGTGCTCCAGAGCATACTTAATTTTTTCGTCTAACTCCATATTTTCCATCTACTGGACATGAACCCGCTGTTATCAGAAAAGCAAATTTTTAAATGAACATCTTGACGGTGTAAAAATTTCGCTTCACATTCTCCTCGCCAGCAATTATGCTGCCCATCTCCGTGCTGTGACCTGGGACAAGATACTCCACATCGAGAGCAGATAGTCTGTCAATACTTTTCCTCAGCACGGTTGGACTGCCGCCAGGGAAATCTGTCCGCCCAATGCTGCCGGCAAAAACTACATCACCGGTAAGCAATATCTTCTCCTTTTCCAGATACAGAGAAATGGAACCAGGAGAATGCCCCGGCGTAAGCAGTACTTTCACCGCTAACTTATTCTCTTTAGCGCCCAGGGATAACTCTCCTTCCTGAAGGTAAAAGAAGGGCTTGACCTCCGGCGGCTTAGCGCCAAATGCTTGAAAGAATGACTTCCCTATCGTGCCATAGAATTCATCCTCCTCACGGGACAAAGCGTATAGCGCACCGTTCTTGTTGACCACCGAGTCAGTGGCTTCGATATGGTCAGGATGGCTATGAGTGCCGATCACCAGACCTATATCTGCGACATTGAAACCGTCCTTCTCTATAGCCTGAGCCAGTGAATCAAAGCAACGCTCACCGAATTCGTCCCTGATATGCCCCGGGTCAATCAGTACGTGTGGACGCTCCCCCCTCAACACCGAGGGAAATAGGATAGAGTTACAGTTATTGCCTCGACCTTGCCATATGTAGCAATAGACTTTATCGCCCAGCTTCACAGATCGGTGCAAGCTCATAGCCATGCCTTAAACTCGCTTTCTTGTTGAACTCTGCGCTAATTATAAGCTAAAATGCACGGCTGGTGTTAATGCAGTACCAACACAACGCGAAGGCCCCTACACAGAAGCAATAGGGCTGAACCGCTGACCTCTGTAGTGTTTGGGACGCGTATGATTAAGGTTTGGGGCTTCAACCGCCATGAGCGAACTTAAAAGCGCCTGGGAAATTGCTCAAGAGCGAGCCAATAGACTGGGCAAGCTGTCAGCTGAAGAAATAGAACAGCAAGAGAGAGAAAAATGCCTTCAGTCCGGACGGGCACTGGCACAGAAGTTCCTTGATAGCCCTCAACAGCTGGACATAGATGCCGAGCTCAATCAATACGACGAAAAAGCCAGGAGCCTTGTAAGGCGGTCAGCTATAGAATACTTAGTAACAGCTATCGCGCTTGCCAAGTCTCAGAGCGTAAACAAGACGAAGATAGCAATCCGTGCCATCACTAGCTTGAAGCCCGAGCTACAGGCTGAAGCGCGAGAAATAGACCAGCTCGTTCAGGAATTCGAACAGTCTGAACAAAAGATACGGGAAGAACTGGAAAATAAACACCGCGAAGTCTTGCACCAGCTGAGAATCTCAGGTACAGCCATCGCTGGCACTAATGTGGAGGCTGACCCCGAGTGGCAACCAGCGCACCAGAAACTTCTGGCATCTTTCACGCCCAGGCTCAACGCATTGAAGCAGGCGTTGTTGAGCTAAAAATCACGGAGCCTCCATGGTGATGACTCGTTGTACCGGCTTTTGCGACAGCGGTAAAGGAAATTCCTCGGGCGGTAAATCCCACAGCAACGACAGCCGTAGTGAAAAATAACTTAGCACGTCTGTTCTAACACGGCAAAGCATTTTTGTCCTGTCCTGCTTTCCCCCTCTTAGGATAAGAGGGGGCCAGGGGGAGTTACGAGCAAGACCTTTCATAACCCCTTAATCCCCCTTACCTTAAGGGGAAAATAGGAAGGAGCATCATGTTAAAAGGGAAATCCGGGCAGAGTCTGCCTGGTGAAGGGGACCTGGTATTTGCCACACCAGATTTCGCCAGCCATGCCCGCCATACCGGTATATTGACAAAACAAAGCTTGTGGCTATAATTAAAGCTAAATCATAGGGAGTTTCTATTCGCCTATTGACAAAATAAACATAGTGGGTCTAATATATAAAAGTGAAGTTAACATAAACCCGCAAGGGTTTGTGGTTTTTGTTGTTTGTTAGAGAATAGAACCTTAACGATTTAATATTCTAGAGTACAGAAAGGAGGTGATGCCTATGGCAAAGTCCCGAAGCGAATAGGATGGTCTTTCGCCAGGGGAAGCAAAAAATTGCCTGGCCCGGGCATGAGGACTAGGCAGAATTCCTGAACTCTAAATCCAATTCGCTTAGGATTTAGAAATCTGGATTCAGGATTCGGCCACGAAATGGGCAGCCTGATAATGAGGCAGGCTACAAATTAGGTTTACTGAATAGAAGTTTTCTCTCACTTGAGCCCGGAAAGGTCGAATTCGGGGAACAAGTGAGTAAGTTAGTAGAGAGAAAGAGAATTGGGGCACGTCAGAGTAGATATGACCCTCCGGGGCGAAAAGGGCGCACGAGCCCTAGCCGGAGTGTTGATTGATACTGGGGGGCGTGTAAATCTCTCCCCGGGAAAATATGAGCAAGCGGAGCCAGCCAAGGCTCCTCTGGCTGTGGGCATGCCAGCGCCGGGTTCTCCGGGGCTGAAGCCCGGTCCCCGTTGGGGACATCTGAAACCAGCCAGACCCAAACATGTGCCCTGATTCAGACCTCCTCTGCTGACGAGAAACTTCACAAAACAAAAGGAGGAAATAAATGACTAGAGTAAGAGCTTGGCCAGCGCGGCTGATGTATGCACTCATCGCCGCAGCGCTGGCTATGAGCTTGATGATCATGGCAGCACCGGCTCACAAAGTAGGTGCTGTCTGCACGGCTGATGTCTGCGCCGAGTGGGAGAGGGTTTCCACTCCCACCATGGACGGCTTCGTCGTGGCGCCTGAGTCCACAATCATTGACTACGCCCTGGCTGACGGCGGAGATGTAGCTTATGCCGTGGTCCTGGCGTACGATGAGGACTACGCC
>DAITOK010000001.1:135601-137073 GCA_036834125.1 Chloroflexota bacterium | reverse complement strand
TGACGGCGGAGATGTAGCTTATGCCGTGGTCCTGGCGTACGATGAGGACTACGCCCGCCTGCTGAAGTCCGAGGACGGCGCCGCCACCTGGAAGGACATCACCAAGGCACTGGAGGACGTGGACGATGACGGAATATCCTCGTTGCTCCATGTTGCCACCGACTGGGTGGACCCCGACTTCGTGGCTGTCGCCCTTGTCGAAGCAGGCGAGCTTCGCGTTTACATCTCCACTGACGGCGGCGACAAGTTCATAAACGCCGGCGAAGTGGAAGACGACGGTGTCTCCCTCGGCGACGTCTCTGACCTCGCTGTCTCCCCTGAAGCCGGCGGCAAGAGAGACATCGCCATCGGCGGCCAAAACGCTACGCTCAACGCTACGCTTTTCCGCTGCACCGTTACCGGCAAGACACCCGGCGCCTGGGTGGACACGTTTGCTACATACCAAGGCGAAGTATCGTCGTGGACCGTCGCCGACATCATATTCTCCCCGAGCTGGGCGACCGACAAGACCATCCTGATTACCACGGTTGCTGAGGGCAACACCGACGAAGACATCTACCTGCAATTTGGTAGCTGGGGAACAAGCCCGGGCTGGAATACCTACTCCACCCTCGGGATTGACGCCATCCTGCTCAAGGCAGGGATTGCAATTCCCTCGTTCCTACAACAACTTGACCCCAGGGGAATCGCGGGCATTGCCCTGCCCAGCGACTACAACAGCAAGAACACCGACAAGAGAGTGCTCTGGGTCTGGGTCAACCACAATCCAATTGACGACGTGAGATGCCAGCTACTCCGCGTGGACAACGACGACGCTGACCTCGTCGGACCACTGGGGCAGATCGTCAATGGCAAAGTCTGGATAGCTAACATAGCCTACTACGGCACCATCGCCGAAGGTAAGGCTATCGCCGGTCTGATCGGCAACGGAACCTACGAGATTGCCGACTGCTGCGAAGGCGTCCAGGTCTATCGCAACGATGGCATCCGCAACATGGATATCTGCTGTGAACGCTGGAGCAAGGCCTGCAAGCCGCCCACCGGCAGCACCGCCATGGCGGTATCCTATGTCAGCGAGGACAAGGCTTATGCCGTTGCCCTCTATGGCTTCATGGGTTATGACGAGGGTGCCTGGTCGGTCAGCTTTGACGACGGCGATACCTGGAACCAGCTCAGTTTGATCGACACCTACATTGACTACTTCTCCGATGTGGCTGTCTCGCCCGACTGCAACAAGATGTTCCTGGCTAGCGTTAACCTGGAGGCAGGTTGTGGGTGCGACAGCGTCTGGGTCACCGCCGAGGAATTCCCCGAGGCAGGGTACAGCGAATACAGCGGCAAGTGGCTGAGGACCTGGTGCGGTGAGCTCGAGGGAGCTGGTATTCTCAGGCTGAACCCCGAGGAAGACACCGGCGATACCGTCTACCTCTTCGACTACGGCACCAGCAATGTCTACCGCAATGACCTGGAGA
>DAITOK010000001.1:0-135501 GCA_036834125.1 Chloroflexota bacterium | reverse complement strand
ACCGTCTACCTCTTCGACTACGGCACCAGCAATGTCTACCGCAATGACCTGGAGACTCTGGCTTGCTGGGACCCCATACCGTGCACCGCCCTCGACAACATCGTGGACCTGGCGGTCAAGGATGCTGACACCGTCTACGCTCTGGACTACGATGGCGCTGTCGCCATGTTCGATGTGGACGAGTGGAGCGAAGCCGTGGACAGCAAGGTCGATGAGGGTTGGACCATCGCGCTCCACGGCGACTACATACTGATAGGTGGTCAGGATGGCGATGCCTGTTACGCCAACACTGCCGACGCTGAGGAGTGGGCAGATGTCACCTTCACGGCCCTCAAGGATGTTGCCAGCGAGGGCTTCGTCACGGTAGCCTTTGACACCTACTTCGACCAGAACGATGTCATCTACGCTGCCCTGGCTGGCGCCGGAGAGGACAACAATGGCATCTACATGCTGGAAATGGGCGCCGAACCTGAAAAATGGCACAAGCTCAATGCCAAACCCTACGACTACACCGGCTTGGTGACCGACCGGGTCAACCCCTACACCAGCCCTGAGACGGGCGGAGTGCTCTACGCCAGCTACTCGGGCTCCTACGCAGAGGAAGCTGGGTGCGAGGTTGACAACGGCAACGTAACGTGGGCCACCGGTGTGGCTCGCTGCCTCGCTCCCATCTACGAGGTCTGCTGCGGCGTGGGCGAGGGTGAATGGGACTACCTGACCATCGGGCTGTCCGGTGATGAGCGCTTCGAGGCGATGCCGGATGCCCTCAAGATCTGCGGCTGCCTTGCCGCCGACAGCAACAGCAAGCTCTTCGCCATCGACAGCGTGGGCTCGTACGACATGGATGAGGGCTTGGATGCCAGCGTCTGGACATTCGAGGACTGCTACGCCAAGAAGGCTGTGGAGCTGAAGTCTCCTGTTGACGGCTTCGTGGTGCCGGCTGACCCCTGTGCGTGCTGCAACTCACCGTTCTCCATCAAGTGGGACCGCCTGTGCGATGCCTGCATCTACGAGGTCCAGTTCGCCAGGGATGAGGAGTTCACCGACATAGTCGCTCAGTGGGACTGCGTCAAACCCTTAGCCCCGAGGACCCCCAGCGAATGGGTCGGCTGCGAGGAGAGCTTTGTGCCCGGCGCGACCTTCTACTGGAGAGTGAGGGCTATCGAGGCTGAGACTGACCAGGACATCAAGAGCTGGTGGTCTGAGCCACGCACCTTTACCGTCGCCCCCACTGCCGCGCAGGCTGAAATCAAGCTCGTGTCGCCCGTGCCTGGCGCCCTGAATGTCCCACCCAAGAACACCGCCTTCTCCTGGAGCTTGCTGGCGGATGCCGATAAGTTCGATTGGGTGCTGTCCAAGAACGCTGACCTGTCCAGCCCGGTGGAATCCAAGACCGGACTGACCAGAACAGCTTACACCTGCACCAAGACGCTGGATTACGACACCACCTACTACTGGCAGGTGACTGCCTACAATGGTGGCTCAGCCATCAGCGTCAGCCCTGTGGGCACCTTCACCACTGCCGCAGCCGGCAAATACTGCTGCCCGCAGTGTGGTCTGTGCTACAACACCCAGGCTGAACTTCAGGAGCATGCCAAGACACACGAGGTAACTCCGTTCTGGGTCTGGGTGGTCATCGCCATCGGCGCAGTCCTGGTGATTGTGGTGATAGTGCTCATCTTCAGGACTCGTCGGGTGTAAGCCACTTAATCCCGAATCCCCAAGGGGCGGCTTTAAAGCCGCCCCTTTTCTATCCAGCCCTCTTAGGGTTCCCCCTCTTAGGATAAGAGGGGGCTGGGGAGTTACGAGAAGGCAATTACAGCTCATAACCCCCTTCGATTCCCCCTTACCTTAAGGGGAAGATATCAGAAACAGACCGCTTCAAAGGGGATAGCGAGGTTTTGCTTACGTTACGAGGAGACTTGCCAAAAATCCAACTATTACGCAGAATTATAGTATGAAAGTGCTGCTAAAGCTGATTTGCCTATTGGCTGTCCTCGTCACAGCCTTAACCGTGACAGCCATACCGACATACGCGCGAGTGTGCGGGGAAGCTTATCTTGAGCTCTTCCCCAACTCGGGAATCCCTGGTACGAACGTCACCGTCAAGGGGCATGTGTTCAACGAGCAGTTGCGTGTCACCGTTTATTTTGACGAAACCAGGGTAGCTACAGCCGAAACTGGCAACTTGGGAAGTTTCACAACCTCTTTCCTTGTCCCAGAAAGCTGCAAGGGAATCCACGTTGTGCGTGCCGAAGATGAGGAAGGCAGGAGCGCCTCTGAGCAATTTACTGTGAAGCCGAGACTGACGGTAACCCCCGAAAGCGGACCTGTCGGAACCAATGTCACCGTCAGAGGACAGGGCTTTGGACAGAATGAGCAGGGCATTGACTTAAGATACTACACAGGCAGCAGTTACCAGACGGTGGCAAGCAACATTACAGCCAATGACAAAGGAAGCTGGAGGATAACTCTCCCGATCCCAACCTCCACCAAAGGAGAGCATAAGCTAGACGCTCAGGGCGCTGCGAGCACGCTTTCCGATGTCAAGGAAGCTATCTTCACAGTAACAGCCGGGATAACTGTGGATAAATCAGCGGGCAATGCGGGCGAGACCATAACCATCAGGGGCAGCCATTTTTCAGCTTATGAGAGAGACATCAAGATATGGCTGGCTGGAGAGACAGTGGTCACAGGCATCAACGCTGATGCCAGAGGTGAATGGGAAGAGACCTTCGATGTGCCCGAGATGCCATCTGGCAATTACAGCATCACCGTGGAGGGACAAGTGACAAGAAGAGAAGACATCGCCCCGGTCAGCTTTGAAATAAAGCCCAGCATCGTGCTATCGCCTGATGAAGGATGTGTAGGCGCCGATTTGACGGTGGTCGGGCGGGGATTTGCTGCCAGAACAGATGTAATCATCAAGTACGATGGCAGACAAGTAGCCAGAGCTTCCACAAACGATAAAGGCAGCTTTGAGACAAGTTTCCCTGTGCCGGCAAGCCGGCAGGGAGAGCGAGTGGTGACAGCCGGATATGCTGGACAAGATCGCGCCAGCGCTGTCTTCACCATGGAATCACAGCCCCCCGACGTACCAGTGCTCATTTCGCCAGCCAATGGAAGCCGAGTGGGGTTCCCGATCGGGGCAAAGCCGACATTCGAGTGGTCGGCGGTATCTGATGTTAGCGGGGTTCGCTACAGCCTGCAAATACTAAGCGGCGCCGATAGCTCTACATCCTCTGTCGTATTCTCGGTTACTGGTTTGACCGAAACGAGCTACACGCTGGAAAGAGCTTTAGACTATGGTACATATTACTGGCGTGTGCAAGCCGTAGATGGGGCAGAGAACCCAAGTGGCTGGACACCTGTTCGTTCCTTTGGCGCCGGTTTATTGCCCCTATGGGGATTCATTGTCACCTTGACCGCGCTGGCAGGCGGCATCATTGCCTTGATTCGCTTTCTCCTGATAAGGAAAGGAATATATCGCTGAAGAAGCCCGGTATATTGAAAACCCCAAATGCCGATTCCATCGAGCATCCCGAAAAGTCGGGAAGAATTCAAGCAAAGATATGTTACTTCGATAAAGACGCCGTATGGAGGGCGCTGGAGTCTTTCGTCGCCAGATTGGGTAAGAAGCACCCTGAGGTGGAGAAGGTGCTAATCTTTGGCTCATTTGCCAGAGGAGAGTGTGTCCCGGGAGCGACATTGCCTTCTCTTAGTCCTGCGGGTCATAACCCCCTTCGATTCCCCCTTACCTTAAGAGGGAGACATATTACCCCCTCTTAGAGTAAGAGGGGGCTAGGGGGAGTTACGAGCAAGGCAAGGCAAAACTCATAAATGCCGCCCAAGGAGCAATATTGGAATGCTCATGTTCCTCCTCGTATCTCGCGCATCGCAAAGCGATCGCTACCTCCTTATCATAGGTCATGGCCTTCACTGACAACTTCTCTTTGTAATGCAATTATGCTATTGTAGTTTAGCTGAGCGCCACTGCCACGGTGCCAGAGCGACTGACAGCTCGATGTAGTTAGCGTCACCAGCGTAGAGCAAGGGAAGCGAGAATGCCAGCACGATACGAGGATTGGTTAAGGCAAGCCAGGAGAGACCTGGAACATGCTAAACACGCTGCCAGAGACGAGGAATACGAATGGAGCTGCTTCGCCAGCCACCAGGCGGCAGAAAAGGCGATAAAGGCACTCTACCAGAAGTTGGGGGCTGAAGCCCGGGGACACTCTCTGAGCGCCTTGCTATCTAACCTGCCAAAGACGGTCCGCCCCAGTAGAGCACTAATAGACAAGGCTAAAGAATTGGACAAGCATTATGTGCCTGCTCGCTATCCCAACTTCCACCCTTCAGGCGCCCCTCTGGATTACTACACGAAACAGGAGGCAGAAAGAGCTATCACCTATGCCCAGGAAATCATTTCCTTCTGTGAAGATAAGTTACTTCGATAAGGACGCCGTATCTAAGGCACTGGAATCCTTCGTCGCCAGATTGGGTAAGAAGCACCCGGAGGTGGAGAAAGTGTTAGTCTTCGGCTCATTTGCCAGAGGAGAGTGCGTTCCGGGGGGCGATATCGACCTTCTCATAATCCTTCGGAGGTCGGATGTGCCAGTCTTGGACAGGATACCAAAATACATGCCTGAGCGCTTTCCCACAGCCGTTGATGTGTTTCCCTACACCATCGAGGAGATTGCCAAGATGATGGAGGACGGCAATCCCCTCATTACAAGGGCTCTCAAGGAAGGAAAGCTAATATATAATCGTAGCCAACCATCTGGCTCACAGTCCTGCTGCCAAATCTGAGGCGGCGACCCCGTCAGCCTGCGCGCCAGACAAGACCGCACTGCTACGCCTCGCCTCATGTTAGGTGAAAAATAGCCATAACCCCTTGGTCCCCTTACCTTAAGGGGGAATCACATAGTCTGAGGCCAGCTCGTGCGACTATGGCGTGACCACGGGCGGCGCCACACTGGCTATTCCAAATTTGCATTTTGATATTCTTGAATTTGCCAACAAGGTACTACTTTTGGCTGGCATTTTCGTTATAATATAATAAACTAATCCAATGCGCTGGCTATCTCGACTGCTACTCGTTCTGGTCTTTTCTCTTGTCGCTATGATCCTGCCAGCTTTGCCCACCCAAGCCGCCCAATGTGTACCCTGGGGCATTGAGCTTTCCCCGAGATATGGACCACCGGGAACACAGGTCACCATCTCTGGGCACGATTTCGATGCCCGCAAATATGTGGACATCTATTTTAACGGGGCATTGATAGCAGAGAACGTTACGACCGATGCAAGCGGGGATTTCGCATTCGTTTACACCATCCCTGAACTATGCACTGGATACTATAAGGTCGTTGCCGACGTAGTAGGGCATCCTGAGGTGGACACCTACTTCCACATAACACCGGGATTGACAGTAAATCCCCAGAAAGGTGCCGTGGGCACAACGGTGATGGTGAAGGGCCGGGGCTTTGCCAAAAACGAGGAAGGCATCGAGCTCATGTATTACACTGGTGACAGCTACCAGACGATAGAACCGAACATCAAAGCGAATGCCAAGGGCAGCTGGGAGACGAGCTTCCAGATTCCTGAGTCGCCCAGAGGGAAACACAGGATAGACGCTCAGGGAGCAGTCAGCCGTCACTTCGAGGTCAAAGATGCCATCTTCACAGTCACACCGGAGATAAGGCTGGATAAATTGGAAGGAGTCCCCGGAGACATAATCACTGTCAGCGGCAGCCGATTCGGAGCTTATGAAAAGAGTATCAGGATATTGTTCAATGGCGCGGCGATGGTTACAGAGATAAAAGCCAACTCCAAGGGTGAGTGGCAAGCCAGCTTCAGGGTGCCCGAAATGCCGGCTGGCAAATACAGCGTCGCCGTGGAAGGACAATGGACGAACAAAGAGGATGTTTTGGGTTTGACCTTTGAGATAAACGCCTATATTGAGCTATCGGCAGAGGAAGGATATGTCGGTATGGAAATGACTGTCACGGGGCGGGGATTTGTCGGTAACCAAACTGTGGACATCACATACGATGGTGAATTGCTTGCGACGGCTCTCACAGACGAAAAGGGCAGGTTTGAGGCTTGCTTTAGCATTCCTGAGGGCAAATATGGAGAGCACAGGATAGCCGCCGAGTACGGTGGGGAGAACCACGCCAACTCTATTTTCATACTAGAATCGGAACCGCCAGATACGCCGATACTCCGTACGCCAGCGGGCGACAGCCGACTGGGGCTTATGGGCAGCGTTACGCCTGCATTTGAATGGTCAGAGGTATTCGACGACAGCGGAGTGCGCTACCGTCTTCAGGTAGCCACCAGTGCCGATTTTGCAACATCGTCAATAATAGCTTCAGTGACGCTGAGTGGTACAAGCTACACCCTGACGGAAGCTTTGCCTGCAGGCAAATACTACTGGAGAGTCCAGACTGTAGACCGTGCCGAGAATGAAAGCCCCTGGAGTCTACCTCGTTCCTTCTGCGTGGGACTCCTGCCCAGGTGGGCATTCATCGCCATCATAGCGGTTGTAGCTGTAATTTTCATTCTGCTTATCCGTGCTGCCATAATACGCAGAAGGTATTATTGACAGGCGCAGCTAGAGCAAGTCGTGAATGCTAATTTCTAAACCCTCGGCAAGTTCGAAACGGCTGAATCCCTAGACCTGTACCGCGAAGCTTTAGATTGGTGGCTCATAACCCCTTGGTTCCCACTTATCTTAAAAGGGGGATCTTGTGCGAGGCTTCCGCCTCGCGCACTACGGTATGATCCTGAAAAGCTGCACTATGTCAGCGCACCAGAACACAGGACAGAATTTTTCGCTGTTCAGAACAACTAGCACACCGCGGGAATGGCCCCATTCTGTTCACGTTTGGATACGAAGATTCTACCGGAACTTCTCAGCCACTACCCTGCCCAAAACTATCGCCACAACTATTTGACCCCATAGCTTCAGCATGCTACGCTTAATTGATATGCCCAGGAACATCGAAGAAGGCAAAAGATGGCTTGCTCAAGCTCAACAGGACCTGGCTGATGCCAAAACTCTGCTCAAGGCTCGGTCATATGCCAGCAGTTGTTTCCATGCCCAGCAGGCAGCAGAAAAAGCCGCCAAGGGGTTCTTGTATTCCCGTGGAACCCGGGCAATAGTAAGTCACTCGGTGACCAAGCTGGTCAGCGAATGCGCGAAGGTTGAAACTAACTTTGCCAGGTTCGTGAAGGCGGCAAAGGAACTGGACAGGCATTATATCGGCTCTCGCTACCCCAACTTTTATGCTGAAGGGGCTGCCTATGAATACTATACTCGGGAAATGGCTGATAAATGTATACGGTATGCAACATCAATCTTGAGCGCCGTGGAGAAGTTGCTAAGCAGTTAGACAGCTACTGTCAGGAGCTAGTGCACAAACTGAATCCACAAGCCATAATATTGTTTGGCTCATTTGCCACAGACGATATCAACGAAGGCTCAGATATAGACATCCTGGTTATAGCTGATTTCCGAGCTGGTTTCTTAGACAGAATAAAGTTGCTCCTCGATTTGAATCGCTTTGGACTGCCGATCGAACCTATTGGCTACACCGCCGCAGAATTTGATAAGATGAAGCAGGCAGGCAATCCATTCATAGACCAAGTGCTAGCCAACGGAAAGATTCTATATCAGAGGGGCATCAGTTCCAGAAGAGGCAAGCTACAGATACCACGCGAACTCCGCAGACGAACATGACACAAGGTCAGCGTGACCACTTACTTTTTGAAGGGGTTTTGTTTATAATAGCAAAAGATTAGTCAGATGCGTTTGCTGGTTCGACTCCTGGTTAGTTTTGCAATCTGCCTTGTAATCGTTCCTTCACTAGCTCACCGCGCCATGGGGCAGGTAGATTCTGAACCCTACATTACCCTTTCTCCAGATACAGGCGTTCCAGGCACACCGGTTTCTGTACGCGGCGGCAACTTTACGGCGGGCGCGTGGGTGGATGTCTACTACTATGTGGACGCCACGCAAAGGATTCCAGTAGCCGAAGTCAAAGCCGATTATGACGGAGATTTCCGGGTCAAATTCGAGGTTCCCGAGAGCTGCAAGGGGCGTCACAAGGTGCGTGCTGAAGTAAACGCCACCTTCTATGCTGAGCAGGAATTTACCGTGGTGCCAGGATTAACGATAAGCCCGGTGGAAGGTTCCGTTGCGACCAACGTTACGGTGGAGGGGCATGGGTTTGGCGAAAAGGAGAAAAACATCGAGTTACTATTCTACCTCGATGGCAATTACACAGCCGTAGTAAGGAACATAACCGCAGATGAGGATGGCTGGTGGAGAAGAAGTTTCCAAGTCCCTTCTTCAGCGCGCGGCAGCCATAAGATAGATGCCCGGGGAAGTGTAAGCAAACTAGGTGATGTTCAGGATGCCTCCTTCAGAGTTATGCCCAGCATAAACCTAGACAAGCCATCAGGCAGCCCCGGCGAAGCCATAAATATGACCGGCTATGGATTTGCTGCCAATGACAGATACATCAAGATAATTTTTGCCGGAGCGGAAGCCCAGACCGACCCAGCTGTGATCAGGGCTGATGACAAAGGCTACTGGCAGGGCAGCTTCCTGGTGCCTGAGAAGCCGAGAGGCACATATAACGTCACCGCTCAGGGGGAATCTACCTCGGAGAGGGAAGTCCCGCCCCTGACCTTCAACATAACGGCTGGGTTACGGCTTTCCCCTGCCGAGGGACATGTGGGTATGGACTTGACCGTGATCGGGCGCGGATTTGCCACCAACAAGGATGTAGTCATCAAGTACGAGGATGTAGTACAAGCGAGCACCACAACCGACGGGAAGGGCGGCTTCGAGGTGACATTTACCGTGCCGGAAAGCCAGCACGGGGCGCGACTGGTGACAGCCAGGGATGCTGCTGGCAACAACGCCTCCACAACCTTTACTATGGAATCAGGCCCACCGGGCATGCCCGAGCTCATTTCGCCAAGTAATGGCACCCGCGTATCATTCCTGGGGAGAGCTAAACCAACACTTAACTGGTCAGAGGTATTTGACCTCAGCGGAGTTCGCTATAACCTGCAGATAGGTACGAGTGCCAATGTAACCGCGGACGGATTCAGCAACACCACCAGGGTATTCTCCAAACAAAGCTGGGAAGCGACGAATTACACGCTGGAGACAGCCCTGGGCTTTGGCACCTATTACTGGATTGTGCAGGCTGTGGATAGAGCCGGCAACGCTGGCAACTGGTCTGAGCCAATTTCCTTCCGAGTTGGAGTCATGCCCTTGTGGGCGTTTATTCTCTGTATTGTGGCTGCGGCGGCAGGCATCGCCACGCTGGTCTATTTCTTCGTGATCAGGAGAAGGCTGTATTACTATTAGCCAGCCAGCTCCCACTCCTCCACGTTCAACTTGACGTTCAACGGGCAAGAGCCATTTGGAACGGACAACTGGCATGGTGCTCTTATAACCCCTTAATCCCCCTTATCTTAAGGAGGAGAAATTTCCCCCTCTTAGGATAAGAGGGGGTTAGGAGGAGTTACGAGAAGACTTTTCATAACCCCCTTAATCCCCTTACCTTAATGGGAGGACAGAGGGATTAGAATACCACGGGCGGGCAGTTATCTCAGGCAGGGTAGGCTCGCAATCGGCGGAAAAAAGGGGTAGTATAAGGGGAACCAGAGAACAACTAAAGACGCGAGGAGGTAAGAATGAAGTTAACGGTCATCGGATTGGGACAATGTGGAAGCCGGATTGCCGACCATTTTGCCAGGCTGAATTTCAAGGCGCGGGCGCAACGCAAAGCTACCATAGCTCCTGTGGTCATTGCCGCTAATACCGATCAAGCAGACCTGACTGGGCTGAAGTTCATCAGGAATGATTTCAGACACCGAGTACTCTTGGGTCTGCGTCAGACACTGGGACACGGGGTGGGCAAGATAAATGAGCTAGGGGCTCAATTAGCCAAGGAGGATGGCGACAAGATTCTGGACGCAGTGAAAGCCAGCCCTCAATTCTATGAAACGCATGCCTTTTTGCTTATAGCTGGCGCTGCTGGTGGCACAGGTTCAGGGTCACTGCCTATTATCGCCAAGGCAATCAAAGATAGATACGTGGGCAAGCCGGTTTATGCTCTGGCAGTCCTGCCTTTTGAACATGAGCAGACCACCGAGTCCCGAAGCACCTATAACACGGCTACTTGTCTGAGGTCTGTGTTCGATGTTGCGGATGCGGTTTTTCTAGCTGATAACCAGAGGTATGTCAGGAAAGATGCCAGCCTGGTCAGCAACATAGATAGGATAAACAGGATGATCGTCGAGCCGTTTTATGATTTCATGTGCGCCGGTGAGGTCACCAGGGCTAAATATGTCGGTTCGCGGACAATAGACGGCGGCGACATAATCGCCAGTTTGGAGGGCTGGACAGCCATCGGCTTTGGCAGAACTGAGCTCCCTTCCTTTCGTTTCCCCTGGGAAATAAGGAAGAAGACCTTCCGCGAGAAGGCGCTGGAAAGCTTCCGAGGTACACAGGCTCTGGACGCCACCATCACTGACCTTTCGTTAACCTGCGACCCGAAGGATGCCAGCAAAGCTATCTACATCATATCCGGTCCGGAAAAGGAGCTGAATATGGATATGGTCAAGAGCGTTGCCGACTACATCAAAGAGCTGGCGCCCAATGCCCTGATCCGGGGCGGCGACTTTCCCGGCGAAAAGCACTTCATTGATGTCACTTTGATACTTTCTCAGCTTTCTTTCGTGCCCAGAATAAAAGAGTTCTACGAGCAAGCCATACAGTATGCTCAAGAACACAAGGTGCAGATAGAGGAAACCAGGAAGAGGATTGAATCTCTATCCGAACTGGGCAAGAACCTGCCCAAACTGGAGTGAAGGCGGAAAAACATCCAACTTCACTCTGAACAGAAATCAGCACAGGGTGAATTGAGAAACATGTTATAACTCGATTGCTAGCAATGTGTTTGACCACACGCGATATACGGAAACACGAAAGAATATCAGGAATCGCCAAAATAGCGGGAGGCTACCGGATAGGTGTAGGATACAATAAAGCCGGCTACGGATTGCTTGCGACTGGTTCAAAAGGCGAGCTTCAGGAATGAAGCTATTAGCCAGGCGAGGACACCGCAGATCGGGAAAGTCAGAATCCAAGCTAGAACGATAGTTCTGGTTATCCCCCACCTGACTGCCGAGAAGCGCCTGGTGGCACCTACTCCCATTACAGCCGCCGTGGCGCAATGAGAGGTGCTTACAGGAATACCGAGCTGCGAGGCAGCTTCAATGACGGTAGCCGCAGAGAAATCACAAGCAAAACCGTGAACCGGTTGCAGAGCAGCAATCTTAAATCCCACTGTCTTGATAACTCGCCAGCCACCCAGAGCGGTGCCGGAACTAATAGCCAGAGATGAAACAACTATTATCCACCCCATGCTAGCATCTAGTAACGAGAGGCGACCCCACAGGCTGTCATCTTTATAAAAAAACACTAATGCTGTGGTGATTATGCCTATGGGCATCTGTCCATTGTTCTTGCCTAAACTATAGGCAATGAAAGCGGTAGTAAGCCATTGTAGGCGACTGAAAATAATTCGCAACTTGGCTGGTGCACCTCGCCTGAACACCCAGAGCAGAACAACTAATACCACGAAGCCACCAACAAAGCCAAGGAGAGGAGCAGTGACCACGGATAGCAGCGGTCGTTGCATGACATGCCACTGCACCGCCTCTGTACTTCCTACTACCGCTATGCCCGCTCCCGCCAATCCTGAAAGAAGACTGTGAGTAGAACTTACCGGTAGACCGTAGCGAGTAGCTAAGGTAACCCAAATGATAACCGCCACCAAAGCAGCAATCAACGTCACATAGGATATTGCCTCTGGAATGAGAATGCCTTTGCCTATTGTTTTGGCAACCTTCAGTCCGGTCGCGGAACCGGCGAAGGTACAAAAGGCAGCCAGTATTATGGCGTCTCGAGGTGAAAGAGCCCGAGAGCCAATCGAAGCAGCGACACTATTGGCAGCATCATTCCAACCATTAGCTATACCAAAACCGATGGCTCCCGCGATTACTGCGATGAGCAAAGCCAGCTCAGGCATGCTTCAACACTATACCTTCGAGAACATTGGCAACATCTTCCCCACGATCAGTGGCGTTTTCCAGATGTTCATAGATTTCACGCCACTTAATTACCTCACATGCGTCGCCACGACAGACATCAAATAGCTCAGCCAAGGCAGCATGTTCCACATCATCAGCTTCGTTTTCCAGGGTGTTAATTTCCACACACTGCTTGAGAATCCCTGGGAATTGGTTGCGGTGACGCAAACAAGGTACAACCTCATTCAATTTATGAGCCACCTTGGCTACAATTCGAGCCAACTCGCGAGCTCTCTCTGTCGGCTGAGCAATGCGGTACAAATTAGCTGTCCTCCCAGCAGCTTCGATGAAATCCATGACATCATCCAAACTATGCGCCAGAAGAGTAATATCTTCTCTATCAATGGGTGTCACAAAGCTTCGATGCACCCGTCCTATTATCTCATGCGTGATAACGTCGCCCTCATGCTCTAAATTCTTAAGCTCTTTGGCTTTGGCTGGCACATTTTCGTAGTTCTCAAATAGATCAACTAGTTTCTCGGCAGCAACCACTAAGTTCTTGGTCCCTTTCTCAAACAGGTCGTAGAACTCCATATCCCTAGGAATGAAAGAAAACCTAGCCAAAGTGCACCTCATTGCTCAATACGCAATTCCCATCCCGAGGTTCTCATTCGTCTACGCTCGGCGCATTATACCACACGATAATGAATTTCCATTTATATTCACACTGTTACCGAGTGAACGAGGTTCATAACCCCGGCTGACACCAAAGGGATAGTCAAATTATCATTAATCGGCAAAGAAACGAATTCTACAGTCGCGGCACACATTGCCCCCATTACAACTATCCATAAGGCCACCTGAGTAACAGTAGCTAAAACGCCGCCAACTATTAGGCAAGCCACAAAACAAGCCAGATTGCCTTGCCAACTCTTTCCCCTCATCCATCGAAAGCGCAGATTTCGGCAGAACTTTGGAGTCCGACAGGTTTTTTGTTCCTCAGAGCTCATTTTCATGGTTCCCCATCTTTCGCCCACAATACCAGCTATAGGATCGCCCACAGCTGCAAAAGCCAACGCTATAGCCGCAATGGCTTTGTCACAGAAAATAAAAATAATGGAGGCGGCAATAAGAAAGTAGGTACTGCCGGTCAGAGTGGACACTTCTTTCGCCCTCAACAATACTCGAAAAGCAGTCATGAAGCGCTCATTTATTCGCGGAAACTTGAGCCTGATGATATCTATAAGAAGAACTGTCAGGGTAAGTCCGACCAAACCGGCAACGAACGGATCCCGGGGTGAAAACAAACCAGCCACCGCGAGCGCTAACCCTGCTAAGATATGCCACAATCGCCGTGGTCGTTCTGTCATCTCGAGCTATGCTTTTGGCTAAGGTAATTCACCCTTGTCCTCTCCCCACCACCTCTTTAACCTGGCAGCGATTTCTCTCTCGTAGCCTTGTTCGGTAGGGACATAATAGCGTTTTCCCTGAAGCGCAGATGGCAGATTTTGCTGCTTGACAAAATGGTCAGGGTAATCGTGGGCATATTTATAACCTTTGCCATAGCCCATCTCACGCATCAGACCTGTCACCGGGTTGCGGAGATGGAGCGGCACAGGCTCGTTCCGTCCTTGCTGTATATCTTTTTGAACGCGAGAGTACGCCTGATACAGGGAATTGCTCTTGGGAGCCGTAGCCAGATAGACCACGGCTTCAGCCAAAGCCAGATTGCCCTCAGGCAACCCCACGAAATGGACGGCTTGCTGAGCCGCTACAGCTATCACCAGAGCTTGAGGATCAGCCATACCGACATCCTCAGAGGCAAACCGTACCAGACGCCGGGCAATATATAAAGGGTCTTCTCCAGCTTCGAGCATACGCCCCAGCCAATATAAGCCAGCATCAGGGTCTGAGCCACGCAGCGATTTGTGTAGTGCCGAAATCAGGTCATAGTGCTGATCGCCACTCTTATCATAGAGGAGAGCCCGATGTTGGAGAGCTTCCTCAATAGCGGGCAAATCTATCCTCCGCGTGCCATCCTTGTCGGGCAAAGTGGCAAATACTGCCATCTCCAGGGCGTTCAACGTCACCCGGGCATCCCCGTTGGACATGGTCACAAGGTGACGCAGAGCTTCCTCGCTTATCTTGAGCTGCAATTTCCCCAGTCCTCTCTCCCGATCCCTAATAGCCCTTTCCACAATAAGCCTGACCTCTTCGTCACTGAGTAAATTCAAGCGGAATACACGGCAGCGGGAAAGCAGTGGCGAGATAACTTCGAAGGAAGGATTTTCTGTGGTAGCTCCGATAAAGGTGATTGTGCCATCTTCGACGAAGGGAAGGACAGCATCCTGCTGTGCTTTGTTAAAGCGGTGCACTTCGTCAACAAAGAGAATGGTTCTTTGCCCTGTGGATTTAAGCCTCTTCTTAGCCTCCCTGACAACGCGGCGCAAATCTGCCACGCCAGCACTCACGGCGCTCAGAGGACTGAACTCGGCTTGGGTAACATTGGCGATAAGATAAGCCAGAGTGGTCTTGCCACTGCCTGGTGGTCCCCAAAAAATCATGGAGGGCAACTGGTCAGCCTCAATACATTTGCGAAAGACCCGTCCTCTAGCAACTAAGTGCTCTTGCCCCACGAACTCGTCAAATATGCGCGGTCGCATCCTCGCCGCTAGAGGTGCAGCCTGAGGCACAGCTTGTTCCTCAGGTAGGTCGAAAAGCGGCATCGTCTTCTGCCTAACCATTACTTAAACCTCCGCACCTGAAAGCGATAGAGCTTGATGGGCTCGCTGGGGGATATGCCAGCTTTGAGCCGACAAATTGCAATCTGCTCTTCCACGCTGTCCACGCCCTCCAGGTCAGGTAATAAAAGTCCTCTTCTCCAGCCGCTCTCCACGATGACGCCATACTTTTTAGGGTCAAGCTGGCTGATATCTGTAACAGGTTCAGGTTTAGTAAGTATGTCTACATTATATTCCAAATCATCGAGCTCAGAAGCAGTCACCGGGGGAAAACGAGGATCCTGAGTAGCCGAGCAGATAGCATTGGCGATGATTTCTTCAGCTACATTCTCCCTGGCTGGCTCGAAGGTGCCGATACATCCCCTTAGTTGTCCGTGCTTATGAATGGAGACAAACACGCCTGCCCGTTCCTTCATCTCCGGAGTCAATTCTTTGGGCTTCGGTATCTTGCCCTCGCGGACGTAGCTCTCCACAGTCTGTTTAGCCAGTTGTACTACCGGATGTAGCCTCTTTTCTGCCATAAATCGCCTCCTCAGACCCGAAAATTAAGCTCAGCTCCACAGAATTTGCACTTTGCACCGTCTAGACCCACTATTTGAGTATCATAGCCAATGCGACGGACAACCTTTTTGCCGCACGAATAGCAGACCGTATTTTCATATTCATGCCCGGGCACGTTGCCCAGATAGACAAATTTCAGCCCGGCTCTTTTCCCAATTCTGTAAGCTTTCTCCAGGGTAGACAGCGGCGTAACTGACAGATGCGTAAACTCGTGCAGAGGATGAAAACGCGTGACGTGCCAGGGAGTAAGTTCTCCCAGGTTATCGCGAATCCACGCAGCTATACCTGTAAGTTGCTCGTCGTCATCATTCAGAGTGGGAATGATGTTGGTGACCACTTCAACGTGCATGTTCCATTTCTCTTTCGCTCGCCTGGCAACATCCAGAATACCTCGCCAGTGAGAAATTTTGGCTATCTCCTTATAGAAAGCATCGCTGAAACCTTTGATGTCTACCCTCCAGGCATCCAGCCACGGTCCTATGGCATCCAGAGCCTCGGGAGTGGCATAGCCATTGGTCACGTACACCGTATATAGATTGTTCTTCTTCGCCAGCTTCGCTGAATCCAGAGTGTACTCAAACCAGATGGTGGGCTCGTTGTAAGTCCAGGCAATGCCCTGGCAATCGTATTCTACAGTTAGTTTTACTTGTTCCTCTGGGAGCAATTGGCGTGAACCGCGGCGCGGTATATCCACGCAGGAAATCTCCCAATTCTGACACCCTCGGCAATGAAAATTGCAACCCCAAGTGCCTAAGGAGAAGGCATAAGTAGCTGGAAAGAAATGAAACAGCGGCTTTTTCTCAATATGGTCAGGCGCCATGGAGGACACTTCGCCATAATTCAAACTGAACAGCTTTCCCTCCCGATTGATTCGCATACGACAAACGCCAACCTTGCCGGAGTTGATCAGACACCGCCACTGGCAAACATGACACCTCACCCTGCCACCGGGAAGTGTCTCATAGAGCATCGCCTCCCGTTCCATCATTCACCATTATATCACTCTAGACCACGCGCCATATGTTCGCAGCTCTTTCCCTCATGTGTTGGCGACAAGTCGAAAATAGGAATATTCCGCTATCAATACACAGTTTCGAGCGCTTCTGGTTGGGCGGATGTGGGCAGCTAAGTGCTGCCTCTCGGATTCACAATAGCTGAAATTTAGGATTTTGAAATATATACCTTGGTCAGATCTGGGATACCCAGAGGACCTAGCCGGTAATCTTTGACATACGGCTTCACTACCACATAGTTAATGCCATGCCAGAGAGGAAAGCAAGGCGTATCGTCAACTGCCAGTCGTTCAGCCTGCTGGTACATGGCTAGCCGAGTAGTTGCATCTTGCTCTATCGCTGCCCGATCAAGTAAAGCATCCAAAATCGGATTACTATACTCGCCGATGTTGACCTCGCTCCCCGTGTGGAGCAGAATATCCAAGAAATTATGAGGGTCAGGGTAATCAGCCACCCAACCCATCAGAAACATTTGGTCCTTCTCTCGTTTCAGGTTATAGAGAAAATCCTCGGTTTCCAGTTGTCTCACCGAGACATTTACACCAAGGTTTTGCTGCCACTCCTGGATAATGGCGCCCAGATAACCAGGAATGTAGTTGCCATAGCCTTCCACGGTTATGGTAATGGGCGGCAGATTAGAGACGTCTCGGTATTTCGAGGCGGCGATGAGCTCCCTTGCCTTCTTCACATCGTATTCCAGTCCTTCGAGCGCCTCATTATGGCCCGGCATACCTGGCGGCAAGATACCACAAGCATCACTCAACATGTCCCTCAATATCGCCCTGGTGATACGCCGCTTATTCACAGCTAGGCAAAAGGCACGGCGGATGTTAGCATCATCGAAAGGAGGTTCGGCAACATTGAAGCCAATATAGTACAGGCTGAGCTCAGGCATCACCACTAGCTGTTCATGAAGTGGGTTAGTTTCATCCATAACCTGGTCAATGTAACCTATAGAAACAGGAGCAACATCAATCCAGCCCAGTTCATAGAGAGCCATGGTTGAATAAGGAAGGAGCACAAAATCAACTTCCCGCAATTTAGCGGCTCCACCATGGTATGCTTCGTTACGCACCAGCACCAATCTTTCGCCAGGCTTCCATTCTTTCAACTTGAACGGTCCTGTCCCGTTTGGCTTTCGCCACCAGTTTTTGCCTGATTCAATATTAGCCCTATCTACCACAAAGGCTGTGGGATAGGCTAACTTGCTCAAGAAATATGCCTTGGGGGCATCAATGGTCACTCGAAGAGTGTAGTCATCAACAACTTCCACGCCGCTGATTTCCTGCGCTCTTCCTTCTAGCATATCCTTGACACCGACAATGTCGCCCAGGTAGGTGGCGGCTGTGCCTGAGCCTGTATCAGGGTGACAAGCCCGTTCCCACGAGTATTTGAAATCGCTGGCTTTGACCTCGCGCCCGTTATAAAACTTCACACCCTGTCGCAAATGGAAGGTATACGTTTTGCCATCAGGGCTTTTCTCCCAGCTTTCAGCAACATCGGGAACTACGTTCAGATCCGGGTCAAGACGAACCAAGCCAGAGAAGACCTGCATAACGTAAATATGCGAAGACATATCGGCGGAAACCGCTGGGTCGAGCGTTATAGGATTAGCACCCCACACTCGCAGGACACTCTCGCCACTTTGCTCAGGAACACAAACAGTAAAAGGGAAGAAAAACGAGATAAGGACAATGGACAGGAATACAATGCGCCGATTTATTATGCTCCTTGATTTCCTCATAAACTCTCCGCGCCCTTCCTTAGGAAATATCTGCAAAGTTTGCCCGCTTACTTCGTTAATCTTCCCCATATATTCTTCACTCCACCCGAAACAATTTTTATTCCTTTCTACCAAATAACGATAACTCGTCTTATGGTATCGTCATAGCTAGGTTGGACCATATGATAGCCCGGCGGGGGATTCACACACTGGTAATAACGCCTGCCAACTTCCGGCTCAACCTCCCAATCAAATTGCGGCTCGATAAACACAAGCCCCCTATCGGTAGTGTCAAAGGCGATAATAGAATGCCCGGTTCCCCCACGATACTCAATAACGACATAAGCACAGCGAAGCCTTTCTCTTGCAGCATTTGCTTTGACATCCTGGGCAAAATCAACACATACATACACGCCTTCTTGGTACTCCCGCTCACTTGTCCTGTCCCGAGCCAAGAAATCCTTCATCTCTTCATAGCTGGGGTCCCTTAATACATACCCGTATCCTCTGGTCAGCCTCTGGTAATTAACTTGCAAATTAAGAAGCTGAGCTTTCGTCTCATTCAGCTCCGCAAGTGTATCCTCTAGATAGCTCCGTGTTGTTTCCAGCTCTCCTCCTGTGCTTGCCAGTTGTGTTTGCGCCGCTTCTAGTTCGCTTTGTACCGACAATAGAGAATTTTGTGTTCCCTTGAGTTCAGCCACGGCATATGCTGCGCTAACCGAAAACGTAATAGCAAGAATCGCCAAAACAACAATAGCAGCCCAGAATTTCCTATGTGAATGCCTCTCTATTACCATCTAGACCTCCGAACATGGATTTCAAGGTGGAAAATAATTGAGCTGAGTTTTCCGAACTTTTCGCTATCTTTTCAAAAGGGCATAAGTCAGTGCCATCGTAGTTGAAAATATGAGGAACCACATGCTGGCTACTAACCGCTACTCCTCGCCCTTTCAGCAAGTCCAGTGCTTCCTGACTACCTATGTTGGCATATACCGAGGCTATCCGAGCATGGATACAAAGCATGGCTACAGCTAAGCCCACAATCCTGTCAGCCATCGCAGCATTATGTAAACCTTTGCCCAAACGCTGAATAGCCTGAATAAAGGACGCTATCCCTCGTTCTTTAGAGCTGAAAAGGATATCCCCTTTCTTCACTATAACCAAGTTGCATTTCTCTTCTTCCAGAAGAGAGCGAGCCAGATCAATGTCTTCCATCTTACTCCTATAATGTCCTACGGCGTGGGGAAATAATAGATAGCTTCTCCCTGGCGACCCTTGATTCGCCTTTGAATTTCACCTTGGCGTTTCGCATTTTCATTTCTGCTCTTTCAGCTCATACTCCATGCTGCCCAATCCAAGCTGCTCTGCAGTTCTAATATGGATGAGGCTGTCCGTGCCATTTATCGCGCCCAAGATGTCAGGAGAGCGTATGTTGGCAAATTTTCCAATGGGCTGACTTTGGGAAATCAAATCCCACGATGCCTTGTCAACAGCTACCATGTCTGTGGACGCCAGTATCCCAATATCTGGAATCACTGGTAAACCGGACGGTATGGCGCAGTCACATAGTGGCGTGACATCCTGGATAAAATTGATAAAAGCCACTTTAGACCCAAATTGCCTGAGCACGCCAGCGCCAGCGTGAGCCAGGTACACTTGGAACTTCTCCTGTGCATCGGAAGGCAGGGAATAGACACGTTCCTTACACAAGTAAAGACAATTACTGCAATCCATGCATTTGCTATCATCACGCACAACTTTCTCATCAACTAGAGACAAGGCTTTAAAAGGACAGGCTTCAACACACTGTCCGCAGCCCGTACATTTTGCGGTAGCGATGAGAACCCGATTCGCCCGGTGTTGAGCGGCTTTCGACTCTTTGGTCACACAGCCCATAGCTACATTCTTGATAGAGCCACCAAAGCCAGATAGCGGATGACCCTTAATATGAGACAGGACTATCATACAATCGGTATTGTAAATCCCGTCAGCTATCTTCACCCTATCCAAAGAGCACCCGGAAACTCGGCGGGGAATATCCACCCATTCGCCATCATAGCCATCTTGCCCATCGGCGATAACTATCGGTGCCCCCACTGATTGTCTGGTGAAGCCATTGGAGGCTGCTGTCTTCAGATATTGCCTGGCTGTGAACCTTCCTACCGGATACAGAGTAGTCGTATCAGTGACAAACGGCTTGCCGCCAGCTTCCTTAATCAGGTCACAGACCCGACGGACTATGGGCGGACGCAAGTAGGCACTGCCCCCATATTCTCCCATATGAACCTTCACCGCCACTGAATCTCCCTCGGAGATAACATCGCTCACTCTGGAAAAAAGAGACCTCAACCCCTTGACGAAAGCTCTACCCCTGTCGTAAGGGAAAAAGAAAACCTGGCTTTTTTGACCCGCGTTCATGAATCCTCCTTTGCCAATATCACATTAACCTCTTCCAGACGCATGTTTATCGTCTGTTATTTTGAACTAAAACAGATTCCTGGCTTTCAAGCTTACGTGGCTTTTGTCGCAGAAAACGATGTGGTCAAGCACCTCAATGCCCATTATTTCACCAGCCTTCGCCAGCCGCTTGGTTAGTTCAATATCCTCCTTGGATGGCTCAGGGTCACCTGACGGATGGTTGTGCACAAAGATTACTGAGGCAGCGGAGCAGGAAACTGCTTCCTTAAACACTTCACGAGGATGTACGATGCTTGTATCTAAGCTACCCATAGAAACCTGTTTGCTGTTTATCAGCCTGTTTCTGGTATCGAGGCAAAGCACCAGAAAGTGCTCTTTCTTCTTGCCTTTGAGTTGTCCCTTTACAAAGGCAACCACTTCTCCCGGGGACTTCAGTGACGGTTTCGGTTCTTCACCAGTATCGCTTTCCAGTCTCCTAGCTAACTCAGCGGCAGCCCTAATCTGCGCTGCCTTGGCTACTCCAATGCCACTTACCTCCATCAACTCCTCCACGGAGGCATTAGCAATGCCTTTGAGACTGCCAAACCGGCTCAATAACTTCTGGCTGGTCACCATAATTGATTCACCTTTAACTCCCCGGCCCAGGATTAGAGCTAGAAGCTCCTGGGCGGAAAGTGCCTCACTGCCCAGCCTGAGCAACCTCTCTCGGGGACGCTCACCGATAGGCAGGTCATGCACAGTAAACGATCTCTTCATAACACTATCTTCCAAAGTTCATTCACCAGACGACCCCCGCCTACCCCGCCGTTCCAGAGCTAACGCCCCCCACAAAACCAATCCAGTCGCCAGTGCCGCTAACAAAGGAATTAGAACATGCTGAGGTTGCCGCGCTGCGCTCCCAACAGCAGTGCCAAGGCCCAACGTAGCACGCCAACGAGCGTCCAGACCATCCATATCAAAGCCATAGACCTCAGTCAATGCCTCGTCGTAGGTACTGCCTTGTCTCAACGCCGCCAGCAAATCCAGCATCTTTCCCTGTCCATAGTTTTCCAGCAGATATTTAACGATGCTGTAGCTCTCGGCGTAGGCTAGACAAGCTTTCTCTCGATAAACAGAGAACGGACTGCATAAGCTCTGCACTGATATGAGCTTATTCTCTGAAATAGCCTCATCTAGATAAGACTGAAAAGTGGGGTCAAGCTCGCCTTCGGCAAATGTCGCTAACCCCTCGTCCAGCCACCTCGGAAGCTGCGTGTACGGGCTGAAGGTCGCCTCATGAACAACGAGATGTGCTAGTTCGTGAACCAACGCCCTCTTGCCCCAGTCAACCTCACTCGGAGCAATACCAATTGCTATTATGCTGAAATCAGCAAAAGCCACGCCCCCGGTCCATTCCTGAGAATAAACCATAGCTCCCCTCAGATCATCCGTTGAGGCATACACATATACCCTGATGGGCCTTTCCGGATAAGTGCCTATATCCTCCGCCAACCCGGCAAGCCCGTTTAGGCAAGCTTCCATCAATGCCTGGGCAAAAGATTCACTACCTCTGTACCAGAAAACGGTCAATTGCCCTCCATTCGGAATAATACCAGTCAAATTTTGCCAACTATATCGGTCATCATTGAAATGCATCGTCCCAGGCAAGCTCTCAAGTTCATTCCCATCCGCATCCCTGATCACCCACCAATACGTGACCTCAGCACCAGGCGGCAAGCCAGCATTCGTCATATCCCATACCCAACTAGCTTCCACTCTGCTTGCCGGAGTAAAATCAGCCCAGCCTTCGCTGACAACTGCGGCATAGTTCACCTTGTTCACCCTGTAGCGGAGACGCACATCCACAATGCTGGTATTGCTATAAGCCTCGACTGTGAACACGACTGTGTTAGGGAAATTTACAGCCACATCACTCTCAATAACTGCAATGCCTGACTCAGCCCTCACCAAGCAAGGGCTCAACAGCCACAGGATCACCAAACTTACCAATCCAATATGTCTGATCATTTCCCCACCTGGGACCGAAGATAGGCACTGATGAAACCATCCAGTTCCCCATCCAACACGGCTTCTGCATCGTGAACTTCGTAATCAGTGCGGTGGTCTTTGACCATCTTATACGGATGAAGAACGTAACTCCGGATTTGGTTTCCCCAGGCTGCTTCGATACGCTCACCTTTTAACCTAGCCTTTTCTTCCTCCCTCTTCTTACGCTCCAGCTCCAGCAGGCGAGAATAAAGAACTTTCAACGCAGCTTCCTTGTTTTGGTGCTGGGAACGCTGACTTTGGCAAGCCGCTACCAGCCCGGTAGGCAAATGCGTTATTCTCACAGCGCTACTTGTCTTCTGCATATGCTGTCCGCCAGGACCACTGGACCGGAAAGTCTCTATTTTTAGGTCTTCCGGGTTTATTTTGATATCCATCGTCCCTTCCGCTTCAGGAAGAACCTCCACCAGAGCAAAAGAGGTATGCCGCGCGTGATCAGCATCGAATGGCGAAAGCCTCACCAGCCTGTGCACTCCGTGCTCGCCCTTGAGATAGCCGTAAGCGTAATCCCCTTTTATCTCTACGATGGCACTTTTGATACCAGCCTCTTCACCGAGAGAGACATCCAATACCTCTGCTTCGTAACCGTGCCTTTCTGCCCACCTCAGGTACATCCTCAGCAACATGTTCGCCCAGTCTTGAGACTCTGTGCCCCCAGCACCAGCATGAAGAGCCAGCATGGCTTTCCGATTATCGTAATCTCCGGTGAAAAGCTGCTGACTCTCCAGTTCTTGAAACCGAGATTGCAGCTTCCTCAGTTCCTGTTGTATCTCTTCCTCAAGAGAAGAGTCCTCCTCCTTGATAGCCAGAGCAATCATTTCTTGAAGCTCTCTGGCTTTCTTTTCGAGGTCTCGCCAGGCACTGACCAGGTCTTTCTTACCCCGGAGCTCCCGCATGATAGCCTGAGCTCTGATCGTGTCGCGCCAGAAATCAGGTTCCGCTGACTCCGCCTCTGCCTTGACTATCTCTTGTTCTTTGCCGGCGATGTCAAAGACGCACCATCACTTCTGAGATTTGCCGGAGCAAAGCTTCTAGACTTCCCTTTTCTTCTTGCATTTGAATAACCCCCTAATCGAATAACGTTCCCTGGCGGCTTGGCTCAAATCTCAACGCGCCTTCAGCAGCAAGGTGAGCCAGCCGTGTAGGCTCAGGTAACCTGTAACCACGACAGCACTTCATAACCCACTGCAAAGCCGTCGCTAGATCAATCTTGTGTCCCACGGAAACGTATATCGGGGTCATTCCTGATTTAGTCCTTAACGCTGTTCCAATAACCTCCCCACTATCAAGCAGCTCAGCGTGAGAACCAGTTCCTTCACCCACAGACTGATGCTGACCACAAAGAATAGATTTGGCGCAACCAATTGTGGGCAAATCCAGAAAAAGTCCCACGTGCGAAGCCAGCCCGAGTCTCCGAGGATGGGCAACTCCCTGACCATCAACCAGAACAAGGTCGGGAGTATTATTCAGTTTTTGGCAAGCCTCTAGTATCAAGGGACTTTCCCGAAAAGACAACAACCCCGGAATGTAGGGGAATGTAATCCTACCCTCAGTTACCTGAATCTCTACTATACTGAACTGAGGATAGCGAAGTATTACCACTGCTCCCCTGGCTACGCCCTGAGCATCAGGAGCAGATATATCAATGCCAGCAATAAGGCGCGGGTCAATAACTTTGTTCTCAACTATCACCTGTTTTGCCAGCCTCAATTGTATTTCCTTGGCTTGGGCGGCACTCACATTCCAGCCATGTAATTTTTGCACTCTCACACTTGAATTATAAAGCATTCCACTATAATAACAAACTGAGTAGTTGTTGATCTTGATACGTCAGGAGTGACTTCTTTCAGAGCGCTCATTTGCCAAAAATGAGTCCACCTTGCTATAATCACGAACGCCATTTATGGGGCTAATTTGCTGTTTGCTGAAGTGATTATTTATCTTGTCGTAGCCACCCAAAAAGATTACAAAGAAAACGCGTTATGGCCAAAGACATCACCAGTAATATAGAAGCTCTCGAAGCTGAAGCTGAAAAGATCCTCTCAGAAGCAAAGGCGAGAGCCAGCGAAATTCTTCTCGAAGCTAAGGAAGAAGCTAAGAAAATACTTTCTTCTCAGCTCTCTCTCGACGAAGTAAAAGCTGAGTGTGACAGGATTATAAACCAAGCCAGGGCAGAAGCGGAGAGAAAAATTAAAGACTCCGAAAGAAAAGCTGCCGAAATCAGCATCAACGCTGATAAAAAAGTAAGAGAACTCACCGAGCTCGTAGTGAACATTGTCACAGGGCGAAGCTGACTGACATGGTACCCTTGATCATCAACACACCCGACCCTATGGTCAAAGTCAGGATAATGGTCGCCAAGGATCGCTCCGCTGAAACTCTAAAAACTCTGCACACTGCGGGTGTGCTTCACGTTGAGGAAAGCCAGGAATTAAAACCTGTTGAGAAAGAAGCCCTTGAACAGGAAAGAAAAAGGGTTGCTGAATTACTAGCCAGCATTAACGATGTATTAGCTTACGTCCCTAAAGGGGAAAAAATAATTTCCTTGGGACAGGATGTTGAAGTGGTATATGCTAAACCTCTCGATGAAATTGATAGCGAAGTGAGAGTACTGTGCACCAAGCTCAGCAAAATGCATCAAATAGCTGTCAAACTGAGAGAGAATAGCAAGAAACTTACAGAACTAAGCACATATCTTCACCCTCTTAGGCAACAAGCTGACATTGCTGATATTAGACTAAGAGATTTGAGTTTTTCCGGAGATTACCTATTTTCTCACGTTTTTGTATTTCCCCGTGAGTCATTTGAAACCATTTACCCTAAATTTAGAGAGCATCTACTTGAGCACATTGTGGTAACAGTAGAAAACGAGAGCGTTTTGTATGTTATTGCCAAAGTTCACGACCGAGAAAAAATAGAGTCCATAGTCAGGGATGGTGGAGGCAGAGCCTTGCAGATACCAGAAAAGGATGTAACTCTGAGAGAATTCCTCGAAACAGCTAGCAGTAATATTCGCAGTTTTGAAGAAGAACTGGCAAAACTTCAGAGCGAGATTGAAAACAGGACTAGAGAGAACCTGAAGACACTAGTTCTTTTCCGTGAGGCGTTATCTGCCGAAACAGAACGGCTAGCAGTTTTAGCCAAAGCTAGTGAAGCGAAATATGTTACGCTAATCGAAGGTTGGATTCCCGAGGCTAATGTTGAGGATACGATTTCCGAAGTTAAAGAAAAGGTGAATTACGTGTTCACTGATACTCAGAAACCGCAAGCGGTTGAAGAGCCTCCCACCAAATTTAGGAATTTCCGTGCCTTCCGACCATTCCAGGTCGTGGTAAAGCTGTTCGGCATCCCGAGGTATTGGGAGTGGGACCCTACGCCTCTCATATCTTATTCTTTCCCGTTCTTTTTCGGACTTATGATGAACGATGTAGCCTATTCGGCCATACTGCTGCTATTTGCTAATCGCGGTTTGAAGAAATTCGTTGATGACCCCGAAACCGAAGGATTTAAACTATTCCAAAGAATGCTCTACATCAGTGGCGTGGTTGGGCTTATTTTTGGCTTGCTCACAGGCAGCTATTTCGGCAATTTCGTCCAAGGCAGTTATTTCGGGAAGTTCTTCCAGCGTTTTGGGATCGAAAGCTTAGCCCTTGCTAGTCGGATTGAATCACTACTGGGAAATCCTATTCAATTTATAGTCATCTCAATATTGATAGGCTTGATTCACGTGAACATAGCACACATATTGACGCTCATTAAGGGAGCGAAAGCAGGCAGTAAAGGAACAGTGGTAAGTAAACTCGGTCTGTTCCTGCTTGAAATTGGTGCAATACCCTTGGTCATACACTATCTCCTTCATGTAGATATTTCCATATTACCAGAGCAAGCATATCCCATCCCGCTGTTATGTACTGCCGGTGCCGGCTTAATCTTAATTATTGCCTCCTATCTGAAGATGAACGGTTTTCTCCTAGGAGGAATTTTCTCGTTGTCCGAAGTAACAGGCATCTTAGGAGATGTTATGTCATACTGTCGGTTGGCAGGGGTGGGTTTAGCTACCTATTACCTTGCCTTCTCCTTCAACCTGATGTCTAAAATATTGCCCGATTTGATGCCGGAGGCAATTCGCGAAGTAACAGGTCCAATGCTGGCGGCACTGATTGTGCTAATTGGGCACATAATCAATGCCGCTCTCAGCGGCATCTCTTGCTTTGTTCACTCTCTCAGGCTGTGCTTTGTGGAATTCCTCCTGAAATTTTACGAAGGTGGCGGCAGGGAATACAGTCCGTTCCGGTTGAAGACTCGACCTGTGTTTGTCAAAGTAAAATCTTAGAAAGGAGTGTGAAATAGTATGGAGCCAACAGCGTTAGCAATTCTTGGTGGAGCCATAGGATTGGCTGGTGGTATGGCTGGCTCTGCCATAGGCGTCGGCATGGCAGCATCAGCAGGGGCTGGCACACTGGCAGAGGAGCCAGGACAGTTTAGAAACGTTATTCTCCTATCGTCTTTGCCTATGACACAGACCTTCTACGGGCTCATAATTCTCATACTTATCATCATCCAGGTATTGCCCAAGGTTGCTAGCATGGGTGACGGGCTAGCTGTGCTGGGTTGCGGTATCTTCGTGGCAGCGGCTGAGGGTTTCTCGGCAGCCTATCAGGGCATCATTTGTGCTTCAGGCATCTCTCTTTTGCCCAAAACGAAAGGGAAATTACTAACGACGACCATGATATTAGCTGTGCTTGTGGAACTATGGGGTATACTTGGTATAGTGTTCACCGTGCTGGTGTTGGTTTTGCTGGGACTTTTCTAGGAGCATACTGAAAATGGAAAGAATAAGCCAAGCTGTTTTGAATAAAGTAAGAGCAGAAGCCCAGAGCATCATAGAAGAAGCAGAAGAGAAGACACGAGAGGAAAAAGAGAAAGCCAAGAGACAGAGAGAGGCAAGGTTCGCGGAAGAGCGCAGTAGAATGGTCAAAGAAGCAGAAGAGGAAGCATCTCGAATTTTGGCTCAAGCTTCTATCCAAGCGCGACAACAGCTATCAAGTGCCAAGGCAGCGGCAATTGCCAAGATAATTGACGGAGCGCGCAAGGATTTGTCACAAGTTACCACTGACGAAAATCAGCTTGCAAATTTGATCAAAGAGGGTTTGAATGCTCTGGGCGTGAGTAAAGCCAGAGTCTATGTTTCCCCGAAAGATCTAAACACGGCAAAAAAGCTCATTGCAGAGGATAGAGAATTGTCCGCAAAGGTGGTGGAGGTCAGGGAATCCAATTGCCTGGGAGGGGCGGTGGTCGAAGACGTCGAGGGAAAGCTCAGAATAGATAACACCTACGAGACCAGACTGGAAACCTTGTTACCCAAATTGCTGCCAGACATTAGTAAGAAACTTTTTGAGGCTCAGTAAGGTAATGTTGTGCTCAACCCAAGATACGCTTTTATATCTGCTTGCTTGAAAGGGGAAGAACCCAGAACTGTCACCCTCGAACACATAGATAGGATGGCATCAGCATCCACCTTTCAGGATGCGCTGGCAGTTATCAGAGAAACCTATATTGGAAGCTTCCTAGAGGAATTACCTGTCAAAACTTTTGATGAACTGGATGAATCGTTGTGGCGTTATCTCAGGCAACGTATTAACTATGTAGAATCATTTAAATTCTTGCCCAAAGACATACTAAAACTATCTAGAGCATACATGGTGAAGTACGACGTCACAAATATTAAAGCTGCCCTACAAAACATGGCAACTGGCAAGAAAGCCCGTATGATACCGGTCGGTGTTATTTACAACCACGGACTGCTAGACGAACTCTCCAAAGCCGAAAATATATACGATATCGCCCAAATACTCGTCAGGTGCAAACTAGGAGATTATACACCTGCTATTGAGGAATACAAAGCAGGCAAAAGTGCAAAGGTGAAATTTCTTACCGAAGTCAAGCTGGCTAGCGAGTATTATAAAAGCATGCTAAACATGGCTAGAAAAATAAAAGACGGCTTTGTGTTGGCCAAAGCCTTCGGCTTAGTGATAGACCTAACAAACCTGCAAATTGTCCTAAGGGCGATAATTGAGGGCATAGGACCCGATGTTGCTGAAATGACTATCGCCGGCGGCTATAGGCTTACAGACAAAAGTATTAAAGATTTGATCAACCTCAAAATCGCTGACGTACCTGCGAAGTTGGAAGATAGCCAATATCGGGACATAGCAAATGAAGTATCAGCAAACTATGATAAGACTAGAAGCATCACAGTAGTAGATGAAGTCATTGATAAGCATAAGTTCAGGATGCTCAAGGAATTGCTGTCACCAAAAGTGTTGTCCCCACTGGTGATGGCTTGGTATTTAGTTCTCAAAGAGGTCGAAATACGCAACTTGAGGCTGATTCTAAAAGCCATCATGGATGGAGTTCCCGTCCAAGAAGTAAAGAACTTTTTGGTATTGTGACATGATACCCATTAAACGCCTAGATATAGCTGTAATAGGAGATGAAGAACTAGTCAACGCACTAAGGCTAGCCGGCATCAGTAAATATTACACCATAAAAAGCGGTCATGACATCCGTGACGATGTCAGGAGAGTCATGACCGAGCTGTTAGGCGAACCCGATGTGGGCATAGTGATCATGTCAGAAGATTATGCCCAGTATGTTGAAGACCTCATGAACGCGGTCAGGAAAAGAAAAGGGATAACTCCGATAATTGTAGAGGTTCCGTCCAAGTCTGGCACAAAATATCCAGATGTCAGAAAATACTACAGAAGGCTTATCCGAGAATCCATTGGATTTGAAGTGGAAATTTGAAAATCATGATGAAAGCACGTAATGTTTTTTAAGATAGGAGGATAAAGACATGGGCAAAATATGGAGAGTTTCCGGCCCTCTGGTTATCGCTGACGACATGCTGGGGTCCCAGGTTTATGAAGTTGTCGAGATAGGTGAAGAGGGACTTGTAGGGGAGATAGTAGGACTGGAAGGCAACAAGGCGATAATTCAGGCACACGAAGATACTCAAGGGCTGAAAGTTGGGGAGATTGTGAGAAGAACAGAACAAGTACTGAGTGTCGAGCTCGGACCTGGGCTTGTAGGTTCTATTTACGATGGGCTACAAAAATCTTTACTCACCCTAGGCGAGAATATTGGCCCATTTATAAAGCGAGGCGCCAAAGCCTTGGCTCTCCCTCGCAACAAGAAATGGCAGTTTGTACCCAAAGTGAAAGTCGGGGACGTTGTTAGCCATGGGGACATAATAGGCGTAGTACCCGAAACCCACCTTATAGAGCATCGGATAATGGTGCCAGCGGGAGTCAAGGGCAGGATAAAAGAGATACGACAAGGCAATTACACTGTCGAGGAGCCTATAGCTTTAGTAGAGCATAATGGCGAAGTAAAAGAACTCACGATGATGCAGAAGTGGCCAGTAAGGAAACCCCGACCTTACAAGCAAAGGTTTGACCCGGCCGGTCTGCTTACTACTGGCATGCGAATTTTGGATTATATGTTCCCCTTGGCTCTTGGAGGCAAGGCCTCAATACCCGGAGGCTTTGGCACCGGGAAGACCGTAGCTTTGCAACAGCTAGCTAGGTGGGCTCAAACACACCTGAACATCTACGTTGGTTGCGGCGAACGGGGCAATGAGATGGCTGATGTGCTTTATAGCTTTAGAGAACTCAAGGATCCCAACACTGGAAGATTGCTACAAGAGAAAGAAATCTTTATAGCTAACACTTCTAATATGCCTGTGGTGGCCAGGGAAGCAAGCATATTTGTCGGCATCACCATGGCTGAGTATTTCCGGGACATGGGTTACAACGTTTTGGTAGTTGCTGATTCTACTTCACGATGGGCAGAAGCCATGAGGGAGATGAGCGGGAGATTGGAAGAGATGCCTGGAGAGGAAGGTTTTCCTTCCTACATGGGTTCTCGGCTTTCGTCTTTCTACGAAAGAGCCGGGATGGTGGAATGTTTAGGTAATCCACAAAGAAAGGGCTCAGTAACGGTAGCCGGCGCCGTAAGCCCACCGGGAGCTGACTTCAGTGAACCGGTAACACAAAACACGCTCAGGATAATAGATGCTTTCTATGCTCTGGATGTCTCGCTAGCGAACAAGAGACATTTCCCAGCCATAAACTGGCTTACCAGCTATAGCCTTTATGTGGATGCTGTTAAAAATTGGTGGAATAAACATGACCCGGGATGGGAGAATACCAGAGCTAACGCCTTGAAAATCTTGCAGCAGGAGGCAGAGCTACAAGAAATTGTCAGACTCGTAGGACCCGAAGCTCTACCTGACAGAGACAAATTACTGCTTCTTATTGCCCGGATGATTCGCGAAGACTTTCTCCAGCAAAGTGCCTATCACGAAGTTGATACTTATTGCGTGCCAGCGAAAGCCGGACTCATGCTCAAAACTATCCTGAAATTCTACGAGCTAGCTCAAGAAATGCTAAATTCTGGGGCAAGCATTGAGAGCATCCGTTCATCACCAATAGTCTATAGAATATCCAGGATAAAAGAGATACCCAACGATGTATTTGAACAAAAAGTTAAGGAATTGTGGGCTGAGATGGAACGCATTATGGTGAGTCCTAAGCGCTAAATACAAACCCCGAACAATGTCAAAGCTAAAATTCTTAAAGACCAAGATAAAAGATAGCTTTTACCAATTTAATCGGGGTGGTAATCAGGTTTTCATAAAAGGAGGCTATTATGGACTTATCCTCACTTTATGTTAAAGAAGGAAAAGCAATTAGCAAGGCTAAAGGGGCTCTGCTGGTAGCTGAGAGCATACCCGGCATAAAATTTAATGAGATGGTTGAGGTTCAACTTGCCAACGGCGAGATAAAAAGCGGCCAAGCCATAGACATCAGTGCGGAAGCCACCATAATCGAAGTATTCGGTGGCGTCAGTGAAGTGGATCTTATCGGAAGCAAGATAAGATGCAAAGGCGAAACCTTGAAGTTGCCAGTGTCTATTGATGTCCTAGGAAGGATATTCAATGGTCTGGGAGAGCCAATAGATGGAGGTCCGCCAGTAATTCCCGAAGATTACCTGGATATTAACGGTGAACCTATAAACCCTGCACTTCGTCAGCCACCTGCCGAATTTATTGAAACAGGAATCTCGGCAATAGACGGCTTGAATGCGCTGGTCAGGGGACAAAAGTTGCCCATATTCAGTGGCTCAGGGTTGCCTCATAACCGAATTGCCGCTCAAATCATCAGACAGGCAACTGTAAAGGGAAAACAGGAAAGATTTGCTCTGGTATTTGCTGCTATTGGTATCAGCTATGATGATGCCTCCTTTTTTATGAAGAGCCTGGAGAGGACAGGTGCATTAGAGAGAACTGTGGCTTTCATCAACACTGCATCGGACCCGGTTATTGAGCGAATATCAACGCCCAGATTAGCTTTAACCGCAGCCGAATATCTAGCCTGGAAACAGAACATGCACGTCCTCGTCATTCTTACCGATATGACCAACTATTGTGAAGCTCTCCGCGAACTTTCTTCCATGCGTGAAGAGATACCATCCCGAAGAGGATATCCCGGTTATATGTACACTGACCTCGCTACAATGTACGAAAGAGCTGGCAGAATTTTTGGTAAAGAGGGGTCTGTAACTGTAATGCCTATTTTGACCATGCCAGACGATGATATAACACATCCCATACCTGACCTAACTGGCTATATAACCGAGGGGCAGATTGTTCTTTCCCGAAACTTGGAAAGGAAAGGTATATACCCCCCTATAGACGTATTTCTATCCCTCTCCCGAATGATGCGAGAAGGGATTGGTCCTGGCAAAACCAGAGAAGACCACAACAACGTTTTTATGCAATCTTATGCTGCTTACGCTGAAGGGTGTTATCTCCGGGAAATATCTACCATTATAGGTACTGAGGCACTGAGTGACAGGGACAGAATATATTTGACCAACGCTGAGGAATTTGAGAGGAGATTCATATCTCAAGGCGAATGGGAGAAAAGAACGGTAGAACAGACCTTAGCTATAGCCTGGGAGCTATTCTCCAGATTACCAGAAGAAGATTTGAAGCTAATTAGAGAAGAGTTCATCAAAAAGTATCATCCCAAGTATCGCAAGGCGCAGTAGATGCAAAGAAAATGCCAGAATTGATCAAAGTCAGGCCAACAAAGATCGAGCTGATAAAACTAAAACGCCGACTTTCGCTAGCACGAAGAATACAAAAAATCGTAAAAGACAGGCTTTCCATATTGACTATGGAATTCCTGCAAACAGCTAGAGAAACAGTGGAAGCTAAAAGAAAATTGCTGGACGAATTTTCCAACCTTTATAAAGCACTTTCAGTTGCCTCTGGATATCACGGCTACATAGCACTGGACAAGGAACTGATAGCTACTGAGAGTGAGCTAAAAATTACCGCTGGCTCAAGAAGCATAGCCGGTGTACGAGTACCATCCTTGGAACTCCAAGATAGTCCCAACAAAGGCGGGATGAAAAGGTATAACCCGGTTGATACATCCTCTTGGCTAGACCATGCTGCGCAGCTATCTGGGGAATGTCTGAGAGCCATTGTAGAATTGGCTGAGCTTCAGAGGAACTTTGAATTACTAGCTATGGAAATAAATAGGACGAAAAGGATAACCAACGCTCTGGAGTATATAATAATCCCAGGGTTACAAGCGACGATAAATTACTTGAATATGAAATTTGAGGAAAGAGATAGAGAAGAGAAAGCACGGCTGAAACGCGTTAAAGTGCTGGTCGTCCGCGGATAAAACAATGCCCAAGCCATTAGAAAACGAGCCTTCACAGACACAATCGGGACAATCTCTCTGCGAAAAGATGCTCCAAGAATGCCTAAGAGGTGAGCTCAGGGTTGTAAATGCTGGGGTGCCTCAGAGCCAAAAACGGTTATCAACTCTATTGAACGAACAATATCCCTATGTGTTATGTAATGATGGCAGCACCCATTTCTTCAAGAGAAGTGAGCTTCAATATTTAGCAAGCCTATTAGAGCCGGAAGAACAAGAGGCGTTGCCGTTGCCAATTCTTATAGAGCTGGGAGCAAATCAAAACGAAGCAACCGTAATATGCGGAGGAAACGCAGAGGAGAAAATAATATCAATAATGCTTAACATGCCTGTCGTATGCCAAGAAAGAAGAATTAGGTTATATAAGCCACAATTAGCCTTGCTAAGACGGAAGCTCAAAACAGCAACCGTGTACATATTCTCTCCCAGAACCAATGCTTAAATGCCCAATTACTGTACTGCTTAGCTTACAAGCTAGCCTGCGTCCAGCAAAGAGCACAAACCATTGACAAACGGCAGCATTTAAGAGATAATCACTCTGCCAATGTTGAAGATTAGATTGCGCCGTATGGGAAGGAGAAACAGACCCTTCTACCGGGTGGTAGTATCAGATAGCCGCTCTCCCCGCGACGGCAAATATATTGATATCATCGGCCAGTACAATCCTCTGACCAATCCTGCAACCATCACTATTGACGAACAGAAGGCTTTGAAGTGGCTAGGATACGGGGCTCACCCTACAGACACAGTGCGCAGCTTGCTCACTAAACTAGGCATTATGGATAAAGTTGAGCCGGCCTCGGGCCAAAACTAACTGTTAAGGAGGCGAAATGAAAGACCTGCTCGAATACATCATCAAGTCCATTGTGTCACAACCCGACGCAGTAAAAATCACCGAAGAAAACAACGATAAAGGGTTGGTCATTAAATTGGAAGTTGCTCCCGATGACAAAGGGAGAGTAATTGGCAGACAAGGTCGCGTAGCTCAGGCGCTACGGACATTGCTTCGAGTAAAAGCAGCCAAAGAGGACAAGCGGGTTAGGCTGGAAATAGTATAGCCAAGATTGATAACTGTGCTTTTCCAACGTTATCAATCTTGCTTCCATATATATAACGCAGGTGTGTTGTTGCCCTGCCTGTGATCGTCACAAGAAATAGTGCTCTCGTTCAGAAACATGTGAGACAGTAGAGCCTACAAATCCTTGACAATTCCTACAATCTAAGCTAAGATTCGGCGGAAATCGAGCGACATTCCAACTCTTCCAAGCTCAAAGGAGGTATTTATGGATTTTTCTCTTACAGAAGAACAGAAGGTTCGTAGACAGCAATTCTATGACAAATGCAAAGAACTCGAAAAGAAGAAGCCAGCCAGCTTTGTAGGATTGGAAACCATCTTTGAAGACGACGAATGCTGGAAATATCACCTCTACTGCGCCAAGGAATTCGCCAAGGAAGGCTGGCTCGCGCTAGGTTGGCCAGCGCAATATGGTGGCAAGGGCGACATGATGGACCGCGTTCTTTTTGCTGAAGCCAGAGGATATTACGGCATTCCGGGGGTAGATATCTTTGGGGTGCAAATGCTGGCACCGACATTGCTCCAGGCTGCTAGTGAAGAAATAAAGAGAGAATTCTTACCCCCCATCGCCAGAGGAGAAGTCATGTGGTGTGAACTTTGGAGCGAACCCAATGCTGGTTCGGACCTCGCTTCCTTGACCACCACCGCGATCAGGAAAGGCGACGAATATGTCATAAACGGTCAGAAGACCTGGAATACCGGTGCTCATCGGGCTGACTGGGGCTTCGGCGTGTTTAAGACCGATCCCGCTGGTCGAAAACACCACAATATGACCTTTATTTTGCTCGACATGAAGACACCTGGGATTACGGTACGACCCATCCCCTATCTGGATGGCCATACTCCCTACTGTGAGGTTTACTTCGATGATGTTCATGTGCCAGCCAAAAACATTGTCGGTCAAGAACATGAGGGCTGGGCAGTGGTAAATCTTCTGGCTGGTTTCGAGAGATCTGGGATAAACGAAATCATGACTATGTTCCGTGCACTCGAAGAACTAGTCAAATACTGCAATGAGACCAAACGACACGGACAACCGCTGGCTAAGAATCCGCTCGTTCGTAACCGACTGGCTGAGCTAGCTTGCCAGCTGGAGGCAGCTCGCGCCTTAGCATATCGTGTTGCCGACCTGCAGAACAGAAATGAGATGTCCTTGATGGATGCCTCGGCAGGCAAAATCTTCTTCAGCGAGCTGGGCGAGCGTTTCGCTTTTCTGGCTACGGACATCCTGGGACCCTACGGGCAGGTTAAGACTTCCCGGTGGGCTCCTTTGGACGGGATATGGGAAAGGATGTACCATGAGCACTTCATAACTACCGTCTCCATGGGAACAAATGAAATTCAAAGAAACATCATCGCCTGGTATGGACTTGGCTTACCTAGAATAAGATAAACCGAAGCTTGCGATAAGGAGGAATCAATCAATGGATCTTAGACTTAGTGAAACGCAAGAAATACTGAAGAAAATGGCGCGAGATTTTCTTACCACGGAATGCCCCAAGACGCTGGTAAGAAAACTGGAACAGAGCGACCAGGGATACTCTCCAGAGGTCTGGAAGAAGATGGCTGAACTGGGCTGGATGGGACTCATAATACCTGAGCAATACGGGGGCATGGGTTATAGCTTCCTCGATCTTGTTATCCTCATGGAAGAGATAGGTAGAAATATTCTCCCTGGGCCGCTGATAGCGACCATAACCAGCACTTTCCCTATACTCGAGGCAGGAACAGAGGAGCAGAAGAAGGACTTTCTTCCCAAGATAGCTCAGGGCAAACTAATTCTAACTACAGCTTTACTGGAAAGCGAAGGTGTTTTCGACGCCTCGGGAATCACTGTCAAAGCCACTCCCAAAGGAAATGATTTCATCATAAATGGCACAAAGCTATTCGTGGAAATGGCACATGTTGCCAACTATATCCTGTGTGTCGCAAGAACAAAAGAAGGCTCTTCTCCTGAGAAGGGAGTCACCATCTTTATGGTGGATGCGAAAGCCCCCGGCGTAAGGTGCGAGGTCATGCCCACCATCGCCCACGACAAGCTATGCGAGGTAAGTTTTAACAACGTTACTGTCCCCAAGGGAAGCATCATCGGCAAGCTCGACGAGGGCTGGCCTCTTGTGGAAACAATACTACGTAAAGGCGCCATCATCAAGTCCGCTGAGTCCGTTGGTGCCATAGAGGTCTGTGTAGAAATGACCGTGGCTTATTCGAAAGAAAGGGTCCAATATGAGCGACCTATAGGTGCTTTCCAAGCGCTTCAACACAAGATGGCTGACATGTGGACAGCAATGGAAACGAGCCGTTATCTAACGTATAAGGTAGCCTGGATGGAGTCCCAAGGACTTCCCTGCGCTAAGGAAGCCTCCATGGCAAAGGCATACGTCAACGAAGTGTACAAGGATGTCAGTAAATGGGCAGTCAGACTACACGGGGGAATTGGTACGAGTGCCGACCATGACATATCGTTTTATTACCGCAGGAGCAAATCCGCAGATCTCGCCTTCGGTAACACCGACTTCCATAAAGAGATAGTGGCCCGCAAGATTGGATTGCTTTGAAGCTGCACCGCATAGCTAGGCAGCCATTCCCGTCCTGGCCGCGGTAACGGAGAAGCTAAGCTTGCCATTGAGCCGCAACTGTAGCCGCCCAAGCATGGTATAAGCCCAGCAGGAGCCAGCAGCGTCAGCGACACTAGATTAGCATAAGGCGCTGCCGATGATACCGGTATAGGTTGAATAAAACCTTGATACACGCAGCTAACGAGGGATATACTGGGAACTCCTCCCTTTCAAAAGCCTTCTTGACAAGTAGGTGATACTTTCTGTCTTCTTCATCCTCTGAATAAGCATCGAGTGAGACACAAATTACCACAGCCTTCCCTGCTTCATCTCGAGCGTACTTGCACCCTTGGATCATAATCTTCACAAGTTCCTTCAAAAAGCCTTCGGTCGCCTCCCCAAACACATGTCGCAAGTAACGCACCTCGTCAAAGTGCAATACTATGCAGTGAATATTCCTGTCATTGGACAACGCCTTGATAGCATCGGCAAGTGTCCCTGATGTCCCAGGGGTATTGTAGTATATCGGCCAAGCATCCAGTGGGTTGTTTATACTTGTCCCCGCTACCGGTACCATCTTACGCAATTCGGTCATTGTTTCTTTCGTAAACTGAGGGACTTCCAATCCCACTTTTACACATAGGTCTGTTTCCAGCACACTAAAACCACCAGAGTTGGTAATAATAGCAGTCCCTTTTCCTTCAGGAGGCAAAACACAGGACAACGCCAAACTTGTGTCCAGTAATTCGTCAAAGTCCTCAACCTGCAGTACGCCCGCCTGTCTAAAAAACGAACTCCAGATTTCTGGTGAGCCAGCCAATGAACCTGTATGACAAGACGCTGCGCGACGACCATGTTCAGTTACTCCCCCTTTAAGTGCCACTACCGGTTTTAACCTAGCAGCTTCGGTCATAGCAGCTTTGAGTCGCTTCCCATCTCTCGTCCCTTCTATATACAAGGCAATAACCTTCGTCCCGACATCGTACGCCAAATATTCCAGAAAATCCGGACAGTCGAGGTCTATACCATTCCCGTAGCTTATAACCTTGCTGAACCTCACATTTCTGAGCTTCCCGATAGACAGGAACTGCTCAGCGAAGGTGCCGCTTTGTGAAATCACCCCCACAGGACCTTCCTCAACTAACACATCTGGAATAAAAGCTAAACCTGATTTTGGACAACATATTCCCATGCAATTAGGACCAATCAGGTTGACCTTACCTCTAGCCATCTCTCGTATTTGGTCTTCCAAAGCCTTCCTTTCTTCTATTCCCGTTTCACTAAAACCAGCCGTGAAGATGTGAACTGTCTTCACTCCCTTCTTAATGCATTCACTTAACACACTGGGCACATGCTGTGCCGGCACAGCTATAATGACATAATCAATTTCAGTTTCTATGTCTAGAATACTGGCGTAGCATTTCTTACCGTGGAGTTCCTTGTACTTAGGATTAACAAAGAACACATTGTCTCGCAGCTTCGTGCCCATTAAAGCCTGCGAAAAACCGTCGCTTTCAGAAGCTCCTATTACAGCTGCTGTTCTGGGATGGAAAATATATTCAAATCTATTAAGCCTTTGCTTTTCCAAATGCCGGTCCTTATTTACCACTGCGAAGTAATGAATTTAGAACCATGGCTCAAGTTATGACCAGGTCGCAGCAAGACTATTCCATACAATTATCCAACTTTCCGAAAAACTTAAAAAATCTACCACAACCCCGCCTCGCTATCAACATTGTTATCGAAGCGACAGTTGCTGCGAGAACGAATTCTCGAGTTGCGGTGAAATTTACAATCCATAACTTATTTGCTATACTTCGGGGTTTACTGAAACAATAAAGCGTTGCTGGTAGGTAATATGAATAAGATGAATAATACGTATCAACACGACTTAGATTTTTTGTTTCACCCTAATTCTATCGCTCTCGTAGGTATTACAACTGCAGAGACCTGGCACTGGACACGCACCTTCTTCGAAGGGCTTATGGAATTTGAATTCGACCGCCCTCTTTATCTTGTTAATCCCAAGGGTGGGGAGATTCAAGGGCACAAGATTTATACGAGTCTCAAAGATGTCCCGGGTAACGTGGATTATGTGATCGGCTTGGTTAATGCCCAAGTCGCCCCTAAGCTTGTAGAAGAATGCGCCGAAAAAGGAGTCCGAGCAATTCACTTTTGCACAGCCGGCTTCAGTGAAACCGGTGAAGAGTCAAGAATAAAGTTGGAATCTGAACTGGTAGAGATTGCCCGAAGGACCGGGGTCAGAATTATTGGACCTAATTGTATGGGCATTTATTGTCCCGACTCACGATTATCATTTACTCCCGCCTTTCCTAAGGAAAGAGGGACAGTAGGAGTCATCAGCCAAAGTGGCGGCAATTCCATTTATCTAGTCAGACAGGCAGCATTGCGAGGTGTCCGTTTCAGCAAAGTCATAAGTTACGGAAACGCATGTGACATTAATGAAAGTGATTTGCTCGAGTATCTTGCCCACGATCCCGACACCAAAATAATAGCTCTTTACATTGAAGGGGTTAAAGATGGGAAGCGATTCCGACGAGCTCTGGAGCAGGCAACAGAGGAAAAGACAGTGATACTGCTCAAGGGTGGACTTACCGAGGGAGGTGCTCGGGCAGCTGCCGGTCATACTGCAGCACTTGCGGGAAGCCGAACCACCTGGGATGCCCTTTGTAAACAATTAGGAATTATCAATGTCAGCAGCATTGAAGAAATGACCGATGTATTGGTTACACTTCTGTTTTTGCCTCTCCCCAAAGGTAGGAATGCGGTACTATTCGGTGCTGGGGGTGGAGCTAGCGTCTTAATCGCTGACGAGTTTGAAAGGAGAGGACTGAGAATTCCGCCACTTCCTCCAGAAATTATTGCCCAGATACGAGAGTTCACTCCCATCGCAGGCAACATTCTGCGCAATCCCATAGATTATTCGCAGGCTATGTTTAACCTCGAAGGTGTAATCAAAACACTTGACATTCTTTCAAAGTGGGAAGGAAACGATCTCTTTATCATGTTCATACGGACAGGACAATTCACAACCTCTCGTATTGCCGAAAACCATTTAGAGGTGTTGATGAGCAGGTTTGCTGTAAAGCAAGGACTGTTATCAAAACCAGTAGCAATGGTGCTGGAACCCAGCATCGTACCGCAAGAGGCTGAAGCTATTTTTCATGCTATTTGTAATTGTGTTTCTTCCGGCTTGCCTGTGTATTTTTCGTTTGCTGCTGCTGCTAACGCCATCAATTTAGTGCTGACCAATACCGAGAGACACCTCAAAAGAGTTCCAAGCAAAGACTTAGCAAAATGCTCCTGAGCATGGCTGGAGAGCCAGAGGGGTATAATTTTAGAAAAGGAGCAAAATCTTTCCCATTTCACTGGAAACACAAACACACAAAATGAAAGCTTTGAACTCCGATTAGATACTCGGATTTGCTGGGATTCCGTGTTTTGAAGTTCAGGACTCAAGGTGGGTATATCTCGAAATTATCAAACACAAGCCATCGTCTTAAGACAAACTAAGCTGGGTGAATTTGACAAGATCGTTACTATTTATACTCCCGAATTTGGCAAGCTAAAAGCAGTAGCTAAAGGAGCTTGCCGTCCCAAGAGTAAACTGGCGGGCAACATAGAACCGCTGACTTACAGCCTGCTGTTACTGGCTAAGGGACGCAATCTCGATATTATTACTCAAAGTCAAACCATAAACAGTTTCCTAACTGTTAAGAGTGACTTGTGGCGCATGGCTTGCGGCCTTTATATCTTAGAGCTTGTTGATTCTTTTACCGTTGAGGGAAACGAGAATCGTCCCTTATTCGATTTATTGCTGGATATCCTAAAACAGTTGAGTGAGCCTGACAGCAACGAAATTGTACTACGCTATTTTGAGCTGCATCTTCTAAATCACGTCGGGTACCGTCCACAGTTGCGCCGATGTGTCGGCTGCGATTCCCATCTCAAGCCGGTAACGAACTTCTTCAGTCCTAGCAAAGGAGGTGTTTTGTGTCCCCATTGTAAAGCGGAAGAAAACAGCCATCACGAACAAGGAACTCCAGTTCCATTAAAAGGTTCTGTACCACTTTCAGTCCAAGCTCTGAAAGTCCTTCGCCTATGGCAAAACTGTGGCTATGCTACTGCGAAGCGAGTCAGAATAAATCCAGAACTATCGCGGGAGTTAGAGCAGTTACTGCAGGGGTATATAAGACACATCCTGCAACGGGAGCTCAGATCGCTGGCTTGGCTAAAAGAGGTCAAGAATCTGCCGTCAGATAATTCAGCACTTGACAATCCAATTACGGGCAGATTAAAATCGCTTGGTGTTAAACAGCGGTGGAATATTGAAGCAATATGAACGGAGGGTGCCTAGTATACTAAGTCAACCTTCAAGTTTATGCGCCCCTTAACGAAGGCCTCTATTCTTCAGAACATTCACTGACCTACAAAAGGATGACAAACTCAACTCGACATTAAAGAAAAGCAATGTATATTGTAATAGCAGGCTTAAGTGATATAGGCAAGAATCTAGCAGAGCTGCTTGTCAAGGAAGGAAATGAAGTCGCGGTCATAGAACGGGATGCGGCAAAGTGCGCTCAGATAGCCGAGGATTCTGATATTATGGTTATCACGGGAGATGCTAGCCAGAGGTCCACTTTGGAGGAAGCCAGGGTCAGAAGTGCTCAGGCTTTTGTAGCCGCTGCAGGGGACGACTCAGAGAACTTGATGATTTGTATGATGGCTAAGGAAATGGGAGTAAAAGCTGTGATCTCTCTTGTCGATGAGGCAGAGCACACCGAAACATTTAAGCAAGCTGGGATTAATCTACAGGTTAACCCAGACATGGTAGCAGCCAAACATATCTATCGCATGATCTTGCATCCCTATGTAAAGGATTTTCTTTCGTTCGAAAGAGCAGAAATTTTTGAAATAGAAATTGAAGAGGGTATGCGATGCGTTGGGCGGAGTGTGTCCGAATTAGCAACCCCCATCGGTGTAAAGGTCCTCGTGGTACAAAGAGGGGAAAAGTTTCTAAGTGACGACAAGGAGATAAAGCCTAAGGATTGGCTGACTCTCATTGTCAATCGGGAAGTGGCTAAAAGGGGGATCGAGTTCATGAATAAATGGTTCTCCAAAGGGTAAGGTTAACCCTACACATCGTTGGCTCGCTCCTAAAATATTTCGCCTTAGCCTATATTCTCCCTTTATGCGTGGCTATTCACTACGGCGAGGTGCAGTGGTACACTTACCTGTACGCTTTACTGATTACCTTGGCTCTCAGCTTAATTCTCCAATTCAGATTTAAAACTACCAAGGAAATAGAGCGTGCTGACGGTTTCACCATAGTAGCTTTCACCTGGCTTATCATTTCCTTCCTCGGCACACTCCCCTATGTATTTTTGAAACTGAGTTTCCTCGACGCCTTCTTTGAGTCTATGTCTGGCTTCACGACCACTGGAGCAACCATACTAACCAGAGTGGAAGAGCTGCCCAAGAGTGCTCTATTATGGCGTAGCCTTACGCAATGGCTGGGTGGCATGGGGGTAATTGTTCTGTTTGTTGCTATCTTGCCTAGACTAGCTGTAGGAGGTTCTCAGCTCTTTGACCGTGAGTTTCCAGCACCATTACCCGAAAGATTACGCCCTAGGTTCAGCACCACAGCCAGGCTTCTTTGGAGCATCTATGCAGTTTTCACTGCTGTTCAAATAGGTCTTCTTTACTTCGTAGCCAAGCTTTCTCTCTTCGACTCAATTTGCATCTCTCTCTCAACCCTTTCCACCGGTGGATTTACTCCTACTACGGCAAGTATTGGAGCCTATAACAATCCCTTAGCTGAATATATTATTATGTTCTTTATGTTAATGGCAGGCACAAATTTCATAATCCATTATCATCTTCTACGGAGAAATTGGAAAGCAATTAAAGATGACGAATTCAGGCTTTATTTGATTGTCCTAGCAATAACTATCTCGTTGCTAATATTTTCCCAAGGACCTGACCTGTATAGACAAGGAATCTTCCAAGCAGTCTCGATCATGACTACCACCGGTTTTGTCACAGCAGATTTCAATTCGTGGGAATCTGGCGCCAGAATGGTGCTTTTGGTTTTGATGTTCGTGGGAGCCTGTGGGGGCTCAACTGGCGGTGGCATAAAGCTGATGCGAGCTTTAACCTTGATGAAACATACAAGAGTCATGATGAGGAAAGCCATTTTCCCCAAAGCTGTGATTCCCCTTAAATACAACCGAAAGCCTCTTTCTGAAGGAATAGTCCGAGATATAATTTCTTTCTTCTTTTTGTATATTCTTGTGGCTATTATAGCTTCAATAACACTGTGTTTCCTAGGGCTTAATATGGAGACAGCCGTCTCAGCAACAGCTGCTACTTTGGGGAATGTCGGACCGGGTTTAGGCGAGGTAGGTCCTAGTTCAAATTATGCCTGGCTACCTCCAGCAGCCAAGGTCATTTTAATTACGTGCATGTGGCTCGGGCGGCTAGAACTGTTTACCGTGTTTATGATATTTTCTCCCCATTTCTGGAAAGGCTAATCAAGCTGCACTAGAAAGTCGAAGGAAATTTAGGCTATACTTTTCCGTCAGCTCACATGGTTAAGGTCGCTTTTCAAGGAGAGAGAGGCGCTTTCAGCGAGGATGCTGCCACAAAGCTCTTTGGCAGCGACATAGCTTTTTCGCCATGTGTGCGATTGAGAGACGTTTTTGAACTTGTGTCTCGGGATAAGGTTGAATTTGGAGTAGTTCCTCTGGAAAATTCCCAAGCTGGTAGCATCAACGACACCTACGACTTGCTACTGGCGTATCCACTCAATATATTTGCTGAAGTTATCCTCAGAGTAAGTCATTGTCTGATGGCGTTGCCAGGGCAAAAGTTAGCCGATATAACCACAATTTACTCCCACCCTCAAGCCTTAGCTCAATGTGACGAATTCCTAAATAAGTTGAAGGTCGAAATTGTGCCTACCTATGATACGGCAGGCAGTGCCAAAATGATAAAAGAGAAAAGTTTGAAAAACTGCGCTGCCATAGCTAGCAAAAAAGCTGCTGACCTTTATGGTCTAGAGATACTGGCACCGGAAATTGAAACAAGTGCCAATAACTATACCAAATTCGTGGCTATCTCAAAACAAAAAGCAAAGCCCGCCCAGAAAAACAAGACATCTCTCGTTTTTGCTGCCCAACATAAGCCGGGCTCCTTATACAGAATCCTGGGCATCTTTGCCACCCGCAATATAAACCTAACAAAATTGGAATCCAGACCGAGCCGAACTAAGCCCTGGGAATATGTTTTCTATGTTGATTTCGAAGGTCACTTGGATGACAAAATCTACCAGGAAGCCATAAGAGAGTTGCAAAAGGAAGCTACTTTCATCAAGATACTTGGCTCTTACCCTCAAGCTACTTGAAGCTAAGCTGTTCTCTTGACCAAGAAGAATAAAGGAACCGAGAGCAGCTCCACAATGATGACAAACAGAACTAGATAGCTCAGAGAAAGTTCGTAGAACAATCCCATCACAGTGCCTCCCAGAAGCCAACCAGCTCCGTACACTGTATTGAATATCCCGTAGGCAAATCCTCTTCGCTCTATAGGTGTTAAATCGGCGATGGCAGCCCGCATAATCGTCTCTTGAATTCCCATCACCGCACCCCACAGCACCATACCCACTACCACTAGGCTATAGCTGTGTGAAAAAGCTAAAAAGGGGATGGGCACGATCAGTAAAGGGACTGTCAATAGCGATATAAGCCCGATTCTGTCATAAGTTTTTCCTACAATGAGCGCTGTTAGGGCATCCACTCCCATGGCAATGACATACATTGTGGGAATTTGGGCATCTGGAACAATATTATGGACTTTAAGATGGTAAGAAATTAATTGAAAATTGGCGAACCCCGCCACAGAAAACAAGGTAAATGCAATATACAACCAAAACACCTTGCGAAGTTTGTTTGTGCTACTTCGCGTGTTTGTTTCCTCAGGAGCCTCTAGATTTTGTGGTGAGGGAAACTTCTTCCTTGCTAAAGCCAGGAGAGCTAAGACTAACAGAGCTGGTATCCATAGCAAAACAAAGCCCTCCCGGTAATCACCGTTGAGAATAAGAACAAAGGAAAAGAATATCGGACCAATGATTGCTCCAACTTGGTCTAGAGCTTCATGAACAGCGAATCCCCAACCTCTCCCTACCGCCTTAGTGGCATAAGAAAGCATAGTATCCCTGGCCGGACTTCTTATAGCTTTTCCAACCCGCTCTAGGATGACAAACACCACAGCAAGTTGCCAGTGACCAGCAAATGCCAGCAAGGGAACACACAAAAGCAATCCATAACCAATAAAAATCAAAAGCCAATATGCCTTGGTGTGATCAGCAACATAACCAGAAGCCAGACGCACAGCATAGCCCACAAATTCTCCTGCGCCAGCTACTAAACTGACAACAGCAGCATTTGCCCCTAGCATATGTAAATAAGGCCCCACAACGCTCCTAGCCCCCTCGTAAGTTACATCCCCGAATAGACTCACCAATCCCAAAAGGATAATGAAATGCATGGCAAACTCCTTTATATTGTTGAATTACCAGATAACTTCAAGAGTTTTGGCAGGCTGGCAACTACACTACAATTTGGCTTTTAGCCTCTTATAGGTAACAGCCAGAGCCTCTGATACGACCTTGGTATCAGACAGCACCGGCATAAAATTAGTGTCGCCTTGCCATCTAGGCACTAAATGAGTGTGGATATGCTCCGCTATCCCTGCTCCGGCAGCTTTGCCTAAATTTAAGCCAATATTGAACCCGGTAGGAGTCATCACTTCTTTCAAGAGTTGCAAACACTTCTTGATAACATCAAAGTGCTCTTGTGCTTCTTTATCCGTCAAATCTGATAAATCTGCTATATGCCGATAAGGAGCGACCATCAAATGTCCTGCGTTATAGGGAAAAGCGTTCAGAATTACAAAGTTGTGTTGACCACGATACAGGATAAAATTCGCCTCATCATTATCTTCTCTAGGTTTCTGACATAAAATACAACTGCTTTCCGTATCTCTTCGTACATACTCTATTCGCCAGGGTGCCCAAAGCTGTTCCATCGGGCTTATATAGTATACCGATTCTCGGTTAAGCGCAATGGGGTCCTCAGGTTAAAGTTAAAAATTTATAGACTTGGCGAAACAATAGGAATAAAATACTAGTAGACGAGTATGCTGGAAATCTTAACCCAAAAGCTGACCGCTATATTTGATAAGCTCGGTAAGAAAGGCAAGCTTAGCGAAGGTGATGTTGATGAGGCATTACGTCAGGTACGGCTGGCGCTTCTAGAAGCAGATGTAAACTTCAAAGTAGTCAAGGAGTTCCTGTCCAAGGTGCGAGAGCGGGCTATTGGCTCGGAAGCACTGCACAGCCTGACGCCAGCCCAGCAAATTATCAAAATCGTCAACGAAGAATTAATCAGTATCCTGGGTGGAGAGCCTAGCCGCTTAGCCTCGGGTACTGAGTTACCAAGAGTTGCCTTACTTGTGGGGCTACAGGGCTCTGGTAAGACCACTACAGCAGCAAAGCTAGCTGCCCATCTTAAACATCAAGGACAACGCCCTTTGCTAGTAGCTGCTGATATCCGCCGACCTGCAGCCATCGAACAACTTAAGTTACTAGGCACACAACACAACATCCCTGTGTACAGCGAAGATGCCAGTGTGCCAGCGACGGTAATTTGCCAACATGCTCTGAAGCAAGCCAAGGAAACAGGCGCTTCCTGGGTTATCGTGGATACCCAAGGGCGACTGCACATTGATGACGCCCTGATGAAAGAGCTAGCTGACATCAAGTCTTTGCTGAGACCATCCGAGATATTGCTCACGGTAGATGCCATGATCGGGCAAGATGCTGTACGCGTTGCTCAAGAGTTTCACAGCCGAATTGGACTGACTGGGCTGATCTTGACCAAGATGGATGGAGATGCCCGGGGTGGAGCAGCTCTTTCTATCAGGTTTGTTACCGGCATACCCATAAAATACCTGGGGACAGGGGAAAAAATAGATGCGTTGGAAGTATTTTATCCCGACCGCTTAGCATCTCGTATTTTGGGTATGGGAGACATGCTCACACTTATCGAGAAAGCCGAGGCAGCTTTCGACCAGCAACAGGTCAAGAATTTGGAAAGAAAAATGCGCACTGGAGATTTCGACCTCGAGGACTTTCTCAACCAGCTGCGCCAAATACGCAAGATGGGGTCTTTAGGAGGAATAGTAGAAATGATGCCCGGTTTATCTAAACTTGCTGCTTATTTACCAGATAAAGAAGGCGAGAAACAGTTAAAAAAAATAGAGGCTATTATTTTATCTATGACTTACGCAGAAAGGCGTAATCCAGCTATTATTGACGGCAGACGAAGAAGCCGGATCGCTCAGGGAAGTGGCACAACGCCCAAGGATGTTAATCAACTCCTTAACCAGTTCCGTGAGATACAAAAGCTAACCAAATCGCTGGCGCAGGGCAAACTACCCAAGAAGATAGGGGGTATGTTTGACATACCTCTGAAATGAAGTGCGTCTAGAGCAATTTCGAAAATGCCTGTAATTGGTGAAGGATTTCACACGTTTGATTTACTAGTTCGCGAAAAATCTGTGATTTTTGTGGATATTTTAGTCTAGGTAGCCCTTGAGTTTCCTGCTGCGCGTGGGATGACGCAATTTACGCAGAGCCTTCCCTTCGATCTGGCGAATCCTCTCCCGAGTCACGTTGAATTCCTTACCCACTTCCTCTAAGGTTCTGGCATGTCCATCTTTAAGTCCGAATCTAAGCTCTAGCACCCTTTTCTCGCGCTCAGTAAGTTCACCAAGTACCTTATCTATCTGCTCTTTGAGCAATTGCTGTGAAGTAGCCTCGGTTGGTGCTAAACTGGTATGATCCTCAACCAGGTCGCCTAACCGGCTATCTTCATCCTCACCAATAGGCATATCTAATGATATTGGCTCACGGAAAAATAAGGACATAACCTCCTCCACTCTTTCTGGAGACATGTTTAGCCGCTCGCCAATTTCTTCATAAGTGGGTTCACGTCCCAACTCTTGTATTAACTGTCTCATCATGCGCAGCAACTTGTTAATCGTTTCCACCATGTGTACCGGAATACGAATAGCACGAGATTGGTCAGCTATAGACCGAGTGATACCCTGTCTGATCCACCACGTAGCGTACGTACTGAACTTGTAGCCCTTCCTATATTGGAATTTATCCACAGCCCTAATAAGTCCAATATTTCCTTCTTGGATAAGTTCCAGAAGAGGCATACCGTGCCCAATATATTTCTTAGCTATGCTCACTACCAGACGCAGGTTAGCTTCGGTAAGATGTTTCTCTGATGCCTTTGCCTCGCCCTTCACTCGCTCAAAGAAAGCCTTAAACTCGCTGCTATAAGAGTTAAGCCCAGATAGGAATTTATCGCTAGTCAATAGAGTCTTCAGTTTTTGCCAAGACGTCTTATTTTTAGCTAAAAGCTCTAGCAACTTCGGGGGCAGAAGCTGACTGCTCACAGAAAGAGTTATTATTGCTTCCTCAGCTGCCGTGGGACTCTTGCTTAAGCCTTTAGCAACTTCTGCTATTAATGACGAATCTATAACAGCATCAATAGCAGAACGAAGTTTAGGGTTTTTGATCGTCTCTACTACACTGTTAGAGCGCTTAATGCCAATATGCTCTTCGATAATCTGGACTACTGGATAGACTTTACATAATTGAGAAAGCAAATAAATAGCTAAGTCAACTGGGGACGGATATCTTTTGCATTTCCTGAAGTGGCTATCTTCAATTTTTTCCAGACTCCTACCCAGCTCTATCTTCTGGCATAATAATTTCTCTTCCTGGACAGTAAGCAGTGGCACCCTGCCGATTTCCTGAAGATACATCCGAGCTGAGTCATCAATTACCTCATACTCTGCCAGCAGCTGTGGAGGTTTGATCTCTTCAATTCCCTCAGCGGTTAGTTCCTCAGCCTCCTCTTTTTCTTCAACCTCCTCAGCCACTAAAGCGCTGACGTCCTCAGCTTCGACTTCTTCAGTGAGCAAATCTTCAGGAACTACTTCAGCACTATCCAAGCTGATATTTTCTTCCTTCATTACATCCATGGTTTTTCCCTCTTTTGACAAAGACTTCACGGAGTCGTTGCCCGGAACTTATCCCTTGCTCTTCCAGCTTAGATAACTCTGAGTTTATGCCGCCTTTTTCCCTTTCAATCTCGAGTATCGCTGCTTTCTGAGCCTCCAATTTCCGGTACAACTTTTCTTGCAGACGAAGAACACAGTTGATTAAATCGCGCTGCCTTGTTGGCTCGCTTCGGCGTATAGCTGGCGGTAGATTTTTGTTGACCAAATAGTATAAATGTTCTAATAAACTAGTGTCAAGTTTGCTTTCCAGTTCTGATATGTCACAACTACGTTGCCACTGGATAAAAATCTCTCGATTCTCCGTAAACTCAAAATGTTCAGGGAATAATTCTCCAGCCAGAGGACGTAGTTCTGGATATTGAAGAAGAAGTGCCAAGCAGTGCTCTTCAATAGGACTAGATACAAGCTGGCGAGCAAGACGAGATTGCTCTACAGGTTTGCCAAACCGAGGTTTTTCCCTAGCAGTCTTTAGCCTTTGCAATGCCGCTTCTATATCTGATGTTTTAATTTTCAGTGCACGAGCCAACTTCTCCACATAATGGAACTTCTGCGCAGGGTCTTTTATCTCATAAATTGAGGGCAAGAGCTTTTCTAGAGCTACGGATTTGTCCTTGGCTTTGTTGATATCAACCTTGCTTATTACCGACTGAAAAGCAAAATCCATTACAGGCATAGCTTTCTCTGCTAGTTTCTGCCACAGAACTATGTCTTCCCTTATTACTTCGTCGGGATCCTTGCCCGGAGGTAATAGGATAACATTACCTTCAACATTATAGTAAGTTAATATTGCTTTGCCCCGCAAGGTAGCTTCTTCACCAGCAACATCAGCATCGAGTGCCAGAGTTATGTTATTGGTCAACCTCTTAATATTACCCACTTGTTTTTCAGTCAAGGATATCCCCATTGAGCCGACCACATTTTGCCAGCCATACTGGTGAGCAATGAGAACATCCATATAGCCCTCCACAATTATTGCTAAATTCGTGTTCCTGATTGCAGATTTAGCCTTATCAATGCCGTACAGACTAGCACTCTTATCGAAAATCAGCGTTTGCGGTGAATTGATATATTTAGGCAAGGAATCGTCCAAAACTCTGGCACCGAAACCAGTGACCCGACCTTGAATGTCACATATGGGAAACATCAACCGATTGCGAAATCGATCATAACTACCACCCTCTTCTTTCTCAATTAACAAACCAGCTTCTATTAGCTCCTTTTCTGTATAACCTTTACTGGTCAAATAGCTTTTAATGATTTCCCAGGCATCAGGACTGAACCCGAGACGGAATTCTTTAATAGTCTCAGACGTGACATTCCTCTTTACCAGATAGCTTCTAGCCACCTCCCCAGCCTTGGTGCTAGTAAGTAAATGGTGATAGTACTCAGCGGCTGCCTCATTAATCTGAAATAGTCTCTGCTTCTTCTCATCCTCCACCTTGTCTAGCGCCTCACGAACGCTTAAAGTTATGCCTCCTCTTTGTGCCAAAACACGCAGCGCTTGCCCAAAACCGATCCCTTCCTTTTTCATGATGAACGAGAAGACATCACCACCAGTGCCACAGGCACCAAAACAATGCCAGCTTTGTTGTTCAGGAAAGACAAAAAAGGAAGGATGCTTCTCAGTATGGAAAGGGCATAAACCTTTGAAGTTACGCCCCGCCTTCTGCAGTTTAACATATTCTGAAACAAGTTCTACTATATCTAGCCGTTGCTTTACTTCTGTAATTATGCTCATCGCGATATCTCTTCCGCTAATCTTAACGCATACTGGTCAGTCATCCCGGCAATATAATCAATGACTTTCCGTTCCTTATCCACCGGCAAGGTAGCAAATTCCCGGGGTAGTTTATCTTCGTGCCTCAAGAAATATGAATATAATAGACGTAATACCTTCCTTGCCTTTACTGCATCCGCTTTGGCTAAGCTAGGATAATATACTTTGTCAAACAAAAACTGCCTCAGCATATTGGTTGCTTTAATAACTTCAGGACTCATGCTTATCATTGGTTTACCTATATTACTATCGCCAGTGACTGACCAAGAGCAATTTATAATATCGCAAACAAGGGTGTTAATTCGCTGCGAATGTGTTTGCCCTAGAGTCTTCACTACCGATTCTGGTAAATCGTCCTGCGAGATAATGCCTGCCCTTATGGCATCCTCAACATCGTGATTAACATATGCTACGACATCAGCTATCTTACATACTTGCCCCTCCAAGGTGCCGACATCTCCCCACCCATTTCCCAGAATCCCAGACTGTCCCTTAGAATGGTTGAGGATGCCATCTCTTACTTCCCAAGTAAGGTTTAGCCCTTGTCCCCCTTTTTCCAATAAATCAACCACTCGTAAGCTTTGCTCATTATGTCTGAAACCGCCATGATATAGTTCGTTCAGAACCTCTTCGCCGATATGCCCAAAAGGTGTGTGTCCTAAATCATGCCCCAGAGCGATAGCCTCAGTCAGGTCTTCGTTAAGATTTAGAGCCCGCGCTATAGTTCTGGCTATTTGAGCCACCTGGAGAGTATGAGTAAGCCTCGTAACATAATGATCCCCCAGCGGGGCAATAAAAACCTGTGTCTTATGCTTTAGCCGACGAAAAGCTTTAGAATAGATGACACGGTCACGGTCACGCTGAAAATTGGTTCTTACTAAGCACGGCTCTTCCCATTTCAGCCGCCCACGACTGAATTTGCTTTTAGCAGCATATGGGGAAAGAGCTTCTTCCCTCTTCTCCGTTTGTTCACGTATATTAACCTTAACCATGAAATAGCTGTATAGGAAGTCACAGAAAAGCCCTTATTCTCTTGCAAAATTTGCGGCTACTCCCTATCATCTTCATGACCGCTTCTGCTTGGCTCTCGACTTTATTTTTTCCTCCGCCTTTGCAATATTTAACCTTGTTGACAATACCACGTCAGGGTTCAAAGACATCGAGTCTATACCACATTCAACTAAATAGTCGGCAAATTCAGGAAAATCACTCGGCGCCTGACCACATATTCCTATCTTTCTCCGCGGTTTGTGATTATGTGCCGCCTTTATCACCTGCTTCACTAACCTCTTCACTGCCTCATTTCTTTCATCGAATATATGCGCCACAAGTGCTGAATCTCTATCCAGACCTAAAGTTAATTGCGTCAAATCATTCGACCCTATACTGAATCCATCAAATATGTCAGCGAACTCTTCAGCCAAAATCACATTGGAAGGTATCTCACACATCACATAAACTTCTAACCCATTTTCTCCCTGCTTTAAGTCAAACTCTTCCATGGCTCTTATCACCCTCCTCCCTTCTTCGGGAGTCCGGCAGAAAGGCACCATCACTTTAACGTTGGTCAGCCCCATCTCATCACGCACTTTCTTTATCGCTAGGCACTCTAAACCAAAAGCAGGTTTGAACTTCCCATCATAATAGCGGGATGCTCCCCTCCAGCCAATCATAGGATTGTTTTCCTTCGGTTCGTACAGATACCCGCCAATTAAATTAGCATATTCATTTGTCTTGAAATCAGAAAAACGCACAATGACTTCGTTGGGATAAAAACCGGCAGCTATTTTGGCTATACCCATAGCTAAGTTATCAATGAAGAACTCCCTCTTATTCTGATACATGGCGCTTCTCTCGTCTATTTCTTTAACTACTTTGGCTAGCTTGTTATCTCCTTTCGCTGCTTCCTTTAATTTAGGATACTCTATCAGCGCCATAGGGTGTATGCCGATATAGGAATTGATGATGAACTCTTCACGAGCTAGCCCCACTCCGTCGTTGGGAATCTGGCTCTGCACAAACGCCCCATCGGGAATACCCAAATTCATCATTATCTTGGTACGAGGTCTGGGCAGTTTGCTTACTTCTATCTCTTCTATTTTGTATTTCAATTTCCCTTCGTATATCCTGCCCTCGCCTCGTGAGCAATCTACTGTGACATCTTTCACCCCCCTCAATACCTCTGTCCCCCTACCGGTGCTAATTACGCAAGGCACCCCTAGCTCCCGACTAACGATAGCAGCATGACACGTCCTGCCCCCTTTGTTTGTCACTATCGCACTAGCAATCTTCATTATCGGCTCCCAGTCAGGATCAGTCATATCCGTAACCAAAACTTGCCCCTTCTTGAATTTATGGATATCACTACTGCTTTCTATTACGTTCACTGCACCCTGCCCTATCTTTGTCCCTACTGCTTCGCCTTTGAGCAGCAATTTTCCTTCCTCTTCCAGCACATAAGTCCTGAGAACTGCTACATCTCTTTGAGAATGTACCGTCTCTGGTCGGGCTTGGACCACGAAAAGTTCGCCACTTATGCCATCCTTAGCCCATTCAATATCCATGGGCAACCCATAATGTTCCTCTATAATGCATGCCCATCTAGCTAGAGTCAGAATCTCATCCTCATTCAAGGCGAATTTTTTTCGCTCTTCAAGCTCTACTTCCTTTTGCTCCGTTCCTGCTCCGTCTCCGCTGTAGACCAATTTCTTTTCCTTCGTCCCTAGTTTCTTTTCCACAATTGGTCTGAACCCTTGTTTTAGAGTAGGTTTAAAAACATAGAACTGGTCTGGGTCAACAATCCCCTGTACCACATTCTCCCCAAGCCCATATGCTGCAGTTATGTAAACTACATCCTTAAAGCCTGAATCTGTGTCTATAGAAAACATAACACCAGAACAAGCTAGGTCAGAGCGGACCATCTTCTGTACCCCTACCGAGATATAAACGCCATAATGAGAAAATCCTTTATCTACCCGATAGGAAATTGCGCGGTTCGTGAACAAAGATGCAAAGCAGTACATAACCTTTTCCAATAAGTCATCTTCTCCACGCACATTTAAATACGTCGTTTGCTGTCCCGCAAACGACGCTGTAGGCAAATCTTCTGCAGTAGCGCTGCTTCTCACAGCCACATCAACATTCTTACCGAATCTCTCCTCCATCTTCCGATAACTAATCCTTATCTCGTCTTCTAAATCCTTGGGGCAAGGACTATGCGCTATCAAATTCCTTACCTTCTCACCCCTCTCTGCTAAATTCTCTATATCATGTGTATCTAGGTCAGTCAGAATTTCCTTGATTTTTTGACTTATTCCTGCTTTTTCTAACACATACTTATACGCCTCAGCAGTAATAGCAAACCCCGGGGGAATGTTTACTCCTTTCCTACTCAGACTCCTTATCATTTCACCCAGAGACGCATTCTTACCACCAACCAGAGCTACATCTTTTGCTCCAATCTCTTCGAACCATTTCACAAATCTCATATGTTCCCTCCGGTTTACAAAATGAGGCTATGTTACACACACTATCCCAACCAATTCTGGCTTCGTTTGTAGGCGGCTATACTGTATACTGATAAATAAAGCCATTATACCACGCCTCTATAAAGCTAAAGAACAGCATTTTGCTTCTTAGCTCACGCTTATTGTCGTTAAACCTACCTTCTTGCCACCTGTTGCAGTGCAATCCTGATCTTCTCCTCTAAACTTAGCTCTTGGGAATTTGGAATCTGCGAGACAGCTTCGCTGGCTTCCGCTAAAGAGTAGCCCAAGCCAGTTAAAGCCGCTATAACATCAGCACTCTTTGGAGCTAACGGCAATGCTACCTCTTTCCATTCCCTTTCTAACTTACTTCTAAGCTCAACAACAAGGCGGCTGGCCATCTTCTTGCCAACGCCCGGTGCCTGGCTCAAGAGGTCAATATTGTCGCTGGTTATGGCCATAACAATCTGCTCGGGACTGAAAGCTGACAGTAAACCCAACGCCAACTTCGGACCTACTCCTGAGACGGAAATAAGGTTTTTAAATAACGCCAATTCCTCATTAGAAGCAAAACCGTAAAGAGAAACATTATCCTCCCTTATGTGGAGATGAGTGTGGAGGAAAACCTTGTCTTTGATAGTCCCTAATTGGTTTAAAGTCGAGCCGGAGACATGTACCCGGAAACCTATTCCGCCGACATTGATGATAACAAAATCGTTACCACGATATTGTAATATTCCTTCTAACGTCGCTATCATTCAACATTAGCTCCGCCAGCCCCAGAACATCACACCGTTTTCCTGTAGACTAGGCTAATATTAACAGCTTAGTGCTTCAAAAGTCACGGCATTGTTGGGAGTTGAGTTACACTCTTATTAAGGCGTCTCTGCTGAATATGGCACATAGCTACAGCCAGAGCATCAGCAGCATCGCTGGGTTCAGGTAGCTCAGATAGCCCGAGCTGCAGCTTTACCATCTCCTGAACTTGCTGTTTACCGCTCTGCCCGTAACTGGTTACTTGCTGTTTTACCTTGGCTGGCGAGTAATAATATATAGGCAAGCCCTGGTTAACCGCTGCTAGGATAGCAATAGCTTGTGCTTTGCCAATAGCAAACGCTGACCTTACATTGTGTCCGATAAAAGGCTCTTCGATAGCTACTTCATCTGGTTTATGCTTAGAAATAATTTTGCTTAGTTTATCGTAAAGAGAACGTAGCCTCTCCTCCATAGGAAGACGAGCCGACAGATTGATTACTCCGCAGTCCACCATACGCACCTCTTCTTCACCATCTACTACACCGTAGCCTAAATGTATCGTCCCAGGGTCAACACCAAGAATACGCACATTCTCCTTGGGGCACATATAGGTTTTAGATCTACTTCGGTTCTCACGAAAATCGCCAGCTTTTTGTGGATGCATCTAATTCCGACTGCGCAGCTTATCTAAAGTGGCATCAGAAAAATCAATATTAGAGTAAATACGTTGCACATCGTCTAACGCCTCCAACTCATCCAGGAAATTCAAAGCTTGAATTGCTTTGTTTTCATCCAGCAACACTGTTGTTTTAGGCGTTAGCGATAGCTCCGCTGAAATCACATGGTTTTTCTCCTCCAGAACTTTCCTAACTTTTTCTAAATCCTGTGACCGGGTGTAAATTTCCACATATCCTTTCTCAGTCTTGACATCTTCTGCCCCGGCATCAATGGCTCGCAGCGCTATTTCTTCGGTATCTGAGGCACCGCCTTCCACAGTGATTACACCTTTGCTGTCAAAAAGCCACGACACACAACCAGTTTCACCTAGACTGCCACCATAACGGGTGAAGAGACGGCGTACATCTTGTACCGCGCGATTACGATTGTCCGTCAAGACTTCCACTATAACAGCTATCCCGCTCGGTCCATAACCCTCAAATTTGACTTCGGTCAAAGCTGCTGAATCACTTCCACCCGTGCCTCGCTTTATAGCCCTCTCTATATTTTCCAGAGGCATATTATTGTCCCGTGCTTTCTGCACCGCTAACCGCAAACGAAAATTACTATCCAGATTAGGTCCACCTTGCCGCACAGCAACTGTGATTTCCCGAGCCAGCTTGGTAAATAGCTGTCCACGCCTAGCATCGGCTACCCCTTTCTGACGTTTAATCTGTGCCCACTTAGAATGTCCTGACATCGCTATCCTTTATACCATTTTAGCATTGTCAATCTTTAAGGGTAAAGTATGTAAAGCAAGTGTATTTGGAATTACTAAGTACGATAGAATATTTAAAGTGAATAACACCATGGCAGGTTTTTGGTTAAATTCTGGGTAACAAAACCAATTAAGGCATCGAATTCAAAATTGCAATTTAGTCTGTATTGCCTACACCGTAAACAGAATAACAATACAAAGGAAAGCTATAAGGATTCCTTGTTGTACTACTAGCGTAGGCTTTCATCCTCTAGATTCCTGGCTAGAGTGGAAGCGGGACAGAGACCCCATCCTGCATACTGATCTCTGTCCCGCTGTATTTTCATGCAAACTAAAACGTGTGGTATTCCAAAATGGTGTAGTTGTATACTCCTGGTGATGTCTCTTGTAATTCCCAGACTCCATAGGTAGCACTGACACGGTCGCCTTTGACATCCCAGGTTATCGTTCCACTGGCACCCGAATACCCAACCCCTAGTTCATAAAGGGCATCTTTTATCTTTGCACCATCGTACTCGCCAGCTTTGTTTATCGCTAGGGCTATCAACTTAACAGCATCATAAGCAGTATCACAGTAAACTCCCGGAGACTTACCCCATCGTCCTTCATAAGCTGCCTTGAACGCTACATACGCAGGTAAAGTCGGATCGGGAGCTAGAGTAGCGCCTCGTAGATTAGCATTAGCCATAAAGGCAGCAGCAGCAGGGTATGTACTTGCTGGTAAGCCATAAACACCCTCGGCAACTAGCCACGGTGTTACATTGAGCCCTAGCAAACCTGCTTGTTCATAGACTTTAGCGCTGTCAGTGTGGTAACCAACCTGAACAATAACATCAGGATTGGCGTCTTTGATCCTTCCTAGCTCAGTAAGATAGTCCAGTCTTTTGGCATCATATCTTATGCTCTCCACGACTGTGACATTTGCCGCCTTGAGGCTCTCTTCGACTACTTGCTCAATGCCAATGCCATAAGGAGTATCCTGAACTAGAATAGCTGCTTTTTGGTAGCCTTCCTTAATAATAATTTCCGCTAGAAGCCGCCCTTGGAAAGCGTCACTGGTGCAAGTACGTAAAGCCCATTCAGTCCAAGTTTGGTTTGTGATTAACGGCGAGGTAGCTGAAGGCGAAATAAAGGGCACCTCCATATCTTTAGCGTAGGCTCCACAAGCCATAACTGCCCCACTGATCATAGGACCGACGATGACTTCGACTTCATCTACCTCTACTAGCTTCTTGAAAGCTGTAAAGCCAGTATCTGCCGAAGTGGCGCCATCCTCAATCAAGAGCACTAATTCTTTTCCCAGCACTCCACCAGCAGCGTTAATCTCCTCCACAGCCAACCGAGCACCTTTAGATATTAAGTCACCCATCTCCGCTAGGCCCCCGGTCATATCAAAGATACCACCTATTTTTATCTGTTCCTCTTTGGTAGGACGCAGAGTCAAAGCAAGTACCACAGCTACAACCACAACCACTGCAATTATTACAACTATCCATTTCTTCGACATACATTCCTCCTTTTAAACCACTCACAGTTATTGAACAAATGCTTTGCCGTGAACATTTCCTTACTCCATACGGCACCTCCCTTCAAAACACCAGATCTATCTAGTATTGTAACAAAAGAATTCATAGTCTTAAATGGCTGGCTATACACCTCTCAATCTCTAAGCCCTAAGAAGCGTTGCTTAGCTTCATCGTCACACAAAATGGACATAGAGTCTCCTTCCAAAATACAGCGACCATCTACCAGAGCATAGCATCTGCTCGCTACTTCCAGAGCTTTTTTGACATTTTGTTCAACAATCACTACCGCTGTACCACTATCTCTAATCTTTTCAACTTTCGTTAAAACCGGTGAAATAGCTCTGGGTGCTAGCGAAGCTAGCGGCTCATCGAGAAGTAGCACCTTTGGTTTGGTCATCATTGCTCGGGCGATGGCTAGCATCTGTCTCTCCCCACCACTTAAATTACCCGCCCAAGTTTTTCTTCTTGCTGCTAGCTCCGGGAACCATTCATAGACTTCCGCTATATCTGCTTTAACATCTCTATCCTCCCTCGTATAAGCTCCCAATTCCAGATTTTCCGCCACCGTCAAGTTGACAAAAACATTATTGATTTGTGGGACGTAACTAATACCTATAATCACAGCTTGGTCTGGAGTGATCCCAGTGACATCCCTTCCTTTGTAGAAGACTTGCCCGTTAAAAAGGCGAGCAAAGCCGAGAAGGCTTTTTATTAATGTAGATTTACCACTACCATTGGGGCCGATAACAGCAACAACCTCTCCTGACGCCACTCGTACTGAAACATTGTGCACAATCTCCACATCCCCATAGCCAGCAGTAATATTTCTAGCCACGAATATGTCTTCCACTTAATCTCCTAGGTACACCTTATAAAAAGTAGAGTCTTTCGCCACCTCCTCCGGTTTGCCTTGAACCACTATCTTCCCCTTATCCATAACATAAACCCGGTCAGCAAAGTCAAATAATAGTTCCAACCTGTGCTCAATAACGAAAAAGCTAAGTCCGCTCCTTCGGAACAATTCAATTTTTTCGAAGATTTTCCGTCCTAGATTCGGGTTAACACCAGCTGCCGGCTCATCCAGAAGTAATAGCACCGGGGCAGCCATGAGAGCTCTACCTATCTCCAGAAGCTTTCTCTGCCCGCCAGACAATTCACCAGCCGGGGAAAGACCCAAATGGTCAAGTTCCAAAAGATTAAGCAGCTCTAAAGCCTTTGTGGCTAGCTTCCACTCCTGCTCCTGCCATCCTTGCTTGAATACCAGGCTGTTTAGCAAACTGTCACCTTTATGTCCCCTCGCTGCCAAGAGCATGTTGTCCAAAACAGTCAGGCGAGAAAATAACCTCGGTATTTGAAAGGCGTGTACTATACCCTTGGCATAAACCCGATGGGGAGAGAGATGGTCAATACGTTCACCATTAAAATAAACACAGCCCTCGTCTGGTTTGTGCAAACCACAGACGATATTAAACAAAGTGGTCTTGCCGCTACCGTTGGGTCCTACCAGAGCGGTAATACTGCCACGGGCAACATCCAAGCTGATGCGATTTACAGCCCATAGACCGCCGAAATGCTTTGCGACCTCTTTTATTCTGAGCAGCGATTCCTCCATCGCTGGACCACCTCTACCGCCTTAGTTTTGATCTGGCGCTCTTTTAACAAACCCTGTGGGCGGTAGGCTAAGAGAAATATAACGAAAACACCGAACAAAATATATTGCAGATTAATCGGATCGATGGGCAGATGGAAATAGTCTTTGATTACCAGTGCTCCACGCTCAAAAAGCTTAACTAGAGTTGCTCCTAGTAACATGCCCCAGTTATTAGCTGAACCACCTACAATAACTATTATCCACACCGTAAAGGTAACCATAGGCATAAACATATAAGGTTCAATAAACCGCATATATTGTGCATAAAGACCACCACCTAGCCCAGCTAATGCCGAGCCCAGCATGAGCACCTGAGCTTTATACTTGACCCGGTCCTTTCCTAGAGCCTCTGCTGCGACTTCGTCCTCCCGGATAGCCCGCAGAATGCGACCATAAGGCGATTTGGTCAGCAATTCCATAAAAGTAAAACAAACAATCAAGCAGAAATATACTAATCCTACATTGACCAATCTTGTCTCTAGCACAGATATTCCTGACCAGTGAATGGCTGAGGGCACAGTAATCCCCCATACACCATGGGCAAGCCAATCCTCAGTTTTGACAATGAGTCTCAGTATCTCTCCGATAGCCAGCGTTACTATTGCCAGATAATCTTCCCGTAATCTTAACGCTGGCAGAGAAACGAGGAGACCAATACCAGCCGATGTTAACATAGCCATAACAAGAGCAACATAGAAAGGAATCTCGGTTCGCTCCATCAGGACAGCATAGGTATAAGCTCCGACTAAGAAGAAGGCTACTTTGCCAAAATTTCCCAGACCAGTAAAGCCGTACTCCAAGTTAAGGCTTAAAGCGACTATGGCAAAGATGCCGATAAAAACGATGATGTCCAGAAAATTAATTAGCAAACCCATATTTAGAGTCTCCTGAATGCCCTCGCTAGCCCTTGTGGTCTTGCAACCAGCGTTGCGATTAAAATGATAAAGGCTATTGCCATGCGATATTCAGTGGAAAAGCCAAACTGTGTCAGTGCCACTGTACCAAGGTTTTCCGCTAAACCAAGAATGAAAGCGGCCGCTAAAATTCCATAGAAGCTACCTATCCCCCCCAGTATGGTTACTGCGAAAACAGGCAAGATCGTAGTCCAGCCTAAGAGTGGAGAGAGTGCTGCCATCGCTCCCCAGAATAGTCCAGCGATGCCTGCCAACCCTGCACCAAACCCCCAAGTCACTAAATTGACCCGCTCAATGTTAATACCTGAGGCTAAAGCTAATTCTGGGTTAGTGGAAATTCCCCGAATAGCTTTGCCTGTCTTCGTTCTCGTCAGCACAAGATGCATAATCGCTGCCGTGGCCAAAGCTGTAAAGATAAGCCCCAACCAAAGGTCCGTAACCCTGATAGCACCAATGTCGAAAGCAGACCAACTGATCCCAAAGGTGAAAGGGGGCCAACCCCATCTGTCACCAATAATATGTCTGATAGCAAAGCCTAGACCTATGGAAGCTACCATAAGGTGGATTTTAGTTGCTCCTCGGTTCGCTAAGAACCTGAAGACCCCCTGGTATGTTAAAGCTCCCAATGCTCCAGATGCCAAGAAAGCGCCAATGAAAGCAAAAATAATGTCTAAGCCCAATTGGCGGGACACAAAATAACCTATGTAAGCACCAAAGGTCATAAATTCAGCATAGGCAAAGTTAGGAAAACCGGAAAGGCCATAAGTCAAAGTGAGTCCTATCGCCGCAATGAGATAGAGACTGCTTGTGACCGCTGAATTAAACAAAACCTGCGCCCAGTTGCCTTCCATACTGTGCTAATCCAATTTCACCAAAGCTGGCTAATTGTAGCATATATTCTTTCCCTTTATTGCCAAATATACTAAGAGTGTTACACCACGCATTCCAACTTTTGTAACAAAAAATACACCTAGCCGATTAGATATAATAGCGTTTGAGTAAGGTATTCTATTTTCATGAGCAAACTTAGATACAGACTCGTGACAGATAGTGAAGAGTTACAAGAAGCCTTCAAGGTCAGGAGGCAGGTGTTTGTTTACGAGCAAGGTATCTCCGAGGACCTAGTGTTTGATAGGCGTGACAGAGATTCGCTACATGTGGTGGTCGAACATGGAAAAGAAGTTGTCGCCAGTGCGCGAGTTCAATTCCTAGCCGATAATCAAGCTAAACTAGAAAGAATGGCTGTGCTGAAGGCATATCGCCATAAGGGCATAGGCAGAAAAATGCTCCTGTTCTTGGATTCCGTGCTTAAAGATAGACAGGTACACGAAATAATCATCCACGCCCAACTGGAAGTTGTCCCCTTTTACAAGCCATGTGGCTTCCAGGAAGCAGGAACACCTTTCTACGAAGCTGGCATCAAGCACGTAAAAATGTACAAACAGCTTTGACTTAGTTCGCCCAATCAACCCGGTCGCGGCACAAATGTTCGATGGATCGAATCGCTACAGAGATCTGAAGCCAGCCTCTTTAGTCTCTCCGAGTAGGGTTTCTTTATTATGCCTTTCTCAGTGATAATGGCAGATATGTACCCTTGGGGAGTAATATCGAAAGCAGGATTTGCTACCTTCACACCCGCAGGAGCAATCGGCATTCCCTGGATATGTGTTACCTCATCCGCGGCTCGCTCCTCAATGGGGATTTCTTCCCCCGAAGCTAAAGACAGGTCAACAGTGCTGGTGGGAGCAGCCACGTAGAAAGGGATGTTATTCTCTTTAGCCAGCACTGCCAGAGCATAGGTGCCAATTTTATTGGCAACATCGCCATTGGCTGCAATCCTGTCTGCACCGACAATGACACAGTCTATTTTCTTTTCCGTCATAAAATAGCCAGGCATGGAATCGGTAATCAAAGTCACCTGGATGCCCTCTTGCATTAGTTCCCAGGTAGTGAGCCGCGCTCCTTGCAGAAGCGGACGTGTCTCCGTGACAAAGACTTGCACTTTTTTCCCTTGTTCTTTAGCAGCTTTGATGACTCCTAAAGCAGTGCCATAGCCAGCGGTGGCTAGAGGACCTGTGTTGCAATGAGTAAGCACGGTACAACCGTCTTTGATAAGCCGGGCTCCTAGCTGGCTAAGCTTTTCAGTCGCCTTTATTTCATCTTCATGAATCTGCTTAGCTTCACTGACCAGCGACTTCTTCATTTCCACAACGCTGTCCCCTCTAGCCACCTTCTTCATCTTGCTAATAGCTTGAAAGAGGTTTGCAGCAGTAGGTCTGGCTGCACCAAAGGCTTGTATAATCTCATCCAGTTCTGCCAGAAATTCATCTTTGTTCCTTGTTCTAATGCTCGATGTCCCTAGGGCTATGCCATAGGCAGCCGCTACTCCAATAGCTGGTGCCCCACGAACTTTCATTTCCTTAATCGCCAAAACAACATCCTGGTAATCGTCCAGGTCAATAAAGCACTCCTCCCAGGGGAGCTTGCTTTGGTCTAGTATCCTCAGCTTGTCACCAAGCCATTCCACCACTTTAGCCATACCCGATTGCATTGAGATTAGTATAATCTAAATTACGAAAGCAAAGGAAGAGTTGGAGAGTATCTACAGTGCCGTCTGTATCATCCTGCTCGACTTAAAAATCTTTTGCCTTACTTTTAGAGTTTAACATCAGAATAGACAATCTGATGGAGCCAAAACTTGATAATTTGAACGAATAATGCTATCCTTCTTAATTCAATTTCACCCTTGTGCGGGAAGCAAAAATGAGCAAGCTTTATTTCATAGATGTTACTAATCGTGATGGCGTCCAAACTGCACGTCTTGGTCTATCCAAGCTGGAAAAGACCATGATTAATCTCTACCTAAACGAAATGGGTGTCTTCCAGTCAGAATTTGGCTTCCCCACAACCAGACACGAATCTTTTTATCTACAGGCAAATCTGGAATTAGCTGAGATGGGAGTTCTCAAACCCATCCGCTTAGGAGGGTGGCTAAGAGCAGTTACCGAAGACGTGGAAAAGGCTTTCGAGTATGTTCCCAACCTCAAGCATCTTAATCTCTCTATTTCTACATCGGACCAAATGATCCGGGGAAAATTTCTGGGCAAGAAAACGCGAGAGGATATTATAAAGATGATGACCGAGGCAGTGGATGCTGCCCGCGCTCATGGAGCTGAAAGTATAGGCGTAAACGCTGAAGATGCCTCCCGAACTGATATAGATTTTCTAATTCAATTTGCCTCAGCCGCTAAAGAACATGGTGCTGACCGGTTCAGGTATTGCGATACTCTAGGATATGACAACCCCTTTACTATTTACGAGACTGTAAAAACAATAGCCAAACATGTAGCAATGCCTATTGAGCTCCATTGTCATGGTGACCTAGGTATGGCAGTGGCTAATTCTATAGCTGGAGCCAAAGGAGCTATAGACGGTGGACAAGATGCTTACATCAATACTACAGTCAACGGAATCGGCGAACGAGCTGGCAATGCCGACCTTGTAGCTACGGTCCTCGCTGTCACCAAATCCAAAGGCTTCGCAGGGAAATACCAGCTCGGCATGCCCATAAACCTGACAAAGGCTTGGAAGATCTGCAAATTTGCTAGCTATGCTTTCAAGGTGCCTATTCCCATAAACCAGCCTGGCGTCGGCGCTAATGCTTTTGCTCATAGCTCCGGTATCCATGCCGATGGTGTACTGAAAGATCCCCATAACTACGAACTATACAGTTACGACGAATTGGGCAGAGGCGAACCCGAGCTTGTCGAGACTGGCCGCGAGATATGTTCCGGAGAATACGGTGGAGTATCTGGCTTCAGCCATATAATGGGACGGATGGAGATAAAGTTTAAAGACGCTAAGGAAGCTGAAGAAATCCTAGAATTAGTAAGATACGCTAATGTCGAAGCGCAAAAACCACTGGTCGAGGATGAATTGCTATTTATTGCCAAATATCCCAAAATTGCCAGAAGGCTGTTGACACTCATACCACCATAGTAGAATCCATTCTTGACATCGGTGCCCATTGTAATTGATAATATAGTGGCTGCGGGTGTAACTCAGCGGTAGAGTGCTTGCTTCCCAAGCAAGACGTCGTGGGTTCGAATCCCATCACCCGCTGTGCAAACAGCTGTGATTAATAAGGCGAAAGCGGAAACATGAGAGTAAAGCTGAATAACGACCAACTATCGGGGTTAGCCCGTCACCTTCCTTTCGAAGTGATTGTGGAAAACCCGCGAGATGTTAAGGGATTATTGGAAATATTAGGTCACCACATGCCCTGGGATGAGATAGGACTCAACAAATTCGGCGACCCTGTCAAGAAGCCCAGCCGGGTAACATTCTCTGTAGAAGCGGTTGACGGAGGTTTTATCTGCGATATTCACCCTGCCTTTGCTCTCTATATTTCAAACCTTCTGTCAGAGGAAAAATAGCCTGCACGCCATCCCCCAAAACATGGGCCGTTAGCTCAGTTGGCAGAGCACCTGACTTTTAATCAGGGTGTCGCAGGTTCGAGTCCTGCACGGCCTACTTCTGATCCACATACCCACGCTCCGCACACCAACCCCTCGTCAGCCTTTACCAAACCCATTTTCAACACCCCCACCAAGTGCTACAATATAATAAATGGCTGGCTACACCTTGAAGGAAGCCGCTCAAGCCCTGGGCATCTCAGTGATCACTCTCCGTCGCTACATCAAGTCCGGCAAGGTCAAAGCCCGCCTAGTGCCAACCAAGTTCGGTCCTTCGTACATCATTGAGGATTTACCCCCGCTCGAAAAGCCGTCTTCAGATAACACCTTGGGTATCCAGCCCCTTATCAACAGAATAGAGCAACTGTCTCAGGAAGTTGGCTACTGGAAAGCTAAGGCTGAATTTCTGGAACAACGCTTATTGCTGCTGGAAGCCCCTAAGCAGACCCCTAAGCAAAGATGGTGGCACAGGCTATTCAAGCCTTAGCAACAGCCGATTAAGGGTTAACCACCGGAGGATAACCCGAAACCAACCCCACAACAAAACAACGAAAAAGAGAGAAGAGAAAAAAGGAGAAAGGGGAGAGGAAGGAGAGAAGAAGGGTGGGAATGCCCAAAAGCTACTTAATGCCATTTTTTGAGCCTCTCCGTGGCATTTCAGATGAAATTCCAGGTGGGGCGACGCTCCGAAAACTCCGGGAGACCTTTATTCATTTCATCAACTCTTTTCTTTCACCCAGCTGAACATACGTGTCCAGGAAACTTCAACCTCATTCCCACTGTGTCTTCCCCATACAGAAAAGTCCGACGCTGGTTTATTTCGCTGACCGGGTACTTCTTGGCCATGGTTTTTCGCCAAGCGCAATTCGGCAGAGGTCAGTGATAAATATGCTGGGCAGACCAAAGTCCACGCTTGGTCGCCTGAACACTCTGTAGCATACAGGACACGAGGTTATAATAGCCTCAGCCCCACAAGCGCTGGCGTCCTCAAAATTTTTCCTCTGAATATCAACGGCGAGCTCACGGTTAACATAAATAAGCGGAGCAGTACAGCAAACAGCATTCAGCCGCTCGTATTTCCTGGCGGGTCTTTCCACGCCCACAACCTTGAATACCTCGTCCAGAAAGGCATCATACTCAGGGATCCACCTGGTCGCACAATTAGCCTGATAGGCTACTTTCTTACCTAGCTTTGTGACGGTTTTTTTGTGTGCGTTCAGATAATTGCGCAGATATTCAAACAGATGCATATACTTAAAGCGGACTTTGAAACCATATCCCCTGGACTTCACATGCGCCAGGATGAAGCCCTCATTGTGAATATAGACTATATCTTTGTTCAGTTTAGCCAGTTTATCCAGGACACGCTGACCATATCTCTGCGCCAGGCTCTCTCCACCCATATGGACATAGCCCACAAGAGAAGCATACTGGCTACCTCTCACTATGGTCATACCCCTGAAGAGCTGGCTATCGAATGTCCCCTCTGGAAATTGCTCAAAGCGAAATTCGTCCAGTGACAGCGCCGGCTTGTCGGGGTCGCCCGGCACAATCTGTTCTGCGTCCTCTCCTATTTCGAATGCTCGCTGTATCGCTTCCTTGGCAGGTTTGCCCATTGTCACTATGGGAGAGGTACCTATTTTCTCTTGCATCTTGAATATCAGGTTAGAAGGGTCAGCCCCTGTCGGGCAATAATCATTACAGGCAATACATGTAGTGCATTTGCTTAATATTTCAGCCTCCTTGCCCTCCATCAGTAACTTGATCTCAGCTACTGCCTTGTCCCTATCGTAGTGGACATACCGACAGTTGACCAGACAATCTCCGCATAGATTACACTTAGAAGCGTCCCACATTTTCTCTCCTTTGGAGCAATGCTCCGGTTATTAAAACATTGGCCGACAATTATAGCATGCTTTCTATCTTGAAACTGAGCACAGCGCCACATTTTTGAGCGAAGAGAATAGAATGCTAAAATTAACTTGTATGCCAGCGAATCTACCGCCACAGTATTTTGAAGCCGAGAAGAGATACAGAGCGGCTAAGGAGCCGGAGGAAAAAATTGCGGCTCTAGAAGAGATGCTGGCTATTATGCCACATCACAAAGGCACCGACAAGCTTCATGCTGAGCTAAGAAGGAAGATCGCCAAGTTTACGCAGGAGGCGGAAAGAAGACAGGCTACAGCTAGAAGAGCAGGCTTCTATATTAAGCCCGAGGGCGCTGGACAAGTAATGCTGGTGGGGCTACCCAACAGTGGCAAGTCACAATTGCTGGCAGCTGTAACTGAAGCCCTGCCTGAGATAGCTGACTATCCCTTCACTACCAAAACCCCCATCCCTGGGATGATGAAGTTCGAAGATATTCAAATACAATTGGTGGACACTCCGCCTATCGGATATAGGGAGGTCAGGGTGTTACTGACAAATGCCTTGAGAAACGCTGACCTGATTGCCATTGTAGTAGATCTATCCCAAGAGCCTATAAGTCAGGTGGAAACGACGTTGCAAGGGCTTAGAGAAGCCCGCATAGAACCGTTATCAGACGACGGAGCACAGCCAATCCCAGGGACTTATCCCAGAAGGATGCTAATTGTCGGGAACAAAAACGACTTGGCAGGCTCTCAGCAGAACTGGGAGCAATTGCGTTCACAATATGCGAATCGGTTTCCTTTGGTTGCCATTTCTGCCAGAGAAAGTCACGGACTGGACGATTTCAAGAAAGCTGTCTATCACGGCTTGAACATCATCCGTGTTTATACTAAGACGCCGGGGAGCAAGGCTGACCTGACCGACCCCATGATACTGCAAAAGGGCAGCACAGTGGCAGAGGCTGCTGAGAGCCTACACAAAGATTTCCATCAGAATTTGAGGTACGCAGTGGTTTGGGGCTCGGGCAAGTACGATGGACAGAGGGTCAGCAAAGGACATGTCCTGCAGGACGGCGATATAGTTGAGTTTCACATTTGAACCTCCAACCCAAAGCTTTACCTGGCTGATTTACGCCACAGAGGCTTGCAATTTCTGTAGCCTGTTATTATACTTTAGTTGGTTGTAAGCGTAGGTTACCACGTTTCTATTGAAGCTCCTCAGGCTCCCCTGCAAACGTTGGATGACCGAGGCCCAAGCCAAAGTATTGTAAAGAAAGGAGGTCATCCAATGGGATTTGCAGACAAAACCCTACAATGTGCTGACTGCGGTGCCACATTCGTCTTCACTGCTCAGGAACAAGAGTTCTATGCCAGCAAGGGATACACCAATGAACCCAAGCGATGCCGGGCTTGCCGTGAAGCAAAGAAGGCTCAGCACAACAATACCGGCAACTACAGAGCCAATCGCCAAATGCACCATGCGGTATGCAACGAATGTGGTAAAGACTGTGAAGTGCCCTTCGAGCCTCGAGAGGGACGACCAGTATATTGTAGTGAATGTTACAACAAGATTAAAGTAAGCAGTCGAAAATAATCTGTAGTAGCTAGATTTCAAAGGGCTGGATTTGCTTCCAGCCCTTGAATCTTTACTTGGAGAGACAATCAGAGTGTTGTAAAGCGTTCTGGCGCAGAAGGTGCGACATTAGAAAAATAGTAGGGGGTTAAATATCATGAATATCTATGTGGGCAATTTATCCCGCGAGGTCACTGAGGACCAATTGCGCAAAGCATTTGAAGCCTTTGGACAAGTTGGTTCAGTGAATATCATAAAAGATAGATATAGCGGGCAATCTCGAGGATTTGCATTTGTCGAAATGGCGAACAAATCTGAGGCTCAAGCTGCCATTACTGGGCTTAATGGTAAGACGATGGGAGACCGGACACTCAGTGTCAGTGAAGCACGTCCCCGTACTGAAGGTGGCAGAAAGCCCTTCGGCGGAGGGGGCGGGTTTGGTGGTGGCAGACGACGCAGATTCTAAATAATTAGCCAACCTCTCACAATTGGGCTTGTGTAAGAGCGATCTGAGATTCCTTAATTGAGAAAGGATATGTAGGCTTGCATCCACCTTAGAAGCAAGCCATGGCGTTGCTTTCTCAGGCTCATCCTTTTTCCTCACACTGTCCGTGAATGCGCTTTTTTGAAATTTTGGTGCGTTCGGCGTAGCTTAGCTACGTGTCTGACGCCGACAGTGGATACCTGAACTTTACTTCGGGGAAAACTTCTACAAGTCTATGCGCAGCATTACTGTTTTATCCTCGAATGATATAATGGTGCGACTGTGATACAGGCTCAAGAAAGCAATAGAAAAACTCTAGACGCATACGGAAAAGGAGACGCTTTTTGGACTGGAGAGAACTATTAGGACTTATCGCTGGAGCTTTGACCACCACAGGTTTTATCCCTCAAGTACGGCGGTTATTCAAGCTCAGGAGTGCACATGAGATAAGCCTGCCATTTACCATCTTCTTCATTACCGGTGTGGGGTTTTGGCTATTGTATGGGGTTTTATTGGGGCGACTATCAATAATTATCTGGAATGCTATTACGCTCGCCTTAGGATGTGCCATGCTCTATGCGAAGCTAAGGTATGGCAGATAGCTCCGGCATGTATTCAATGCTCCACACCGACCAGTCTTAACCCTCTTCCCAGTGGGTTTACTGTAGAAACCCTTCAACTAACTCTCAAGAATTCTATCAAAATTGACAACATTACTTCGCTTGAAACCATGCCGGTTGAAGAGGATTTGTAATTCTTTGTTGCCTCTTGGAATTAGAATACGAACTGTGTTGATCCCTTCGTTTTGACAATGCTCCAGAAGTGCCTCAATCAACTTGCTGCCAATGCCATGCCTTCGATAGTCCGGGTGAACGAGTATAGCGTGAATAATACAGACCTCAGTAAGTGGCACCATCAGATATGTTGTCCGGTTGATGGAAAAGCCCACTATCTCACCATCAATCTCAGCGACAAAACTCATGTCAGGTGGTGTCCCAGGGTTAATAGAAACTATATCTTCAAACTTCGTAACAATACGCCTTGAGCCTCTAACTATCCTATCAAGGACCAAAACCTCATGAATGTCATTACGTGTCATGCGCCGAATTTTCACCTTAATTTTTTTTGCGTTGCTCATTTTAGAGACCTCCAGTGCTTCTGTTGCTTGCCTAGCTACGGTACACACAACCTTACATTATGTCCGCATTATAGCCGTTCCCAAAGCTTAGGTCAAAGCCTACATCCCGGGCTCATGACGTCACACCCAGCGCTGCCAGCAGGTCACCCACAGCATGATCCTGCCCAGCGGGTGCGCATAGTAACTCAGGGCGAACTGAATATATGTTACGTCTACCATCTTTATGTCGAACGACATAGCCGCTTGTCTCAAGTTCCGCGATAATCTTCTGAACACCTCTCTGAGATAGACCAACCTCCCGAGCTATCACCTCCATTGTGCACCTGGGATGCTTGGCAACATACACGAACACCCGTCCGTGATTAGACAGAAGGGTCCGGCGTCCTTTCTCCATTCAGCTCCTAAAAGGACACTTTGACACCATAGAACAAATCGAGTATGATTGTGAACTACGATGCACGTATTGCTGTTCGCATGTTATCACGCCTCGGCAAATACGTCAACCACTTTTTTAGGGTAGCATAGAAGAGATGTCCAAATTTGCCATAATGCCGCGTTTGATAGTGCCAAATCTAGCTGGGCAGTGTTACATGTTTTGGAGAAAGCGACTGAAACGGAGCTGAGATGGGCATTTTAATAACAGACACCACTTTACGTGATGCTCACCAATCCCTGATCGCCACCAGGATGCGCACGAAAGACATGCTTCCTATCGCCGAACAGCTTGATAGGGTGGGCTTCTTTTCTCTAGAAGTATGGGGAGGCGCTACCTTTGACGCCTGCATTAGGTTCTTGAACGAGGACCCCTGGGAACGGCTCAGGAGTCTGCGTGAGAAAGTCAAAAACACTCGCCTGCAGATGCTGCTCCGTGGCCAGAACCTCGTGGGCTATCGCCACTATGCGGATGACGTCCTGAGAGAATTTATCCGCCTTTCTGTGAAAAACGGCATAAATGTCTTCCGCATCTTCGATGCCCTTAACGACATACGCAATATGAAGCTAGCTATACAGGTAGCCAAAGACTATGAAGCTCATGTCCAAGGGGCAATCTGTTATACCACTAGCCCGGTGCATACCACAGAAAAGTTCGCCGAGATGGCTAGGGAACTGGAAAGCCTAGGTTGCGATTCTATTTGCATCAAGGATATGGCTGGTTTGATTTCCCCACCCGCAGCAGCAGAGCTCGTAAAAGCAATCAAGAGTAGAGTCAAGGTCCCGGTGGATTTACACTCACACTGCTCTAGCGGCATGGCACCTATAAGCTACTATGCTGCTGCTCTGGCTGGAGTGGATATCGTGGACACCGCCTTTTCCGCTCTTAGCTGGGGCACTTCCCAACCGCCTACCGAAAGTATTGTGGCAGCTTTCAAAGGCACCCCTTACGATACCGGGCTTGACTTAGAGTTGCTCTATGAGATCGGCGAATACTTCGCCAGCTTGAGTGCGAAATATCAAGCGCTGTTTACCACCGAGACCACTCGGCCCAGCATCAATGTACTGCTGCACCAGATACCCGGTGGTATGCTCTCTAATCTAGTCAGCCAACTGAGAGAGCAGAATGCTCTTGATAAATATAGCCAGGTTCTGGAAGAAGTGCCCCGCGTCAGGGCTGACCTGGGATATCCGCCGCTGGTTACCCCTACCAGCCAGATCGTGGGCATCCAGGCTGTCCTGAATGTGCTGTCAGGAGCCCGCTACAAACAAGTAACACAGGAAGTACGGAACTACCTTCTAGGCCAGTACGGACAACCACCAGGCGAAATCAACGAAGAGGTAAGAAAACTAGTAATAGGTGAAGAGAAGCCTATAGATGTTCGACCCGCCGACCTTCTCAAACCGGAATTACCCAAACTGAAAAAAGAGGGACAAAAGCTGGGCATTATTCATCGCGAAGAAGACCTCCTCACTTATGCCCTCTATCCTCAGGTAGCGGTGAAATTCCTGCGTGGCGAAATCAAAGAGGAGGCTATGCCCTCCCCCACCGAGGCAGCAGCCAAGGCTATTCCTACTTTAGACTTACCCATGGAATTCAGCGTTGACGTAGATGGCGAAGTATTCAACGTCAGGGTAACTTCAGTATTGGGCAAGACTGTCGAGGTAGAAAAAGAAAAAGCCAAAAAGCCTAAAGAGCTTCCTGCCGGAGCCATCACTTCACCGATGCAAGGCATGATACTCGCTATCAAGGTGAAGGTCGGTGACAGAGTCAAGCAGGGTGACACGCTGCTGATAATCGAAGCTATGAAAATGCAGAACCAGGTCGTCTCCTCCCACAGCGGCACCGTTAAGGAAATACTTACCTACCAGGGCGAGGTAGTGAACACCGGTGATGTCTTGATAGTCGTAGCACCGGAAAACTAAGCCGCATACCACTATGAGGAGCTTTATAGCTACGAAAGTAATCCCTGGAAACGCAGCCCTACTAGAAGGCAGGGGAGGTTGACAATTGCGGCATCACGCTGATTTGCCCAGGACTTTTGGTTTTTCACAGCACAATAAGTGTTCTACAATTAATCATTGCAGAAGGCAGAGCCAGAAAGATGGGGCAAGATGATAAACAAGGTTCTGGTAGCCAACCGCGGTGAAATTGCTATACGGGTGATGCGGGCTTGCCGAGAGCTCGGCATAACTTCTGTTGCTATATATTCCGAAGTGGACAAAGATGCCTTATTTGCCAAATATGCTGATGAAGCCTACTTTATCGGCGCTGCCCCAGCTATAGAGAGCTACCTCAATATCAAGAAAATCATCGCCGTCGCCAAAGAGTGCGGTGCCCAAGCTATACATCCTGGCTATGGCTTCCTGGCCGAAAATCCTAGCTTTGCTTATGCCTGCGAAAAGCAAGGGATTAAATTCATTGGTCCATCCAGCAAGGTACTGGAACTGATGGGCAACAAAATTGCCGCCCGAAAGGAAATGCAGAAAGCCGGAGTGCCGGTGGCGCCCGGCACTGACGAGCCGGTCGCGGACTTCGACGAGGTCAGAAAAGCTGCCCGGGAAATCGGCTATCCTGTGATCTGCAAGCCGTCGGGCGGAGGCGGGGGCATCGGCATGCGTATAGTCGCCAATGAAGACGAACTGAAGGCAGCGCTGGAATCCTCCCAGGCTATCGCCGCCTCAACATTCGGCTTACCCGATGTCTATATCGAGAAATACTTGCCTCACGCTCGTCATATCGAATTTCAGATATTGGGCGACTCCCACGGCAATGTGGTCCATCTGGGGGAGCGCGAATGCTCTATTCAGCGACGACACCAGAAACTGATCGAGGAATCACCCTCTCCAGCACTCACACCGCAGCTCCGTGCCGAGATGGGTGCAACCGCAGTAAAAGCCGGCAAGTGGATCAACTACGAGGGTGCAGGAACGATGGAGTTCCTATTCTCTAAGGGCAAATATTACTTCCTCGAAGCTAACACCCGCATTCAGGTAGAGCATCCTGTGACAGAGATGGTGACCGGGATAGATATTGTCAAGGAGCAGATACGGATAGCTTCGGGCTTGCCATTAAGCATCAAACAAGAGGATGTACAACCACGTGGCTGGGCAATTGAATGTCGTATCAATGCCGAAGACCCCCTGAACAACTTTGCTCCTTCGCCCGGCAAGCTCAGAGGCTACCGCTCACCGGGAGGCATCGGAATCCGCGTGGACAGCGGAGTCCATACCCGATATACCATACCTCCAACTTACGACCCTATGATCTCCAAGCTAATTGTCTGGGGCAGAGACCGCGATGAGGCTATTGCCAGAATGCGCCGGGCGCTTTATGAATATATTATCGTAGGAGTAAAGACGAATATCCCATTCCATAAAGCCGTCATGCAGAACCCGCGTTTCGTCAAAGGTGAATTAAGCACTCACTTTATTGATAGCGAGCCCACCTTACTGGAAGATATGAAGAGGATCGTGGAAACGGAAAAGCCTCTGGATGAGAAATTATCTCAGATATTTGACGAAAAGAAGAAGGTAGCCGCTATCGCTGCCTTAGCTGCCCTCACTAAGTTATCCAATTCCAAGACCCCAAGACCGTGAAGCCTTATCTAGGTCAGCGGACCTGGACAGGAGGTGCTACGTGATTGAGCGATTGCTGGTGACATAATCGGCTCCGCTTATGAGGGTCGTCCCATAAAGACAACCGAATTTCCGCTGTTCACCACCAGATCTACTTTTACCGACGATACTGTACTGACAGTAGCCGTGGCGGATTGTACCTTGAACAGCAAAGATTACGCCACTACATTCAAGCATTATGCCCGCAAATACCCTTATGCTGGCTATGGGGCATGTTTCGCAGATGGACGAGAAGCGATAGCCTTGAGCCTTACTACGGCTTCGGCAACGGGTCAGCTATGCGTGTGAGCCCCGTTGGTTTTGCCTTTGATACCATGGAGGAAGTATTAGCTGAAGCCAAAAGGAGCGCCGAAGGTATCAAAGAGGCTCAGACAGTTGCTGCTGCCGTCCTGCTGGCACGGCACGGCGAAAGCAAGCGCAGGATAAAGGACTTCATTGAGAAGAACTTCGGCTACGACCTGGCCGAACTTTAGCGGAAATCCGCCCGCATTATCATTTTGATGAGACCTGCCCGGGCTCAGTGCCAGAAGCCATCACAGCCTTTCTGGAATCAGACGATTATGAGGACACAGTGAGAAAAGCCGTCTCCCTGGGTGGGGACGGCGACACGCTTGCCTGCATGGCAGGCGGCATCACCCAAGCCTACTACAAAAGTATTCCTGACCACATCATCGCAGAAGTCAAAAGACGACTTGAACCTGAATTGTTGAGTATTGTTAAGCGGTTCAATTCCAAGTATCGCTTATCTTAATCTTCCCTTATCCAGCAGGCCGAACCACCAATTCAGGCGGGCAGTGCCCCACCTCCCCACCTATCCTGGAGCAACCACGAATGTTATAATACAATCGAGATGCACAGCTTGCTGCCGATGGTCTTAACAAGCGGGTTCGAGAAGATGGTGACAAATACAATACCTTAAAATACTGGGCAAGGGTAAAAGCAAGAATTCCTCATCAGTGTCAAGGTTGCGGGGCCATAATTAACAAGGGTGAGTTTTATTACAAGGAAAAAATCGATTTTGTGAGACCTCCACCCGGTCTCCACTTCGCTGAGTTGTGTGAAAAATGTGGGAAAGGCCTGCAAACTAAAAAGGAGAGCCAGTCAGCAAACTCGGAAAGGGCGAGATGACTGAACTTCAGAAAGTGGTCTATAAGGTGTTACAGCAATCTCCCGTTCCCATGCACGTCAAGGACATCTACGCTGCTGTCAAGACAAAGGCACCGCACCTCTGTGATGACACGATTTTTCCTTGTCCCTATTGCAAACAGAAGCACCCCCTGTGGCGACACCAGAGTGACTGGGCGCTTCAATATCTTAAAACGAAAAAGCTAGCTCGGTCTCCTACGAGGGGTTTCTGGGAATTAACCACAAAGGAAATAGTCGAACCCAAACCGCCTCAATTTCCTTTAAGAGAATCTCGCCACGAAGAGCTCCAGAGCAAAATAAAGGAAATTGGCGAGATACTTGGACGATATGCAGCGAAGGAATATCATGCTCCGCCGTACATTTATGACGCTATTTGGAAGGAAATCGAAGGCTTGCCAAGGCCAAGTCATGTCTTTGAGGTGCAGGATAAAGGAGAGGTGGATAAAGCCCTCGCAAAGCTACAGCACGCTCGTGACATGTGGAGACCAAAACTGTTTTTGGTGATTACGGGCGAGAGGGATAAGAGGAAGGTGGACATGTTGTTAAAACCGTTTTTGGAAGGGACATTTCACGGAATCAGTAAGGATACGACTGTACTTACCGGCGAGATGGTTGACGACCTGCACGCAGCATTTATTGCTCACCGAGAGGTCATAAGACAGTTCCTAGAGGGCTAAGCTGATGCGGCGGACTCCGACGAGAGGTTGATTTTCTCATTGGCAGCGGACGGTTTTAATCACAGCAGAATAAAGCTCTCCAAGCCATTGACTACACTTGGGTGATACAATATGCGTAAGTCATGAAAGCAGGAGGTGCAATTAAATGAGCCAGTGGCAGTATCATATAGAAGAATACACTCTGAAAGAGCTGGCGCACACAGATTATTTAAATGCGCTTGGAAAAGAGGGCTGGGAACTGATTTTGCTGGATAGGCTAACGGGAACCCGCTCGGGACTTCAGATGAAATGGCTGGCAGTGTTTAAGAAGCAGGTTCCCGACAAGAAGGCGTGAGCGTCATTTCACTATCAGTGCTTTTCGTGCTATCCACGCCGCAGATAGCAGCAATGTCCTCAAAGGATGCCCCAGCCAATTAGCCTTATTGTAAACGCTTTTGAGCTGAATGAAAGGCTGGCGTCTGGGTCAGGCTGCAAAGCTTCACTTCAAGGAGAGCAACCTATTCTGACGATGAAGCGCCTGTCCGACGTTGGAATCCGGTAGCTAATACCCCAGCTTTTGGTTATCCTCATGCACTTGAGAATAATGTCTGCCAGGCGGCGAAAGCCAGCCTCTCCATACCATTCCTCTTAATTAGAGCGACGGGGTCCTCCTCATCAAGAGCAGCTAGCCAGGGCCAGCCCAAGAATTCAAGGTTGATTCCCTGCCCCGCGGTAAGACGCCCGGCTACCTCGAAAACGAAATCAACTTGAGCTTGCTCGCCACCAAATTCCTCCAATGCTGCCCAGGCGAACTCGCTTAACCCAAACGGCTTGCCTGGCATGTAGTCTAAAATTCTTGCATAGTAGTCGTCCGGGATATCATCTGGTCTATCAATCCCTGGTAAAGCATATGAATAACTGATGAATATGAGAACGTCCATCTTACTCGGCTCAAACAGGTTCAACGCGCTCAGGTCAGCTTCCCGGTTTTCTGCTACCACTTCACGAACAAAGGTACAAAAAACATTAGTCTGCGGCGACAATTCTTTCACCGCATCGTATATCTCGCTGTAAAGGCTGACATAATTCTGGAAGCCGTTCGGATCACTGGCATTTGCGCCGTATTTCTCGTACCAGCGGTTCACCTCGTTGCCCAGAGAGAGATAGAAGGGTCTGGCTGCACGGACAACATCTATGGCTGCCTCTTTATAAGCGTTCCGCCAAGCGGGATTTGCTAAGGTAGCGCCGACATTCCTGGTGGTACAACTAGAGTCACGTTGGTGCCAATGAAGCTCATGTGTACCAGCGGAAACATGCCGTTGCCGCGTGTATATTGTTCCACAAATGTTTTGCCCAACTGCCCGACAGCTCCCGTGCCAGATATAGAAAGGCGTCGGACGTCCCCACACTGGAACAAACTCGGCGAAGCCAGATGCCTTTTCATAGGCTTCGGCAAAGGACTCGCCATCCTTAGGCGTGGCAGAAGTCCCATGAAGAAGCCACGCGCGGGCAGCGTGGGCGAATCGGCAGGGACAACAGGTCCAGATGCGCAACCTGTTAATACCAGAGCGGTTACTGCTACTGCCAGCAAAGCAGTGCGAATGCACGATCGGCACGTTCCAACATCCAGCCAATGCTGCACCCGTTTAGTCCGCGCTGGCATCACAGGCTATTCTACGCCTTTGATGAACAACCGATAAGACGTGACAGCCTAGACAGCCAACGGAATTAGACGATGCTAGTTCAACCGCCTTCCAGAAAGTTGCGATTCTGGCGCAGTCAATCAAACCTCCTCCCGCAGCCCGATAGCAGTCGTGGTGTCGCCCGCAACAGGCGTCGGTGGCTAGTTTCCAAAGTTCCTGTTTAGTAGAAGGAACTGAATCTGGCGATTCATTCTTTCCCTGTTTGTCACGCTTTCTCAAATCTGGTGGGCACTTACCGTGACTGCTATTCGGCAATCAATGTTAGACTTATTGAACCGACCCAATCATAGGACTACAATAGACAAACCAATTATCAGGCGATGGCGAAAAAACAGCGCAGCAAAAGAACAATGACTCCCGATCTCGTCAACGCACGGGATGCTTTATCTCTTCCCACTTATGAGCTTCTCATCCAACTGGGCACTTCGCTGGATGGTCTGAGTGACGAGGAGGCAGAAAGGCGACGAGAAATCTATGGACCCAATGAGATAATCGCCAAGAGAAAAAGACATGTTGTCGTCGAATTCCTGTCCCACCTCCGAAGCCCGATAACTATCATACTGATAGTTGCCGCTATTGTATCCGGTTTCCTGGGGCAGCCGTTGAATGCTGGCATTATCGTGTTTATTGTCCTGGTGAGCGTCGCCCTCGACTTCATCCAGGAATACCGGGCAGGAAGAGCCGCCGAAGAGCTAATAAAGAGAGTCGCCACAACTGCCACTGTGCTCAGAAATGGCGCCAAGCAGGAAATGCAAATCTCTCAACTGGTGCCGGGCGATGTCATCTTGCTTTCTGCTGGGGATATTGTGCCAGCTGACGCCAGGGTGATCTCCGCCAAAGACTTCTTTGTTGACCAATCAGCTTTGACCGGAGAATCGTTCCCGGTGGAGAAGACATCGGAACCTGTTCAAGCTGCCGCCATCGCAGACCCAAGTAGGTGGAATAATTACCTATTTATGGGTACTTCGGTCACCGCTGGTACAGCTACGACAGTCGTGGTCAAGACCGGCAGTTCTACAGAATATGGGGAATTTGCGCGAAAGAGCGCTGAAAGGAAGCCCGAGACTGAATTCGAGAGCGGATTACGGAGGTTTGGCTACCTTATCATGCAGGTCACTTTTGTACTCATTCTGGTGGTCTTCTTCATCAACGCTCTGTTTAAACGCAGCATCATTGATTCTCTGCTCTTTTCGGTGGCTCTGGCAGTGGGCTTGACGCCGGGGCTATTGCCGGTAATCCTATCCATAAATCTGGCTCGTGGCGCTACAGCCATGTCCAGGAGAGGCGTCATTGTGAAACGCCTGGCGGCAATACAGAATTTTGGGAGCATGGACGTCCTGTGCTGTGATAAGACAGGCACTCTGACGGAGAATAGAGTCGTTCTCATACGGCACGTGGATATAGAAGACAAGGATTCCGAAAAAGTCCTGCTCTACTCGGTTCTGAATAGCCAGTTCCAGACCGGCCTACGCAGTCCACTGGACGAGGCTATACTCCAGTATCGGCACATAGACACCAGCCAATACCAAAAGGTTGACGAAATCCCGTTTGACTTTGTCCGCAAGCGACTTTCTATCGTAGTTAACGCCGATGGACAGAATCTCCTCATCACTAAGGGAGCTCCGGAGGAAATTGTCAAAGTCATTTCGCATTACGAGCTAAACGGAGAGGTCCGTGAAGTGACGGACGATGCCATTAAGCAAATTGAAAAGGAGTATCGCGCATTAAGCTCCCGTGGATTCCGGGTGCTGGGCGTCTCTTATCGCCAGGTGGCTAGCAAGCCCTTATATTCCATTCCTGATGAAAGCGAAATGATTTTTCTAGGCTTCATTGCCTTCGTTGACCCGATCAAGGAAACAGCTGGGGAATCGCTCGAATTACTGAGAGGTGCAGGTATCAAACTTAAGATTCTAACCGGTGACAATGAAGTTGTGTCAGGCAAAATCTGCGAGCAGCTTGGCTTTCAGGTTTATCAATATCGCCGGGGCAAAAAATATGATGAGCGGACTCGCTCGCTAAGGCTAACCATAGAAGTTGAGCCCATAAACATTGTGCAGGGTAGCGAAATCCAGAACATTGATGACGATGCGTTAGCCAAGATTGTGGAGAGGGCAGACGTCTTTGCCCGAGTTACTCCCGGGCAAAAGAACCGCATCATGAATGCTCTGAAAGCCAATGGGCATGTGGTTGGTTACCTGGGGGATGGCATCAACGATACGCCCTCCATGAAGGTGGCAGATGTCAGCATCTCCGTGGCCAATGCCGTGGATATCGCCAAGGAATCGGCAGATCTCATACTCCTCGAGAACGACCTGAGGATAATCGCCGATGGTGTGGTTGAAGGACGTAAGACCTTCGGCAACACAATGAAGTATATCCAGATGGCAACCAGCTCCAATTTTGGCAATATGTTCAGCGCTGCCGGAGCTTCGCTCTTTCTACCCTTTCTGCCTATGTTACCTGTCCAGTTGCTCCTGAATAACTTACTCTACTCCGTGGCACAACTACCTTTGCCTTTGGACGATGTGGACCAGACATATATCCAGCAACCGCAGCGACTCAAGACAGCTTTCATCAGGAATTTCATGCTCGCCTTTGGCCCGGTTAGCTCTATTTTCGACTTTGCCACCTTTTTCGTTTTGCTTTATGCCTTCAAAGCTGCGGCACCTATGTTTCAGACAGCTTGGTTCGTAGAGTCACTGTTCACTCAATCGCTCGTAATATTTGTGATTAGAACCAGGACGATTCCGTTTTTCCGCAGTAAGCCGAATAAGTTGCTTTTGGTGACCATTGTCCTTGTTCTGGCTCTAGCAATGGCGCTGCCGTTTACGCCCTTGGGCAGCAGGATTTTCGGCTTCGTCCCTCTGCCCTGGACTTTCTTGTTGGTATTGATAGGGTTCATCGCGAGCTACCTAGGGCTGACTGAGCTCGTGAAAATGTGGTTTTATCGTCGGTTTGCCAACTCAAATAAGTTGACGAGTTGATTCCGGCGTTAATAACGGAGTTGCCATCACAAGCTACGTTCTTTTAGAAACAATGTTCGGTTTACCTGCCTGGAACTTGCCTTGTTACCTGTGATCAAGAATATTCCTGTCACTTGGGCAATCTTGAATTAGACAAGATATTCTGCACTTATCTATATATGTGAGCAGCGTCGGTAGTCTTGTGTTTGCTTCGGTTTATCGCCGGACTATGAAGCTTGATATAATAGGCGCTAAAAAGAAAAACAGTACCCGGTTGCTAGCAGCAAATTGTTAAAAATACCGTGGAGCGAAGGAGGTGTTATGGATTAATGGAAAGTTATCCCCAAAGACAAAATAAACGAGGAAAGGAGTAAAAAAGATGGCTAAAGTAGCAATAGAAATGGTGAAAAAAGCTGGAGTCAATGTGAAGCAGTTGCTGGAACTGCTCGTGAGCAATGCCGCCGCGGAGCTGACAACCTACTACTATTACACGATTCTGCGGGTGAACCTGATCGGGCTTGATGGGGAGACCATCAAGGAAATCGCGAGACAGCCCGAATAGAAGACCGCAATCATTTCGAGGCGCTGGTGCCCCGGATATATGAGCTCGGTGGCAAGCTGCCGGAGAGCATGGTGGATTTCCATAATATATCAGCCTGCCCACCTGCCGCTTTGCCCCAGAACACCAAGGACATCAAAGCCATGCTTACTGTCCTGGTAGAGGCGGAGAGATGTGCTGTCAGGGGATATACGAACATCTGCGACATCACTGCGGGGAAAGACCACCGCACCTACGACCTAGCTCTGGCTATCCTCAATGAAGAGATAGAGCACGAATCCTGGTTCTCCGAGTTTCTGGGAGAGGGTCCTTCGGGTCACTTTCTAAGGCGTGGAGAGACTTCTCCCTTTGTCTCCAAATTTCTAAAATAAAAACAGCAAGTGTTACGGGGTCGAATCCTAACCTGACGTCCCCGCACAATTCCAATACCAGGTGATAAATAGTGCTGGATAGCTTTCAAGCGCTGCATCCGGTTTTGCAGGCGCTGCTGGCGACCTGTTTCACCTGGGCTATGACTGCCGCTGGGGCAGCCGTTGTCTTCACGACCAGGGACATCAGCCGCAAAGTCCTTGATGCTATGCTCGGCTTTGCGGCTGGCGTTATGATTGCCGCCAGCTACTGGTCGCTGCTGGCGCCAGCCATTGAGATGTCAGAAGGCAAAGGCGTCCCTTCCTGGCTACCGGCGGTGGTGGGCTTCCTGGCAGGTGGTCTATTCCTGCGGCTTATTGATAAAGTTTTGCCCCATCTTCACATTGGTTTCCCAACCGAGGAAGCCGAGGGTGTGAAAACAAGCTGGCGACGGAGCACGCTGCTTGTCCTGGCTATCACACTACACAATATTCCGGAGGGGCTGGCTGTGGGGGTGGCTTTCGGTGCTCTGGCGGCTGGTCTGCCTCATGTTTCTCTGGGAGCAGCCGTAGCTCTAGCCGTGGGCATAGGCATCCAGAACTTCCCCGAGGGATTGGCTGTTTCTATGCCTTTGCGGCGGGAAGGCCTGTCACGGCGGAAGAGCTTGTGGTACGGGCAGTTGTCCGCGATTGTTGAGCCGGTGTTTGGAGTTATCGGTGCTGCCACTGTTATTGTCGCTCAACCTATTTTGCCATATGCCCTGGCTTTCGCCGCCGGTGCTATGATATTTGTGGTCATTGAAGAACTGGTGCCGGAGGCTCAGCGCGGCGGCAATACAGACCTAGCGACAATGGGCAGCATGGTCGGCTTTGCCATGATGATGCTATTGGATGTCGCTTTTGGGTAGTTGAGCTAAGATGAGAAAATTCACTGAACAAGAGCTCAAGAAATACGACGGCAGGAATGGAATTGCCTATGTTGCTTACCGTGGCAAAGTATACGATGTGTCCGCCAGTTATCACTGGAGGAAAGGGATACATCATGCGATGCATCGCGCTGGTTGCGACCTGACTCAGGCTCTACAAAAAGCGCCGCACGATGCTGACCTCCTGATGAAGTTCCCCATCGTTGGTGAGCTTGCCAAGTAGCATGTGCTATTCACAGCACTGGACAAGCTCGCCTTTGTTTGGAATTGTCCGCAGGCTAGGAGCCTTATATAATATGCAACAAAAGAAAGGAGGAAAGTGTAAAGATGGCAGGATATGTCGGACCGATTGAAAAGCAAACTCTGGAGAATGATTATTTCAGGAAAGTATTGTTTACCGGGAAATATGCTCAGCTCGTGGTGATGTCCTTAAAGCCGGGGGAGGAAATTGGCAACGAGGTACATAAGACTGTTGACCAGTTTTTCCGCGTCGAGCAGGGCGAGGCGACGGTAATCTTAGAAGGCAAAGAAAAGCACGTGCTGAAGGATGGTGATGCTCTGATAGTCCCGGCTGGAACATACCACAATGTCATAAACAGCTCCAAGACCACCAAACTCAAGCTGTACACGATTTATTCTCCCCCCAACCATCCTGACAAGACTGTGCATAAAACAAAGGCTGATGCCGACAAAGCCGAATCCGAAGAACATCATAAAAAGTAGTAACTGGGTATGCGTCAAATGGCATGACGTGCCTCCCAGGCTAGTGTCACTTACACTGGATACTCCTCGACTCGTGGGGTAACTGGATGCTTTCTAGTGGGCGGTAGAGGACTTGAACCTCTGACCTCCTGTGTGTAAGACAGGCGCTCTCACCGCTGAGCTAACCGCCCGTGGCACGCCTGGCGGGATTTGAACCCGCGGCCTCAGCCTCCGCAGGGCTGCGCTCTATCCAGCTGAGCTACAGGCGTATGCTTACCGGAGGCACCGGCTGTGACACTTAGTATACTTCTTGGCGGATGTTTAATCAAAGTAGCATACATGGTGCCGAAGGAGGGATTTGAACCCTCACGTCCTTACGGACACTACGCCCTGAACGTAGCGCGTCTGCCATTCCGCCACTTCGGCATTTAATGTTGTGCCTCAAACTCCTTCTTTGACACCGCCACGAAAATGGGTGCCAGTATCCCCACAACGCTTGACAAAAGAACACAATAGCCCGTGCTAATGATAGACCAAAATTCTTCCGTTACCTGTCATTGACTTGTTCATGGTGGGCAGTACAGGATTTGAACCTGTGACCTTCGGTATGTGAAACCGACGCTCTAACCGCTGAGCTAACTGCCCATACTCTTACGCCGACATATTACCACACATACAAATGCATCGCAATTAAAGCCAAGTTAATGAATTGCGATGCCGTCCTCTGGCCAGCAAAATCACAAGATTTTCGTAGCCAGACTCAAACTCTTCATTTCTCCCTCCCAGGCGGGTGCGAAAACCCACGAAGCTCATCCTCACCCTCTCCCATCAAGAAAGAGATTTCAATGCAATCATAGGCAGTTATTATATCTTTGCCGGCTTTTTCTTCCGATAACATTTGATAAAAAGAGCATTGTCCCTTCTAAAACCTGGCTTGGCGAAAAAATGCCCTCAAAGGCACCTCAGAAGCCCTAGAAGCCTTATCACTGGCTTTACCAATATTGTGTATTGGTCCTGGCTATGATTCTTAACCGTGTCGGCGAGAGTGTGAACTTGGTACTAAACAAACAAGCACGATAACCAATAAAGCTATCCCAATGCCGCTGAGAATGGCTGCATAGTAACTACTGGTAATATCATATATCCACCCACCAAAGACTGGACCTATCATCGTACCCAGCATCGTCACCATCTCCAAAGCTCCATAGATGGCGCCGAAATGCCTTCTACCAAAGTAATCAGCCACAAGCCCGGGTAGTATTGGAGTCAAACCACCTACCCCAATACCCATAAGAACTGAATAGGCATATAACATAGGCAGGCTAGTGGTTTTCAAGAGAATAAAGAAAGCCAGTGCTTGCAAAACGGCGACGATCACCACTACATATCTCTTGTCAATCGTATCACCGAGCCTACCAAACCCCACACGGATAGGAATACTAACGAGACAGAGTACACTCACTGTTCCAGAGGCTGTCAGTTCCTCTATTCCCATGTCCCTAGCAAACGCCACCTGATGCGTCAGTCCTAATGTATAGACTAAATACCACAACATAGCACTCAAAGATATTAACCAGAACGATTTCTGTGTCACCGCTTGCCCTAGAGTAACATCTTCTGTTTCCAATCTTGATTGTTGCGTCTGCTCGGACAGGCTTTTGTGAGACTGTGATGTCCGCATGATGATAGTGCTGACAGGAATGCCCACCACTATCAACATTCCAGCCAGGCAGATACACGTGGTTTGCCAATCGTATTTAGAGAAAAGCCATCCCACCAGCAACGGCATAACTACACCACCAGCCCCAATGCCAGTTGAGGCTATACCTAAAGCCGTGCTCTTACCGTTATCAAACCAAGTCTCTACAGCCGTCATATTAGCCACAGCGCCGATGCCAGCTATCCCTGCTGATATGATGAGTCCATAGTAAAGGTAAAATTGCCAAGGTTCGGTTGCTGTGCTGAGCAAGAGGAAACCAAGAGCCGATATTATAGTTCCGCACAGCATCACTGGCCGCAAGCCGATTTTGTGAATCAACCACCCCACAGCCAAACCTGTGGAACCCGCGACTAAAGTCCCCAATGTCATAGTGGCAGCCGCCTGGGTCCGTGCCCACTCCATCTCTCGCACCATCACATCGAAGAACACAGGAAAGGCATAAAAATGTGTCCCTACGGCACAAAAGAGCAAAAGAAACGCCCCAACCACTACCCACCAGCCATAGTATATTCCCTTCATATACTTACCTGTCGGATATGTTGAATGCAAAGACAGCAGACAACGAGTGAGAAGGTATTATTACCTGGGGCGCCCTAAATCGGCGCGCTGAAGGAGCTTCATCTTTTCCTTCACTTCTCTGATAGTTTCTTTGGCTATGGCTTCGGCACGGTCAGCTCCCTCAGCAAGAACCTGAGCGACGTAACCAGACTTGGAGGCTAAAGCCGCTCGCCTTTCCCGGAAAGGCTCCAGATTAGCAATAATGCTCCGAGCCAGCATCTTTTTGCAATCCACACAACCGATGCCGGCGCTACGACACTCTGAGCTAATTCCTTCCACTCGTTCCGGCGTGAAGAAATTGTGGAGACGGAAAACATTACAGACTTCGGGATGCCCCGGGTCAGAGCGGTACCTCCGCGCTGGGTCTGTAACGGCTGTCATAACTCGTTGCGATATTTCCTGCGGCGAAGCTGATATTTCAATATGATTGTTTGCACTTTTGCTCATCTTCTGCACCCCGTCGAGACCCAAAACCAGAGGGAAGTTGGTAAGCTTAGCTTGTGGCTCCGGGAATACGAATCCGAAAAGCGAGTTGAATCGCCGCACTATCTCCCGAGCCAGCTCCAGATGGGGAAGCTGATCTTCGCCCACAGGAATAACCTCCCCTTTATAAAGGGCAATATCGGCAGTCATCAGGACGGGGTAGCCTACCAGCCCGTAATTAACATTATGCGGCTGCATCTTCACCTTCTCTTTAAATGTAGGAACTCGCAATAGCCAGCTCAGAGGAGTGATCATGCTGAACAGGGTATGCAGCTCTACCACTTGAGGCACATGGGATTGAACGAACACGATGCTTTTCTGGGGGTCAATGCCAGCCGCCAGCCAGTCCAGCACCATCTCATTGATATCGTCCCGCAGGGATTCTGTATTTTCCAGAGTAGTCAGAGCATGAATATCCACAATGCAATAGACGCAGTCGTATTCATCTTGCAGAGCAACATAATTCTGGATCGCTCCTACATAGTTGCCAATATGCTGTCGTCCGGTGGGGCGTGCACCCGAGAAAACGCGTCTCTTCATATGTTGGTGTCAAAGTTTACCATATAGAGCAAATAGGCAACAAGGCTACTGAACAGCCGCGGCAGCGGAGATGACATTGCAGAAACTTAGCCTTCGATGAATTCCCTGATGTAGGAATTCACCAGTGCCGGCTTTTCATGAATCACCCAGTGCGAGCCATCCGGAATGCGTTTGATAGTGAGATTGGGCACGTACCTATCGAGCCCGTCCAGATTACCCGTAAGCAACCACCTGTCCCTTTCGCCCCAGACGACCAATGTGGGTGCCCTGACCATAAATAGCGCAGGGTCTGCCGATAGGCTGTCGTCGCTTTCGTTCGTAAAGGGACCCAAGTGTGCCGCCCGGTAGTAATTCAGTCCACCGGTGAGTGCTCCCGGCTGTGACCACGCTTCAATGTATGCTCTCTTGTCTTCCTCTGTGAAGTAGCCTTCTCTTATATCTTCATCCAGGAAGCTGCTGACAAGCACAGCGAAATTGTCTTTCGCCAATATGCCTTCCGCCTCCTGAGTCCTGTATACCAATATGTACTGACTCGCTTTTTGCTGCGCCGGGTTATCCCGGAGCTCCCGCATAAAAACAATGGGATGCGGTGAGTTTATTATGATAAGCTTCTCTAGATACTCAGGATAGCGGATAGCGAATGACCAGGCTACTCCACCACCCCAATCATGACCCACAAGGATGAATGTTTTGTAGCCAAGATGCTCACAGAGCGCTCGAATATCACCAACGAGGTATTTCATCTCGTACTGCTCAACTTGCGCGGGCTTCGATGATAGATTATAGCCACGCATGTCCGGAGCTACAGCCAAATAATCCCGTCCGAATTCAGCAAGCTGGTTCTTCCACTCATACCAGAATTCAGGAAAACCGTGGAGGAACATTATCAATTTGCCCTTGCCTGCCTGTACATAATGGAGGCGTATGTTATTGACATTGGCGTATCTATGTTCAAATACCGGCGGCACCTGGCTCTCCCTCAGCTATCATACCTAGATTAATATATCATATCTGCCTTCAAAAAGACCAGCCAAAGACGAACCCCATGTCATATTTGCACATCAAGCAGATTCGCCCGTTTGGCTCACGCGACTGCTTCTCTGGGCACCAATTTCAGAGCATCCGTCGGGCAAACATGACGGCAGATTCCGCACCCTATGCAGCGATTCGCATCGCGGACCAAAGAGTCACCCTCCATTTTCAGGGCTTCCATCCAGCAGCGGTCAACGCAGGCTCCACAGCTGACACAAGCATCCTCGTTTATCTCTATAACCCAACTGGCGATAACAAACCGGCTCGGCAGTGGAGAACGCTTGGTACCTCTAAGTATAAAACAGTGACAGCCACAGCAGTTGCATAGTAAATCAATATACTTGTCCTGGCTGTTGGCATAGCTGTGCACTAGTCCAGCCTTTTCCGCCTCATCAATTCTCTGCCGCGCTTCTTCCCTGGAAATGAGCTTAACAAAGCCATAACTCTGGGCAAACTGCGCCGATGCACCGAAAATCATGCACAGGTTCGCTTTGGGCTTGTCACAAGGCCTGCTCAGTAGATCACCCTGGTGACGGCAAACACAAGTACCAGCGGCAATATACTCAGCCTTATCAATAAGCTTCATCACCTCCTCATAAGGCAGGATTGTGGTCTTGCTGTGGACTTCCTGATTTACGGCAATCCTTCTCGCTCCTGGCTGTTCAGCCCTGACCGGGGTGGAGGTAGGGGGTACCATATTCTTCATCGCCTTGGAATAATTTCTGAATAGCTGCGCCAGATGCTTGGTACGTTCATCCGTCCGGCCGTGCATGAACTGCAATTCAACGATGCCCGGTACCAGTGGCATCAGTTCATACAGCTTCTTGCCAGATTCTTCCTTAACCCTCACCAGACCCCTGCTCACCATATCATCAAGCTGCCTGGTCAATTGAGCCACGTCAGCCACTTCTATTCTGGCAGCAAGTTCCTGCGCAGATACTGGCTCAATGGGCATGCGGGCGGCTATCTCCGCATACTCAGGCGTAAACAACTCCTCAGCTAGAATATAGAATTCCTGGCAGGGTATTGAGGGGTATGCCATGCTGCGGGCGTTAAGCGCCTCAGCTAGCTTGTCGTAAACCTCTCGTGCCATTTTTGGTATATTCAATGCTCACACGGATTGTCGCAGTGCTAACGTCTCATTATACATCAGATAGAAACAAAAGTTCCGTTGAGGAAGTGTTACAAATCCGGTAGATTGGTGGCGCATACCGGATTTGAACCGGTGATCTCCTCCTTGAGAGGGAGGCGTCCTAGGCCCCTAGACGAATGCGCCAAATTTGGCTGGGGATCCAGGATTCGAACCTGGCCTCACGGGTCCAGAGCCCGCTGTCCTACCGCTAGACTAATCCCCAACGCCATAAGAATTATAGCTGTTTATCCCGTCCGGGGCAACAAACACGATGCAGAAGCACATAGCCACGAAAGCTCGGCTTTGGAAAACAAGCACAGAAATGCTTGTTCGGTTCTGGCTGATAAGTCGAAAGGGAGTCTAACGCTTCGTGTACTGTGGAGCCTTGCGCGCTCTTTTGAGCCCGTACTTCTTGCGCTCTTTGATTCTGGCGTCCCGCGTCAGCAAGCCTTCCTTGCGTAGTATGGGCTTGAATAGCTCGTTTTCTTTAGCAAGAGACCGGGCGATCGCGTGCCGAATAGCCCCAGCTTGACCATTGATGCCACCGCCGTTTACTTTCACTGTGACACGATACTTGCCCACAGTGTTGGTGATTACAAAAGGCTGCTCAATCATATAGCGATGTACCGGACGTGTAAAGACTTCTTGATAAGGCTTATCGTTGACCAGTATTTCCCCATCGCCAAGGCACAGCCTGACTTGGGCTATTGCACATTTGCGCTTACCGGTTCCCCAAACGTAACTTTCTTCGCTCATTGCTCCTCACTTTTCATTGTCACTTGTGTCTGGTGTGGATGGTCAGCTCCGGCATAGACTTTGAGCTTCTTAATCATGGCTCTACCCAAACGATTATGAGGCAACATCCCTTTAACTGCAAGCTCAATTACACGGCTGGGGTTTTTGCTGAGCAATTCTTCGAGGTTTTGACTCTTTAGCCCGCCGGGATAACCTGAAAACCGATAGTAAAACTTTTCCTCCATTTTCTTCCCGGTCACCTTCACCTTGGCAGCATTTACTACCACGACATAGTCGCCAGTATCAATATGAGGAGCATAAATTGCCTTATGCTTGCCCTTAAGCAGATTAGCCACCTGAGTCGCCAGTCTGCCTAGCGTCTTGTCGGTGGCGTCAATTACCCACCACTTCCGCTCGATTTCTTTAGCTTTAGGACTGTATGTTTTCATCTCTAGCTTCCCAGAGGCTCAGGATAATTGACCCTCTCAAGGCACAACCCGCAAGCCGCACACAGAGGGCCAGCTAAACCTAACTTTTTAGCCTCCATTATATCACGAAATTCCTTAATTCCTAGTTTGCCCAAACCAAGCCTGATCAAAAGACCTACCATGCTTCGTATCTGGTGAGGCAAAAAGGAATTAGCCACGATACGGAAAATAACAAAGTCTCCTTCTTTCTCGACTCCCGCTTCATAAACCGTGCGCACCGTGCTCCTGCTGCTATCCAGCGAACTGGCAAAAGAAGCAAAATCATGCTCACCCTGAATAAGCTGGCAGGCTTCGTTCATCATCTGAACATCAAGCGCTTTGGGCACAAATAAGGCAAACTTCCGAGCAAACGGCGACCGCGTATCAGTATTCAGGATATAGTAACGATACTCGCGGCTCAGCGCATCGCGCTGCACATTAAAATCATCTCTAGCCCGGTAAGCTTTTTTGACCGCAATATCGGCTGGCAAATAATAATTCAAAGCTCTAACTAACGCCATAGTATCTAACGTAGACCCTGCCCAGAAGCTCACCACCTGCCCTTTGGCATGCACACCGGCATCAGTCCTGCTCGCAGCTACCACCCGACTGGTCCGCCCAAAAATTTGTCTCAAGGCTTGCTCAAGTTCGTCCTGGATAGTCGGTACGCCAACTTGCCATTGAAAGCCATAATACCGGGTGCCATCGTACTGCACGAGCAGAACGAATTTACTTGACCAATTCAATTTGAACCATAGGAGCGCTGTCGCCAGGACGTGGTCCTAGCTTCAGCAACCTTGTGTAACCGCCGCTACGGTCAGTATACTTTGGAGCGATTTCCTTAAACAGCTTATCAACTACTTTTTTATCGGTAATAAAAGCTAACGCTTTCCGCCTTGAGGCAAGACTCCCATCCTTGCCCAAGGTGATCATCTTCTCTGCCAGACTCCGAACTTCTTTAGCTTTTGCTTCAGTAGTAACGATCTTTTCGTGAGCTAGGAGGGCAGTAACCTGGTTTCGATATAGCGCCCACCTATGTCCAGTCGGCTTGCTTAATTTCCGTCCTGCTACTCTGTGTCTCATTATTCTTTTTTCTTGCTAGAAACCGGAGAGCCAAATTTCGCCAGCAATTCCTCTACTTCAGCTCGCGACTTCGCTCCCAGACCTGGCAACGGTGGTAGCTCCTCCCGACCTTTTTCCAGCAATTGTCCTAACGTGAGGATGCCTGCTCTCCTCAAACTATTACAAGACCGAGTGGACAGGTTTAGTTTCTCCAGAGGAGTGTCATATTGCTCAGGCAAAATAGATAACACTTTCGCAGCCATGGGAACTTGAAGGTCCCTGAACGAAGAAAATTGATTGATCAAGATGATGGCACTTTGATTGAGCGCCTCCCAAGGAGCAATCGTGCCATCCGTCCAGATCTCTAGGATGAGCCTCTCTGGACTCCCTTCCTGTCCCGGCCTCAGAGGTTCCACAGTGAAATTTACCTTGCGCACTGGCGTGAAAATCGCGTCTACAGGCAACGCCCCTATGGGCAAACTGCCTGCCGATTTTGCCGGCACATACCCTCTCCCCAGCTCCACGTTGAACTCAACGTAGAGCTTAGCTTTGGCTGAGTCCAACGTAGCCAGATGGAGCTCAGGATTGGCAATACGGAAGTCAGCCGAAGGTTTGATATCACCAGCGCAAACCCTGCCTTCGCCCTCCACTTCCAAGAATAGCTGCCCAGGTCGCCTGGTGAGAGGACAAAGTCTCAATTGCTTAACGTTCAGTAAGAACTCTAAAGCGTCCTCTTTAACATGGGGAATGGGGGAGAATTCATGCTGTATTCCCTCAATCCTGACCCAGGTTACTGCGGCACCAGGCAAAGAACTGAGAAGCACACGTCGCAAAGCATTACCTAAAGTAACGCCGAAACCTGGCTCCAGAGGTTCAGCAAGAAAACGACCGTAATTACCAACGCTTTCAGCACAAGTTACAGAGGGTACAGATAATTCGGACACAGCTCACCTCGAGTAATATTCCACAATAGCTTTGGCATTAAATTCAGTCCCAATATCGTCTTTGGTAGGCAGGTTCAATACTTTCCCTGTCATAGTTTCCCTATCGAAACCTAACCAACTAGGTATATTCTTCCCCTCTATTTCCTCAACTACCCTTTTGTAATACTCAGTTTTCTTACTAGCCTCACGCCACTTGATAATGTCCCCAGGCTTCACGAGGCAGGAGGGAACATTTGTTCTGCGACCGTTCACTATTATGTGACCGTGCCGAACTATTTGTCGGGCTTGAGCACGCGAATCGGCAAAACCCAAGCGATAAATGACGTTGTCTAGTCTCCTTTCCAGCAGTATAAGAAGGGTTTCCCCTGTGTTGGTGGGGCTTTTCTTAGCCTGGTCGAAAAACTTGCGAAACTGCCGCTCCATGACACCATAGCTGAAGCGAACCTTTTGCTTTTCACGTAGCTGCAATCCTCGCTCAGAAATTCTGCCCCGCTGAGCTTCGGTGTGCTCTCCCGGAGGATTGTTTCTTTTCTCTAAAGCGCATTTGGGTGACGAACACCTTTCGCCTTTAAGCATAAGCTTTTCTCCGAAGCGGCGACATATACGACAATCAGGGCCGGTATAGCGTGCCATTTATACCCTCCTCCTCCCTTTGGGGCGGCACCCATTGTGAGGGATAGGAGTCACATCCCTGATAGCTGTGACAGTAAGTCCGGTAGCTTGTAAGGCACGGATGGCAGCCTCTCGTCCACTCCCGGGACCTTTTATATAAACTTCCACCCGACGCAAACCATCGCTCATCGCCCGCTGCGCCGCGTCTCGAGCAGCTAACTGAGCGGCGTAAGGAGTACCTTTCCTAGAACCTTTGAATCCCGCGGTGCCAGAACTTCCCCAAGCAACGACATTGCCATCCATATCTGTAATGGTGACAATGGTGTTATTGAATGTGGATTGGATATAAGCTCTACCTTCGCTAATCTTCTTGCGAGCTTTCTTTTTCCTTGGCATCTCCTAAACAAACTCCTTACTTCTTGGCTAAGCCGCGCTTCTGTCCTCTCCCAGCTACTGTCTTCCTTGGCCCTCTTTTTGTTCGAGCATTGGTGCGCGTCCTTTGTCCGTGAACTGGCAATCCCATGCGGTGTCTCAGTCCCCGGTAACAACCAATTTCAATAAGTCGCCTTATATTTGATTGAACTTCTCTCCTGAGATCGCCTTCTACTTTGTATTGCTTGTCAATAATATCTCGAATCCGTCCAACCTGCTCCTCAGTAAGGTCTTTAACCTTAATGGTTGGCTCGACACTAGCAGCAACTAAGATACGCCGGCTGAGAGTAGTGCCAATGCCATATATGCTCCGCAAAGCTACCCAAACTGGCTTTTCTTTAGGAAGATCTACTCCTGCAATCCGTGCCACTGTACGTTACCCCTGTCTTTGCTTATGCTTGCGATTTTCACAAATAACCCTCACTACGCCCTCTCGCCGGACTACTTTACATTTTCGACATATTGGTTTGACTGAAGATCTTACTTTCATTTTAATCACCACATACTAAAAGCCGTTATGATAACTTTTTTTGCTCAATCTGTCAAACTATTTAAGCCTATAGGTAACTCTACCTCGACTGAGGTCGTAAGGAGAAAGTTCTACTAGCACTCTATCCCCTGGTAAGATTTTGATGTAGTGCTTTCTCATTTTGCCTGAGATATGAGCCAGCACTTGGTGCCCGTTGGCTAATTCAACGCGGAACATAGTGTTGGGTAAACAAGCAATTACTTTGCCCTCGGCTTCTATCCTTTCTTTCTTAGCCATACCTTATAACTAAACAAGTATCTCGGGTTCACCAACGGTTATCACGATAGTATGCTCAAAATGGGCTGACAGACTGCCATCGGCAGTAAGTACTGTCCACTGGTTGGCTGCCACTTTGGTTCGCCAATCCCCAGCATTAACCATAGGTTCAATAGCCAAAGTCATGCCCTTCAGCAACTGGATACCTTTTCCCATCATAAAATTGGGTATTTGGGGCTCCTCATGCAAATCCCGACCTATACCATGCCCGGTGTATTCCCTGACTACAGAAAACCCTCTTGATTCAACATAATTCTGGATGGCAGTCGAAATGTCTCCTAGCCATGCCCCATTTACAGCTTGCGCTATACCTGACTTCAAACTACCTTCTGTGACTGCAATAAGATCCTGAGCTTCCTTACTTATTCGCCCTACGCCAACAGTTATAGCGGCATCGGTGTGGAAGCCGTTAAGTTTTGCCCCTACATCTAAAGAGACAATGTCCCCTTCTTGCAATATTCGTTCGCCAGGAATGCCATGCACTACCTCGTCGTTCACCGAAACACACAGATTCGCGGGGAAGCCACGATAATTCTTAAAAGAAGGTACGACTCCTCTTTTTCGCGATTCTTCACCCATTACTGCATCCAGCCACCCAGTTTTTATGCCAGGTTTCACTTCTGCCCTCAATCTATCCAAAATAGCTGCCAGAATTTTGCCACACTTCCTCATAATAGCTATTTCATCGTCAGATTTTATAATCACCATTGATTTTTATCCCTGCTTATCTCCAGTGCAGAGATTATTTCTCCAGCTACATTTTCAATCCCTTGATTACCATTCACCCTAATTAGTTTACCTTGTTTTTTATAATAATCAAGTATGGGAAGTGTTTGAGCAAAAAACACCTTTAACCTCTCTTTTACCGTTTCCGCCTTATCATCCGGGCGTTGATACAACTCACCACCACATTTATCACACCGTCCCGGCGTTTTAGGCGGTGAATTTATGGCATGATAGGGAATCTGGCAAGCTCGGCATAGCCACCTCCCACTGAGACGCCTCACCAGTTCCTCATCGGATACTTCAATATATATTGCTTTATCTATGCTTTTTCCTCGCTTTTCCAGCGCTTTATCCAACGCTTCCGCTTGATGCAAAGTTCGAGGAAACCCATCAAAAAAGCAACCGGAAATGCAGTCGGGTTGACTAATTCTTTCCAGAATCATCTTTATGGTTATCTCGTCGGGAACTAATTCTCCTTTGTTCATATAATTTTTTGCTAGCAAATTAAGTTCGGTATTTTTCTCCACCGCCTGGCGAAACAAATCCCCAGAGGCTATATGAGGTAGACCCATTTTTCGAGAGAGAATGCCTGCTTGAGTTCCTTTCCCCGCTCCAGGAGCACCTAACAGCACAATATACATTACTTCAAGAAGCCCTCATAGCGGCGCATAGTTAGTTGAGCCTCTAATTGTTTCATGGTATCCAAAGCTACGCCAACAGCTATCAGCAAGGCAGTGCTTTGGATCACCAACGCCTTAACATCGGTAATTTGTCGAGCAATAAAGGGCATAATTGCTATTAGAGCTAGAAAGAGAGCGCCACCAAATGTGATGCGCTTTATTATCCCGTTCAAATAATCCACAGTTGCCTTGCCCGGACGAACCCCGGGAATAAAGCCGCTCTGCTGTTGCAGAGTCTGAGGCAGGTTCATTTGCTCAAATACCACCATGGTGTAGAAGAAAGCAAACCCGATTACTAAGGCAAAATACAATATGTTGTAGAGCGCAGTGTCCGATTGAAACAAATCATAGACGGTATTCCAGAAATTTGGATCCTGCGGATTCCTGAAATATGTAGCTATCGTAGCAGGGAGCTGTAGTAAAGCCAGGGCGAAAATCAGAGGTATCATTCCGGCAGTATTTACACGTAGTGGGATATAGGTTGACCCAGATTGGCGATATAATCGCCCAGAGCGAAAAGTACTACGGGCATACTGTACAGGTATACGGCGATGAGCTTCGGTAAATATAACTATAACCAATATCATAACTAAGGCTAGGGTGACATAAGCGATCAACCCCCCAGGATTGCCACCAGCAGCTTCGACAACACCACCACGTATTATGTCAGGTATATCAGCCAAGATACCAGCGAAGATTATCAAAGATATTCCATTCCCGACACCACGCTCAGTAATCAGCTCACCCAGCCACACAAGGAACATTGTGCCCGCAACCATTGTTACCACGGCGCTAGCGATGGCTAGCGGTTCAAGTGGCTGGATAGTAAAGCCCTGAGAACGCAAAAAGGCAATCCATGCGTAACCTTGAAGAGCTGCCAAAGGTATGGTTACTAAGTGGGTAATTCGATTGATTTTCTGACTGCCAATCTCACCTTGCTGAGACAGAGCTTGAAGACCGGGGATTACTGGCACCAGCAATTGCATAATTATAGAAGCAGTTATATAAGGATAGACACCCAAGGCAGCTATACTGAACTTTTCCATAGCACCACCGGTAAAAATGTTAAGCATGCCGAAGATAGGCATTTGCTCAAGCAAATCCCTTATGACGCCCTCCTCCACGAGGGGCAAGCGAACATGGGCCATCAAACGAAAAACGACAAGAATGCCGAATGTAAAAAAGATTCTCCGTCGCAAATCAGGCAATGTCCATATATCCATCATTGCCTGGACGAGACGCGGACGGCTAGTTCTACGTTCCATGCTAAATCTTCTTTATCTCCCCTCCCACAGCCAAAATTTTCTTCTCTGCCGATGAAGAGAAGGCATTGGCTTTAACCACCAACCTGTGTTGAATATCGCCAGTCCCAAGAATCTTGGTAGGACGATTTGCGGCTTTGATTAGACCTGCCTCCAGTAATTCCTTGGGGGTTACCTCAGTTCCCGGGGGGAAAATAGTTAACTTTCCAACATTGACGATGTTATATTCAGTTCTAAAAATGTTAGCAAAGCCCCTTTTTTGTGGCAGCCGTTTTATCAACGGCAATTGCCCGCCTTCAAAACCAAGTCGTACACCACCCCCAGAACGAGCTTTCTGCCCTTTGATACCTCGCCCCGAATAGGTTCCATGCCCACTGCTATTTCCCCGACCGACACGCTTCCTCTTGTGCGTTGCACCCACAGGGGGGTTTAATTCATTCTGCTTCATCTTCTTTTTCTTCCTGAGCTTTAGCCTCGCTTCCAGCTACTGGCTCTTCGCTCTTCCTTAAGTTAGCTAGAGCAACCATCGTCGCCTTGGCTAAGTTAATTCTGCTCGGTCCGCCTAACGATTTGCCAAGGATATCTTTCACACCAGCCAACTCAAGCACTGCCCGGGCAGTACTGCCGACGATTAAGCCCGTACCGGGCGCCGCCGGCTTCAGTAAAATCTTGGACGCACCAAACTTGGCTAGAATTTCATGAGGAATGGTGCCATCCTTAATAGGCACTTCTATCAACGCCTTCTTTGCCATAGCAGTTGCCTTACGCACCGCTTCGGGCACTCCAGCTGCTTTGGCTAAACCAAACCCAACATGTCCCTGCCGGTCACCAACCACTACTAGAGCCCGGAAACGCAGATGTTTACCACCTTTGACTACTTTAGTTACCCGGTCTACACCCAACAGCCTCTCTTCCAGAGTTAACTCAGAGGCATCAATTCTAACCTTTTTCCCCTTTATCTTGGTAACTGGCTTCATAACCTAATGACCTCAAAAACATTACAGCTTTTTACGACCTCTGAAATTTGGTTCAAAATTCCAGTCCGGCTTTCCTGGCTGCTTCAGCTAAAACCTTGATCCGACCGTGATACTTATAACCACCACGGTCAAAAACTACCTGCTTAATACCCTTATTTAATGCTTTCTCAGCCAGTAAAGTTCCTACTATTTCAGCCTTCTGGCTTTTCTTCATTCCGTTAGTCTTGCTTCTTACCTCAGGGTCAAGAGTGCTTATTGAGACCAGGGTTTCCCCTGCGGAGTCATCAATGACTTGAGCATAGATATGATTCAGGCTACGGAAAACACATAAGCGAGGGCGTGAGCTTGTTCCTACGATCTTCTTCCTCACTCGCCTGTGCCGTATGTGCCGCATTGCCCATGCTTTTCGAGTACTCATTATCGTAACCTTTACTTCTTGCCGACTTTACCTGATTTACCAGGTTTAAGGTGTAGCCGCTCATCTGAGTATTTAATGCCTTTCCCTTTGTAGGGATCGGCAGGGCGTATCGCACGAATTTTAGCAGCCGTTTCACCAACCAGCTCTTTATCAATACCCAGAACACGAATGCGATTTGCTCCTTCCACAACAATATTAACCCCGGGTGGCGCAGTAAACTCCACGGTATTAGAGTACCCTACCTGAAGCAATAGCTTGTCACCACTTTTCTGTGCCCTATAACCCACACCATTTACCTCTAGCACTTTCTCGAAACCTTGGCTAACCCCTATGACCATATTTGCCAAGAGACTGCGAGTCAGTCCGTGTAAAGAACGATGAACCTTACTCTCACTTGGGCGAGTCACAATCAAGCTTCCGTCTTTCAAAGCAATTAACATGTCAGGATGGAAGCGACGACGGAGCTCGCCTTTACTTCCTTTTACCGTAACTTCGCTTCCATCTATCTTGACCTCGACACCTCGAGGTATGACAATGGGAAGCGAGCCAACACGAGACATAGTTCACTACTCCTCAGTCAATTTACCATACATAGCACAGAACTTCACCGCCTAGGCGTCTTCGCCAGGCTTCTTGACCAGTCATAATACCTTGCGATGTGGATATAATAGCAATCCCTAAACCTCCGTATACACGCGGGATTTCCTGCCTTTCCACGTAGACTCTCAGTCCCGGTTTGCTGACTCTTTCCAAACCTAATATTGCTGGTTGTCCATCTTTATACTTAAGATAGACCTTTATCATTGGTTGTGGTTTTCCCTTAAGCACTTCGTAACGCTCAATAAACCCTTCTTTTTCTAGAATCTTTACAATAGCAATCTTCATTTTAGAGGAGGGCACAAGCACAGACTCGTGCTCCGCCATAACAGCATTGCGAATCCTTGTTAACATGTCAGCAATAGGGTCAATAACCGTCATTTTTCCTCACCAACTTGACTTTCTTATTCCAGGAATTACGCCAGTGACAGCCAGCTCACGGAAACAAATACGACACAAGCCAAATTTGCGCATATAAGCACGAGGCCTACCACAGCGATGGCAACGATTTCGTTGTTGCACCCTATACTTCGGTGGCCGTTTTGATTTAACAATCTTGGACACCTTAGCCATATCAAGCCCTCCTGAAAGGCATACCCATTAATTCTAGCAGAGCCCTAGCTTCATCATCGCCCTTAGCCGTAGTCACAATGGTTATCCCAAGACCACGAATTTTATCTACTTTATCGTAATCAATTTCCGGGAAAACTATCTGCTCTTTCATACCCAAGTTATAATTCCCTCGACCATCAAACGAGTCACGTGGTACCCCGCGGAAATCTCGCAACCTCGGCAAAACAACGTTAACCAGTTTATCAAAGAAATCGTACATGCGTTTGCCTCGCAATGTCACCACTATACCGATAGGCATACCCGCTCTCAGCTTAAAAGCTGAGATAGCCTTTTTCGCCCGTGTCGTCACCGGGTGCTGCCCAGAAATTGCTGCTAGAGTTTTCTCGGCTGCTTCGAGAGCCTTAGCATTTTGTGTTGCCTCACCCAAGCCAATGCTAAGCACAATTTTTTTCAGCTTGGGTACTTGCATCACGTTCTTGTAACCCAACTTAGCTTTAAGCTGAGGAACTACTTCGTTCAAATACTTTTCTTCTAAGCGAGATTTCATGTTAAATCCTGTCAATCAATTACCTCACCGCAAGAGTTACAAATTCGCACCTTTTTACCATCAGCCAGAAAACGAAAATTAACCCGTGTCGGGGTGTCACACTTACTACACACTAGCATTACGTTCGATACGTGAATTGGGGCCTCAAGTTTGATTATTCCAGCTTGACGAACAGCTCTGCGAGCCCGAGAGTGGCGCTTAATCATGTTGACCCCTTCCACTATTACTTTTTCTTCGTCGGGGAAAGCACGGCGAACTTTTCCTCTTTTTCCCTTATCCTTACCGGCAATTACCACAACCGTATCGTTTTTCCTAATTTTCATTCAAACAACCTCTGGGGCTAATGATATTATCTTGGCGAAGTCTTTGTCTCTCAGTTCCCGGGCAACAGGACCAAAAATGCGGCTGCCCTTGGGATTGTTTTTCTCCCCGAGAATGACTGCGGCATTCTCATCAAATCTGATATAAGAGCCATCAGGGCGGCGATAGGGCTTAGCCACACGCACAACTACAGCTCGTACCACTTCACCCTCTTTCACCATTCCATGAGGCACAGCTCGCTTCACCGTGGCTACAATAACATCGCCTACCCGCGCATATTTCCTTCCCCCGACAGGCACATTAATGCACATGATCTGCTTAGCCCCGGTGTTATCAGCTACTTTGAGTCTAGTATAAGGCTGAATCATTTCTTTGGCTTCGCTTTGGTTTCAACTGTTTCTTTCTTAGATATCTCCACTACTCGCCATCTCTTGTCCTTGGATAAAGGGCGAGTTTCCACAATCTTCACTTTGTCGCCAATTTTGCAGGCGTTGCTCTCATCATGTGCTTTATATTTCCTAACAATCCGGATAGCTTTTTTGTAGAGTGGATGGATTTTCCTAGTCTCCACAGCCACCACCACAGTCTTATCCATCTTGTCGCTCACTACCACTCCCTCTTTAACCTTTCTTTTTCCAAAATCGCTCATCTTATACCGAGCTCCCTTTCCCTTAAGATAGTTCTTATTCTGGCGATCCTTTTCTTTACCTTAAGTATCTCTCGATGATTTCCTAGTTGTTTAGTGGCTAAGCGAAAACGCAGATTGAGAAGCTCTTCATGAGCCTCTTCAAGTTTCTTTAACAGTTCTTCATTGCTGAGGGTACGTATTTCGTTAACTTTCAATCTTATGCCTCTCTCTTGTGACAAAACTCGTATCTATAGGAAGCTTGGAAGAGGCGAGACGGGCTGCTTCTGCAGCTGTCTTTTCGTCCACACCCCCCAACTCAAACATGATTCTACCCCTTTTAACCACAGCTACCCAGTGATCGGGGTCTCCTTTTCCACCTCCCATCCTCGTCTCAGCGGGTTTTTTGGTTACACCTTTGTCAGGGAAAATCCGTATCCACATTTTACCCCCACGATGTAGATAGCGTACGAATACACGACGAGCTGCCTCTATCTGCCGCGCTGTTACCCAAGCAGATTCTTCAGCCCTTAACCCAAAATCGCCAAAGGCTAAAGTATTCCCGCTGTGAGCACTACCTTTTAGTCTGCCTCTATGTACCTTGCGGTACTTCACTCGCTTCGGCTGTAGCACTTTTCTCCTTTACCTCAGGCATAACATCACCACGGTAAATCCATACCTTTATACCAATACGACCCATGATGGTATGGGCTTCAGCAAAACCATAATCAATGTCGGCACGTATTTTATGCAATGGCATCTGCCCTTGGTGAATAGTCTCTGACCGTGCAATCTCCACCCCACCAAGCCTGCCACCGCAGGTCACCTTTATCCCCTTCGCACCAGCTTGTAAAGTTCGAAAAACCGCTTGCTTCATAGCGCGGCGGAAGGGAATTCTCTCTTCAATTCTCTCAGCTATGCTCTGGGCTACCAATGTCGCTGCAAGCTCAGGATGTTCAATTTCCCGAATGGTTAACCTAATCCTGTCTCCACTAACTTTCTCCAGTTCTGCTCTAAGCGCCTCCACATTCTGCCCCCCCCGCCCGATCAAGATACCGGGGCGAGCTGAATAAACAGTTATATTCACTTCATCTCCTCGACGCTCAATTTCTACCCGGGCAACAGCCCCTCCTGCACACTTTTCATTTATAACTTTTCTTAGCTTTAGGTCTTCTAACAAGAACCGGGTATAATTTTTCTCGGCATACCACTTAGCCTGCCAATCTTTGTTTACACCCAATCTGAAACCGCAGGGATGAACTTTCTGTCCCAAGTTATTCCTCCTTTTCAGCAACAAAAACTGTGATGGTGCTAGACCGCTTTAAGATTGGTGATATACGTCCTCTCGATTGAGGACGAAACCTCTTCAACGTGTGTCCTTTATCAGCAAGTATATCAACGATTCTAAGTTCAGCAGGCGACATCTGAAAGTTATTTTCAGCATTCGCTGCCGCCGACTTAATAACCTTAGCCACAGCTTTGGCTGCCGGAGTACGCAGGAAGCTAAGGGTAGTCAGGGCCTCATCAACTCTCTTGCCCCTGACTGTATCTATCACCAAACGCACCTTTAAGGGCGAAATACTAACATCCTTTGCTACAGCTTTGACTTTCATCGCGTCTTATTTCTTTGCTTGCTCAGTTATTTTGGCTTTGGTGATATGTCCTCTATAGGTCTTGGTAGGCACGAATTCCGCCAACTTATGTCCGACCATGTTTTCAGTAATGAAAATGGGCACGTGCCTTCTGCCATTGTGCACTGCAATGGTATGACCTATCATCTGAGGCAAAATGGTAGAAGCACGAGACCAGGTCTTTATCACCGCTTTCTCGCCCGAACTGTTAAGGGCTTCTATCTTCTTAAGTAACTTAGGATCACAAAAAGGGCCTTTTTTAAGTGACCGTGACATGCTGTCTCCTCCGTTTCAGGATCATCTTATCTGACGTTTTGCGCCGACGTGTTTTGGCTCCTAAAGCAGGCTTTCCCCAAGGAGTCTTCGGAGGCATTCCTCGAGGAGCCCTACCTTCTCCACCCCCATGTGGATGGTCGCGAGGTGTCATAGCAGACCCCCGGACTGTGGGTCGCCGACCTAACCATCTACTCCTCCCAGCCTTACCCAACTTTATGTTCTCGTGCTCAACATTACCTATCTGACCAACAGTAGCCCGACACTTAATATGAAATTTATGTAGCTCACCAGAAGGCAGTTTAAGCACAGCGTATTTGCCTTCTTTACTTATGATCTGAGCACAGGTTCCTGCACCACGAACAAGCTTTCCCCCTTTACCAGGTTCAAATTCGATATTATGGACTAAAGTTCCCACAGGAATAGACTCCAACGGTAAAGCATTCCCAGGTTTTATTTCCACATTTTCACCTGCCTGTACTACATCACCTACCTTAATGCCCAAAGGAGCAAGTATATAACGCTTCTCCCCGTCAGCATAATAGATTAGGGCTATGCGCGCTGACCTATTAGGGTCGTATTCAATGGAGGCTACTTTTCCTGGAACATTAATCTTGTCCCTCTTAAAATCAATAATACGAAGTTTCCGCTTGTTGCCACCACCGCGATGACGTACGGTTATGACACCGCGATTATTGCGTCCCGCTTTCTTCTTCAGCGGCACAACAAGCGATTTTTCGGGAGTTGTCTTGGTCACCTCCTCGAAGGTGGCAACAGACATAAATCTCCTCCCCGGCGAAGTCGGTTTATAACTCTTTATTCCCATAAGAGCTTCCTTACTCTAAGTCTTGTGTGTTCTCTGCCAGCGAGTCAATTTCCGAAGCTTCTTATATCTATGCTTCTTTATCTTCTTTCTTCGCCACTTGAGAACCGAACCCATTAGACACCCTCAAAGAAAGTAATCTTGTGTCCCGGTGCTAGGGTAACTACAACCTTCTTCCAAGGTGAACTAGTTACCTGTCTACGGCCAAACCGTCGTGTCTTCCCAGGCACTGTTATCACATTCACCTTGCTCACCTTTACCTTGAAAGCCTGTTCCACCGCTTCCTTGATCTGACTCTTAGTAGCTTTACTAGCTACCTCAAAAGCATATTTGTCTACCTCCTTAAGGGAGGTAACCTTCTCCGTAATTAAAGGACGCCGCAAAACTTCGTACAGGTGCACTGCTTTTACCCCCAAATCTCCTCAATATTACGTACGGCTGACACAGTTGCTACCAGCTTATCATAAGAAAGCAAGTCTAACACATTAATTTGATTCGAAGGCAGAACTTTAACATCTGGTATGTTTGCCGCAGATTTAACTATATTAGGCGCAGGTTGAGCAGTAACAATTAGCGCAGAGGAATCAATGCCCAGTGTAGACAGAACGTTAATCATGTCTTTTGTCCTAGGTTTCTCAAAGTCAAGTTCCTGTATCAATTTCAGATTCCCTTCCCTGACTTTAGCAGAGAGGAGACATTTCAGGGCTAACCTTCTCATTTTCTTGGGCATTGGTTGACGATACGAACGCGGTTTAGGACCAAACACTACCCCACCCCCAACGAGAAGAGGCGATTTTATATCCCCCCTTCGTGCCCGGCCAGTATGCTTTTGAGGATAAAGTTTTCTGGTGCTCCCACTAACTTCACCCCTCGTCTTAGTAGATGCAGTACCCTGACGTCTGTTAGCTAACTGTTTTACCATGGCTTGGTGTACCACAGCCTCATTGAAAGGAAGAGCAAAAACAGACTCGCTAAGCTCTATTTGGTCAACAACCTCGCCACTTAAGCTGTAAACTGGCATTTGCATTTTTACTACCTTACTTTCTTGATAACCAGCAATCCACCATTAGCTCCCGGCACAGCTCCTTGGAGCAAGAGTACATTGTGCTCCGGATCAGTCTGGACCACCTTAAGGCTGCGCACTGTCACTATTTTATCCCCCATATGCCCTGACATGCGCTTCCCTTTAAGCACACGACCAGGAAAAGTTGTTGAACCAATCGAACCAGGAGCACGGTGGCGGTCTGTCTGACCATGAGTTTTTGGTCCACCAGCAAAGTGATGGCGCTTTACAACGCCGGCAAAACCCCTGCCTTTAGAAAAACCGGTTACATTGACAAAATCACCTTGCTTTAGAAAGCTAACATCTATTTTGTCACCCCGCTTGAACGGGCTGGTATCATTCACTCTGAACTCGTGGAGATGGCGAATATTAGTGTTCTCCAAGCCACGAAGATGCCCCTTCTCCGGAGAATTGAGCTTAGACGGCTTCACTTTATCTTCGATAAGTCCTACTTGGATGGCATCATAGCCATCCTTGTCTCGCGTCTTTATCTGTGTAATTACAGAAGGACCGGCTTGAATAGCGGTCACTGCCATCACTTCCCCGCTTTCTTGGAAAAGCTGGGTCATACCTATTTTCTTACCAAGAATTCCCGGAAACATGTTTTTAAATCACTCATGAAAACTTTGCGATTTCCAGTCCTCTAGCTTAATCCAACTCAAATTCGTCAGGCCTAAAAAGCTACAATACATTTTCCGTGTCATAACTTGATATCAATCTCTACTCCAGATGCTAAATTAAGCTGGCTCAGAGCATCTATAGTCTTAGAACTTGGCTGTAAAATATCGATTAGCCTTTTATGTGTCCTAATTTCGAACTGCTCTCTAGAATCTTTATCTATATTACTGGAGCGAATAACGCAAAATTTTTCGATTTTTGTGGGTAAAGGCACCGGACCAACCACTATGGCGCCAGTGCGTTCCACTGTCTCTACTATCTGCTTTACTGCCTGGTCAACCAACCTGTGGTCAAATCCTTTGATTTTTATGCGGACTCTTTGCTCGGTCATCTGGTTCTTCCCATTTTAGCCATAAGCTGCTCAGTCAGATTCTGGGGCAACTCCTCATAATGGTGAAATTGCATGGTATAGCTTGCTCTACCTTGGCTAAGTGACCGCAAATCTCCAGCAAAACCGAAGGTTTCCGCTAAGGGAACAAGACAGCGAATATTGGAAACTTCCTCGCGAGTTTCAATACCTTCAATGTGAGCTCTTCGAGCATTGAGGTCACCAATGATATCTCCTAGAAATTCACCGGGGGTTGTTATTTCCACTTCCATAATGGGCTCGAGAATAATAGGGTTAGCTTTCTCCAGCCCATCTCGTACGGCCATGAAAGCTGCCATCTTGAAAGCCACGTCTGATGAATCAACTTCATGAAAACTTCCATCATATAAAGTAACCTTGACATCTATTACCGGATAGCCAGCTAATCCTCCACCTTGTAAAGCCGACTTAACACCAGCTTCCACCGCAGGAATAAACTCTCTAGGTATAGCCCCACCCCGAATCTCATCACGAAACTTAAACCCGCTGCCACGCGTATCTGGCTCAATTTTAAGCCAAACATGCCCATACTGCCCTTTGCCACCGGATTGGCGAATAAATTTTCCTTCAGATTCTACAGGGACCGTGATCGTTTCCTTGTAAGCAACCTGAGGCTTGCCAGCATTGACCTTTATGCCATATTCACGATATATACGCTCCATCAACACTTCGAGGTGTAGTTCACCCATACCCGAAATCAGAGTTTGCCCTGTTTCTTTGTCATAGTAAACCTTAAACGTGGGGTCCTCCATAGCTAGTTTAGCCAAGGCATCATCTAGTTTATCTTGATCAAGCTTACTTTTAGGTTCAACAGCCATGGAAAGTACTGGCTCAGCAAACCGTATAGCTTCGAAAAGCACTGGTTTGGTAGGCTCACACAGAGTATCGCCTGTAGATGTGGTCTTAAGCCCCACGGTAGCTACAATGCTTCCCGTATCAGCATAGTCTATCTCCTCACGATGATCCGCATGCATAACATACAACTTCCCTAGCCTTTCTTTCCTGCCAGTCGTGACATTCAGAACTTGTGCTCCAGCTTTTATCTTGCCTGAATATACACGTAAATAAACCAGCCTGCCCATAAATGGGTCAAAAACTGTTTTAAACGCCAATGATGAAAATGGCTCATCATCACTCGCCAAACGGATGACTTTTTCTCCAGTTTCAGGATTTGTCCCGGCGACAGGAGGGATATCCAATGGCGAGGGAAGGTAATCTACAATAGCGTCAAGCAAGAACTCGATGCCTTTATCTCGTAAGGCACTGCCACAGAGGATAGGCACAACACGACTAGAAATAGTTAGCTTTCTTATAGCAGCCTTGATTTCCGAAGCTGAGAGCTCTTTCCCATCGAGATAGCTCATCATAATCTGTTCATCGAGCTCGGCTAAGTTCTCAATCAGTGCTTGACGATGCTTAGCCAGCAGTGTCTTACCTTCTTCAATTGATGCTGACTCCGCTTCATCAGGGAAAACTATGACTTTATTCTCCATGAGGTCAACAATACCTCGAAAGTCTTTTTCACTGCCTAGCGGAACTTGTATCGGCAATGCTTTGCATCGCAACCTTTCTTTAATCATGGTTACTGTGTGATAAAAATCGGCTCCCACTCTGTCCATCTTGTTAACGAAGCAAATCCTCGCCACACCATATTTATTTGCCTGGCGCCAGACAGCTTCTGATTGGGCTTCCACTCCAGCCACACCGTCAAAGATGACAACACCACCATCCAGCACGCGGAGACTGCGTTCCACCTCAGCAGTAAAATCCACATGGCCAGGGGTATCAATAATGTTTATCCGATGTTCTCTCCACTGGCAGGTAGTAGCAGCAGCCGTAATGGTTATGCCCCGCTCTTTTTCTTGCTCCATCCAATCCATTACTGCTGTTCCTTCGTCCACACTTCCAATCTTATAGGTACGCCCCGTGTGATGGAGGATCATCTCAGTAGCTGTGGTCTTGCCAGCATCTATATGAGCAATGATCCCTATATTTCGTATCTTCTCCAAAGGAAAAGTCCGCGACATGGTCTTGTTCCTTGCTTCAATTACTGCTTTCAACACGACTTCTCACCAACGATAGTGAACGAAGGCTTTGTTAGCCTCCGCCATCTTATGAACATCGTCACGTTTTTTGATTGCCGCCCCCCGATTATTAATAGCATCAACCAACTCGCTTGCCAGCTTTTCTACCATGGATTTACCACCACGAACCCGCGCGGAAGCAATAAGCCATTTCATAGCGATAGAATGCCCTTGGTCTTCCGGCACCTCTACCGGAACTTGATATGTAGCCCCACCAACACGCCGCGATTTGACCTTTAGAAGGGGCATGGTGTTCTTTATCGCTTGTTCTAGAATATCTACAGGCTCTCTTTTGGCTTGCTGAGCAGCAAGCTCCAACGCACCATAGACGATGCGCTCAGCAGTAGCTTTTTGTCCCCGTAGCATAAGCTTGTTGATGAATTTAGCTACGGTGACACTGCCATACTTGGCATCAGGTGGCGGTATTCTTTTTATTACTTCTTTAGCCCCTCTTGGCATCTGACACCCTCACTGTTTTTGCACTTTGGCTCCATATTTGCTGCGGCCCTGTTTACGATTGGCCACTCCTTCAGTGTCCAATGTGCCGCGAATAATATGATACCGAATTCCCGGAACATCCTTAACTCGACCCCCACGGATCAACACTACTGAGTGTTCCTGCAAATTATGTCCTTCGCCTGGGATGTAAGCCGTCACTTCCATGCCATTGGTCAACCTAACACGAGCAACTTTACGCAGCGCTGAGTTGGGTTTTTTGGGCGTAACTGTCTTCACTAGAACACATACTCCTCTTTTTTGAGGAGCGCCCTCATCAACCCATGTGACTCTCCCCTTCATCGTATTTCGCATGTAATGCAGTGCCGGGACCTTGCTTTTCCCTACTATTTTTCGCCGTCCTTTGTGGACAAGTTGATTAATTGTTGGCATTTCTACTCTCTCCTTCTACATCTAAACAATCAAAAAGCCGTCTGGTTATGTGCCGGTCTACCTTGAGGAAACTTTGCTCGGCTCCAGCCAGCCGGCTTTTGTGATTCTCTAAACTCTACCTTCTAGTAGACGCTAAGCTGATAATGTAACACAGCGTGCTTTGGCTGTCAACTAATTGTGGTGGCTGAGTACATAGGTGACAGTCGGCTGCGGATTTTAGCAAGCTCCCTTTCAATATACTGTATCGGGGTAAGATAGGCAAGGGACTGATGTGGACGGTGGAAGTTATATTCTATGAGCCACTCGGTCAGCCTGGGGTTTAGTTCTTCAGGCTCCAGGGATAGATTACAGTCATAAAGCCATTCGTACTCCAGTGTCTCATTAAACCTCTCTATCTCCGGGTTATCCTTTGGGTTTTCACTCTGGAGAAATACCTCTGTATGCCTAAACTGCCAGCAGCTCTTTCAAATTCCCAGGCAAACTCACTCCCGTTATCTGTCAGAAGATTTTCAATAGGCTGGTTTACCACGTAGCGTAGCCTGTATAAGAAATCGGCAGCCGACCCTGAGCTTCTTATCCTATCTTCCTTGATAAGAGTAACTTCCCACTTTCTCTTATGGTGAGGGGTTTTAGATTGGTCATGAAGGCTACGCACATTGTATTTAGAGTCCTGGAAGCGTCTTAACCACTTATGGAAGGTCTTCCTGGAGATACCGAAGTGCTGGGCAGTGAGAGTGGCATTCTCTTTTCCTGCGGTATAGTAGAACACCATCCACTCCACTCTCAGCCTTTCGTGGGCTTTAAGATTGAGAAGATTGGCTACTCCTCTCCAGGATTCATAGCTATCTTTTTGGACAATGGGTTTTCGTCTAAAGAAGTAAAAACTGGCTAGCTTCCTCATTTCGGTAACTCCTGTGATATGTTGGCATCACCGAACATACCACAGGTGTTACCCATGTATCTCAGCCTCCGCAAAAAACCTAATGAAATGAAGTGTATAGTTGAAGAAGGAAATCTTTTAGAACCGAAGGCGTCTTCTGCGATACTTTAAGGCTTCACTTAACGCAGGCGCTTTTTTACTCCAGCCTTAACCTTAAACATCCTACTGCTGGATAAATTATCTAAGTACGCACTAAGCGACGCAATATACTCCTCTACTTCTTCGCGATCAAACTTTACGACCTTGTTGGCTATTTTCTGACAATAATCACAATTAGCACACCCTGATAGACAATTCTGCTTTCTAAAGAAATCTATGAATCCTTCCAGAGCCTGGTTATCAATATAGAATTCGGGCAGTGAGCCGATAACGCTATTTTGTACACTTAATAAAGCAGAACCATTTAACCTCGTTTTGGGAGCAAGGACATTCAGAATATCGTAGAGGTTTCCTTGATAACGGCGTAATGAATACGCCTGGGCGGTATCTAAAATCGCCTTGCTCGTCATTGACCTACCGCTGGTTTTGAACACATTAATACCGATTTCTTCATAAATATGAATGTCTTCTGGTCTTACCCAGCGGCATTTAATGACCTGAGAAATATCACAAAGCCGGTCTAGAGTGCAACGAAGTACACAATAGTCTATATAGTAGCCGGCAAGAGGATTATAACTTTGGCTAGCATGTCCCAAGCTATCATGATGATAGTATTCGTAGGGACACTGGTACAAACATAGGTTATTCAACAATATAGTGAGTTCACAGCTTACCGCACTTCTTATAGCCTGCAGCAACTTGAAGTCCCGATTTATGTTGAAGTCCAAAGTAATAGAATCAGCACCCAAAGACTCAAAAAATTTAGCTCTAGCGACGCTGTTCACATGGGCAATGGTAGATACTCTTACCTTGAGGTTGGGGAACTGACGCTTTATAAGCTCGACCAAATAAGGGATGGTTACTGTAACACTATCCACGCCACTCTCGCTAATCCACTTCAGATGCATTAACAATTCCTGATGGACATCCTCATCCCACTCCATATTACCCATACTGGGAGCATTTAGCAGATAATCAAACTTCAAACCTGCTGAATGTGCTTGCTCAATGTATTCCTCAGCCTGAGCTTCTACTATGCGAATGTTATCGGGACCCCTGCCCCCACTACCTGTCATTGAGGTTGGCAGCACACCATATAATTCCACCTCAGCATCCAATTTACTGAGTGGCGATATCAGATTGGTGTCCCAATTTGTTGGCACTAATAATCTCATGGCACCTTACTGCGATAAATAGGAATACGACAACGACTGAATCTACTACACCTTATCCCCGACTCCGTGTTTAATAAAATCATCATCTATATCGTGATACGATGTATTATGAATACAAAAAAACTTCTTGTCAATACCCCACCATAAACATAAAGTCTTCTCTTCAACATTTTGTCAGCGTATTATCGCTCCGGGAGATGTAACCTTCCCAAAAGTTATGAAACCGCGAAAGATCCAGATTGCCTACATATCCCCCTATTGTGGTGCAAAGTATTATAGATATAACCAATTTTTTGTCAATACTCTTTTCTGCACTCAAATATAACTAAACCCTCCAAACCCTCATAAAATTAACAGTGATGAATCGCTACCTAACACTGTTAACTCATTAAGGGAATGCTCCACCATCTATGGTAATAATCTGTCCTGTGATATAGCTAGCTCTTTCGCTGGCCAAAAAAGCTACCAGCTCGGCTACATCGTTGGGTTGTCCGAAGCGTTGTAAGGGAATCATAGCTAGTATAGCTTCTTTTCTTTCTGCCGGTAACTTATCAGTCATCCCTGTAACAATGAAGCCCGGGGCAACAGCGTTGACTGTTATCTTGCGAGAGCCTACTTCTCGAGCCACACTTTTGGTAAAAGCGATGATTCCTCCTTTGGATGCGGCATAGTTGCTTTGACCAACGTTACCCACTATCCCAGCCACGGACGATATATTAATGATCCGCCCCCATTCCTGCCTCATCATTGACCTAAGGGCAAATTTCGTACATAAGTATGCTCCACGCAGGTTAGTGTTGATTACGTCATCCCAAGCTTCGTCAGGCATTCTTAACAAAAGCGTGTCTCTATTTATTCCAGCATTGTTCACGAGAATGTCAATCTTGCCCCACTTGTTAGTTATATGCTCCACCATAGCTTTCACTGCTTCACTGTTCCGAACATCGGCCTCCACCGCTATAGCCTCTCCGCCTGAAGAAGTTATGTTATTCACCACTTCGTCGGCATCAGCCTGGTTGCTGGGCTCGATTGTTACATAATTAACCGCCACCCTAGCACCAAGGCTGGCTAGCTTCAAAGCAATAGCTTTGCCAATACCCCGAGAGGCACCGGTCACTAAAGCTGCCTTATCCTTTAATTCCATAGACAACCTCACTCGTTGATGCGTCTAAACACCACACAGCAGTTTTCACCACCCAAACCGAAACTGTTCTTGAGACAGACATTCACGGTGGCTGGACGCGCTTTATTCGGAACATAATCTAGATCGCATGCCGGGTCAGGGGTCTCATAGTTTATGGTTGGATGGATAATCCCATGATTCATGACCAATATTGCAGCGATCGCCTCAATGGCACCAGCCGCAGTAATACAGTGCCCGATCATGGACTTAGTAGAGCTGATAGGAATCTTGTAAGCATACTCTCCAAACACCATCTTGATCGCCTTGGTTTCACAGGCGTCGTTCAGCTTCGTACTCGTGCCATGAGCATTGACGTAATCAACGTCTTCGATTCTTACCTTAGCGTTTTCCAAAGCAGTACGCATGGCATAAGCCTCAGTTTCGGGAGCTGGAGCAGTCGCGTCATAGGCATCAAAAGACCAACCGGCACCAGCAACTTCAACCAGGATAGGCACACCACGCCTTTTAGCATGCTCATAACTCTCCAAGACGACTACACCCGCACCTTCGCCATAAACAAAACCGCTGCGGTTGAGGTCAAATGGGCGACAAGCTTTAGCGGGATCAGCCTCCCTAGTAAGAGCTCCCAGGATTTCCAGCCCGGCTATGCTTACAGGTTCCAAGCTGGAGTCAGAGCCTCCGGCTATCATCACATCGGCATACCCTAAACGAATAAGATTCATCGCCGTGCCAATGGCATCTATACCACTGGCGCAAAGGCTATTCACACTGCTGTTAGGTCCCTTTGCCCCCAGCATCATACCTACGTGCATAGATGCTGCGCTAGCGCTTTGCTTGGTAGTGAAAAGCACATCCACACCTCTGGGACCAAGTTTCTGAAATGACTCCCATCCCCTCACAACATAGCCTTGCTCTGTCATCGTGGAAATGATGACTCCTACTCGCTCAGGCTTTTCCTGAGTCATGTTCAAACGAGCTGATTCTACTGCCTCTTTGGCAGCAGCAATAGCAAACTGGACAGTCCTCGAAGTTCGGTCAACCACCTTCAAGTCCATATACTTCGTGGGATCGAAACCACGCACCTCGGCATCCACCTTCACTCGAAATTTACCACTGTCAAAACGAGTAATAAGTCCAATGCCTGACTTTCCAGCAACCAATCCTTCCCAGAATTCCTTCACACCCAATCCCAAAGGATTAATAGTCCCCATACCGGTAACTACAACTCTCGGTATGTCTATCGTGCCCCATATACTCGCCATATTCTTAGGATTTCCAGACATTGTCTACTGATCCTTCCCTTTCCACTGAAGTGAAGAACCGTGAAGAGAAAAGCCGCCATCAACGATTATTGTTTGCCCTCTTATCATATACGCCTCTTCGCTGCACAGGAAGGCGACCACATTAGCTACATCCTCAGGGGTTACCATCCTTCCCGCTGGTGTTATGGAAATATTCACCTTGCTGTCGCCCTGGGCAAAGTAGAATTTGAGAGCCTCTGTCTCCACAAAAGAGGCAGCTATAGCGTTAACGCAAATTTTTAAAGGTGCTAACTCAATTGCCAGGTAACGAGTTAAGGCTTCTAGAGCAGCTTTAGATACCCCCACAACGGCATATGTCGGCCAGACAAGAAATGAACCCAGGCTGGAAAGGTTAACTATTTTGCCTCCCTGTCCTCCCATTAGCTTAGCCGCCCTTTGAGCACAGAGTAAGCAAGCCCGGACATTAATGTTCATAGTCCATTCCCAAGCCTGAACATCTATGTCCATCACAGGGCGGCCGACACCAGAAGCAGCATTGTTGATCAAAATGTCCAAGTGACCAAACTTATCGGCTATTGCATTGAACATCTCGTCTATTTTTGCTGCATCACCAACGTTAGCCCGGATAACTTCGGCTTTCACACCTAGAGCTCTGATTTCTTTGGCTGTTTGTTCCGCAGTTTCGCGGCGGCGGAAAAAATTGACAATAATATCGCTACCTTGAGAGGCTAATTTTAGAGCAATCGCCCGTCCGATACCTCGCCCACCACCTGTTATCAAAGCTACCTTCCCTTCGAGGGACACGCTAGACTCTCTCCCTTTGGGCTACTCGGCTCTCCACATAAGAGACAAAGTCGCCAAAGTTGCGAAATTTCCGAGCTTCTTCATCAGGAATCTCAATCCCGAAAGTCTCCTCTACCGCCACTAGCGCCTGCACTATATCTAGAGAATCCGCTTTAATATCCTTAAACGTGCTTTCCCTGGTAATGATGCTCTTGTCAACACGAGTAATCCTAGCTACTATTTCTCTTACCTGTTCTTCGATAGTCATAATTTACCCCCTTGGTTAAATTTCGCTAATTCTATCTTCAAGCTTTCAATAACGTTAGCTTTTACAGCTTCTTTAGCACTTTCTATGGCATTGGCTATTTGTGGAGCTCGGCTTGCCCCGTGTGCTACTCTGACAACCCCATCTACACCCCACAGAATTCCACCAGCCCGCTTCTCAGTTTCGCTCGATATTTTGGTTGAGGGAAATAGTCTATCAAACAGTAATTTGACTAAAGCGCTTAAAGGCGGATATTTCTTGAGCTTTCGCTCTGTCCAGCTCTTGGCATAGCCACCGATGCTCTCATAGAATTTCAACAGAACATTCCCCACGAAGCCGTCGCAGACGATAACGTTGGCTTTGCCGTTCAAGATATCGTTGCCTTCTATATAACCGACGAAGTTCAACCCGCTATTCTTGAGAAGAGAATAGGCTTCCCGCACGGCTTCTGTCCCTTTACCTGGTTCTTGGCCTGTACTGAGCAGACCTATCTTGGGGTTATCAATACCAAGGAACTTCTTCGCGTACACCGAACCGCAGATGGCGAAGGTCAAATATTGATGCGGCTTACAATCTACATTCGCTCCAAGGTCTACCATCACGGTATTGGGCGCAAAGCTTCCCAGGGAACCGACGAGTGCTGGACGATATACTCCATCCAGCATGCCTATAAATTGAATGGCACTTATTGCCGCCGCACCGGTTGAACCTGCGCTGACCAGGGCATCTGCTTCACCCAATTTCACCAGCTTAGCACCTATAGCCACCGAGCAATTGGGCTTGCGGCGGATTACGTCCACAGGCGATTCGTCTTCCGTGATAACTTCTTTAGCTTCGACAATGTGAATAGACGAACTATTTGTTAATTTATGTTCAGCTAATTCCTTCTTCAAAATATCTACACAGCCAACCAAGATGACTTCTACATCATCTTTTTGAGATGCTAACACTGCTCCTTTGACTATTTCTTCAGGAGCGTAATCACCGCCCATGGCATCCACTGCTACCTTTATCTTGCCATTTTGAGCCATATTTTTGTCCATCATTTTGAAACCTTGACTGCTGCTTCCCCTACAACTATCGTTTCGCCTTTCTGATTACGACACTCAAAAGTGCAATTTGCGTATGATACATTATCTTTTTGTTCCACGCAATCAATCTTACCACTGATAGTTAGAGTATCCCCTGGACGCGCTGCTTCCTTGAACCTGGCACGGAGTTTGCCTCCAGAAACCCAACTGCGCCCAAAAGCTGACGTCATCATCTCCGAGACGTAAGCCAAACTCAGCATCCCGTGGGCAATGGTGCCCCCTAAAGGAGTCCTGGCAGCGAAAGCTTCATCCACATGAATTGGATTGAAATCTCCTGATGCTTCAGCATAGAGATTAATCTTCTCCTGAGTGATGTGTTTCACTACAGGATTAAGAGCCTGACTTTCTCGGATGTCCCTGACCATTTCGCTCTAGCCTGGCAATGCTACCGTCGCCTTTCCTGCCTGCACCTTTTCCCCGTTTTTGTCGAAAATTTCTGTTTCCAGGATTAGCATGCTCATTTTGCCCCGTGTTATCTTTTGTGCCACTCTGCTACGACACTCTATGGTAGCGCCAACAGGCATCAGTTTAAAAAACTCTAACTCCTGTGAGGCATGTATAGCTATGGTACCAGGAGGTAAAGAGAGAGACTTTATCATAGCGGCTATAGCGCACGCCGTGATGGCTAGAGGAGGAACAAATCCATCACCCGGGCTATCCACAGCTCTCAAATACTTGGACACCAGAGAGGCGTTTAATTCGTAAGTGGCGGGAGGGAAATTGTAGCCCGGTGCTAGCTCATCATAACTCACACTCTTATCAGACATCTGAGGTTAATATTGATACATCGGTATACTATGTATAGTATTATACACAGCCCATGGTTCTTGTCAATATTCTACGGGCTGTCAGGAACAACTTCAACGGGTGAACTACAAAATGGGCTCGGTAGGATTCGAACCTACGACCAACCGGTTATGAGCCGGCCGCTCTGCCCCTGAGCTACGAGCCCACTCTGGAGCGGGAGACGGGACTCGAACCCGCGACACCCTGCTTGGAAGGCAGGCACTCTACCACTGAGTTACTCCCGCGAAATCGAAATCTATTTTACCCCAAATCTTATGACTGGTAAACACGAAAAAGGGTATGGATTTTAATCTCAGCAGCGCGGTTTTACGTTATCCCGTACCCAACCTATTATTTCATCAAGGGGGGTGCCGGGCAAGAATATTTCCTTGACTCCCAATTGTTTGAGCTTGGGGATGTCCCTCTTGGGAATAATACCACCACCGATGACTGGTATGTCGTCTACCTTTTTCTCTTTCAATAAATCCATCACCCGCCTGAATAGGTGCATATGAGCTCCAGACAGGCAACTGAGCCCGATCAGGTCAACATCCTCCTGCACCGCCGCCGCCACAATTTGCTCCGGCGTCTGATGCAAACCGGTGTATACTACCTCAAACCCAGCGTCCCGGAACGCCCTGGCTATGACTCTAGCACCCCGATCATGCCCATCCAGCCCAGGTTTAGCTACCAGAACTCGTATCTTTCTACGTGAGTTCATTTTCAACCCCGCTTCAAGCTAAAGCCTCATACTACATAATCCTCGCGCCATCCTATCTCGCCTTGACCCCACAACCCAGATGAAGGTCAATAAAATCCCGGGTCTCGATACTCCCCGAATATGTCCCTCCACACGTCGCAAATCTCTTGCTCAGTAGCATATTCTCTCACTGCCTCAATCACGTAGGGCATTAGGTTTTTGTCTGTTTTGGAGGCAGCGCGTAAGTCGCTCAAAAGCTGCGTCACTCTACGGTTATCCCTGGTCTTCTTAACTTCTCGTAACCTGGCAATTTGCTTCTCTTCCACTGTTTCATCTATTGTGAGTATCTCGGGATGACTCTCCTCTTCAACAACATATTTGTTCACTCCGACAACAATCCTTTCGCCACTTTCTATCTGCTGCTGATAACGATAGGCGGCATCGGCGATTTCCATTTGCGGAAAGCCCTTATCAATGGCAGCCAACATCCCTCCCATTTCGTCTATCTTATTGATGTATTCCCAAGCTTTCCCTTCTATCTCATTGGTCAAAGATTCAATGAAATAAGAGCCTGCCAACGGGTCTATGGTGTTTGCCACTCCAATTTCGTCAGCAAGAATCTGTTGAGCGCGCAAAGCCAGAGTAGCTGCAAATTCAGAGGGCAAAGCCAAAGTCTCGTCCAAGGCGTTGGTATGTAAAGATTGCGTCCCGCCCAGCACTGCTGCCAGAGCTTCAGTGGTAGTCCTGATGACATTATTGTATGGTTGCTGAGCGGTTAGAGAGCAGCCAGCAGTCTGGGTATGGAACCTCATCCACCACGAACGCGGGTTCTTAGCCTTGAATCTGTATCTCATGATTTTTGCCCACATTCTCCTGGCTGCTCTGAACTTGGCAATCTCCTCAAAGAAATCGAGATGAGAATTGAAGAAGAAAGATAGACGAGGGGCAAAGGAATCCACATCTAGCTTCTTTCTATCTATGACATATTGGACATAGGCTATGCCATCAGCCAGCGTAAATGCCAGTTCTTGAATAGCAGTGGAGCCTGCTTCTCGAATGTGATAGCCGCTAATACTTATGGGATTCCATAGGGGTACATATTGAGTGCCAAACTCGATGGTGTCGGCTATCAGCCTCATTGATGGTTCAGGGGGAAGCATAAACGTCTTCTGGGCAATAAACTCCTTCAACATGTCGTTCTGAATCGTGCCCCCGATCTTATCCCAGCCGCTCCCCGCTTTGTTAGCGACAACTAGATACATCGCCCAGAGTATCGAAGCTGGCGGATTGATGGTCATCGAGGTGGTAACCTTATCTAAAGGAATTCCGTCAGTCAGAATTTCGAAATCTCTGAGAGTGTCAATTGCCACGCCACATTTCCCACACTCACCCCTAGCTCGCGGCGAATCGGAATCATATCCCATCAATGTCGGGAAGTCGAAGGCAGTGCTTAGTCCTGTCTCACCTTCCTTAAGTAGGTGATGCCATCTTTTGTTCGTGTCTTCAGCGGTGCCCATTCCGGAAAACATCCGGAAGGTCCATTTTTTCCCTCGATACATCGTGGGTTGACATCCCCTGGTAAAGGGATAAAGACCAGGATAGCCAATATCTTGACCAAAATCTAAGTCTTTGATGTCTTCCGGGGTATAGATTGCTTTTATTTCCAGATCGGAGACAGTGGAGAACCTTTTCTTCTCCTCAACGCCTTGTTTTCTGACCTTTTCTACTTCCCTCTCCCATTTCTTTCTACCTTCTTGTACTTCTTGCAGGGTTTTCTCTGTAAACATAATAGCCACCTCACTTTACGCCCAGTACCTGACGAGCAATGGTCCACCTCTGCATTTCCGAGGTTCCTTCATATATCTCCGTTATTCTCTGATCGCGATAATAGCGTTCCACGGCGAAATCCTTAGTATAGCCATAGCCACCAAATATCTGAACGGCTTTGTGGCAGACTCTATGGGCTGCTTCGGAGGCGAAAAGCTTAGCCATTGCCGCTTCCTTGGGTGGCGCGTGTTTATGTTTCTTGGTTAACCAGGCAGCTCTATAGACCAGCAGGCGAGCCGCGTCTATCTCCGTAGCCATATCGGCTATCATCCATTGAATTGCCTGAAACCGCGCTAACTCAGTGTCGAATTGCTTCCTTTCCTTAGCATATGCCACAGCCGCATCATAAGCCGCTTGAGCGATACCCAGTGCTTGTGCAGCTATGCTAATACGACTGGTATCTATCGCCTCCAAAGCTATCCTGAATCCGCGCCCTTCCTCGCCTACCATATTGGCAACGGGTATCTTACAATTGTCAAAAATGAGTTCCGTCGCTGAAGCTGGATGCAAACCCATTTTTCTTTCTACCTTACCGACAGAGAAGCCTTTAGTGCCCTTGTCCACGACAAAGGCACTGATGCCACGATAGCCTAACGACTTATCCTTGGTCGCAAACGTGGTTACAAAGCTAGCTTCAGCACCATTACTGATGAAAATCTTCTGACCATTCAGAACATAATAGTCGCCCTCCCGGGTATACCTCGTTTCCAGCGCAGCCACATCACTGCCCGCCATGGCTTCAGTTAAGGCAAATGCCACGATTGCCCCATTGATCACTCGAGGGATATAGTGTCTCTTTTGCTGCTCAGTGCCATACATCATAATCGGATAAATGGACAAACCCAAGCTAACCAGATACACCACACTCAAACCGGCACAGGCATGGGCAATTTCTTCCGTGGCTATAGTGAAGGTTATTTCGTCTCCACTCCCACCATATTCCTCAGGAAAGTGGACACCAAATAATCCAGCATCAGCCATCTTCTTGATAACATCGTAGGGAAATTCGCTTGTCTCGTCCCATTTGGCAGCGTAAGGCTCGATTTCTGCCGCACAGAACTTTCTCACCATTGTCTGGAACATCTTTTGCTCTTCGGTGAACTCAAAATCCATGTTCAGCTCCTTTGCAGGCTATTTTGTTTGAGTAGACTGCGACCAAGAACCATAACCGTCGTCTCTGGGATTTTGTTCACGGTAAGAGCTGATTTTACTGCCCAGCGGTAACCGAGGTCAATTTTTCCTTTCCCTGCCGGGCCCAGTGTTGGAGGCTTATTGGCTCAATTGTGTGTCGTTGACGAACCTAACCTTTTTTATTAGACTTATGTCCCTAGCATGTATGTTTCCTGGATAGGAGTGGGGGCACTTAAACTTGGCTTGAGTGCCCTAATTTTTCGTCCTTATTAGGAGGAGCCATGGATAATTTAGTTTGGATTTGCATTGGCGTGGGACTCGTGGGGGCAGGCGTGGTGGCGTATTTTGTCCGATATGTTTTAAAGCAAGACGAAGGGTCAGCAAGGCTAAGAGAAATCTCTGCTGCCATTAAGGAAGGGGGGCTTGCTTTTATCCATAGAGAATATCGCACTTTGGCTGTTGTGGTAGTTGTGATAGCTGTACTCTTAGGCCTCGTTTTCAGAGAAGGGTTAGGCTGGAGGATGAGTTTGGCTTTCGTGTTTGGTGCTGTCTGTTCTATGGGGGCTGGATATGCCGGCATGAACATGGCTCTGCGGTCCAATGGACGCACTTGTGCAGCCGCGCAGAAGAGCCTGAATCAAGCACTCAAGGTTTCCTTCCGAGGTGGGGCAGTTATGGGGCTGACAGTGGTCAGCATTGGCATCATAGGGCTGTCTGTTCTTTACTTCGCCTGGCATAACCTGCCCGATTACCAGTTTCTGTACATCATACCTGCTTATGGTACGGGTGCTTCGCTGGTCGCCCTTTTTGCCAGGGTTGGCGGTGGGATTTTCACAAAAGGAGCTGATGCTGGATCCGATTTGGTGGGCAAGGTGGAGGCAGGAATACCCGAGGATGATCCCAGGAATGCTGCCGTAATAGCGGACAACGTTGGGGACAATGTTGGCGATGTGTGCGGCATGGGCGCTGACCTTTTTGAATCTTATGTGGAAACGGTTGTGGCCACTATGACTCTTACCACAGTTGGAGTTGTTGTAGCACCCTGGGTAAAAGATGTATTGTTTCCCACACTTTCGCCTGAAGTTGCTTTGCAACGAGCTTGGTGGCTACCTCTCCTTATCATGGCTGCTGGCATTGTGGCTTCGGTGATTGGTTGCTTCATGGTCAGAGTTGGGGAGAAAGTGGAGATGAGTGCTCTCTTGGGGGCTTTGCGGCGTGGGACATTAACTGCCACGGTACTAGCAGCAGTGTTCGGATTTCTCGTGATTCATTTTTTGGGTGCTAACCTAGGTCTTTTCTGGGCTATGCTGGCTGGGCTTGTCGCTGGCGCCCTCATGGGAGAAAGTACAAACTATTTTACCTCCTACGCCTTCAAGCCAACGCGAGAAATTTCTGAAGCTTCCACTAGCGGTGGTGGCGCGACTATTATTCGAGGCTTTGCCACCGGTCTGATGAGTACATGGCCGCCCATAGTATTGATAGCTCTGGCTACCATCGTAGCCTACAAGTTCGGCAGCTTCTATGGTGTCGCTTTGGCCGCTGTCGGTATGCTTTCCACGCTTGGTGTAACGCTGGCGACAGATGCTTACGGACCAATAGCCGATAATGCCGGCGGCATTGCCACACAAGCGGCGTTACCCCCTGAGGTGCGGGAGAAGACTGATGCCCTTGACTCCCTAGGCAACACGACAGCAGCTACTGGCAAGGGGTTCGCCATTGGTGCTGCAGTTATGAATTCGCTGGGCTTAATCCTAGCCTTTGCCATGGCAGCCGGAATAGTGACAATCTCAAATGGCAGCTTGAACCCGCTTCCCCCGGAATTGAGCCTGCTGAGCACGCCAGTCATCGTCGGGGTGGTCATCGGCGCTCTCATCCCTGCCATCTTCTGTGCCATGACTATGAAGGCGGTCGGCGTCACCACAGCAGCCATTGTTGATGAGGTCCGCCGACAGTGGCGCGAAATCAAGGGCTTGATGGAGGGCACAGCCCGCCCTGAATATGGCAAGTGCGTGGACATCGCTACCAGAATAGCCCTAAAAGAAATGCTCGTTCCGTCCATTATGGCAATCATTGCACCCATAGTCGTGGGAGTAGTACTGGGTAAGTACGCTTTAGCCGGCTTTCTTACTGGCTCCTTAGCTACTGGCTTCGTCCTAGCTATCACCCTCAACAACGCCGGCGGCGCCTGGGATAACGCCAAGAAATATATTGAAGCAGGGCAGTTCGGCGGGAAAGGTTCCGAAGCTCACAAGGCAGCCGTAGTCGGAGATACTGCTGGCGACCCTATGAAGGATACGGCTGGACCCTCCTTGAATATAATGCTCAAGCTAATGTCGGTGATATCTCTGATGCTGGCGCCTATATTGGCGAACTTCCACGGACTGATAAAGCTAAGCTAGTTTTTTGAGAAGCATCGGGCATGATGCTACAATTGAAATGTCATGCCCGATGCTATTTTTGTCAAGGGTGCCCGAGAGCATAACCTCAAGGATATAGACGTTGTCATCCCCAGGAACAAGCTGGTGGTTATCACCGGCGTTTCCGGCTCGGGAAAGAGCTCACTCGCTTTCGATACCATCTATGCGGAAGGGCAGCGGCGCTATGTTGAGTCACTTTCAGCCTATGCTCGCCAGTTTCTGGGTCAGATGGAGAAGCCCGACGTTGATTACCTCGAAGGGCTGAGCCCGGCTATCTCCATTGACCAGAAGGGGCCACCACACAACCCCAGGTCTACGGTAGGCACGATGACCGAAATCTATGACTATCTGCGCCTCCTCTTCGCACGCATCGGACATCCTCACTGCCCCAAGTGCGGTCGCGAAATCTCCCGCCAGACTGTGCAGCAAATCGTGGATGCTGTAAAAGAAATACCTCAGGGCACCCGCATCATGATTCTGGCACCGCTCGTTAGAGACCGTAAGGGTGAGCATCAGGCAATCTTCAAGGACTTGCAAAAGGCAGGCTTTGTCAGAGTCCGAGTTGATGGGCAAATTTATGATCTTTCGGAGGAATTCCAACTAGATAAGAATAAAAAGCATACTATCGAGGTAATAGTTGATAGGCTTCAAATAGAGCAAAACGAAAGCGATGCTCGTCTGGCTGACTCCATCGAGACAGCGCTTAAGCTGGGCTCTGGCGTAGTGCTCGTCAAGATCCTTGACGGCGAAGAACTGCTTTTCTCCGAGCATTTTGCCTGCGTTTACTGCGGAGTAAGCCTGGGGGAGATCGCCCCCAGAACATTCAGCTTCAACAGTCCCTACGGAGCATGCCCAGCTTGCACGGGTCTGGGCTGCAAGCTGGAAATTGACCCTAACTTGGTTATCCCAGACAAGGAGCTTAGTCTAGGCGAAGGGGCTATCCAGCCCTGGACCAGAAATGGTCAGATGAGCACCTGGTACACCAGTATATTGCAGTCTCTGGGGCGCCGCTACGGCTTCTCTCTATCCACGCCAGTAAAGGACTTAAGCGAAGAGCAATTGCAAGTGATCCTCTACGGCGACCCCAGCGAGATGGTACCCGCCATATATGAGGATCGCTATGGAAGGCTGCACCACTACTACACGAATTTTGAAGGCGTCATACCCCATCTGGAGCGCCGCTATCGAGAGACAGACTCCGACAGTGTTAGAGCCGACATTGAACGGTATATGGCATCCAGTCCTTGCCCGGCTTGCCAGGGCAAGAGGCTCAAGCCGGAATCGTTGGCCGTTACCGTCATGGATAAAAACATCATGGACGTCACTGCCCTATCTGTGACAGACACCTTGGGCTGGATAGAGCTGTTGCCTGCTAGAATTAGTCCCCGGGAACTTGCTATAGCTAAGCAAATCATCAAAGAGATTCGTGCTCGGTTGACCTTCCTCCGAGATATAGGACTGAGCTACTTAACTCTGGATCGTGCTTCATCTACCCTGAGTGGTGGCGAAGCCCAGAGAATCCGCCTGGCAACCCAGATTGGCAGCGGGCTCAGTGGTGTCCTCTATATTTGCGATGAACCAACAGTCGGGCTACATCCTGCCGATGGCTCTCGTTTGATCGCCACGCTCAAACGCCTCAGAGACCTGGATAATACCATAATCGTTGTGGAACACGACGAAGCTATGATGAAAGCTGCTGACCATATCATTGATATGGGACCGGGGGCTGGCAAGCATGGGGGAGAAATTGTTGCCACAGGTACTCTTCAGAACATAATGAATTGTCCGCGCTCAATAACTGGGCAATACCTTAGTAGAACAAAACAGATTCCCATGCCTGTCGAGCGCCGCCGTGGCTCAGGAAAGGAACTGGTCATCAAAGGTGCTCGCGAGAATAACTTAAAAAATATTGATGTTCGTATCCCACTAGGTAAATTCGTCTGCGTCACTGGTGTTTCCGGAAGCGGCAAAAGCTCTCTGATTAGTGAAGTGTTATATAAAAGGCTGGCGCGCATTTTCTACCGGGCTAAGGAGAAGCCAGGCGAGTGTGATGCTATTCTGGGTACTGAACATATTGACAAGGTTGTGAATATTGACCAATCGCCCATTGGTAGGACACCCAGAAGCAACCCAGCCACCTATACCGGGACTTTCACTCCTATTAGAGAGCTTTTTGCTACTGTTCCCGAAGCTAGAATGCGTGGCTATCCGCCAGGGCGGTTTTCCTTTAACGTAAAAGGAGGCAGGTGTGAAGCCTGTGAAGGTGCAGGCTATGTACAGATTGAAATGCAGTTTCTGCCCAATGTCACTGTCGCCTGCGAGGTGTGTAAAGGGAAGCGATATAATCGCGAGGCACTAGAAATCCGCTTTAAAGGAAAAAACATCGCCGAGGTTTTGGATATGACAGTGGACGAAGCCTTGGTTTTCTTTGACCACTTCCCCAAAGTCAAAAACAAGTTAGAAACATTGCGAGATGTAGGTTTGGGATATATTTGCCTGGGGCAGCCTGCGCCAACCCTTTCCGGGGGTGAAGCCCAGCGGGTAAAATTAGCTGCTGAGTTATCTCGACGCTCCACAGGCAAAACACTCTACATACTGGATGAGCCTACTACCGGACTATCCTTCTCAGACATCGCTTGCCTCCTTAATGTGCTACAGCGTCTGGTAAACTACGGAAACACAGTAATTGTCATCGAGCATCACTTGGACGTTATCAAAAACGCTGACTGGGTCATTGACCTTGGTCCAGGAGCTGGTGATGAGGGCGGCTACCTCGTAGACGCCGGTACGCCTGAGGAATTAGCTCAAAACGACACCTCTTTAACTGGGCAATATCTACGTGGTATATTGGCAATGTCGCGGGAAAAGGTTTTGACATGAAATCAAAGCTTCACAGGACAGAAATTCTTAATTCCATCCGTACCAACGTCCAAGATAAGAACATGGTTAGACATATGTTAGCCACCGAAGCCATTATGCGAGTTTTAGCTAGGAAACTAGGAGAAAATGAAGACGAATGGGGAATTACCGGACTTATCCACGATATAGACGTGGAACTGGTTGAGGGTGATATGAACAGTCATGGGAAATTGGGCGCTGACATCGCCCAAGAGCTGGGAGCCAGTAAGGCGATAGCGCATGCTATTCTATGCCACAACGAAATCCATGGTGTTCCCCGAGAAACGAAATTGGACAAGGCGCTGTTCTGTGCTGACCCTTTAAGCGGGCTGATCACCGCTGCTGCTCTAGTTCGCCCCGATAAACTAAACGGATTGACCGCCAAATCAGTGATAAAGCGATTTCGTGAGAAAAGCTTTGCAGCCGGAGTAAATCGTGAGCAAGTGGCTACATGTCAAGAAATCGGACTGGAACTGGAAGAATTTATCAGTCTGGGCATCGAAGCTATGCAAGGAATCGCTCCCATTCTAGGATTATGATATATCTCCGGCATACACTTAACATCTGGACTGTTGTAGATATTCAAATTGGTTAGATTTTTATCTTCTTCTGCCCACGCTCCTATTGCAAAAGCATCAGGGCATCTGGTATAGTTGGCGATAGTTGAGTACAATCAAAGCACAATGACTAAACAGAACCGAATTTTCGGCGGTAGTAGGGAAGGAAGCAGACATGATAGTAAAAAGAAAAATTGTTTATGAAGGAAATAGAACCACCGCATCGAAAATCAGAAACGCCGCCTAGAATTGAAGGGATATACAGAGCTCTTATGGCATCCTCCCAGGATGCCATAGTGGGGATGAATCGGGAGGGGACAATAGTATTCTGGAATAAGGGTGCTGAGCAAATTTTTGGCTACTCCGCCAAAGAAATCTTAGGTCAGCATATAACCAAGCTACTTCCCGAAGCATACAGTGATAGACAATATGAACTAATCACGGCTTTCTTGAGCGGGAATTGTGGTGAAACAGGGCTTATTGAGGGTGAAGCATTGAGGAAGAACGGTTCTGCCTTTCCTATCGAGCTCTCTTTATCTCTGGGGCAGCACGGCAGTGAATTCGTGGCGCTCGTTGTCGCGAGTGACCTCACTAAGCATAAGCAACTGGAACAGACATTGACAGAGAGCGCAGAACGTTATTGCAACCTCTTTGCCAATTCCCTGGAGGCAGTTTTTTCTACCGATGTCAGCCAAGACATGGCAGCGGGCAGGACAGCTCTTGAAAAACTGTGTAGCTACTGTCTCAAAGAATTAACCGCAATGAAATCAACCAACGCTCTCACCAAAGTAAACAAGGAATATCTCGCCATACAAATAGAGAAACTGCTGCGCACGGATGAACCCATATCCAGCATAGTGCAGGAAATTTTCAGGAAAGATGGTAAGAAAATCCTGACCGAGCATTATCTAAATTTCATCAAGAGCAAAAACAAAATCTTAGAACCCGAAGGATTCTATAGCAAGATTATCAAACACTATAAAACGGAAGAACAATTGAAGAAGTTCTTTACCAATCTCACAACCATCATATCTCGCGTGATTGAATATAGCGACCCATATACAGCTAAGCATCAGCAAAGAGTAGCTAATCTGGCTCGCCTTGTCGGCAAGAACATGGGACTATCCGACGACATGGTTGAAAGGCTTTATTTCAACGGATTGCTTCATGATATTGGAAAGGTTTCCATCCCCAAGAGCATCCTCACCAAGCCGGGGTCATTAAGTGAAGAAGAATGGGCTCTCATCCGCGCTCATACCAGACGGGGCTATACCATATTAAAGGATGCCAACCTTCCCTGGCCGGTAGCCGAGGTGGCACTGCGACACCACGAACGGCTAGACGGCTCAGGCTATCCCAATGGCACTGCAGCAGATAGGTTAAGCCTGGAAATCAGTATCCTAGCTGTCTGCGATGTGGTGGAAGCTATGGGTTCCCATCGTCCCTATCGGCCAGCAAAAAGTACAACCGAGATTCTAAAAGAGCTCAGAGATGGCAAGGGAACAAAATATGATGCCAATGTAGTTGATGCCATGATGCCTATGATTGAAGGTGAGGAATTCAAGTCTGTGTGGAATGGTGGAAACTTTGAGAGCGCAGCTACATAAGCCTTAGCTCTTTTACGACGTCAAAGAAATTCTCAAAAGGTTTACAACTAAGCTTGTTTTCTTTGCAATATGCCAGCAAATCGCCAGTGGCAAAAATGTGGTGAGCGTATCTGGCTGGGGCAATATCTGAATCACCATTTCCCACGTACATTACCTCATAACCCTGCTTTCTGAACAACCTGGTGTATGTCTCTTTAAACCCCTCCTGTATTACTTCGCCACTGGGTCCTGCATAATGGACTTTCATCCCCATGGGATGGAAAGAGGCTTGTGCCGCATAGACTTCAATGTCTTCTAGTCCCAGGTTTTTCAATATAGCTACTATGTAAAAAGCCAGACCGTTGCTGACAATGACCAATCTGAAGCCTTTTTGTCGGCAGTAATCTACCAATTCCTGAAATCCCGCTCGTACCTTAACTTTTCCCTTCAGTGCTTCAAGCATCGTAGAGTTATCAGCTTTAACCATGGCAAAAGCCTTGGTATTGAACTCCCCGACGGAAATTCTGTGCTCCTTATACTCTCGCAGCAATCGCCGCCAGTCCCCTTGGGCAAAGGTATCTAAAAGAAGAAAACTAATATCTTCCTCGGTAATCGTTCCGTCGAAATCACATTGAACTAAGACCTTCATCGCGACATCCCTGGACAGCTATACCGCATATAGAATACACATTTTCTTATGATTTCAGTACAAGCATGTTAGATTAGCACACCAAGCTAAGAAGATAAAGACTGACAGTCCCCGCAAAAGTGTAAATTGACAGTGACACTTTTTGAAGCTATGATTTATTTCTTGTGGCTGAGGATCTCGAGCGTAATGCAACATTAGCAGAAGCAGCTAACGCCTTTCTATCAAGTTTACCTCCGGAAGAAAAAGAACAGACCCGAGTCGAGATATTTAAATTCATAAGATGGCTCGGGACATCAAGACAGGTCAAAGACGTCAGCCCTTTAGATGTGGCAAGCTATGGCGAACAAATCACACCGTCAATAATCACGCCTCTGCGGTCTTTCCTTACATACATCAGGAAAAAGGGATTCACTAGTACAAACTTGGCTCCTCACCTCCGAGCAAAAAAGACCACGGTAAAGATAGTCACGGTATGGCAAACTGAGCAGCCTCAAGTTACACTAACTCCAGAGGGCTATGCAAAATTGGAGAAAGAATTAGCTGAACTTAAGAGTGAGCGAACCTTGGTTATTGATGAGATGAAAAAGGCTGCCGTCGATAAGGATTTCCGGGAAAATGCTCCTCTAGCAGCTGCTAGAGAACGTAAAGCACGATTGGACGGAAGGATTAAGGAAATAGAAGCAATCCTAAATCAGGCACAAATAATAAAGGAAGCCCGAGGCTCATCCAAAGCGAAATTCGGGGACAAGGTAGTGCTTCAGGATTTATCATCAGGCAGAGAGCTCGTCTATACGTTAGTTGACCCACGAGAGGCAAATCCCGCCAAGGGTAAACTCTCCGTCGCTTCTCCCTTGGGCAAAGCAATCTTGGATAAAGAAAAGGGGGAGATAGTAGAAGTTAGCGCTCCGGCTGGTACGTTTCGCTGCCGCATCACAGATATCCTGGCATCTTCGTCAGAAGAAAAGAGCACCCCACTGGCGTAGAAGCTGCCACGTAAATGCGAAACATAAACTTCAAGTTATCCCGATGTGCCACATCTACTTGGCTAAGATTTCTGAATTTTGTCAATATAGCTAACGTGTGGCATAATAACCCAGCCAGCGTGGATGTGGAGGGATCGCATAGTGGTCTAGTGCGGGCGCCTGCTAAGCGCTTACTCCGAGTAAAATCGGAGTCGAGGGTTCGAATCCCTCTCCCTCCGCCAAAAAGTTAAACGCCAAAAATCGCGAATGCTGCTTGTGCAATTCCAAAAAAGCCGGAAAATCAGTTACTCAGAATATGAATTGCCCGCTCGAGCCATACACCGCTTCCACCGGGCATCCACCCACCTTTGTAATTCGGCAATCTGCTCTTCGGTGATATTTTTGAACCTTCCTTGCCCCTGGATATATTCTCTCAATGACTTCAAACTGCCTCTCTGAGCAATAGATTGACTAGCCGCGGTAAGGCGGAAAACACCATTCTCAATCTCGTAAAGTATCACCCATCCCGTCTCTGTTGCCAGCTTGCCAATCTTGATAGTATCCTTGAAGGAAAAGCCCCATCCTGGAGGACATGGTATAAACACATGTATAAACCTCGTTCCTTGTATTGCCCTAGCCTTCTTCACTTTTTCATAAAGATCCAAGGGATGGGAAGCGTTAGCAGTAGCGATATAAGGTATATTATGAGCTTCCATGATAGCAGTTATATCTTTTTGGTTTTGCTGCTTGCCTAGAATTGGTGTAGTGCCTGAAATTGCGCCCAATGGCGTCGAGCCCGAACGCTGATTTCCTGTGTTCATGTAGGCTTCATTGTCATAGCAGATATAAATAAAGTCAGTCTGCCTTTCCGCAGCAGCGCTCAATGCCTGGAGTCCTATATCATGTGTCCCACCGTCACCAGCGATAGCCAACACAGTCAGCCCTCTTTTGCCCAAAGCTTTCAACCCAGCAACCAAACCGCTAGCCGAGGCTGCGGTGGAGGCAAACGGGGTATTCACACAGGGAATGGCAACCGATGTTACAGGATACATGCCGTGCAATACAGTAAGACAACTGGGAGGTACTGTCACAATCACCTGTCCTTCTAGTGCCTTTAGAATATGCCGGTAAGCAAGTGCCAAGGCACAGCCAGGGCAAGTTCTATTTCCTGGCAATAAATATTCTTTTTCGGTCAGGTTAGCTGCAGTAACTTTCATTGTGTAAGCTCTCTTATATGTCGCATATCCATTCGGGAGATTCCTTATTTAAATCGCCTTCTTTCATTGACAAGAGTGACCTGTTTACTGCGTCTACGAGTTCTCTAGCTTTGATGTCACGGCCACCCAACCCAACAATGAAGTTTCGAATAGCTGCCCTCACAGGGCTTCCATAAAGAGCCGCCTTTATCTCCGAACAAGTAGCACCTTCTAAACCATAGCTAATATTCTTATCGAAAACCACGACAAGACAAGAGTTTTTCAATACTTTTACTACCTCTGTTTTGGGAAACGGTCGGAATACTCTTAAACCTAAAACACCTACTTTGTGCCCCGCTTTTCGAAGCATATCGGCAGCTACTGTTGCCTCCATTGCTAGACTACCCATGGCTACAATAACGACATCGGCATCATCTAACCTGTGTTCCCAACACATATTGGCATAATTTCTGCCAAACAATTGACCAAATTCTTGACCGACTTTGATCATCGTTTCCTTGGAGTTTTGCAGTGCTTCTTGGAGAAGATACCGCAGCTCCATGTAGCCATGGCAGAGGACACCCTCACTGTTAACTCGTGGGTTAGCTAGAGTCACAAGGTTATAGTTTCTGGGATTAGCAGGATCAAGCACTGTGTGTGGTTTATATGGAGGCAGAAATTTGTCCACATCCTCCTGTGCCGGGATGTCCACTGGCATTTCAGTGTGAGACAGGATAAAGCCGTCGTAACAGACCATAACCGGTACATAGATTGACTCTGCGATCTTGTAAGCCTGAATTACCGAGTCTATTATCTCTTGATTGTTCCGAGCGTATATCTGTATCCAACCAGTGTCTCGCTGAGAGATAGAATCCTGCTGGTCATTCAGGATATTCCATGGAGCCCCCATAGCGCGGTTTACACAGGCCATGACCAGAGGAAGGCGAGCTCCAGCAGCCCAGTGCAACATCTCATGCATATAAGCCAAACCATGGGCGCTAGTGGCGGTAAACGTTCTAGCGCCCACCATGGAAGCTGAGACACATACAGCGAGAGCGCTGTGCTCACTCTCAACGGCAATATATTGGGCATCAAGTTCTCCTCTTTCCACGAACTCCGAGAGTTTTTCAGTGACTGGTGACTGTGGTGTAATAGGGTAGGCAGCGATCACCTGAACCCGGCTCAGTTTCGCCCCTAAGGCTGCCGCTTGATTGCCATCAAGTATTCGAATATTGCTTTTCTTAGCTATCTTTTTGTTCACAATGTCTGCTAGTCCTTCTTATCAGCACCAGCCTCGTGTTCAAATACCATCGTTATAGCGCCTGCTGGACATACCTGCGCACATATCCCGCAGCCTTTACAATATTCTAGGTTTATCTCAACGGGTATTGTCTTACTAATAACAGCATCGGGACAATAAAGCCAGCACAGAAAACAAGAAGGCTTGCTCTGTTTAGCTAGAAGACATCTTTCCCGGTCTATCTTAGGAAACGAGTTACGCCACTCGCCGGTTTTGCCCGCTTCGCCAATCGCCGGAGACGATTCGCCACAGATATGCTGACATTCCCTAGTTCCCATGGTTTTACTGCTCAGCTCTTTTTTCAAGTTTGGTTAGCATATAGGTTTGCTTAATTGCAGTAAGATTAATATCTACCTCGGTATCAGGAAATCTTTCTCTTATCGCCTTCTCTATACTCGCCATACTTACTGCTTCGGTAGCACGGACAAAGGCACCTAATATTGCAGTATTCACAATCGTGAGTCCTGCCACTACCAGCCCCAAATTTGAACATACCCTGGTAGCGTCAGCGGTAGCAACATTGAACTCGCCTGCAATGTCAAGTTCCCCAGGATGCTGCCAAGAGTTGACAATTAACCATCCCCCTTTGAGCAGTCCACTGGTTACTTCTTTGTATTTCAGTAGGGTATGATCGAGCACTACTACCACATTGGGTGTTTCTATCTGGGACACAACCATGACAGTTCGTGTGGCAATTCTAGTTGAAGCACTGACAGGAGCGCCTCTTCTCTCGGCACCGAAGAACGGTGCTGCGGTCACCCCTTTATAGCCATCTAAGTAGGCTGCTTGTGCCAAAATTTTGGCTGCTGTTATGGCGCCCTGACCACCCCGCCCATGCCACCTAATTTCATAATAGTCTTGCATCAGTAATAGCTTTTGCGATTCTGTCAGCTTGGGAAAAGATCCTTGCGTGTGCTAAAGGCAACGAGCTACATTGTAGCGATGACCAACTAGCATGTCAAATATAAATCTTTTATCCAGAGGGCTTGCTGCTACGTCAAAAATGAAATTTGTGGTGATTTTGCTGGAGACTAAGCCAGGTTTCAAATTGAGCAAATTCAGAGACCTATCAGGTTTTTACCCTCGTCCAGCAGCAACTTCACCTTTTCCAAGCTTTCAGCCTCAGCGTAAATACGCACAAGTGGTTCTGTGCCAGAAAAGCGGATAAGCAGCCAAGCTTCATCGTTAAGCAAGAAGCGAAACCCGTCAGTAGTGTCTATTCTGACCACATTGGAACCAGACAAGACTTTTGGGAGGCTAGAGCTCAAGCGGCGCACAATGGCTTTACGCTTGGCTGCGGAGATATGAAAATCCCTGCGGTCATAGTAATGGGATCCCACTTTACTGTAAAGATAATCCAAAAGCTGGGATGGTGTTTTTCCTGTTTTCACCATAAAGTCGAGAAAATAAAGCCCAGCAAGTATAGCATCCCTCTCTGGAACGTGACCACGAAAGCTATAGCCACCACTCTCTTCCCCACCGATGATAGCACTTTTCTCTCTCATCAAAGGAGCAACATACTTAAAACCAACAGGCGTTTCATAGACGGGCACCTTGAAAAGTTGTGCCAGACGAGAAAGCATCATCGTAGAGGTTAGCGTCCTTACTATGGCACCATGTTCTCTTCGAATTTCCAAGAGATACAGACAAAGCAAGGCAAAAACCTGATGCTGGGTCAAGAATTGCCCCTTCTCATCCACAATACCAATGCGGTCAGCATCTCCATCAGTAGCTAATCCTACGTCAGCCTTCTTCTCCACAACCAGTCGGCAAAGCTTGGTCAGGTTCTTGGCAATAGGCTCAGGATGAATCTGGGGAAATGAAGGATTCCTTTCAGCATTAATCTCAGTGATTCTTAAATTACTACCATCAAGGATTTCCCTAAAATAGCCAATCCCAGCACCGTACATAGGGTCAACTATTACATTTAGTTTGTGGCGACGCAATTCTTCTATGTCCACGAAGTGCCTAAGGTGTGTCAAGTAGGCAGGAGAAGGATCCAAATAGCCCACAGTGCCTTTCTTTAAAGCTTTGTCCAGGGCGAGCTTTCTTACACTTTCCTTCTTTTGAAGGAGAGAGGCAATATTTTTCTCTATCTGAGAAGTAACCTCTCCCGAAGCGCTAGCTCCATCCTGGGACCGGTATTTGAAACCGTTCCAGGAACCAGGATTATGACTGGCGGTTATCATGATAGCCCCAGCAGATTTAGTAGTCTGTACAGCAAAGCTCACTACGGGTGTAGGAGTGGGTTTGAGGCACAGACGAACTTTAATATTGTTGCCAGCTAATACCTCAGCAGCCGCAGCCGCAAAATCCTCAGAGGCAAAGCGTGTATCGTAGCCGATAACCAGAGGTTGTTTATCCAGCCCGTTCTGCTTGAGATACTCCGCTACTGCTTGAGCGCAGATGCGCACATTGTCAAACGTGAAGTCATCGGCGATAATTCCCCGCCACCCATCGGTACCAAACTTGATTGGATTAGCCACGTCGATTCGCCCAATCCACAATATTTGCAGGCACGGCAACTAGCAAAATCTCAGTCTTTTATCTAGAATCTCGCATCAGCTTGAAAGCTGCCACAATTCAATCTCGATATTCCAATTATACTAGTTCGCTTGAACCTACCCGCAAATAAGAAGCACAAATTGATGATATGATAAGCTAAGCTCGCCAGAGCTCTTGTGACCACTGCAAAAGCTTCACCACTGGGTTGAGAAATATTTCCCTGACCACAGCACGTACAAAATCGTGCTCTGCAATTACAGCGGCTGCAGGGGGGCTGAGCTTGTAATAGGCATTTACCAATAGCGAGCCTAGGGGGTTCTTCAACAACACCCGATCTCGGAAGTCTCGCAATATGTTGACCTGAGCAGCCGTCTCTGTGCCATAAGCTGCGGTAGCGATAAAGCAGTAGCCTGTCACTGGCCAGCAACCGATCTCGTCAAACCGTACTTCTTCTTCCTCGCTCCAGCCCACGCCGTACAGGCGAATTCTCAAATAGGTCGCGCCAGTAGGCGACATCATCGAGCCAGCCCTTTGTACATAGACACCATTCGTGTCAGTGGCAGATAGTATCGTCGTGGAGCTTACCTGAGTCCCATTAAGCCCCACCCAGAAATCGAAAGCAATAATACCTGTGACATTGCCAGTAACATAAATCCACCCCCATACTTCATAGGTTATCGGGAGCACAGTGCCATTCCCCAAACACAACCATTTGGTAAGCGTGTCACCGTTCCCGGTTACCTGCGCAGCCCAACTGCCATCATAGATAGGACCCGTGTCTACGCGCCTAGCGTTTCCGGTCAAGTTCCATCCTGATGGAACTCCTTCCTCTCCCAGTTCGAAACCCTGGTTACCTACCATTCCTCCAGCACCTATGTAAGCAGAGGGCACGAAAATTAACCCACCCGCCAGCACAACGGCAAATACTAGCATTACTCTCAAGTATCTATCCATATTGCACCCCCTCATAATTTTTCGAGGTTCTAGCTATTAGCCAACATTATAACATATTATAACATACCTTACATTTGCCAAGGGTTTTTCTTCAGGAGAATTCTCAGGAGCAACAGGCAAAGAGGTGTTAAGTTGAGAGGAAGCGTTCTTTTCACAGCAAAGAAGTATCTGGAAAAGCAACCTATGAAGCTAAAAGGCAACGATGATACTTTGTAGAGACTGACAAAGGAGTGAAGGAACTATAGACAAAAAACTTTAACAACTGAATAGTGGAAGGAAGGAAAACTTACAAAGATTACACGCTAGACTTCAGCGTCTAGCGACCGACCTAGGAATTCCTAAGCTTGCGCTCAAGACTCCTTAGAAAGGAGGTGATTCAGCCACACGTTCCCGTACGGCTGCCTTGTTACGACTTCGTCACAGTCACCAGCCCCACCTTAGGCGACTGCCTCCCCGACGAGTCAGGGTTAGCTCATCGACTTCAGGCGTTGCCAGCTCCCATGGCGTGACGGGCGGTGTGTACAAGGCCCGAGAACGTATTCACCGCGGCGTAGCTGATCCGCGGTTACTAGCAACTCCGCCTTCATGCAGGCGATTTCAGCCTGCAATCTGAACTGAGGACGCTTTTTTGGGATTAGCTCCGGATCGCTCCTTGGCAACCCTCTGTAGCGTCCATTGTAGCGTGTGTGTAGCCCAGAGCATAAAGGCCGTGCTGACTTGACGTCATCCTCTCCTTCCTCCTTGCTGTACAAGGCAGTCTCCTATGAGAATTTAACATAGGACGAGGGTTGCGCTCGTTGCGGGACTTAACCCAACACCTCACGGCACGAGCT